>NZ_AYXG01000199.1 GCF_000564855.1 Actinokineospora spheciospongiae
GGCGGCTGCCGCTTCGGCCTGTTCGCGCTTGGCCTTGAGGTCGGCGTCGGTCTTCGCCCGCTGGTCGGCCAGGGCCTTCTCGGTGGCGGCGGTCTGGTCGGCGAGGGCCTTCTCGGTGCGGGTGGCCTGCGCGTTGAGGTCGGCCTCGACCTTGGCCTTGCGGTCGGCCAATTCCCGGTCGGTCTGCTCGGTGCGGGCCTTGAGGGTGGCCTCGACCTCGTCGGTGCGCTTGGCCAGGGCCTGCTCGGCCTGGGCGCGCTTGGCGGCGAGCTCCTTCTCCGCCTGGGCGTCGGCGTCCTTGCGGGCGCGCAGCGACTCCGCGTCCAAGCCCTCGCGGACCCGCAGGGCCTCGGCGTCGAGCTGCTCGCGGTGGGCCTTGGCGTCGGCGTAGAGCTGCGCGATGCGGGCGTCGTTGGCCTTGGACTGGTTCTCGACCTCGGCGCGGGCATCGGCCATGAGCTTCTTGTGCTCGGCCGTCAGGCTCGCGCGCATGCCCTCGTACTCGGCGTCGAGCTCCGCGTGGTTGCGGGTGTAGTCGGCCTCGAGCTGCTTGCGGCGCTCCTCGAGGTCCACGATCATCTTGTCGTGCTTGCCCTTGAGGTCGGCCGCGTACTTGTCCGCGGCCGCCCTGGTGTTGGCCGCCGCCTCGTTGGCCTTGTTGCCGGTGTTCGTGGCGTAGGTCTCGGCCTTGAGCCGGGTCTGCGCCGCGTACTCGTCGGCACCCTTGCGGGTGCCCGCCGAGTAGCCGTCGGCCTCCTTGCGGGTGTTGGCCGCGTAGCCCTCCGCGTCCGCGCGGGTCGACTTGCCGTACTCGTCGGCCTGCCGCTTGAACTCGGCGATCTCCTCCTCGGCGAGCTGCATCATGAGCCGGACCCGCTCGGTCATGCCCTCGGTGCTGTTGGGGTTCGCGCTGATGCGGTTGAGCCGGGTGGTCGTCTCCAGGAGCTGCTGCTGCAACGAACCGAGCGACTTGGTCAGCTCGCCGATCTTGCTCGCCGCCTCGTCCCGGTCCTTCGTGGCGTGGCGGAGGTCGTAGGTCAGGCGAGTGACTCGCTCGTTGACCTGCCGCGGGTTGTAGCCGCGCAGGACGGTGTCGAAGTGGGGGAGCCGGTCGTTCGACTCGGCGGCGTCACCAGAGGGCATTGCCTCACTTTAGTATGACCACCTGCCGGGTGAACACGGCGCCCACGATAATTCTCCGTATCGAACAGCAGAGCAACTAGGGCGGCCCTCGGCACGATGAGCGCACCCGGGCGGCGTCGGGTGCGGACACCGGGTCGGAACGCTCACCCCCGGATGAAATCCTTGTCCGACAGGGCTTCTGAAATTCTTCTGTCCTATCCGGTCAGACCGGAACCGCTTCCGGGCTCGTCCATTTCCGACCGTTCCCGATATCCTCTCGTGTTCGGCCGATGACGCATCGTGGCCGGCGGATTCCGGTCTTTCCCGCTTCCGCCATGAACCCGACTCACTCGAACGGGTGACAAGTTGTCCCGCTGAACCGGGGCGATTAAACCGGACAAGCGTTCGGTGGCGGGTGCTCCGCCAATGGCGCGAGACCAATGGTGGCGGGCCACTCCGGCAATTGGTGAACCTTGCCCGGTTCGTGCCGCGCCGCTAACGAGGGAGACATGAAAACCACTCGCACCCGCCGCCCGCTCCTCGCGGTGGCCGCCCTCGTGCTGCTCGGCGCCGCCACCACCGCGCTGCCCGCCCACGGGACCACCGCCCGCGAGACCGCCGCCGACTACGTGGTCACGCCCGCGCGCGGCCCCGGCTACACCGCCCGCCTGACCCCCTCGGCCGCCGCCGCCCTCGCCGCGGACCCGGCCGTCGCCGCGGTCGAACCCAACGGCACCGTGCACGCCCTCGCCGACCAGCCCAACCCGCCGAACTGGGGCCTCGACCGCATCGACCAGCCCGCCCTGCCGCTCAACGCCAACTACCACTACGAGACCACCGCGGCGAACGTGCGCGCCTACATCGTCGACACCGGCGTCAGCGCGCACCCGGACTACGCGGGCAGGCTGCTGCCCGGCCACGACGCCACCAGCTCCGGCTCCACCGCCGACGGCAACGGCCACGGCACCTTCCTCGCGGGCATCGTCGGCGGCACCGCGCACGGCGTGGCCAAGCAGGTGCGGATCGTCCCGGTGAAGGTCCTCAACGCCTCCGGCTCGGGCACCACCGCCCAGGTCGTGGCCGGGCTGGACTGGATCGCCGCGAACGCGGTCAAGCCCGCCGTGGTCAACATGAGCATCGGCGGCGGCCCCAGCACGGCGATCGACGCCGCGGTGCGCCGGGTGATCGCCTCCGGGGTGACCGTCTCCGTCGCCGCGGGCGGCTCGGCCGCCAACGCGGCGAACTACTCGCCCTCGCGGGTCACCGAGGCGCTGGTGTCCGGCTCGCTGACCACCACCGACTGCCGCGCGAGCAATTCCAACTACGGCCCCACCGTCGACGTGCACGCCCCCGGTCAGAACATCCGGGGCCCGTGGCCCGGTGGCGGCACCAACACCCTGTCCGGCAGTTCCATCTCCTCCGCCTTCACCGCGGGCGCCGCCGCGCTGCGGGTGGCGGTCAACCCGACCTGGACCGCCGCGCAGGTGCACGCGGCCGTGGTCGGCACCGCCGTGCCCACCCCGTGCCCGTTCCCGACCGGCACCCCGAACCTGATCCTCCACACCGGACCCTTCGGCGGCTGACCGGGCGGACGTGCGCCCGACCCGCTCCCCGGGCGCACGTCACGCGCAGTAGTCGAACCGGAGCGTCGGGGTACGACGGGAACGATCTTCCGCAGTGCCCGCGGCGCCCGGAAACCCCGCCGCGACCGCCCCGGCAAGAGCCGGGCGACGTGACGGCCGACACTCACCCCGGTGCGGGAGAACGCCGGTGGATCGGTCCAGGGCACGCCGAATACCCGCACGCCCGGCACAATCGCGCCCGGGGTGGGAGCCTGCGGTGAAGATCTGGACCGCAGGAGGCGGACCCGGTCCGGGGACCGAGCGGGATGGCACCCATCACGCGGAACGATCCTCCCGGTGCCTGGGAAAACCACGGTAACCTCCTGCAACCGTCCCTGAGTCAGCAGGAGGTAACCGGGCATGTTCCGCAAGGTGCTTGTCGCCAACCGAGGCGAGATCGCCATCCGGGCGTTCCGAGCCGGGTACGAGCTCGGCGCCGGGACGGTCGCCGTCTTCCCGCACGAGGACCGCAACTCCCAGCACCGGATGAAGGCCGACGAGGCCTACGAGATCGGTGAGCCGGGGCACCCGGTGCGGGCGTACCTGTCGGTCGAGGAGATCGTCAAGGCCGCGCGGAAGGCCGGTGCCGACGCCGTCTACCCCGGCTACGGCTTCCTGTCGGAGAACCCCGAGCTGTCCAAGGCGTGCGCGGACGCGGGGATCACCTTCGTCGGCCCGAGCGCGGAGATCCTGGAGCTGACCGGCAACAAGGCCCGCGCCATCGCCGCCGCCCGCGAGGCCGGTCTGCCGGTGCTGCGCTCGTCGGAGCCGTCCGAGGACGTCGAGGCCCTGCTGGCCGCCGCCGAGGACATCGGGTTCCCGATCTTCGTCAAGGCCGTCGCCGGTGGCGGCGGGCGCGGGATGCGCCGGGTCGAGGAGGCCGCCGGTCTGCGCGACGCGCTGGAGGCGGCGATGCGCGAGGCCGAGTCGGCCTTCGGCGACGCCACCGTGTTCCTGGAGCAGGCGGTGCTCGACCCCCGGCACATCGAGGTGCAGATCCTCGCCGACGGCGCGGGCAACGTCATCCACCTCTACGAGCGCGACTGCTCGCTGCAACGGCGCCACCAGAAGGTCATCGAGATCGCCCCGGCGCCGAACCTGCCGTCGGAGCTGCGCGACAAGATCTGCCAGGACGCGGTCGACTTCGCTCGGCACATCAACTACAAGAACGCCGGGACCGTCGAGTTCCTGCTCGACACCCGCGGCAACCACGTCTTCATCGAGATGAACCCGCGCATCCAGGTCGAGCACACGGTGACCGAGGAGGTCACCGACGTCGACCTGGTGCAGGCGCAGTTGCGCATCGCCGCCGGGGAAACCCTCGACGACCTCGGCCTGCGCCAGGAGGACATCTACCTGCGCGGCGCGGCGCTGCAGTGCCGCATCACCACCGAGGACCCGGCCAACGGGTTCCGCCCGGACACCGGGATGATCAGCGCCTACCGCTCCCCGGGCGGCAGCGGCATCCGCCTCGACGGCGGCACCGCGGCGGGCGCCGAGGTCAGCGCGCACTTCGACTCCATGCTGGTCAAGCTCACCTGCCGGGGCCGCGACTTCGACCTCGCGGTGCGCCGGGCCAAGCGCGCCGTCGCCGAGTTCCGCATCCGCGGCGTGGCCTCGAACATCCCGTTCCTGCAGGCCGTCCTGGACGACCCGGACTTCCGCGCGGGCCGGGTCACCACGGCCTTCATCGAGGAGCGCCCGTACCTGCTGACCGCCCGGCACTCCGCCGACCGCGGCACCCGGCTGCTGACCTACCTCGCCGACGTGACGGTCAACAAGCCGCACGGCGAGCGCCCCAAGGTCATCGACCCGGTGGAGAAGCTGCCCCCCGTCGACCTGTCCGCCGAGCCGCCCGCGGGTTCCAAGCAGAAGCTGGTCGAACTGGGCCCGGAGGGCTTCGCCCGGTGGATGCGCGAATCCGTGCGCGTCGGCGTCACCGACACCACCTTCCGCGACGCGCACCAGTCGCTGCTGGCCACCCGGGTGCGCACCCGCGACCTGCTCGCCGTGGCCCCGCACGTGGCCCGCTCCACCCCGGAGCTGCTGTCGCTGGAGGCCTGGGGCGGCGCCACCTACGACGTGGCGCTGCGCTTCCTCGCCGAGGACCCGTGGGACCGGCTGGCCGCGCTGCGCGAGGCGGTGCCGAACATCTGCCTGCAGATGCTGCTGCGCGGGCGCAACACCGTCGGGTACACCCCGTACCCGACCGAGGTGACCGACGCGTTCGTCGACGAGGCCACCAAGACCGGCATCGACATCTTCCGCATCTTCGACGCGCTCAACGACGTCGAGCAGATGCGCCCGGCCATCGAGGCGGTGCGCGCCACCGGCACCGCCGTCGCCGAGGTCGCCCTCTGCTACACCGCCGACCTGTCCGACCCCGGCGAGCAGCTCTACACCCTCGACTACTACCTCAAGCTGGCCGAGCAGATCGTCGGCGCGGGCGCGCACGTCCTGGCGGTCAAGGACATGGCGGGCCTGCTGCGCCCGCCCGCCGCGGCCCGGCTGATCACCGCGCTGCGCAAGGAGTTCGACCTCCCCGTGCACCTGCACACCCACGACACCGCGGGCGGGCAGCTTGCCACCTACCTGGCCGCTATCCAGTCCGGGGTGGACGCCGTGGACGGGGCGGTCGCGTCGCTGTCGGGCACCACCTCGCAACCGTCGCTGTCGGCGATCGTGGCCGCCACCGACCACAGCGACCGCGAAACCGGGCTGTCGCTGCAAGCGGTGTCGGACCTGGAGCCGTACTGGGAGATCGTGCGCAAGATCTACCGCCCGTTCGAGGCGGGCCTGCCCGCGCCGACCGGCCGGGTCTACCTGCACGAGATCCCCGGCGGTCAGCTCTCGAACCTGCGCACCCAGGCCGTCGCCCTGGGCCTGGGCGACCGGTTCGAGGAGATCGAGACCACCTACGCCGCCGCCGACCGGATGCTGGGCCGCCTGGTCAAGGTCACCCCGTCGTCGAAGGTCGTCGGCGACCTGGCCCTGCACCTGGTCGGCGCCGGGGTCGACCCGGCGGAGTTCGAGGCCGAACCCAGCCGCTTCGACGTCCCCGGCTCGGTCATCGGCTTCCTGCACGGCGAACTCGGCGACCCGGCGGGCGGCTGGCCGGAGCCCTTCCGCACCAAGGCCCTCCAGGGCCGCCCCGCCCCCAAGGGCGTCGCCGAGCTGACCGAGGAGGACCGCACAGGCCTGGCGGAGGACCCGCGCGCCACCCTCAACCGCCTGCTGTTCGCAGGCCCCACCAAGGAGTACCGCGCCCACCGCGACCAGTTCGGCGACACCAGCGTCCTGGCCAGCAAGGACTTCTTCTACGGCCTGGAACAGGGCAAGGAGTACGCGGTCTCCCTGGAGAAGGGCGTCACCCTCCTCATCGAACTGGAGGCCATCGGCGACGCCGACGAGCGCGGCGTGCGCACGGTGATGGCCACCCTCAACGGCCAACTGCGCCCGATCCAGGTCCGCGACCGCTCGGTCGCCTCCGACCTCCCGGTCGCGGAGAAGGCCGACCGCGCCAACCCCGACCACGTCGCCGCGCCGTTCGCGGGCGTGGTCACCCTGGCCGTCGCCGAGGGGGACCGGGTGGAGGCCGGGGCGACCATCGCCACGATCGAGGCGATGAAGATGGAGGCCGCGATCACCGCGCCGAAGGCGGGTGCCGTGGCGCGGTTGGCGATCGGTGGGGTGCAGCAGGTGGAAGGCGGCGACCTGCTGGCTGTGCTGTCGTAGGGTTTCGGGGTTTGTTTCGGTGCACGGCCGGGTGAATTTGCTCGGCCGTGCGCCGTTTTTAGGGCCCGGTCGTTTTGTGGGTGTGCCCGGCTGGGTGGATGTGTTTGGCCGGGGCC
>NZ_AYXG01000200.1 GCF_000564855.1 Actinokineospora spheciospongiae
CCAACGGCATCCCGGCCGGTGGCCTGTTCACCGGCGCCGAGGGCGTCAAGACCCCGGCGCAGGCGGCGAAGTGGGGTGGCCAGGCCGGTGTCGCCTACGACAGGTGCTACCACGCCAAGTGCGACAACCTGGGCAACCTGGACCGCACCGCCCTGGACCGCAACGCCGACGCCATCGCCTGGGTGACCGCTTCGTACGCGATCAGCACCGAGGAGATCAACGGCGTCCCGCCGAAGACGGCCAAGGCCAAGCAGGCCAAGGCCGCCCAGCGCACCGCGGCCATCGAGAAGGCCGAGCGCAGGGCGTTCACCGCGCCGAAGGTCGTGCACGGGGTCACCGCCTGACCCGTCGGTTCCCCACGGAAATCCCCCGCGATCACCAGGTCGCGGGGGATTTCCCAGTTCTGTTCGGATATCCGGGTACAGCTCGTCGGCTCTGGTAACGCTCCGCTCTTGACCGGCGACGCCCGATCAGGTGAGGGTGACACTCACCGAACACCGATCGCGGCGGGGCGTCGACCGGTCTCGGTTGGATTTCCATCCCGGAGCAAGGGGATCTGCATGTCCACGAGCAAGACCCTGCGTGCAGGGGCCGCCATCCTCGCGGCCGCGGGCACGATGTCGTTCACCGCTTCACCGGCCACCGCCGCCGAAGTGCCCGACGGCCCCGCACTGGCGAGGAACCTCGTCAAGAAGGTCACCGGAGAGGGGGTCAACCGGCACCTGATCGCCCTGCAACGCCTCGCCGACCGCAACGGGGGCAACCGCGCAGCGGGCACCGAGGGGCACGCGCAATCGGCCCAGTACGTCGAGTCCAAGCTGATCGCGGCGGGCTACGACGTGAGCCGCCAGCCGTTCAGCTTCACCTTCAGCGAGACCCTCGCCGAGGCGCTGACCACGCCGTCCGGCCCGGTCCCCGTCTCGATCATGACCCTGAGCACGTCCACCCCGGTCGGCGGGATCACCGCCCCGCTGTCGGTGGTCCCGCTCGCGGGCGACGCCACCCCGGGCTGCGAGGCCGCCGACTACCCGGCGGGCACCGCGGGCAAGGTCGCGCTGATCCCCCGGGGCGGCTGCGCCTTCGTCGACAAGCAGTCGGCCGCGGCCGACGCGGGCGCCGTCGCGGCGATCGTCTACAACAACGCCGACGGCCCGCTCAACGGCACCCTGGGCAGCGACCCGGCGCTGGTCAAGATCCCCACCGGCGGCATCACCAGGGCCGCGGGCGAGGCGCTGGCCGCCTCCGGCGGGGTGGTGACGGTGGAGCTGCGCTCGCTGCGCGAGGAGCGGCAGAGCTTCAACGTCATCGCCCAGACCAAGACCGGCAAGAAGAACAACGTCGTCATGGCGGGCGCGCACCTCGACAGCGTTCCCGAGGGCCCCGGCATCAACGACAACGGCTCGGGC
>NZ_AYXG01000201.1 GCF_000564855.1 Actinokineospora spheciospongiae
GCCATAGGGGCCCCGGCCAAACACATCCACCCAGCCGGGCACACCCACCAAAACCCCGGGCTCCAAACAGCCCGGCCTAATACGGCTCGCCGAGGCATGCCCGGATCGCGGCCCGGTCCACCCACCCCAGGTGTGCCTCGGCAAGCGCACCGCGGAAGCTGAACCGGTGGATCTGCCGCCACCGCGCCACCCGCCCGTCCCGCCCGCTCTGGGCGAGGTTGGGTGCCCGGTAGGTGCCGGTCAGCTCCAGGTGCACCTCGACGGTGTCCTTCCCGCAGTCGCGGATGAACGGCACCCGGGCGTACAGGTCCGGCATGGATCGCCGGATCGCGAGCACGGCCGCTTCCAGGCCGCGCACGCCGTCGTCGAACAGTCGGGTGCCGGAACCGTCGCGGATGCCGGGGTGGGCGAAGTCCGCGACGACCGCGAGGTCTCCCTCGTTCAGTGCTTCCCGGACGAACGCCTCGGTGATGGCGAACCGGGTCGCGGTGTCGGTGGCGGTGAGGGTGGCGGTCATCGTTCTCCCGGATCGTGGTGTTGCGGACCCGGTGGGGGAGCGGCGAGTGCGTCGAGTGTAAGTGCCGGGTCCGCGCCGACGCGAGCCAGGCCGCGGGCACGTCCCCCGGTCGAGATCCCCCACGGCCCAACCGGTGCGCCGCGAACGGGTTGTCCGGTGTGGACAACCCGGTGCGCGCGGTGGGGCTGCCGAGCCCGCTCCGGGGACGCGGCCGGTCGGGTCGAATCGGCCCGGCGGCACCCCGGTCGCGAGCGCGCCACCGCGCCGGAGGGTCCGGCCGGGGCGTTCGGCGAGTCCGCTTGTTCGCTCCCTGTCGAACCGCGGGCGGCGCGCGGCCGCGGTCCGCTGCCCGCGGCCGTGCGCCGTCACCCGGTCGGCGGCGTGCCGGGGTGGCCCGGCGTGCGGTGCCGGGACCGGACCCGGGCGACCGGGGGAGTTCGATGCGATCAGTGGGTGACAAACGGGCCGCAAACGGGCCGTGGAGTGCCGCTGTTGGCTTACCCTGGGGGAATAGAGTCGATCACATGCGGGGTGGTGGCGCCGGTGGAGCTTCGCGTGGACGAGTTGGTCGGCAAGACCATCCGACGGGTGCGGCGGGTGCACTACGTCGACCCGAGCGGTGAGCCGGACACGGGGTCCGGGTTCATCGAGCTGAGCGCCGACGACGGGTTCGTCGCCCTCTTCGACTCCGGTGCCGACGGCGAGTCCATCCGGGTCGAGGCCAGGGAGTGGGTCGACCCGTTCACCGAGCCGCTGACCGACGAGAACCGCGAGTTCGTCCGCAGGCACGGCAAGTGGACGGTCTTCGACCGCTCCGCGGCGGCCGGGTACGCCCAGGTCGTGGGCAACACGGTGGTCGCCGTGCACCTCACCCGCGCCGCGGAGAAGGTCGTCGGCCTCGACATCGTGCTGGACCGGTGCTTCGTGTCGCTGGAGGTCCGGGCGGACGAGCTGCGGGTCCTCATCTCCGTCCTATGACCCGGCGGTGCACCGGGTGGTCACCCCGGGTGATCGCGTGGCCGGATTGTGACTGGGAACTCCGCGTTTCAACTACTCAGTGATACTGTCCTTAGCCTAACCTAAGCCCGCTCGGTCCGGTCGGAGTGCGGGAGGTGGCATGGCGCAGGTGACCGCCCGGCGGTCCGGCCACCTCTCCCTGGGGCTGCTGCTGGCCGCCGCGCTGCTGGTCGCGGTGGCCGTGGCGAGCGTGTTCACCGGGGCCAAACCGATCCCGGCGGGCACGGTCGTGGACGCGCTGCTGCGCTTCGACCCGACCGACAACGACCACCTGTTCGTGCGGGCCGAACGGGTGCCGCGCACGCTGGTGGGCCTGCTCGTCGGCGCCGCGCTCGGCGTCGCGGGGGCGGTCATGCAGGCGGTGGCGCGCAACCCGCTGGCCGACCCGGGGGTGCTCGGCGTCAACGCGGGCGCGGCTCTGTTCGTGGTCATCGGCATCAACCTGTTCGGCATCACCGCGCTCACCGGCTACGTGTGGTTCGGCTTCGCGGGCGCGCTGGTCGCCTCCCTGCTGGTCTACGGGGTGGGGGCGATGGGGCGCGAGGGGGCCACGCCGATCAAGCTGGCCCTGTCCGGGGCCGCCACCAACGCCGCTTTCGTCTCGCTGACCACCGCTGTGCTGCTGACCGACTCCGACACCTTCGACCAGTTCCGCTTCTGGCAGGTCGGTGCCCTGTCCGGGCGCTCCATGGCGGTCTTCTGGCAGTCGCTGCCGTTCATCGCGCTCGGGTTGGTGGTCGCCCTCGGTGCCGCCCGCTCGCTGAACACCCTGTCCCTGGGTGACGACCTGGCCCGCTCGCTCGGCCAGGACGTCACCCGCACGCGCGTCGTCGCCGGGCTCGCGGTGGTGCTGCTGTGCGGGGCGGCCACGGCGAGCGTGGGACCGATCGCCTTCGTCGGGCTGGCGGTGCCGCTGCTCGCCCGCGCCGTCACCGGACCCGACCACCGCTGGCTGCTGCCGTACTCGATGGTGCTGGCCCCGGTCCTGGTGGTCGGCGCGGACGTCGTCGGCCGGGTCGTCGCCCGGCCCGGTGAGCTGCAGGTCGGCATCCTCACCGCGGTCATCGGGGCGCCGGTGTTCATCGCCATCGTGCGCGGCCGGAAGGTGGCCGGGCTGTGACGACACCGCCGACGGGCGCGGCCCCTGTCGGAGCCCCCGCGGGCCCGCGGGGGCGGCTCGGTGCGCCGAGTGCCGGGTGCTCCCGCGTCGGGGTGGGGGCGTGATGGCGGTGTCGGCGGGGAGTGCGGCGATCGCGGCCGGTCGGGGGCGGGCGCGGCGGCGGTTCGCGGCGGTGGCCGGGGCGCTGGGGTTGCTGCTCGTCGTGTTCTTCGGCGTGGCGCTCACCTGGGGGCGGGGGTACGTGCCGCTGCCGGACGTGCTGTCCACTCTGGTCGGTCTGGGGAGCCGGAGCACCGACTACGTCATCCTCGACCTGAAATTGCCCCGGGCGTTGGCGGCCGTGCTGGTGGGGTTGGCCTTCGGCGTGTCCGGGGCGATCTTCCAGAGCCTGCTGGGCAACCCGCTGGCCAGCCCGGACGTCATCGGCATCAACACCGGGGCCAGCGCCGCGGCCGTGCTGGGCATCGTCGCGTTCGGACTCAGCGGCACCGCCGTCTCGGTCGTCGCCCTGGCGGGCGCGCTGCTGACCGCGGCCCTGATGTACGCGCTGACCTGGCGCGGCGGCATCTCCGGCTCCCGACTGGTGCTGGTCGGCATCGGCGTCGCGGCGATCCTGCTGAGCGTCGTGTCGTACCTGATGACGCGGTCGCGGGTGGCCACCGCGCAGGACGCCCTGGTGTGGCTGACCGGCAGCCTCAACGGTCGCAACTGGACGCAGGTGGTGCCGCTGTCGGTGCTGCTCGCGGTGCTGCTGCCCGCCGTGGCGGTGCTCGCCCGCACCCTCGGCCTGCTGCGCCTGGGCGACGACGCCGCCCGCGGTCTCGGGGTCGCGGTGGAACCCGCCCGGCTCGCGCTGCTGGGCTGCGCGGTCGCCCTCGCCGGGGCGGGCACCGCGGCGGCCGGGCCGGTGGCGTTCGTGGCGCTGCTCGCCGCCCCCATCGGACGGCGGCTGACCCGCGACGGTGGCCCGGCGCTGGTGGCGTCCGGGCTGGTCGGCGCGGCCGTGGTGCTGGTCGCCGACTTCGCCGCGCAGAACCTGCCCGGCCTGCCGCAGTACCCGGTGGGGGTGCTGACCGGCGCGGTCGGCGCCCCCTACCTGCTCCTGCTGCTGGCCAGGGCCAACCGGACCGGGAAGGGCGGATGATGACGGCCGAGCACACCCTGCGCACCGACGCGCTGCGGCTGGCCTACGACCGCCGCGAGGTGGTCAAGGGGTTGACCGTGGCGATCCCACCGGGCCGGGTCACCATGGTCGTCGGCCCGAACGCCTGCGGGAAGTCCACCCTGCTGCGCGGCCTCGCCCGGCTGCTCACCCCCGCCTCCGGCACGGTCCACCTCGACGACCGCGAGCTGCACACCATCCCCAGCCGGGAACTGGCCACGGTGCTGGGCATCCTCCCGCAGACCCCGGTCGCCCCCGAGGGCATCACCGTCGCGGACCTGGTCGGCCGGGGCCGCTACCCGCACCAGGGCTGGTTCCGCCGCTGGACCGCCGAGGACGACGCCGCGGTCGCCGAGGCGCTGGCCGCCACGGACACCCTGGAGGTGGCGGGCCGCCCGGTGGAGGAGCTGTCGGGTGGGCAGCGCCAGCGGGTGTGGATCGCGATGGCCCTGGCCCAGCGCACCGACCTGCTGCTGCTCGACGAGCCCACCACCTACCTCGACATCACCCACCAGGTCGAGGTGCTCGACCTGCTCACCGACCTCAACCGCACCCAGGGCACCACGGTCGTCGTGGTGCTGCACGACCTGAACCTGGCCTGCCGCTACGCCGACCACCTCATCGCCATGCGCGCCGGGGAGATCGTCGCCCAGGGCAGCCCGACCGAGGTGGTGACCGAGGAGGTCATCGAGCGCGTGTTCGGACTCCGCGCGCACGTCGTGCCGGACCCGGTGTCCGCCACCCCGATGGTCGTCCCCATCGGCCGCCACCACTGCGCAGAACAAGGAGAACCCCAGTGATCAGACGCATCGCCGCCGTGCTGGCCGCCGCAGGCCTGGCCCTCGCGGGCTGCGGCCAGGTGGAGGAGCCCGGCGACAACACCACCGCCCAGGCGGGCCCCACCGTGCAGACCCGCTTCGGCCCGGTCACCGTCCCCGCCAACCCCACCAAGGTCATCGCCCTGGGCTGGTCCGACGCCGAAACCGCCCTGGCCCTGGGCGTGCAACCGATCGCCGCCAGCGACTGGCTCGCCTTCGGCGGCGAGGGCGTGGGACCGTGGGCGGCGGGCAGGTACACCACCCCACCCAAGATCCTGCCCACGCTGGAGCTGGACTACCCCACCATCGCCCAACTCCAACCGGACCTGATCCTCAACACCCGCTCGGACAACTCCGAGGAGAAGTACCGGGAACTCAGCAAGATCGCCCCCACCGTCTCCTCACCGGCGGGCGTGGTCGCCTACGGAACCACCTGGCGCCAACAGGTGGACCTGGTCTCCCAGGCCCTGGGCAAGGCCGAAGAGGGCAAACGCCTCACCGCCGAGGTCGACAACGCCTTCACCAAGGCCAAGACCGACCACCCCGCCCTCACCGGCAAGACGGTCGCGGTGGGCGCCCACTACTCCGACAAGTACAGCGCCTACGTCCGAGGCGATTCCCGAGTGGACTTCCTGGAAAGCCTGGGCCTCACCAACAAACCCGAAGTCCAAGCCCTGGCAGGCGAAAGCTTCGCCGTGGACCTCTCCCGAGAACAAATCGAACTCCTCAGCGCCGACCTGACCGTCGTCTTCCCCATCGGCACCGACGGCACACCACTGCGCAACGACCAGGTCCTCAACCAGATCCCCTCGGCCAAGGCAGGCCACCTGGTCATCCTGGACGACAAGACCCTGGTGAACGCCTTCTCCAGCGGCTCCACCCTGGGCACCCTCTACGCCATCGACAAGGCCACCCCCCTCTTCACCACCGCCCTCGGCACCTGACCCACCCGGCCCGGCCCACCCCACCCGGCCCGGCCCACCCCACCCGGCCCGGCTCACCCCACCCGGCCCGGCTCACCCCACCCGGCCCGGCTCACCCCACCCGGCCTGGCCTGGCCCGGCTCAGCCGGTCCGGCCCACCCGGGCCGGGCTGGCCTGGCCCGGGTGGGCTGGCGCGCCAGCCCAGTTCGCCTCCTTGGCCAGCCAAGCGGGCTTGGCCTGGGGATCTGTCTCAAAGACAGTCGCCCACCCCGAGAACCGGCGACCCGGCTACGGATATGCCCGGGTGGGTGGATGTGTTTGGCCGGGGGTGGCGATC
>NZ_AYXG01000202.1 GCF_000564855.1 Actinokineospora spheciospongiae
CATCCGGTTGAACACCTGTCCAGCGTCCTGGAGCTTGTCGGCGATTCGACAGCGGAGGATTCCACCGCAGCGACAGGTTAGTCCTGGGAGCGCGCTGGTCAGCGTCACACAGGGAGACAGGCGGCTTCTGTGGCAATCGGGTGCGGAGATGTTGATCCTTCGACCGCGCCAGAATGTGCCGCCCGCCTCGCTGCAAACTGTCAAATGGGACGCTGGCGGGAGACGGAGAGGCGATCTCCGTCGATACTTTCTCCTGTGACTACACCGTTCATCGCATCTGATTTGGAGAACGCCCATGCTCAACGCTCATCTGCCGATTCGCACACGTCCCACCGTGGACGACACAGCGTGGAGGGTATGGCGGTCGCCGGACCCCGCGATAGGTCAAGGCGCGCTCGCTGGGGCCTTCGATAACTCCTGGTGGGATCGGGGGATCTACGAGGCAACCTGCAAGGCTCCGCCCGCCTACCTTCTCGGACACGGA
>NZ_AYXG01000203.1 GCF_000564855.1 Actinokineospora spheciospongiae
GGCCCGGCCCGCACGACGACATTCGACCCATGCAGCAGTACCGCCGGTTGCTCGGCCTCCCCGGCATGCCCGCCCTGATGCTCCTGCTCTTCTTCGCCAGGGTGCCCGGCGCCGCCACCACGATGGTGCTCACGCTGCACGTCGCGGTGGGCTTCGACCGGGGCTACGGGCAGGCGGGGCTGGTCGGCGCCGCGGTCACCGTCGGCATGGCGGTCGGCTCGCCCTACGTCGGCCGGGTCGTCGACCGCTACGGCCTGCGTCCGATGCTCGTGGTGGTGACGCTGGGCGAGACCGCGTTCTGGCTGACCATGCGGTTCCTGCCCTACGAGGCGCTGCTGCCGGTGGCGTTCGCGGGCGGGGTGGTGGCGCTGCCCGCCATGGCCATCGGGCGGCAGGCCGTCGCCGCGATCGCCCCACCGGAACTGCGCCGCACCGGGTACTCGCTGGACTCGGTGTCGACCGAGCTGTCGTTCATGGTGAGCCCCGCGGTCGCCGTCCTGCTCGCCACCCGCTTCTCCACGGCCACCGCCACGACGCTGCTCGGCGTCGCGGTGTTCCTGGCGGGCGGGGCGCTCGCGGCGATGAACCCGAAGGTCAAGGCGGAAACCGGACCGGGCGCGCCGATCAGGGTGCCGCGCCGGGAGTGGCTGACCCCGCGGCTGGTCGGCGTGCTCGCCGTCGCGGGCGGCGCCACGTTCGTGCTGTCCGGCATCGACGTCGCCCTGGTCGCCGCGCTGCGCGACACCGGTCAGCTCGACTGGACCGGGGTGGTGGTCGCCGGGTGCTCGCTGGCCTCGGCGGTCGGCGGGCTGGTGCACGGCCTCGTCCGGCGCTCGCTGCCGCAGTTGGTCCTGATGGCGCTGCTGAGCGCGCTCACCCTGCCGGTCGGGTTCGTCGCGGGCGGACCGTGGTGGCTGCTGTCGCTGGTGCTGCTGCCCGCCTGCGCCGTGTGCGCGCCGACCGTCGCCGCCACCGGGGAGGGCGTCGCCCGGCTGGCGCCGCCCGCGGCCGCGGGCGAGGCCGCCGGGTTGCAGAGTTCGGCGTTCACCCTCGGCGTCGCCCTGGGCGCGCCCGCGGTCGGCTTCGTGCTCGACCACGGGAACGCGGTGCTGGGCTTCGCCGCGGCGGGGCTCGGCGGGCTGCTGGTCGCCCTGGCCGCGTGGCTGCTGGCGCGGGTCCACCAACCCGCGCCAGCGGAGATCCCGGCGGCCCCCTGAGCGGGAGCCGCCGGGGATTCCCTACGCCGTGCGGCACCAGTGGGTGAGGTAGGCCGACGCCTCGGCGGCGAGCCAGGCGTCCAGCTTGGGCACGTTCACGCTGCGCGAGAGGCGCAGCTCGCGGCCGCGGCGGGTGTCGAGGACCAGCGGCCGGGCCCCGGGGCGCAGCTCGGGCATGCAGCGGTCGAGCACCCGCAGCGCGGCGTTGGCGGCGTCGCGCGGCAGCGGCGCCTCCTTCAGGTACAGCAGCACCACGTGCTCGTCGCCGCGGCGGTCCTCGAACGCCAGGTGCGGGCTCACCGCCAGGTCCAGGCTCCCGAAGCCCAGCAGCGCCGACCCCACCGCCACCGGGGTCGCCCCCCGGCCGCGCCACCAGCGCAGGAAACCCCCGGCGACCTCGGTGAACGCCCGGGCCTGGCCGTTCAGCTCGGCCGCCGCCACGGCCGCGGCGAGCGTGGCCGCCGGGTCGGGGTCGGTGACACAGGCCTGGACGGCTTCGATGATCGGCCGGTAGAAGACGTGCGCGTAGTGCTCCTCGTCGACGGCCCTGGCGTGCTGGTCGGCGACGATCTCGGTGCGGCCCCGCCGCCCGGCGGCGGCGTACTCGACGAACGACGACGTGGCGACAACAACGTTCCCCATGCGGTCCTCCCTGGCGGGTCGTGCTCCCGGGAGAATTTTATCGCGGGGGTATGACACATCTGTTCGACTGAACGGGTACCGCTGCGGACCTGATGGATTTCCCGTCCGGTTGCCGCACCTGCGGAGCAGTATTCCCACCCATTCGCCCACGGCGTTCCGCAATCGATTCCCGGCGCCGATCGGGAGCGGGCGCGGCGGGTCCCCGGTGCGCGCCGGACCGCGGGCAGGCTGGCACCGGGGACCACCGCCGTACCTCAGCCGACCAGGGTTTTCCCGCCCTCGGTGATGGTGATGGCCAGCGCCGGGCAGGCCTCCGCCGCGTCCAGCGCGTCCTGGTCCGGTTCGATCCGCGCGGACCGCGCGGTGGCCACCAGGCCGTCCAGTTCGAAATGGTCCGGCGCAGCCGCCGCGCAAACACCCGCGGCTATGCACCGGCCCGCGTCCACATTCAGATTCCAGGTCATCCCGACACGGTAGATCAGCGCCCGATTTCCTCGAACGTGGCGACGATCTCATCGAGCGCCGGTCCCGCCGCGTCCCGGCGGTCCTCCAGCGTCCAGGCGATGACCTGGTAGTACGCCCCGTCCCCCTCGACGAGGGTCTGCCAGAACAGCGCGTCCACGCCGTCGATCGAACCGCTCATCTCGTAGCGCACCGCCGTGCGCCCGCCCAACCGCATCGGCGTGCCCTGGTCGACCTTCAACACGCCCCCGCCCGCCAGTTCGCTCACCGTGGCCTCCTCGAAGTCGGGGAAGTCGGTGTAATCGGCCTTGTCGAACGGCACGACCATGACGTAGCGCTCCTGGAAAAGCTGCCCCTGGGCCAGCACCGCGCGCTCGTCGCGGTACTCCGCGGCCAGCTCGCGCCACCCCTCCGGCACGGTCATCCGGCTGCGCCCGTCGGACGCGGTGACCACCTTGGTCAGCGAGTCGTCGGGCGCGCTGCGCCGCTGCGGCGTGCCGTTGGTGGCCACCACCAGCCAGGCGACCGCACCGAGCAGCACGACGAGCAGCAGCGACAGCCCCACCCACAACCCGGTCGGGCGCTTCGGCGGCGGGCCCACCATGCCCCCGGGGAAGTACTGGCCACCGGCGCCGACCTGCCCGGACCACTGCTCAGCCATGCCCGATCCCGCCCCCAGACCCCGCGACCCGCCCCTGGCGGCGGGCGACGGCGAGCCTACCGGCCTGGCAGGATCGGGCAGGTGACGAATCATCCAGGCGCCGAGGTCCCGGACCACCTGTTCACCGACGCCGCGGCGGAGGCGCGCTGGCGGGCCCGCTTCCACGCCGCCCGGGTGTCGCTGCCCGACTGGGCCTGGCAGGCGCCCGACCGCACCGTCTACGCCTCCAACGCCAGCGGCGTGTGGGAGATCTACGCCTGGGACCGGGCCACCGACACCCACCGCCAGGTCACCGACCGCCCCAACGGCACCCTGCACGCCACGGTCAGCCCGGACGGCGAGCACATCTGGTGGTTCGACGACACCGACGGCGACGAGTTCGGCTCCTGGGTGCGCGAGCCCTACGGCGGCCGCCCGGCGGGCGCGGCGGCCGAACCCGCCGTCGCGGGCACCAAGCCCGGCTACCCGGCGGGCCTGGAGATCGGCGACGAGGTCGTCGCGGTCGGCGTCGCCGACGACGACGGCACCACCGTCTACCTCGCCCGGGGCGGAGCGGAAGCCGAGGTCGTCTACCGCAACGAGAACGACGGCGGCGTCGCGGCCCTGTCCTTCGACGAGACCCTGCTGGCCATCGCCCACTCCGAGCACGGCGACAACCGCCACCCCGCCCTGCGCGTCCTGTCGGTCGCCGACGGCACGGCGGTGGCGGAGAAGTGGGACGGCCCCGGCAAGGGCCTCGACGGCATCGCCTTCAGCCCCGTCGAGGGCGACCAGCGGCTCCTCGTCCTGCACGAGCGCCACGGCCGCGAGGAACTGCTCATCTGGGACGTCGCCGCCGACACCGAGACCGAGATCGCCCTCGACCTCCCCGGCGAGGTCACCGCGGGCTGGTACACCGACGGCGCGGCACTGCTCATCGCGCACACCCACGAGGCCCGCAACACGCTGCACCGCTACGAGATCAGCACCGGCACCCTGTCCACCTTGGACACCCCGCCCGGTGTCATCAGCGCCGCCCACACCCGCAAGGACGGCACGGTCGAGTACTCCACGTCGAACGCGGCCCACCCCACCGCCGTCCGCGCCCTGTTCACCGACGGCACCGACCGCGTCCTGCTCACCCCACCCGGCGACCCGGCCCCGCCCTCGGCCCCGCTGGTGGACGCGTTCGTCGAGTACGCCAACGGCCGCGTCCACGCCCTCGTCGCCCGCCCCACCGACGCCCCGGACGGCCCCCTCCCCACCGTCTTCAGCCTCCACGGCGGCCCCCACGCCGCCGACGAGGACCGCTTCTCGGCCTACCGGGCCCTGTGGCTCGACGCGGGCTTCGCGGTCGTCCACGTCAACTACCGGGGCTCCACCGGCTACGGCTCAGCGTGGCGAGACGCCATCGAGGGCCGCCCCGGCCTCACGGAGCTGGAGGACGTCGCCGCCGTCCACACCTGGGCGGTCGAATCCGGCCTGACCGACCCGGCCAAGTGCGTGGTCAACGGTGCGTCGTGGGGCGGCTACCTGACCCTCCTGGCCCTGGGCACCCAACCCAAGCTGTGGGCAGCGGGCGTCGCGGGCGTCCCGGTCGCCGACTACCTCGCCGCCTACGAAGACGAGATGGAACCCCTCCGCGCCTTCGACCGAGCCCTCTTCGGCGGCTCCCCCACCGAGGTCCACGACCGCTACGTCGAGTGCTCCCCCCTGACCTACGTGGACCAGGTCCAAGCCCCGGTCCTGGTCCTGGCAGGCGAAAACGACCCCCGCTGCCCCATCCGCCAGATCGACAACTACCTGGACCGCCTGGCCACCCGGGACATCCCCTACGAGATGTACCGCTACGACGCAGGCCACGGCTCCCTGGTGGTAGCCGAAACCATCAAACAGTCCCTCATCGAAGTCCACTTCGCCCTGAAGTCCCTCAACCTCAGGTAGCGCGACACAAGACGAACTGGCAGCCTGGGCGCCCACAAGCGCCCAGGCTGCCCAACCTGATGGCCCCAGAAGACAGCCGTACCAGGTTCAAGGGCTTCGAGAGCCCAATGCTGGTTCCCACTAGCCCGATGCTGGTTCCCACTCACGTGCCCAGCGCCCGCCCACAGGAGGAGCTCGCACCGTGGGGGTCTGGGGGGTCGCCCCCCAGGACGTGGAAAGGGCGATCCCGGTCCGCGCTTACTGCGGACAGGGACCGCCCAATCGCCCGTCGGGGTGACAGGATTTGAACCTGCGACCTCTTCGTCCCGAACGAAGCGCGCTACCAAGCTGCGCCACACCCCGGTGGAACGAGACAAGCCTACCTGACGCCCGCACCGGGGTTGAAGCGGGCTCCCCTAGTGGCGTCGAGGGCGGGGTTTGCGCTGGTGGTGCGGGGTACGAGGGTCAGCAGGCTGGCTTCGGGCGGGCAGGCGAAGCGGACCGGCGCGTAGGGCGAGGTGCCCAGTCCGGCGGAGACGTGCAGCCAGGTGTGGGCGCCCCAGCGGGAGCTGCCCCGGGCCCGAGACCGGTCGAGCTGGCAGTTGGTGACGATGGCGCCGTAACCGGGGATGCGCAGTTGTCCGCCGTGGGTGTGGCCCGCCAGGACGAGGTCGTAGCCGTCTTCGGCGAAGCGGTCGAGGACGCGCGGTTCCGGGGAGTGGGTGACGCCGAGGCGGAGGGTGGCCTGGCGGTCGGGCTTGCCCGCGATCTCGTCGTAGCGGTCGCGCTTGAGGTGCGGGTCGTCGACCCCGGCGGCGGCGATGGGGCGGCCGTCGACGGTGAACAGGGTGCGGGTGTGGGTGAGGTCGTGCCAGCCGTGTTCGAGCATGGCGGCGCGGAGGTCCCGCCAGGGCAGCGGGATGCCGTGGAAGCGCTTGTCGGAGGGGAACAGGTAGCGCGCGGGGTTCTTCGGCTTGGGCGCGTAGTAGTCGTTGCTGCCGAAGACGAACACCCCGGGCCGGTTGAGCAGCGGGCCGAGCGCGCGCACCACGGCCGGGACGGCCTGCTTGTGCGCGAGGTTGTCCCCGGTGTTGACCACGAGGTCCGGGTTGAGTTCGTCCAGCGCGGCGACCCAGCGCTGCTTCGACTTCTGCCCGGGCATCATGTGCAGGTCGGAGATGTGCAGCACGCGCAGCGGCCGCGCCCCCTCGGCGAGGACGGGCAGCGTGGCCTGGCGCAGCGTCCAGTGCGTGCGCTCGAAGCCCGCGGCGTAGGCGAGGGTGGCGGCACCGACCGCGGTGGTGCCGAGTGCGATCCGGCTGAGGTTCCTGACGACGTCACTCACACCCCAAAGGGTACGGTGCGCCGCCGTCGGCGCCGACAACTCGTTTGGCCTGGCCCGTTACGCTCGTCGCATGGCTGAGCTGAAGAACCGGTTGCAGGCGGACCTGACCGCCGCGATGAAGGGCCGGGAGAAGACCAGGGTCGCGACCCTGCGCATGGCGCTTGCCGCGATCACCACCGCCGAGGTCGCGGGCGACGAGGCCGTGCAGCTCACCGACGACGAGGTGCTCAAGGTCCTCACCCGCGAGGTCAAGAAGCGCAAGGAGGCCTCCACGGCCTTCGCGGGCGCGGGCCGCGCCGAGCAGGCCCAACAGGAACTCGACGAGGCCGCCGTCCTCGACGAGTACCTCCCCAAGCAACTCGACGACGCGGAACTGACCGCCCTGGTGGCCACCGCGGTCGAGGAGGTCACCGCCCAACTCGGCGAGACCCCCGGGCCTCGCCAGATGGGCCAGGTCATGAAGGCCGCCAACGCCAAGGTCGCGGGCCGCGCCGAGGGCGGCCGCGTCGCCGCCGCCGTGAAGGCCCGCCTGACGGGCTGACCACGCACCCGCTCGAGGGCGCCCGGGAAACCTTCCGGGCGCCCTCGCGCTTTTCGGCGAGCCACCACACCCCGCCCGACCCGACCCCACCGCTCCCATGCACACCGCGGCATCCTCCGACTGCCTCGCCGCCCCGACGAACCACATTTCGGTGCCCACTCCGCCCCGCCGCGCCCCCACCGACCCTGCTCGGCTTCCTCGCAACGACCGGACTCCGCCCAGACAGCCGCAACAGCCCGCCCTGTCAACACAGCCCGGCTCCGCTCGACACCGGCCGACCTGGCGCGGCCCCGCTCGTTCCGATTAGCCTCGCCCGGCTGCCCGGCTGCCCGGCTGCCCGGCTGCCCGGCTGCCCGGCTGCCCGGCCGCCCGGCTCGGCCCGGCCCGGCCAGCCCGGCCTGCCTGCCTGGTCCGGCTCCGCTCGGTGCGGCCTGCTTGGAATGGCTGTGGGCCCCGCACCCACTGGGGTGCGGGGCCCACACGTACTGCTTGGACCTAGGGAGCGGGTGCCCCGTTGCCGGGGTTGCCCGTGTTGCCGTTGCCGGGGTCACCACCGCCCTGGCCGGGGTCGCCGTTGCCGGGTGGGGGAGTGCCTGCTCCGCCGCCGGGGTCGGTGCCGGGGGGTGGGGTGGTGGGGCTGGATGGGGATTCGGAGGTTTGGGGCGGGGGGACGTAGCCGGTGCTGACCTGGATGGTGATGGTTTCCCCGGTCAGTGCGGCGCCGCGGGGGGACTGGCTGACGACGGTGCCCTTGGTGGCGGCGTCGGGGCGTTCCTTGGCGACGACCTGGTAGCCGGCCTGCTGCAGGATCTGGGTGGCCTCGTCCTTGCTCTTGCCGATGACGTCCGGCACTCGGATCTCCGGGCCGCCGTCGAGGTAGCGCGGGTCGGTCGGGGGCAGCGGGAGGGCGGGCTGGCCCTCCAGGAGCGGGGTCATCGTCTGGAACCAGGTGCGGGCGGGCACCTTGCCGCCGTAGATGTTGCCGCCGGTGCCGCAGAGGCGGGGTGGGTCGGTGTCGCAGATGCCCTGGGGTTTGGGGCTGTCGTTGAAGGTCAGGACCGCCGCGGCGTACTGCGGGGTGGCGCCGAGGAAGCCCGCCGACTTGTACTCCTGGGTGGTGCCGGTCTTGCCCATCATCGGGCGCGCCCACTTCGAGGCCTGGGCCGCGGCGCGGGAGGTGCCTTCGATGTCGTCCTTGCTCAAGCCGGTGACCAGGGTGTTCGCCAGCGGTTCGGCGACCGCCTGCTCGCACGGCGCCTCGTTGACCTCGATCTTCTTGCCGTTGCGGTCGCGCACCTCCAGCAGCGGGGTCGGCGGGCACCACACGCCGCCGCTCATCAGCGTCGCACCGACGTTGGCCAGTTCCAGGGTGCTCACCGGGCCGGGGCCGAGGGTGAACGACGCCTTGCCCGCGTTGTTGCCCATCGGCTTGAAGAACTCGGACTGGCTGAACCGGTACTCGGGGGCGGAGGCCGCCGGGTCCGGGTCCACGCCGCCCATGCTGGAGGCCATCGTGGTGCGCAGGCCGAGCCTGCTGGCCATGTCCACGATGGGGGCCATGCCGACCCGCTCCTCGAGGATGACGAACCCGGTGTTCGGGGAGGTCGCCAGGGCGGTCTGCAACGTCATCCTGGACGGCGGGTTGCCCGTGTTGGAGACGCAGTACTTCTTCGTGCCGTCCACGCCGCCCGGCGGGCACTTCGAGCCACCGCCGCTGAACACGTTGGAGGTGTAGGAGGCGGGCACGTCGATGATGTTGTTGATGCCGCCACCCTTCTCCAGGTAGGCGGCGGAGGTGAAGATCTTGTAGATCGAGCCCGCGCCGAACTTGTTGGCCACCCGGCTGGGCAGGCCGTAGGTCGTCTGCCCGTTGTTGGCGTCGAGGCCGTAGTCGCGGTTGGCCACCAGGGCGACGACCTGGTGGCGCTCCTTGCCCGGCTGGATGATCGCCATGGTGTTGGCGATGCCCGGCTGGGTCTTGGGGACCTCGTTCATCGCCGCCTGCTTGGCCAACTGGGTGGCGCGGGCGTCGAAGCTGGTCTTGATGGTGTAGCCGCCGGTCTTGATCTGGTCCTCGGAGAAGCCGAGGCGCTCGAGGTACTCGAAGACGTACTGGCAGAAGAAGCCGTACTCCGGGCCCGCGCCGACGCAGTTCGCGGCGGGCTTGCGGGGGGTGGGCAGGGTGCCGAGCGGCTCTTCCTTCGCCGCCTCGGCCACCTCTGGGGTGACCTTCTGGTTCTCCAGCATCTTGTCGATCACGACGTTGCGCCGCTGTAGCGTCTCCGCGGGCTTGCGCCACGGGTTGTAGAGCACGGGGTTGTTCACCGCGCCCGCGAGCAGCGCCGCCTGGGCGACGGTCAGCTTGTCCGCGGTGGTGCCGAAGTAGGCGCTGGCCGCCGCGCCGACGCCGTAGACCTCGTAGGCGAACTCGACGACGTTGAGGTAGCCGGCGAGGATGTCCTCCTTGCTCATCTTCTGCTCGAGCTGGATGGCGATCCGCGCCTCGCGCAGCTTGCGCGCGATGGTCTGCTCCTGGGCCTTGGACTGCTCGGTCTTGTTGTCCCGGTTGACCACGTTGATCAGGTAGTTCTTGACGTACTGCTGGGTCAGCGTGGACGCGCCCTGGGTGTCGCCGCCGCTCTGGTTGGAGATGGCGGCGCGGATGGTGCCCTTCCAGTCCACCCCGTGGTGCTCGTAGAACCGGCGGTCCTCCACCGAGACCAGCGCGGCCTTCATGGTGGGGGAGATCTGCTCGGACGAGACCGGGATGCGGTACTGGTCGTAGAGCGAGGCGATCGGGGTGCCCGCGCTGTCGGTGATCGTGGTGATCAGCGGCGGCGGGGTGGCGACCAGGTCGGCCGAGACGCTGTCGATGGTGTCGCTGGCCCGGTTCGACGCCACCCCCACGGCCCCGACCAGCGGAAACAGCATGCCCGCGACGAGCACCCCCGCCAGCAGGCACAGTCCGAGCATCTTCAGCAGGCTGTCTCCCACACGCACGTGACCCAGGGTACGCGTCACCCGGTCGGTCCACCCGGAGCCGCCTGCTAAAGCATTGACATTCTGTAACGGCTGGGTCTCTGGAGGTTCTCGATGGAACCGTCACGCACTAGAGTCCGTCAACGTCTCACGACAGCGCTGATCAGCCTCGTCGCTCCCGCGGCAGGTCGGTCGGCACCCGATACCGGGGGGTATCGGTCCAGGGTCGCTGACGACGACAGGGGTGGGGGACACATGTATCTCGAGAACCAGCAGCAGGCGGACTGGCGGGTGCGCGCGACGTGCCGCGACGAGGACCCGGACGGGCTGTTCGTCCGCGGCGCCGAGCAGCGCAAGGCGAAGCTCGTCTGCATCGCGTGCCCGGTGCGCACCGAGTGCCTGGCCGAAGCACTGGACAACCGGATCGAGTTCGGTGTCTGGGGCGGGATGACCGAACGCGAGCGACGCGCCCTGCTGCGCAGGCGCCCCGACGTCGACAACTGGCGCGAACTGCTCGACGACGCCCGCCGCAGGCACAGCTTCGACGACGAGGAAGTCCGCGTCGGCTGAGGTCGGCCACCCGGCCCCGACCCGCCCGCGCCGGGCGGGTCAGGCCCCGGTCAGCCGTTCCCCGATGCGGCGCAGCCCGTCGACGTCGTGCACGTCCGCGGCCATCGCGGGCACGTGCACCAGCGGCACACCGGGGTGCGCCTTGGTGAACCGGTTGACCAGCCTGCGCTCCCGCTGCGCCTGGGCGACCCGGTCGGCGTGCAGGCGCAGGACGGCCGCGGCCAGCGGTGCCTCCCCGGCGGCATCCAGGTTGTCCGCCGCGGTGAGCGCCTTGGCCGCGGGCAGCTTGGCCAGCACCGGGTGGGTCCGGTTGACGACCAGCCCGGACAGCGGCATGGACTCCGCTTCCAGCCGCTCGACGAAGTAGCTGGCCTCACGCAGCGCGTCCGGTTCCGGCGCGGCCACCACCACAAACGCGGTGCCGGTGGAGCGCAGCAGCTCGTAGGTCTTGCGCGCCCGCTCGCGGAACCCGCCGAACATGCCGTCGAAGGCCTGCACGAACGCCGACGCGTCGGCGAGCAGCTGCCCGCCGACGATGGTCGACACGGCCTTGGCGAACAACCCGAACCCGGCGCTGACCACCTTGCGGATGCCCCAGCCACCGGCCTTCACCGGCCCGGTGAGCAGCTTGATCATCCGTCCGTCGAGCGCGGTGGAGAGCCGCTGCGGCGCGTCCAGGAAGTCCAGCGCCGACCGCGACGGCGGGGTGTCGACGATGATCAGGTCCCAGGTGCCCTCGGCGGCGAGCTGGCCGAGCTTCTCCATCGCCATGTACTCCTGGGTGCCGGAGAACGACGAGGAGATGGTCTTGTAGAACGGGTTCGACAGCACCTCCTCGGCGCGCTTCTCACCCGCGTGCGCCAGCACCATGTCGTCGAACGTGCGGCGCATGTCCAGCATCATCGCGCTCAGCTCGCCGGTCGGGGCGAAGCCGTCGACCGACACCTGCTTCGGGGTGTTGCCCAGCTCCTCCAGGCCCAGCGCCTGCGCCAGCCTGCGCGCCGGGTCGATGGTCAGCACCACCGTCTTGCGGCCCCGCTCGGCCGCGCGCACCCCGATCGACGCGGCGGTCGTGGTCTTGCCCACCCCGCCGGACCCGCAGCACACGATGACCCGCGTCCCCGGGTCGTCGATCAGCGTGTCGACGTTGAGCCCGCTCATCGCACCCCCTGCTCGACCAGGGCCTCGGCCAGCTCGTAGAGCGCCCCGGTGTCCACCCCATCGACCAGTTCTGCCAGCTCCACCGCGGGCAGGTCGACCTCCGCGAGCCGTTCCCTGGCCCGCTGCTCGGCCTGCACCCGCACCGCGTGCTCCACCGTCTCCTCGACCAGGCCGTCGAGGTCGTCGGCGGACAGCGCCAACCCGGCCGAGGTCAGCCCCTCGCGCACTCGGCCCGCGTCGACCCGGCCGTCGGCGGCGGCGGTCACCGAGTGCGCGGGCAGCCGCGGCGGGCGAACCCGGTTCAGGATGATCGCGCCGGGCCGCAGGTCCGCCCCGTCGAGCTCGCCGACCGCCTCCATCGTCTCGCGCACCGGCATCTCCTCCAGCAGCGTCACCAGGTGCACCGCGGTGTCGCCGGAGTGCAGCAGCCGGACCACGCCGTCGCTCTGCCCCTTGATCGGCCCGACCTTGGCCAGGTCGGCCATGGCCTTGGTCACGTCGAGGAACTTGACGATCCGGCCGGTCGGCGGGGCGTCGACGACCACCGCGTCGTAGGTGTGCCGACCGGACTCGTCGGTGCGCGTCACGCACTCCTTGACCTTGCCGGTGAGCAGCACGTCGCGCAGGCCCGGCGCCAGCGTGGTGGCGAACTCGATCGCCCCCATCTTGCGCAGCGTGCGGCCCGCGAAGCCCAGGTTGTAGAACATCGACAGGTACTCCAGCAGCGCCGCCTCGACGTCGACGTGCAGCGCGCGCACCTCCCCGCCACCGGGGGCCGAGGCCACCTTCTCCTCGGAGTAGGGCAGCGGCTGGGTGTCGAAGAGCTGGGCGATGCCCTGCCTGCCCTCCACCTCGACCAGCAGGACGCGCCTGCCGCCGGTGGCCAGGGCCAGCGCGAGGGCGCCCGCGACGGTGCTCTTGCCGGTGCCGCCCTTGCCGGTCACCACGTGCAGTCGGGCGCGGGCGATCTGCTCGGTCCAGCCGACGACGGGGGTGGTCACCGTTTCAGCCTAAATGCCCGGAGGCCCCCACCGCTGTCCGACCGTCCTAACCGACCAGCAACAGCACCGACACCGCGGCGCCGACCACCAGGACCGCGCCCCACGCCACCGGTTGCGGGAGGACGGTGAGCACCAGCAGGCACAGCAGCGCCAGCAGGGCCATCGACACCGCCCCGGCCACCGCCACGCTGCTGCCCCGGCCGGTCCGGTCGCGCACCTTGGCCATCGCCACCAGCACCAACACCAGCCCCGCCGCGACGAGCAGGGCGGTCGCGAACAGTCGCCACGACTCCATGAACGCCACCGTACCGAGACGTGACACCAACGTGATCTAGGCTGCGGGCATGACGAAGTGGGAGTACGCGACCGTGCCACTGCTGATCCACGCGACCAAGCAGATCCTGGACAACTGGGGTCAGGACGGCTGGGAGCTGGTCACGGTCCTGCCCGGCCCCACCGGTGAGCAGCTGGTCGCGTACTTCAAGCGGCCCAAGGGGGCGTGATGTCCTGGCGCGCCAAGCTCGCCGAACTGGGCGTCGAACTGCCCCCGGTGGCACCTCCCGCGGGTTCCTACGTCCCGGCGGTGCGCACCGGCTCGCTGGTGTTCACCGCGGGCCAGATCCCGCTGGTCGACGGAGCGGTCGCGGCGACCGGCAAGGTCGGCGCCGAGGTCAGCCCCGAGGAGGCCCAGCGGCTGGCCCGGATCTGCGCCCTCAACGCCCTGGCCGCGGTCGACGACCTGGTGGGCATCGACGAGGTGGTCCGGGTGGTCAGGATCGTCGGCTTCGTCGCCTCCGCGGAGGGTTTCACCGGCCAGCCCGCGGTGGTCAACGGTGCCTCCGACCTGTTCACCGAGGTGTTCGGTGAACAGGGCAGGCACGCCCGGTCGGCGGTCGGTGTGGCCGAACTGCCGCTCGGTGTCCCGGTCGAGGTCGAACTGGTGGTGGAGGTCCGATGAGCACGGCAACCCAGACCGCCGAGTGCCACGAGCTGCTGCTGCGGCTCGCGGGCAGGCTCGGCGACCGGCAGCTTTGGCGCTGCCGCGACTGGCTCGCCTCCGGCGCGGTCGACGCGGTGGCCAGGGTGCTGCCGCTGACCCTGCTGCGCGAACGGGTGGCGATCACACCGGAGGAATCGCGCCTGGTCGGAGCGGTGCTGCTGCCCGCCGGGGCCGACGCGGAGCGGCTCAACGCCATCCCGTGGGTGGACGAAATCTCCGAAACCGACTACACCTTTTCTGCGGAGTCCACTGATCGGGTGAGCGCGGGTGACTCCGACGCGGTTGTGCTCGGGGCGATCCTCCGCGGCAGGCCCGAGGTCGTGGAGGCGCGCTCGAGCTGGCGCCACGACCGGACCTCCGGTTCCACCGCCCGGGTGGTCCTGGTCACCACGACCGGTGACGCCGCCCGCCTGACCGGGGAGCTGCAGCGGGTGCTGCGGGCCCTGGGCACCGCGGAACCGGTGGTGGAGGTGCTGCCGAGGGCCTTCGAGCCCACGGGGTACCACCGGGCGGCGTTGGCGGCCTCCGAGCCGCTGGTCGCCGAAGGACACCTGGTTCCGAGCTAGTCGCCTGGACTGATGTGGGAGGGGTTCGATCGTGACGCAGATCGCCAGTGGCAAGGGTGCCGCCTGGCCGGGGGTTGCCCTCCCGGTCCGGGTGCACGACCTGCTGCTCGGACTCGCGGGCAGGCTCGACGACGACGCGCTCGCCGACGCCAGGGAACTGCTGGCCTCGGCCGAGGTCGACCGGTCGCTCGACCTGGTCGCGGGCTGCCTGGCCGCGGGGCCGATCGCGGTCAGCCGGGCCGAGCACGACGAACTGCAGGAGCTCTTCCTCGCCGCGCACGCCGACCCGGCCGTCGTCGAGCGGCTGACCATCGCCGAGCCGGACCTGGTCACCCGGCACCGCTTCGCCACCGGCTCGGTGGCGGGCGTCAGCCCCGAGGACGGCGTCGCCGAGGCGGCCAACCGGGTCCTCGACGTGCTGCCCGACATCCGCGCGGTGTGGGCGGTCTGGCGGCTCACCCCCGCCGGACCGGCCACCGGCCCGGTGCCGCACCGGGTGGTGCTCGTCGGGGTCGGCCAGCAGGGCTCTGCGCCCGCCACGGCCTACCGGGTGGAGCACGCCCTGCGCCGCGCGGGCATCACCGCCTCGGTCGAGGTGCTGCGCGACGGCGCCGAGCCCACCGACTACCACCGGACGGCGATGCGCTACGCCAACGAGGTCGGCGCCGCCCGCACCAACGTGGTCGCCGCCCCGACAGGGTCGGAGCAGGCGCCCCGGGCGGAGCGCCGCGAACCCGAGCTGACCGCGCCGACCCTCCCGTCGCCGCCGTCGATCACCCCGCCGAAGATCTCCTCGGCGCCGGACCCGGAGCCCACCCCGTGGAGCACCGAGGAGCCCAAGGCCGAGGCGAAGTCCGCCGCGGCGGCCACGGACGAGTCGCTCAACGACCAGGAACTCGACCTGCTGCGCCAACTCCAGGAGGAACTGGCCCGCCGCGAGCAGACCGACCCGGCCCAGCCCGCCGCCTGGCAGGGCGACCTGGGCACCAGCACCCCGTTCGACTGGTCCGAGGCGAACAGCTCGACCATGGTCAACGGCATCCCGTTGCAGCCGCCGGACAACCGCTGACCCGGTACCACCCCGTCAACGACCCTCGACGACCCGCAGCACGGCGTCGAGGGTCTGTTGCACCCGCACCCCCCGGTGCACGTCGAGCGGGTGTTCGGTCCGCCCGTCGCGCACCAGGGCGGTGAAGTCGTCCAGCAGCGCCGAGTAGCACTCCGCCGCGGGCGTCGCCCGCCCCGGCAGCTCCAGGTACCCGGCGTCGCCGTAGACCGCCACGTCGGTGACGGTCGGGCGCATCGGCAGCCGCATCGAGAGGCTGGCGGTGCTGCTCGCCCCGCCCTCGTGCCGCAGCACCAGGTGCCACAGGTCGGGTTCGGTGCGGTGCGCCGACAGCACCTCGACGACCGGTCCGAGCGCCGCGTCGAGCAGGTCGAGCAGGTGCGGCCCGACGTCGGCCAGGGCGCCGCCGTCCTGCCGCCAGGCCGACTCCGAGTACGCCCCGCCCAGCAGCGCGCCGGACAGCCAGCGCGCGCTGGCACCGGCCCACGCGCCGCCCGCCCGCACCTGCTCCAGCCACGCCCTGGTCTCCGGCGCGAACCGCCGGACGAACACGACCAGTGACGCCACCCCGGCCGCGTCCACCGCGTGCGCGACCGCCTTGGCCGATTGCAGGGAGTCCGCCACCGGCTTCTCCAGCAGGACGTGCCTGCCCGCCTCGGCCGCGCGGATCGCCAGCTCGCCCTGCACCGCGGGCGGCACCGCGAATGCCACCGCGTCCACCCCGCTGATCAGCTCGTCCACGTCCCCGACCGCGGTGGCGCCCAGTGCGCCCGCCAGCTCGGCCGCCGCCTCCGGTCGCCTCGCCCACACCCCCGCCAGCTCGGTGCCGGGGTGCGCGGCGAGCCCCGGCCCGTGCACGGCCTGGGCCCATGGACCCGCCCCGACCAGTCCCACTCGCAGCACGTCGTCGCTCATGCCGGTCATCCTCCGTGACCGCTGTCCACGAGCGACACCCGGCCATGACCTGGTTCGCACCAGGGGGTGCGCGGCGGTCCGGCCGGGTTAGGGTCGAGGGGTGCCCGAACTGCCCGAGGAATTCGTCCTGCCCGCCGGTTCCGTACCGGACGAGGCACCGGACCTGCCCGCCGTGCCCAGGGACGCCGCGACCGTGATGCTGGTGCGCGACACCGACGGGCCGATCGAGGTGTTCCTGCTGCGCCGGGTCGTGGGGATGGCCTTCGCCGGGGGGATGACGGTGTTCCCCGGCGGTGGTGTGGACGAGCGGGACCTGGACGCCTCCGTGGCCTGGCACGGGCCGGACGCCGCGTGGTGGGCCGAGCGGTTCGGGTGTTCGGAGTCGCTGGCGCGGGCCCTGGTCTGCGCGGCGGTGCGGGAGACGTTCGAGGAGTCGGGGGTGCTGCTCGCGGGCCCCGACGCCGGGAGCGTCGTCTCGGACACGACGCCGTACCACGCGGCCCGGCAGGAGTTGGTGGACAAGGAGTACTCGTTCGCCTCGTTCCTGGCGGCGCACGGCCTGGTGCTGCGGGCGGACCTGTTGCGGCCGTGGGCGAACTGGGTGACCCCGGCGGAGGAACCGCGGCGGTACGACACCAGGTTCTTCCTCGCCGCGATGCCGGAGGGGCAACTCGCCGACGGCGCCACGACCGAGGCCGACGACGCCGGGTGGCAGCGGCCCGCCGAGGCGATCGAGGACTGGAAGCGCGGGGCGCGCGGGTTGATGCCGCCCACCTGGGTGGCGTTGGCCGAGCTGGATTCCTGCGCCGGTGTCGCCGCGGCGATGGCGACCCCGCGGACCGTCGAGAAGATCATCCCGAAGGTGGTCCGGGACGGCACCGCGCTGCGGGTCGTGCTCCCCGGGGACACCGGATACGGGGGCGCGGCGAACCACCTCGACGCGCGCCGGGACGACAGGCTGGAGCCCCGGTGAGCCACCCGGCGTACGGGGTCCCGCGGTCGGTCACGCCGTTCGCTTCCGTCGTGCTGGAGGACAACCCCGGACCGATGACCCTGGACGGGACCAACACCTGGCTGCTGCGGGCGCCGGGCGCCCCGGGGTGCGTCGTGGTGGACCCCGGGGAGGAGGACGTCCCCCACCTGGAGCGCGTGCTCGCCGCCGCGGGTCCGGTCGAGGCGGTCCTGATCACGCACCACCACGGGGACCACGTGGGCGGGGCGGAGTGGTTGGCGCGGCGGGCCGACGCGCCGGTGCGGGCCTTCGACCCCGCGCTGTGCCGGGGGTCGGGGCCGTTGCGGGACGGTGAGGTGCTGGCGCACGCGGGGTTGTCCCTCGAGGTGTTGCACACCCCCGGGCACACCGGGGACTCGGTGTGCTTCGCGCTGGAGCACGACGGGGTGTCGGCGGTGGTGACCGGGGACACGGTGCTGGGGCGCGGCACCACCGTGATCATCCCGCCGGACGGGAAGTTGGGCGAGTACCTGGATTCGTTGCGGGAGTTGGCCGGGCGCAGCGGGTGGGTGCTGCCGGGGCACGGGCCGGAGTTGGCGGACCTCGCCGCGGTCGCCGGGCAGTACCTGGCGCACCGGGAGGGGCGGTTGGAGCAGATCCGGGTCGCCCTGGGGGTCCTGGGTGCGGGGGCTTCGGCTCGGGAGGTGGTGGAGGTCGTCTACGCGGATGTCGACCGGGGGTTATGGCCCGCTGCTGAGCTGTCGGTGATGGCCCAGTTGGAGTACCTGCGGGGGTAGTCCCCGGGACCGTGGCTGCCCGGGTCGAGTGCTCTCGGCCCGGTGCGGGGGTGGCGGATCACTGTGGAGTTGTCAAGGAACGCGGGGAAGGGGAGTGGGGGCGGTCAGGGCTGGGGCGGACGGATGGGGACGAGGATGTACTTGATGTTCACCTCCCCCGGGTCCACGGCGGTGAGGATGGTGGCGCGCATCCCGGGCTGGATGGCCAGGTGGACCTCGCCGCCCGCGAAGGGGCGTAAGGCGTCCACGAGGTAGCGGGCCTGGTAGCTGGGGCTGGTGCGGCCGTCGTGGGTGGTGGCCTTGAGGGTTTCCTCCGCTTCGCCCGACTGCTGGTTGGCGCTGCGGAGGCGGAGGTGGGAATCGCCCACCTCCAGGTGCACCACCCCTCGGGTGTCGGCGTAGAGGGAGGTTCGGCGGACGGCGGCGAGGAGGGCGTCGGCGTCCGCTTCCACCCTGGTGTCCACCTTGGACAAGACTACGTTGCCCTCGTTGACGAAGGTGCCGTCGAGGACGGCCGTGGTCGCCGTCGAGCGGCGCCAGGACAGCGAGAACGTGTTGTGGGCCGACCGGAGGGTCACCTCGTGCTCGCCCATTACCTGTTTCCCCACCTCCGCGAGCAGGGTGGCGGGGACCAGGGCGTCGACCGGGTCGCTCTGGGCGGTCCAGGGGATGGTGGCGATGGCCATCCGGTAGCGGTCGGTCGCGCGGAGGATCAGGCGGCCGCCCTCGCTCTGCACGCGGACCCCCGTGAAGATGGGCAGGGCGTCGTCGCGAGAGGCGGTTCCGGCCACTGTGGACAATGCGGTGGCCAGGTGGGTGCCGGAGACGGTTCCGTTGGCGGTGTCCTGCCGCGGTGGGGTTCCCGGGTGCAGGTCGATGTCCAGCAGGGGGAGGGCGAAGCGGGCGCCCTCGGTGCGGATGGCGAGGCGGGAGCCCTCGACCACCAGGCGGATCTGCGGGGCGGTGAGGGCGCGTAGGGTTTCCGCCAGCGGTTTGGCCGGGACGAGTGCCCGGCCCTCCGCGTGCACGAGGGCCGGGCACTCGACCCTGGCGGAGCGTTCGCGGTCGCTCGCTTCGAGGACCACGCCTTCCGCGGTGGCGGTGATGACCACCCCGCTGAGGACGGGGTCCAGCAATTTGCCGGGGACCAGGCGGACCAGGTCGGCCGCGGCGGCGGCCAGGTGCTCTGTGGTGACGGTGAGATCCATGGCGCCGAAGGTAGCGACGGCCACCGACAAGCGCGAAAAGTTGTCCACAGGCCCCTTGTGGCCTGTCACCCGACCGGGTCAGGTCAGGGCGGGAACCCGGTCTTCCGCCTGGTCGGCGGCGTCCTGGACGGTCGAGCGGCGCAGGTAGACCACCACGGCGAACAGCAGGCCGACCACGCACGCGGCGACGTAGGCCGCCCACACCCCGACGTGCTCCACCAACTGCCCGGACACCGACTGGCCGAAGGCGAGGCCCAGGGTGACCGCGGTGATCACCCAGCCGAACGCCTCGGTGGCGCTGCTCTGCGGGGCCACCAGCTCGATCGCCGCCGAGTGGGCGGTCGCCTGCGGGGTGACGAGCATCCCCGCGACCAGCAGGACGATGCCCAGGCTGATCAGGGAGGTGGGGATGGCCAGCAGTGCCACCAGGACCGAGAAGCCCGCCAGCAGCGCGGGCAGCCGCAGGCTCATCGGGCGCGGCCACGGGCGGACGCCGTAGAACACGCCGAACGCGACCGAGCTGATCGACCACAGGCCCAGCAGCAGCCCGCCCGCCGGGGCGTTGCCGGTGGCGGTCGCGGCGGCCGGGACGGCGACCTCGACGAAGCCGATGGTGACGCCGAAGCCCATCGCGGCCAGGGCCACCGTGCGCAGGCCCGGGCTGGCGAGCGCGCCGAGCAGACCACCCCTGGCCGCGTTCGGGGCGGGGCGGACGCGGCGGATGGTCGGGGTCAGGGCGAAGCCGAAGGCGCCGACGACCATGCAGGCCGCGCCCGCGACCACGCCGGTGCCCGCCCACGGGGCGGCGATCAGCACGCCGGACAGGGCTGGGCCCAGGATGAAGAAGACCTCCATGCTGATGGCCTCGTAGGCGAGGGCGGCGTCGCGCACCGGACCGGCGGGCACCAGCCGGGTCCACATGGCCCGCGAGGCCGCGCCGATCATCGGTTCGGTGATGCCCACGCCGAAGCCGAAGGCGATGAGGACCGGGGTGGGCGCGCCGCTCTCCACCGCGAGCACCGAGGCGGTGACCACGAGGGCGAACAGGGTGGCGGTGACGAGCAGCGGCAGGGTCGGGCCGACCCGGTCCATGATCCGGCCCTGCGCCACCGAGCCGATCGCCACGCCGACCAGCGCCGCCGCCGAGACCAGGCCCGCGCTGGCGAACGAGCCGGTGGCGTCCTGGACGTAGAACAGCATGGCCAGGCCGATCATGGCCACCGGCAGGCGCCCGAGCAGGGAGGTCAGCACGGGGCCGCGGGCACCCGGGGCGGTCAGGGCAGCGCGGTAGTCGGACAGGCCGGTGGAATGGGACATGCGTACCAGTATGCACACTCTGGTACGGCCGTACCAATAATTTTCCGGTGGTCTCGGACACCGTCGGTATGTCAGGTCTCGATCCTGTAACGGTATGTCGGATTTCGGGAGGAACCGGGCAACCGAACCCGCAGAAGGTGAGTCCTTGAGGGTGAAAACCCTTGAGCGAGGGGTGGGGGTCCGTGCGACGCTTGCCCCACACGACTCCCTCCGGTGAAGAGGTTCGGGGCCTGGGCCGGAGGGCGGGGAGCGTGGGCTGTCGGGGGATGGTCCGCGCACAGCGGAGGGCCGGTGCGCCGCGTCGGGGGCGGCGCCCGGCCCTTCGTCACGTCCGGGGACGGGGAAGAGGCCGCGGTCGGTGACCGCGGCCTCTTCCCCTGCTCATGCGCTCAGCGCGCGCGTCTGGCGAGCCGCTCCGGGTCGAGGATCAGCACGCTCTTGCCCTCGAGCCGCAGCCAGCCACGGTGCGCGAAGTCGGCCAGCGCCTTGTTCACGGTCTCGCGGGAGGCGCCGACGTACTGGGCGATCTCCTCCTGCGTCAGGTCGTGGGTGACCCGCAGCAGGCCCGCCTCCTGGCTGCCGAAGCGCTGCGCGAGCTGCAGCAGCGCCTTGGCGACCCGGCCGGGCACGTCCGTGAAGATCAGGTCGGCCAGCATCCCGTTCGTCCGGCGCAGCCTCCTGGCGATCACCCGCAGCAACTGCTCGGCGATCTCCGGTCGGTTGGCGATCCACTGCCGCAGCGCCGGTCGGTCCATCGTCACCGCGCGGACCTCGGTGACCGTCGTCGCGGTCGACGTCCGCGGACCCGGGTCGAAGATCGACAGCTCGCCGAACATGTCCGACGGGCCGAAGATCCCCAGCAGGTTCTCCCTGCCGTCGGGCGACTTGCGGCCGAGCTTCACCTTGCCGGACTGGATGATGTACAGCCGGTCACCGGGCTCGCCCTCCGCGAAGATCACATGTCCACGGGGGAACTCCACCGACTCGAGTGTCTGTGCGAGCGCTTCGGCCGCGGCCGGCTCGACCCCTTGGAAGATGCCCGCACGGGCCAGGGTCTCATCCACCTCGGTCCTCCTGTTTCCACCCGGCGGCCACGAGGCTGCGCCGCCGATCACTAACAGACAGTGTAGGGGGTGACCCCAGTTCCTCTGGGAGCCGCGCCGACCGTCCGGTAACAAACCTCCGGCGCAGGTCACCGCCCCAACCGCTCGACCTTAGCGCCCTACCCCCGACCCCGGCGACCGCGCAGCTTCGCGGCCCGGCCGCCGAGCCTGCGCAGCCGGAACAACTCCAGGGCCCGGCCGATGCCGTGGCCGTAGAGCGCGCGCACCTCGTCCGGGCGGGCCTGCTCCAGGAATTCCTCCACGTCGGTCTCCTGGACGGCGACGTGGCGCAGGCGGGCCTCGACCCGCTCCATGAACAGCGCGAAGAACATGATCACCAGCGGTACCGCGAACACGAACCAGACAGCCATGGGTCGTAGATCCTCAGCTCGTCGTCCATCCGGAACCCGGGGCTCCCGGTCCGGTCAAGGGGGTGGTCGTCTCAGAAGACGTCCGGTGCACATCTCGGGTTGTCCGACGGCCCGTAGGCTATCGAGGTGCCTCCCACCACCCGACGACCGCCCCGCGCAGCAGCTCCGGTGGACGGCGGACCGGGGATCGCCCTCACCCGCCGCGCCCGCCGGATGGTGCGCGCGCTGGCCGAGGGCTACCCGGACGCCCACTGCGAACTCGACTTCACCAACCCGCTCGAGCTGGCGGTGGCGACCATCCTGTCCGCCCAGTGCACGGACAAGAAGGTCAACGAGACCACCCCTGCCCTGTTCGCGCGGTACCGCACCGCCGCCGACTACGCGGGCGCCGAGCGCACCGAACTCGAAGAGCTGATCCGGGCCACGGGCTTCTACCGGAACAAGACCAGCTCCCTGATGGGCCTCGGCGCCGCGCTCGTGGAGAAGTTCGACGGCGAGGTGCCGGGCACGCTCGACGAGCTGGTCACGCTCCCCGGCATCGGCCGCAAGACCGCCAACGTCATCCTCGGCAACGCCTTCGACGTCCCCGGCATCACCGTCGACACCCACTTCGGCAGGCTGGTCCGCCGGTGGGGGTGGACGGAAGAGGAGGACCCGGTCAAGGTCGAGCACGCGATCGGCCCGCTGATCCCGCGCAAGGACTGGACGATGGCCTCGCACTGGATCATCTTCCACGGCAGGCGGGTCTGCCACGCCCGCAAGCCCGCCTGCGGCGCCTGCTTCCTGGCCCCGGAGTGCCCGTCGTTCGGCGAGGGGCCCACCGAGCCGGACAAGGCCGCCAAGCTGGTCAAGGGCGTGGAGGCCGAGCACCTGCTGGAACTGGCCGAGCGGGTCCGCGGCGGCTACCGGCCGGGGAAGTCGACCGGGTGAGCACCCGGCTGCGGTGGGTGCTGGTCGCGGTGGTCCTGCTGGTCGCCGGGGCGGTCGCGGTGTGGCCGAGGGGCGACGACCCGGCCCCGGTGTCCGCTTCCGCACCGGACCTGACCGGACCCAGGAAGGCCGCCGACCTCGCCCCCTGCGCCGCGACCGGGCCCGGTCCGGAGGTGCTGCGGTCGGTGACCGCGACCTGCCTGGCCACCGGGGAACCGGTCGGCGCGGGCAACGCGCTCGGGGGTCGGGACGTCCTGGTGAACGTGTGGGCAACCTGGTGCCAGCCGTGCCGCGAGGAGCTGCCGGTGCTGGCCGAGTACGCGACCGCGGCGGACGCGGTCGACGTGGTCGGCCTGGCCGTGCAGAGTCCGGAGGCCGACGCGCTGTCCCTGCTGACCACGCTGGGCGTGCGCCTCCCGAACCTGTTCGACGGCGGCGGCGCGGTCGCGAAGGCGCTCAAGGTGCCCGACGCCCTGCCCGCCTCCTACCTCATCTCCGCCGACGGCGCGGTCACCTTCGTGACCCAGCCCCGGGTCTTCCGGACGGTGGAGGACGTGCGCGCCGCGGTGGCGCGCCTGCGCGAAGGGACCCGATGACGCACGGACCGCTGGTGGACCCGGCCACGCTGCCCGAGTGGATCAGACCGCTCGTCGCGGCGACCGCCGACCTGGACGCGGACCTGTGGCGCCGGTTCTCCGAGCCCACCGGCCGGGTCCGCGACGCCGCGGTCCTGATCCTGCTCGGCGAGGACCCCGAACACGGCCCCGACCTGCTGTTCCAGCTACGCGCCGACACCGGGGGCAGCCACTCCGGGCAGGTCGCCTTCCCCGGCGGTTCGGCCGAGCCCGAGGACGGCGGCCCGGTGGCGACGGCGCTGCGCGAGGCCGTCGAGGAGACCGGGCTGGACCCGTCCGGCGTGGTCCCGGTGGCGCTGCTGCCACCGCTGTTCGTACCGGTCTCCGGCTTCCACGTGACCCCGGTGCTGGGCTGGTGGCGGACGCCGAGCCCGGTCGGCCCGGTCGACCCGGCGGAGTCGCAGGCGGTGGCCAGGGTGCCGGTCGCGCACCTGGTCGACCCGGCGAACCGGTTCCGCGTCGGTCACCCGTCCGGGTTCACCGGGCCCGCGTTCGCCGCGCCGGGGATGCTGGTGTGGGGCTTCACGGCGGGGCTGCTGACCATGGTGCTGGCCACCGCGGGCTGGGAGCGGCCGTGGGACACCTCGGACGTGCGCGACCTCGACGCCGCGTGGCGCTCGGTCGGGTCCGCGGGCGCCGTCGGGTCCGCGGACGTCGGCGCGGAGGTCTGAGCGTGAACTGGGTGGACGTGCTCGTCGTCGCGCTGGCGGTGCTGGCGGCCGTCTCGGGGGCGCGGCAGGGGGTGATCACGGCGCTGCCCGCGTTCGTCGGGGTGCTGCTCGGCGCGGTCGCCGGGATCAAGGTCGCGCCGCTGGTGGTGTCCCGGATCGACTCCACGCCGACCAGGGTGGCGTTCGCGGTGGCGATCTTCGTGCTGCTGGTGGCCCTGGGTGAGACGTTCGGCGTGTGGATCGGGCGGACCATCCGCCAGAAGATCAATTCGCCGCGGCTGGCCGGGGTGGACAGCGCGCTGGGCGCGGTCGTGCAGGGCGCCGTCGTGTTCGTGGTGGCCTGGCTGATCGCGCTGCCGCTGACCTCGGTGGGCGGCCTGCCCAGCCTGGTCTCGGCGATCAACAACTCGACGATCCTGGGCGGGGTCGACACCGTGATGCCGCAGGCCGCGCGCGGCCTGCCCGACGAGCTGCGCGAACTGCTCGACGTCTCCGGCTTCCCGGCCGCGGTCGACCCGTTCAACCGCACCCCGAACAAGGAGGTCGACCCGCCGGACCCGGCGCTGCAGGCCAGCGAGGTCGTGCGGCGGGTGGAGGGCAGCGTGCTGAAGATCAACGCCCGGGCGCCGTCGTGCGAGCGGGCGCTGGAGGGCAGCGGCTTCGTGGTCTCGCCGCAGCGGGTGATGACCAACGCGCACGTCGTCGCGGGCACCGACGAGGTGACCGTGGAGTCCGGCGGCCGGTCGCTGCGGGCGCGGGTGGTGCTCTACGACCCGGAAACCGACGTCGCGGTGCTCTCGGTGCCCGGGTTGACCGCCGAACCGCTGCCGTTCGCCCCCGGCGACGCGACGAGCGGCCAGGACGGGATCGTGCTCGGCTACCCGCTCGACGGCCCGTACACCGCGGCGCCCGCCCGCATCCGGGATCGAATCCCGCTGCGCGGCCCGGACATCTACGACGCGGCCACGGTCAACCGGGACGTCTTCACGCTGCGGGCCAAGGTGCTCAGCGGCAACTCCGGTGGACCGCTGGTCGACACCAACGGGCAGGTCATCGGGGTGGTGTTCGGCGCCGCCGTGGACAACTCCGAGACCGGGTTCGCGCTGACGGCGGCCGAGGTCCGCGACGAGCTGGGCCGGGCACCGTCGCTGACCCAGCCGGTCGGCACCGGTCGCTGCGCCTCCTGAGCGGGCCCGGGGGCTCCGGGCCCGCTCCCGGTCACGGGTGGAGGCGGTTGAGGTCGCGGGGGAACAGGGTCGTCTCCCGGACGTTGCGCAGGCCGAGCAGGCGGGCCGCCCAGCGCTCCAGCCCGATGGCGAAACCACCGTGCGGTGGCATCCCGTGGGCGAAGGCGTCCAGGTAGCCCCGGTACGGCTCCGGGTCCTCCCCGCGCGCGGAGAGCGCGGTCAGGTAGTCGGAGTACCGGTGCAGCCGCTGACCTCCTGTCACCAGCTCCACGCCCCGGAAGAGCAGGTCGAAGCTGTTGGAGTACTCGGGCCGCCCGGGGTCCGGGTGGGTGTAGAAGGGCCTCTTGGCCATCGGGTAACCGGTGACGTACAGGAAGTCCGAGCCGTGGGTGCGCGAAGCCCAGTCGGACAGCCACCGCTCGTGCGCGGGCGCGAGGTCGGGTTCGCCGCGCGGGTCCTCGCCGGTGTGCCGGGCCAGCAGCTCCTGCGCCTCGGCGAAGTGGATCACCGGGATCTCCATCGGGACCTCGGGCAGCTCCACTCCCAGCAGGTCCAGCGCGTCGGCGGCCCGATCGGCCACGGCGGCCAGCATGCCCGCCACGGTGTCGCGCAGCACGGCCATGACGTCGCGGTGATCGGCGATGAACCCCAGCTCGGCGTCGAGGCTCGTGTACTGCGCCAGGTGCCGGGTGGTGTCGTGCGGCTCGGCCCGGAACACCGGTCCGACCTCGTAGACCCGCTCGAACACCCCCACCAGGGCCTGCTTGAACAGTTGCGGCGACTGGGCCAGGAAGGCCCGCCTGCCGAAGTAGTCGAGGCCGAAGACGTTCGCGCCGGACTCGGTCGCCGACCCGACGACCTTGGGGGTGTGCACCTCGGTGAAGCCCGCGCCGTCCAGCGCCGAGCGGAACCCGGCGGTGCTCGCGGAGGTCACCGCGAACCGGGCCCGCAACCTCGGGTGGCGCAGCGCGACGGCGGCGTTGTCGAGGACCACGGGCAGCGTCGCGCCGAGCGTCGGGCGGTAGAGGTCGAACGGCGGCGCGGTCGCGTGCTCGGACAGCGCCGTGACCACCGCGTCGGTGACCTCGACGCCGCCGGGGGCCTGCGGGTTGGCCGTCGCCAGCCCGTCGACCCGCACCACCGTCTCCTCCGGCGGGAGGTCGGCCGCGGCGGGCAGCACGACCTGGGCCAGCCCGGTGCGGTCGCGCAGCACCAGGAAGGACATCGATTTCAGGGCTCGTCGCCGGTGGACCCAACCGGCCACCGACACGGGGCGACCGACCCGGTCCGGCAGCTCGGCGGCCAGGGTACGAGAGATCATCACCACTCCTCGTGGACATGGGGTGATCCCTTGGGAGTGCGGGCGAGAAGGGAACTCGCGGTGCCACCGCACTTTCACCGCCGCACGGGGCGACGGCCTCACGGGCCCGGTCACGGGGGCGAACCGGCGGGGCATGGGGCTGACCACCGACTGCGGCCGCCGTTCCTCCCCGCACTCGGGAGGGTCTTCACCGGGGGTGCGGGGTCGCCTTCTCAGCGGCCGGCGGCTCTCTGGGCCCGCGTGGACCCCGGTTACTCGTCTCCGTCTACGCGTTGCGCAGCAGGGTAGGCACCGGGAGCGGCTCGGCGCTCGTCAATTTCCCGCCGTCAGTTTCCCGCCGTCAGTTTCCACGGAGGAACATCGTCAGCAGGGCGTTGGTGGTCTCCGGGTCTTCCTCGTGCGGGAAGTGCCCGGCCCCGGGGATGTCGTGGCGGATGTGCGTGCGCACCCACGGCGCGGAGGCCTCCCGGGAACGCGGCAGCACGCACGGGTCCTCGGCGCCGTAGAGCTGCTGGGAGGGGGCGTCGACGATCCGGGACAGGGCTTCGGTGAAGCGCCGCCCCTCGCTGCGCAGCTGGGAGCGGGCCGCCCAGCGGTAGTACTCCAGCGAGCAGTGGGCGGTGCCGTGCACGAGCACCGCGTCGCGGCAGCGGCTGACCGACTCGACGAAGTCCGGGGTGCGCTGCCAGCCAGGGCCCGCCCAGCGGCGGATGAGGGTCTCGACCACCGCGGCGCGGTCGCGGGTCAGCCAGCGCTCGGGGAACACCGGCACCTGCGCGCGGAACACGTGGCCCAGCGCGCGGGCCTGGTTGCGGGACCTGCGGCGCAGCGCGGTGCGGCGGATCTGCCCGCGCAGGGCCAGCGGGTGCGGGGCGGAGACCGCGCTGATGGAGCGGACGACCCGCGGGTGCAGGGCGCCGGCGGTCCAGGCGAGCAGCCCGCCCCAGCCGTGCCCGACCAGGTGCGCGCGGGTCTCCCCGAGCGCGCCGACCAGCCCGGCCACGTCGCCTGCCAGCGTCCAGGCGTCGTAGCCGCGCGGCGGTTTGTCCGAGTCACCGTAGCCGCGCAGGTCGACCGCCACGGCGCGGAACCCGGCGTCGCCCAGGGCGGTCAACTGGTGCCGCCAGGTCCACCAGAACTCGGCGAACCCGTGCAGCAGCAGGACCAGCGGACCCTCACCGGTCTCCGCGACGTGCAAGCGGATGCCGTTGGCGTAGACGTCGCGGTGCGCCCACGGCCCGTCGACGCGGACGGTCGACGGATCGGGTGCGGCCGACACGGGGCGCGTCAGTCGGAGTGCTCGCCGCGCCGCGACAGCACGGCGGCGTTGTCCCTCATGGTGTCGATCGTGCGCTTCGGCGCCCGGATCGCCTTGACCTTGCGGTAGCCGAGGAACCCGAACAGGCCCGCGAACAGCAGCATCGCGGCGAACACGATGCCGAACGCCGCCGAGCGCACCAGGCCGACGTCGGCCAGCAGCTCCGCGAGGGCGAAGAACAGGAAGAACGAGCTGTAGAGCAGGACCACCAGGGCGATGATGAAGAAGATCGACCCGCGCAGACCCTTCTTGATCTCGCCGGTGACCTCCGACTTCGCCAGCTCGACCTCGGCTCTCACCAACGTCGACAGGTGGGTGGTCGCGTCCTTGACCAACGCCCCGATGGAGTGGTCGGACGCGGCCGCCAGGGCCAGGTCGTCGGCGAGGGGGATCGAGGGGACGGGCGGCAGTCCCGAGCCGTCGCGGTCCCCGCCTGCGTTTCCGTGCGCGCTGGTCACCTGCGACATGGTGCCATGCCGACCCCCGGCTTACCGGGCGGGCGGGCTCCCGCGTGTTTCTTGTGCCGGGCGATCAACCCGGCCGGTGCGCCTTGCTCCCGCCGATCAGCAGTGCGGTGGTCACCGCCGAGACCGGCGGCGCACCGGGCGCGGGGGTACCGGGGACCTGCGGGTTCCGCCCGGCCCGGCCGACCCGCCGCGGGACCGGTGCCCGAAGATTGGCGGGTGGACACCGAACGGCCGATGGGCCTGCGGCACGCGCTGGCGCTGATGTTCCGGGTGCCGCGGCGCGGCCGCGGGTTCTGGTACAGCTTCGCGATCGACCTGATCTGGCCGCTGCTCGCGCTCTCGGCCCGGCTCCGCTTCCGCGGCACCCTGCCCCGGACCGGACCGGTGCTGCTGGCCTCGAACCACCTCTCCTACGCCGACCCGGTCACCGTGACCGCGTACGCGCTGACCCGCGGGCGCATCCCGCGCTACCTGGCCCGCGCGGACCTCTGGCAGATGCCGGTCGTCGGGAGGGTGCTCGACGGCGGTGGGCACATCCCCGTCGAGCGCGGCACGGTCCGCGCGCGGGACGCCTACCGCAACGCGGTGGACGCCGCCCGCCGCGGTGAGTGCGTGATCTTCTTCCCGGAGGCGGGCTTCTCCGACAACGCCGACAACTGGCCGTCGGAGCGGGTGAAGAACGGGGTCGCCCGGGTGGCGCTGGAGACCGGGGCACCCGTGGTGCCGGTGGTCAACTGGGGCACCCACGACCTGCTGCCGTCCACGGCGTGGTTCCCCCGGCTGTTCCCGCGCAGGACCGTCGACATCGTCGCGGGTGAGCCGGTGGACCTGTCCGACCTGACGGCCGTCGACCGCGAGACCCTCGACGAGGCCACCAAGCGGATCATGCACGCGATCACCGAACTGCTCGCCGACCTGCGCGGCGAGCAGCCCCCCGGCTAGCCCACGGTGACGCCGAAGGCCAGGCCGACGCCGTAGGTCACGGCCATCGCCAGGCAGCCCACGGTGACGTTGCGGGTGATCGCGGGCCGCTTCCTGGCGCCGCCGAGCCGCGCGGAGACGGCGCCGGTCACCACCAGGCCGAGCACCACGGCCGCGGCGCAGGCCCAGACCCGGGCGCCCACCGGGGGCAGCGTGATGGCCAGCAGCGGCAGCAGCGCGCCGATCGAGAACGACAGCAGCGACACCCACGCGGCGGTCCACGGGTTGGTCAGGTCGTCCGGGTCGATCTTCAGTTCGGCCTCGGCGTGCGCGCGCAGGGCGTCCTTCTCCGACAGCTCGTGCGCCACCTGCCGGGCGAGTTCGGGGGACAGACCCTTGTCCCGGTAGATGTCGGCGAGTTCGCGTTCCTCGGCTTCCGGCATCGTCGCCAGTTCCCGCTCCTCCTTGCGCAGGGCGGCCTTTTCCGTGTCGAGCTGGGTGCTCACCGAGACGTATTCCCCGCCCGCCATGGAAAGGGCGCCCGCGACCAGTCCGGCCAATCCGGCGAGCAGGATCGTGGTCCGGTCCGCGGTGGCCCCGGCCACGCCGACGACCAGGCCCGCGGTGGACACGATGCCGTCGTTGGCGCCGAGAACCCCGGCGCGCAGCCAGTTCAGCCTGCTGTTGAGCCCGTCGGCGTGCGGCTCGACGCCGTGTCCGGGGACCTGCTCGTCCATCTGCGTCACGGTCGAATCGTGGCACACGCGGAATGGTTCGGCTGAGTAAGTTCGACCACGTCAGGATAGGCGAAGCTGTATTAGTGGAGGCTGTCCTGAAATGCGCGCGGCCCCCGGAACGCCCGTTCCGGGGGCCGCGCGCATTCGGTCAGTCCTCGGAACTCGCGCTGCTCTTGAGGCCCGACGAGATCAGGTCCATCACGGTGCTGTCGGCCAGCGTCGTGGTGTCGCCGACCTCGCGGTTCTCGGCCACGTCGCGCAGCAACCGCCGCATGATCTTGCCGCTGCGGGTCTTCGGCAGCTCGTTGACCACCAGGATCTGCCGCGGCTTGGCGATCGGGCCGATCTCCGCCGCCACGTGGTCGCGCAGCGTCTTCGCGGTGGAGGCGTCGGCGGTCGCGCTGCCGCGCAGGATGACGAACGCCACGATGCCCTGGCCGGTGGTCGCGTCGGTGGCGCCGACGACCGCGGCCTCGGCGACCGTCGGGTGCGACACCAGCGCGGACTCCACCTCGGTGGTGGAGATGCGGTGCCCGGACACGTTCATCACGTCGTCGACCCGGCCCAGCAGCCACACGTCGCCGTCGGCGTCGTACTTCGCGCCGTCGCCCGCGAAGTAGAAGCCCTGCTCGGCGTAGCGCGACCAGTAGGTGTCGCGGAAGCGCTCCTCGTCGCCCCAGATGCCGCGCAGCATCGACGGCCACGGCTGGTCCAGCACCAGGTAGCCGCCCGAACCGTGCGGCACCTCCACGCCCGCGTCGTTGACGACCTTCGCGCTGATGCCCGGCAGCGGCCGCTGCGCCGACCCCGGCTTGGTGGCCGTGACCCCGGGCAGCGGGCTGATCATGATGGCGCCGGTCTCGGTCTGCCACCAGGTGTCGACGATCGGCGTCGACCCGGCGCCGATGGTCTCCCGGTACCAGATCCACGCCTCCGGGTTGATCGGCTCGCCCACCGACCCGAGCACGCGCAGCGACGTCAGGTCGTACCGGCCCGGGATCTCCGCGCCCCACTTCATGAACGTGCGGATGAGGGTGGGGGCGGTGTAGTAGATGGTGACCCCGTGCTGCTGGATGATCTCCCAGTGGCGGCCCTCGTGCGGGGTGTTCGGGGTGCCCTCGTAGACCACCTGCGTCGCGCCGTTGGCCAGCGGGCCGTAGACGATGTAGGTGTGCCCGGTGATCCAGCCGATGTCGGCGGTGCACCAGTAGACGTCCTGCTCCGGCTTGAGGTCGAAGACCGCGTGGTGGGTGTAGGCGGCCTGCGTCAGGTACCCGCCGGAGGTGTGCTGGATGCCCTTGGGCCTGCCGGTGGTGCCGGAGGTGTAGAGGATGAACAGCGGGTGCTCGGCGTCGAAGGCCTCCGCCTCGTGCACGTCGGACTGCCCGCCGACCAGCTCGTCCCACCACAGGTCCCGGCCCTCGGTCCACCGCACGTCGCTGCCGGTGCGGCGCACCACGACCACGTGCTCGATGGACGGGGTGTGCGCGGTCGCCTCGTCGGTGTTGTCCTTCATCGGCGCGGGCTTGCCCCGGCGGTACTGCCCGTCGGAGGTGATCAGCACCCGGGCCTGGGCGTCGTCGATGCGCGAGCGCAGCGCGGCGGAGGAGAAGCCGCCGAAGACCACCGAGTGCACCAGGCCCAGCCGCGCGCAGGCCAGCATGGCGAAGATGGCCTCGGGGAGCATCGGCATCTGGATGGCCACCCGGTCGCCCGCGACCAGCCCGAGCGAGGCCAGCGCGTTGGCGGTCCGGCAGACCTCGCGGGTGAGTTCGGCGTAGGTGATCGTGCGGGAGTCGCCCGGCTCGCCGACCCAGTGGATGGCGACGCGCTCGCCGTGGCCCGCCTCGACGTGACGGTCGGCACAGTTCACCGCGACGTTGAGCCTGCCGCCGACGAACCACTTGGCGAAGGGGGCGTTCGTCCAATCGAGTACCTGGGACCACTCGGTGTCCCAGGAAAGTCGGGACGCCTGCTCGGCCCAGAACGCCTCCCGGTCCGCGTCGGCCTCGGCGTAGGCCGATTCGCCCACGTTCGCCGCTTCCGTGAACGCCGCGCTGGGCGGGAAGACCCGGCTCTCGGTGGACAGGTTGTCCAGCGCTGGACCTTGACCGGACTGCTCGGTCATGGACGAGACCTCCTCGGTGGTATCCGGCATCGGGGGCGGGCGCGGGCCGGTCGTCGGTACCGAATCTAGTGGGATGCGGCGCGGTCCGACAGTCCACGAACGGATAGGTGTAGACCAATGCGCCCATTGTCGGACTCGTCCGATCGGCCGCCGCATGCTCCGTTCGGCTGTGCTCATCCGAATCTGCGGAAAGTAGCCTGGTGGGGACATACCGTGGTCGACTCGGGGGCACGCCGTGGACGAGGGATGTGACGATGGGTGGTGTTGACCGGGGGTCCCCCCTCGCCAGTCGCGAGTTCCGCGCGCTCTGGATCGCCGAAGCCCAGTCCGTGGCCGGGGACCAGCTCGCCAGGGTGGCCATCTCGGTGCTGGTCTACCAGCGCACCTCCTCGGCCGCCCTCACCGCCCTGACCTACGCCCTGACGTTCCTGCCCGACATCGTCGCGGGCCCGCTGCTGTCCGGGCTCGCCGACCGGTTCCCCCGGCGCGCGGTGATGGTGGCCGCCACCCTCAGCCAGGCGGTGCTCGTCGGGGTGATGGCCATCCCCGGGGCGCCCATCGCGCTGGTCGCCGCCTGCGTCGCGCTCGAAGCGGCCGCGCAGGCCCCGTTCAAGGCCGCGCAGACCGCGCAGGCCCGGGTCATCCTCGGCAACGACGACCTCGCCGCGGGCCAGGCCCGGCTGACGACGCTGCGCGAGGTGGGGCAGCTCGCCGGGCTCGCCGGGGCCGCCGCGGTGGTCGGGTTCCTCGGCACGACCCCCGCGCTGGTCATCGACGCGGTCACCTTCGTCGCCGCCGCGCTCGTGTTGCGATTCGGTCTGCTCGACCGTCCGGCCGCGCGGACTGCGGCGGTCGCCACCGGCGGACTGCTCCTTCCGGACCCCAAGCGCCGGGCGGTTGCCGCCCTGTCCCTGCTCGCCGCGCTCACCGTGATGCCGCACGGGCTGATCGTGCCGCTGGTCGACGAGCTGAACGCTCCGACGTGGACGATCGGGCTGCTCCTCGCGGCCGACCCGTTCGGCCTCGTCGTGGGCGCCTACCTGTTCTGCCGCTCGGGCAGGTCCAGGGAATCGCGCAACGCGCTGATCGTGCCGCTCGCCCTGCTGTGCCTGGGGGCACTCGTGTTCTTCGCCGCCAGACCACACCCCGTGATCGCCGCGCTACTGCTGGCGATCTCCGGACTCGGTGCGGCGTACCAGATCCTGGCCAAGTCGGCCTACGTGGAACTGCTGCCCGACGCCGTGACGGGTCGGGCGACCGGGATGGTGCGCACCGGGCTGCGGGCCGGGCAGGGGCTCAGCGTGCTCCTCGGGGGCGTGCTGACCGAGGTTTTCGACTCCGCCGCTGTCACGATCGCGCTTGCGGGCGCGATTGGCACCGTAGGCTGCGCTGTGGCGGGCTTCGTCTGGAACCGAGGGAGGTCCGGCTCGCCCAGGGAGGTGATCGCGTGATCGAGGCTCAGTACTCACGATTGCGCATTGCGGCTTCCTCCTCGGGGGTCCTGCCAATCGAAAAGTCGACGAGAGCGGTCGCTCTCGGGATGCGTCTCAGTACTCGCGGTTCCGCACGGGGATACCTCCAACTCGAATCCGGAACTCCCGGACGTGGCGGCCCGAATGCGCGCCACAAGCAGTGTCCCGTCTGTCTCAAAGGGGGACAATGCCCAGTCTGACAAGCCCTCAGCGCGGCCGCTTGTCCGGTGTCCCCCTAGCGCGACGGCTCGCTTCTCTGGATCTGGTCGCGCACACGACCCGGCTGGGCCTGGTCTGGATACTCGCCACCGAGGCCGGGATTCTCACCTGGGTGGTCCTCGGCACCGCAGCCTCGGGTGCGCCGGACTCCCTGTCGCTGCGGCTGTTCGCGCTGCTGACCGGCTTCGCCATCCTGCACATGGAGGCCACGCGCCCCGCCGAGGAACGCCGCCGGGCGGCCCACCTGGGCGGCGAGCACATCGACCACACCGGGGTCTGGACGTGCGCCGGGGCGTTCGTGCTGCCGGTCCCCCTGGTCGTCGCACTGGTGCTGATCATCCGCTTGCGACGGTATTTCATCGCCAGGAAACCACCCGGTCGATACCTGTTCACCACCTCCGCGATCACCTCGTCGGCCCTGGCGGCCCAGGCGATCGCCACCGCCACCCCGGTGCACGCCTGGATTCGCGGCGCCCCCGTACCACCCGATCGGGTCATCTCGGCGGGCCTGGCGGTGCTGGCCGCCTTCGCCGCCTACTACGCCGCGCAGACCGTCGTCATCGGCCTCGCCCGCGGCCTGCGCGGTGACTGGCAGTGGATCTCGATCCTCGGCGAGCGCAAGGAGAACGCCGACCTGCTCATCACGCTGTGCCTGGGCCTCATCGCCGCCTGGGCCGCCGGGGTCGCCTACGGGCTGCTCCTGTTCGCCCTCGCCGGTGTGGTGATCGGCTACACCAGGCACACCCAGCGCATCGAGCAACTGGAGCAGGAACGCGACCGCCTCGAGGTCGACGCCCTGCACGACCCGCTGACCGGCCTGGCGAACCAGCGCGGGTTCAACCCCGCCGCGGTGCTGGCCCTGGTCGCCGACCAGGCCCGCCGCAGGCCGACGGCGGTGATGATGTTCGACCTGGACCGCTTCAAGCAGGTCAACTCGCGCCTGGGCCACCTCGGGGCGAACGAGGTGCTCAAGGCGCTCGCCGGAGTGCTGCGGGCGAGCGTGCGCCGCGACGACCTGGTCTGCCGCTGGGGCGGTGAGGAGTTCACGGTCCTGCTGCCGAGCACCTCCCGGGTCGACGCCTGGGCGATCGCGGAGCGGATTCGGGACGCGGTGGAGAACATGACGGTGGAGCTCACCCGGGCCGCGGGCGGGCGCACGGAGGTCGAGGCGGGGTTCACGATCTCCGGGGGAATCGCGCTGTCACCCGAGCACGGAACGGACCTGGCGGCGTTGCAGGAGCACGCGGACCAAGCCCTCTCCGAGGCGAAGAACGGCGGCCGCAACCAAATTCGGATTACTCCGTCAATGCCCCTCCCCGGCCCCCGCGCCTCCCGCGAGCCGACTTTCGAGCGGCCTTGACCCCGTTTGCGCCGGGTGTTCCACCGCACCCGGACCGGCCCACCGCGACCGCCCGGTCCCGGGGTCGAGCCGCTTTCGACGGCGGCCCCGGACCGTTCTCGCCACCTGCGCCCGACCGCTGGTCGGTACTGCTCCACCCACCGCGTCCACCCGCCGACCGGGAGCCGTTTCTCCCCGTCCCACATCGGCCCGAGTTACCCACAGGGCTGTGGACAACTCCATCGCACGCGCGCTCTTTTGTCGTGGCCACACCGTAGTGTGGAATTCGGGGGTTCCCCTGGGGCTGTGGACAACTGGAGCCGAGCGGCGGTTTTTGTCGGTGCCGCCCGGTAGTGTGGAAATCGGGGGAACCCCGGGCCTGTGGATGGTTCGAGCGGGGCTCGGGGTCTCGGGGATATGTTGGCGGGTTGGGGATCAGCGCAGCTTGGCGGTCAGGGCGGGCCGGACGGTGGGCCACTCCTCGGCGGTGACGGAGTAGGTGACGGTGTCCCGGATCGTGCCGTCGGGGCGGATTCGGTGGGAGCGCAGGACGCCTTCACGCCGGGCGCCGAGGCGCTCGATCGCCCGCTGGGAGCGCTCGTTGCGGTGGTCGGTGTGCCAAGCGACGCGGATCGCCCCGAGGTGGTCGAAGGCGTGCGACAGCAGCAGGAGCTTCGCCTCGGTGTTCAGGCCGGTGCGGTGCCAGCGGGAGCCGATCCAGGTGTGGCCGATGGCGAGGCCCCGGTGCTGCTCGTCGATGTCGTAGTAGGACGTCGTGCCCGCCGCTTCGCCCGTGTCGGCGCAGATCTGGGCGAACGCGAGGCGGTCCGGGTCCGCGAGCGCCCTGGTGATGAGGGCTTCCATCTCGGGGACGGTGGTGGGCCGGGTGCTGCTCAGCCACGTCCACACGTCCGGGTCCCGGCCCGCGGCGAGGAGGCCGGGGGCGTGGGACGGGGTCAGGGGTTCCAGGCGGACGTGCTTGCCGGTCAGGGTCCGATGCTCTCGCCAGGTGCTCACCGCACCCACGCTAGAGCGCGAAGTGGCATTACCGGGATGGCCACTACTGGTCAGTTAGGCAAGGCCACTTGTCGGCCGGTAGTGTCCGGGCCGTGACCGATCCACTGGCTCCGCTGCTGGACCTGCCCGGTGTCGCCGACGCCGTCCGCCTCGCCAGGGAGTCGGTGGCGGTGGTGCACCGGCACCCGACGAACCGCCGGGGGTGGCCCGCGACGTCCGCCGAGGCGTCGGTGCGGGCCGCGCGGGCCTCGGCCGTGCTCGACGGCGGGGACCCGGAGATCCCCGAGGAGGGTGGGGTCACCGACCCGGTGACGGCGGGCGCGCTGCGCGTCGCCGAGGCGCTGGGGCCGCTGCTGTCCACCTGGGAGCGGGCACCCATGCAGGCGCTGGCGCGGCTGCACGTGCTCGCGGCCGCCGACCTGGGGGCCGACGACAGCGCGCTGGGACGGCCCCGCGAGGGGCTGGGGGTGGCGAGCAGGCTCGACCTGCTGGCCGGTCTGGTCGCCGGTGGGTCGAAGGTGCCCGGACCGGTTTTGAGCGCCGTCGTGCACGGGGAACTGCTGGCGCTGCGGCCGTTCGGGACGGCCGACGGGGTGGTGGCGCGGGCGGCGGCCCGGCTGACCACCATCCAGACCGGCTTGGACCCCAAGGGGCTGGCCGTGCCCGAGGTGTTCTTCATGCGCCGGGCCGAGCGCTACCGCGAGACCGCCGACGGGTTCGCGGGCGGCGGCCCGGAGGGGGTCGCGGCCTGGATCGTGTTCTGCTGCGAGGCCCTGGAGGCTGGGGCCAAGGAGGCCACCGGCATCGCCGAGGCCGCCGTCACGCAGTAGCGCCCGCGTTCAGCAGCCCCAGGGCCTGCCGGACGTGGCCGTTGGAGTCCGCCAGCGCCTTGCCCGCCCGGGTGACGCCGACGCCGGAGAGCAGGTGGACCATGGCCACCTTGAGGTCGCCCTGGGCTTCGATCAGCGCCGCCGAGCACTCCTGCTGGTCCAGGCCGGTGGCCTCGCACAGGATGCGCAGCGCGCGGCCGCGCAGCTTGGCGTTGCTGGCCCGCATGCTGACCATCAGGTTCGAGTACGTGCGACCCATCTTGATCATCACGGCGGTGGAGAACGCGGTCAGCACGATCTTCTGCGCCGTGCCCGCCTTCATCCTGGTCGAACCGGAGATGGCCTCGGGGCCGGTGTCGACGGTGATGTGGATGTCGACGCAGGCGGGGCGGACCGCGTCGGGGTTGTTCGACACCAGCGCGGTCGTCGCGCCGATCTCCCGGGCCGCGGCCAGCGCGCCGATCACGAACGGGGTGCGGCCGGAGGCGGCCAGGCCCAGCACGAAGTCACCGGGGCGCACGTCGCGGACCATCTCGGCGGCACCGGCGCGGTCGTCGTCCTCGGCGCCCTCCACGGCGTTGCGCAGCGCGCCCGCGCCACCGGCGTGGTGCACCTGGAACCAGTCGTCGGGGATGTTGAAGGTGGGCTTGAGTTCAGCGGCGTCCAGCGTCGCCAGCCTGCCCGAGGTGCCCGCGCCCACGTAGTGCACGCGGTGGCCGTCGCGCAGCGCCTCGGTGGCCAGGTCGACCGCCCGGCTCAGGTGCTGCAACGCGGCGGCGACCGCGCCGGGGACCACGTGGTCCTCGGTGTTGATCGTGCGCAGGATGTCCAGGGTGGACATCCGGTCGATCTCGGCGGTGCGCGGGTTCCGCCGCTCCGTGGGGGATTCGACATGGACCACTTGGCGTGGCACGGTCATGGAAACGTCCCCCTCCTCGGCGGCGCGAGCCCGCGCACCCCTGGTCATTTGCCGGTCTCCCGCGGCTTGCGGCGGCCGTCGTGCCTGGTCTCCAGGCGGTGCGGGCCGACCGCGTCGCGGGTCGAGTCGAGTGCCTTGATCGACTGGTCCAGGTGGTGCTGGGCCACGCCGATGAACAGGCAGTCCACGACGGTGAGCTGCGCGATGCGGCTCGCGGTGGCGCCGGAGCGGAAGGTCGTCTCCCGCGCGGCGGTGGTGAGCACGAGGTCGGCGACCTCGGCGATCGGCGACGTCGGGTAGTTGGTCAGGGCGACCGTGGTGGCCCCGTGCTCCCTGGCGACGCGCAGCGCCTCGACGGTGTCGGCGGTGGCGCCGGTGTGCGAGATGCCGACCGCGACGTCGCCGGTGTTCAGGACGGCCGCGGAGGTCAGCATGATGTGCGTGTCGTTCCAGGCGAAGCAGACCCGGCCGATGCGGTGCAGCTTCTGCTGCAGGTCGGCGGCGACGAAGGCGCTGGCGCCCACGCCGTAGACGTCGACCCGGCCCGCGGTGGCGACGGCCTCGATGACCTGGGCGAGCACGGCGATGTCGACCTGCTCGGCGGTCTCCTCGACCGCGCGGGCGTCGGCGAAGGTGACCTTGCCGACGACGGTCTTGAGGTCGTCCTCGGGGGCGATCTCACCGCCCAGGTCGCGGTCGACCCTGGCCTCGGAGCGGGCGGTGTCGGCCGCGAGGGCGATGCGCAGCTCGGGGTAGCCCCCGACGCCGATCGCCTTGCAGAACCGGGTCACCGTCGTCTCGCTGGTACCGGCGGCCTCGGCGACCTCGGTGATGCTGCGCCGGGCCACGGTGTGGGGGCTGTCGAGCACCACCTTGGCCACTCGCTGCTCTGCTCTGGCCAGGCCGGGCAGGAGCGAGCGAATGCGGACCAACGGGCTTGCCTCGCTGTGTTCTGCTGTCGTCATGTCACTCGCACTCACGTGGGAAACTTACTAACAGTTAGGGGGTATATCAAGGTGCTGCGTGACATCTGGAGGCAACGCTACCCAAATGTGTCCGCAACCGCCGTGGCCCTTCGTGGGGCTTGCCCACGGAATCGCTGGTCGAGTGCTGTTTGTTAGCGCCCAACCCTCAACGAGTTTGGAGGCGCCACCCGAGCGGTCGCATCAGGTGGGGTTCTTTCTCACCGTTGAGCAGCATTCGATCACCGTCGGTTACGACTATCCCGTCCAACAGGATTCCTCGACCGGTGTAACGACTGTCCGTAGTCGAAACCCAGCGCAAAGTTATGCCGTCGCCACCCGGCACGATTGCGTCAACCGTCCACCAACTGCGGTGTCCCGAACCCGCCAGTAACTCCGTTTGGCCTACTGGCGCACCGGTTCCCCAGGCGCGCAACGGGATTCGCCGCCACGTCTGCCCGTCCGCGCTCGACTCCAGGGCGAGCGGGTCGGTGTCCTCGGTGTCGACGAAGGCGTCGAAGCGCACCCGCATCGCACCCCGGGAGGTCAGCGGCGGGGTCGTCAGCGTGGCTGTCGTCGCGTCGACGGGCGGGGCGAACCAGGCGTCCGGACCGTGCCTGGGGTGCACGGCCATCGCCGAGGCCAAACCGCTCGCCAACCGTTCGCGTGCCATGTTGATGGTTCCCCGGTTGCGGGACGGGTGAACCCTGTTGGTCAGCAGGATCGCGATGGAGCGCGAAGCCGGGTCGATGACCAGCGACGTCCCGGTGAAACCGGTGTGCCCCGCGGTGCGCGGACCGGACAGCCCGCCCATGTACCAGCGCTGGTCCAGTTCGAAGCCCAGGCCGTGGTCGTTGCCGGGGAAGTCGCCGTTGAAGTTGGTGAGCATGGTGTGGACCGTGTCCGGCCGCAGGACCCGCCTGCCCGCGTAGCTGCCGCCGTTGAGGATCGCCTGGCCCAGCACGGCGAGGTCGGCCGCGGTGGAGAACACCCCGGCGTGCCCGGCCACCCCGCCCAGCGACCACGCGTTCTCGTCGTGCACCTGCCCGCGCACCACCCCGCGCGGGGGAGCGCTCTGGAACTCCGTCGCCGCCACCCGGTCCAGCTTGCTCGCGGGTGGGTTGTAGCCGGTGTCCACCAGGCCCAGGGGGCGGGTGATCCGGTCGGCCACGAAGGCGTCCAGGGAGCGGCCGCTGAGCCGTTCGACGAGGACGCCGAGGGTGATCAGGTTGAGGTCCGAGTACACGTACGACGAGCCGGGCGGGTTGACCGGCGCCCGGTCCATCACCGCCTTGACCCGCGACGGCTCGTCCGGCCAGTCGCGCCACAGCGGGATGAACGGCTCCAGGCCCGAGGTGTGCGTCAGGAGCTGCCGGACGGTGATCTGCTCCTTGCCGTTGACCCCGAACTCCGGCAGGTAGCCCGCCACCCGCCGGTCCACCTTGAGCCTGCCGTCCTCGACCAGGCACATGACCGCCAGCGAGGTGAACAGCTTGCTCACCGACGCCAGGTCGAACACGGTGTCGGCGCGCACCGGCACCTGCTGCTCGGCGGGCAGCTCCGTGCCCGCGCCGTCGGCGTAGCGCAGCGCCTTGCCCACCGCCTGCCGGTGCACGACGGTGCCGTGGTGCACCAGCAGGCTGACCGCACCGGGGAACAGCGGTGTCGTCGGCGACGGCCCGGTCCACGCCGCGATTGCCTCGCCCGCGGCGCGGATCGGCGCCGGGTCCAGGCCCACCGACTCCGGCGTGCCCGGCCGCAGCACGGTGTCGGCGGGGGCGAACCCGCGCTGCGGCAGGTCGAAGCGCCCCGCCGCGCGTTCGTCGCCCGGGTGTGCGGCCACCGCTACCGCGCTGCCCGCGACCGTGGCCGCCACCAGCGCGAGGCACAGGACCGCCGCGCCGCCGCGTGTTCTCCAGGCCATCGCCCCCACCTCACCGGTAGAGCAGGTACTCGCGCCGCAGACCGCGGAAAGCGGCCTGCTCCGACTCCCACGCGCCGACGACCTCGTCGACCCCCGCGCCCGCGTCCACCATCCGGCGCAGCCGGTCGGAGCCGGAGAGCTTGTCGACGTAGTTGTCCGGCCGCCAGCCGAACACGTCCGGGTGCGCCAGCTCGGCGGTCACGATCATCGCGATCGCCGTGCGGATTGGGTCGAACCGGCGCGGGTCGGTGACGTGCACCTGCACCCCGCCGCACGCCTCGCCGACGAACTTGCCGAACGTCGGCACGAAGTGGTGCTCGCGCAGCCGCACCCCGGGCAGCCCGAGCGCGTTGAGCGCCTCCGCCCACCGCCAGTCGACCCCGGGGGCGCCGATGATCTCGAACGGGCGGGTGGTGCCCCGGCCCTCGGAGAACACCGTGCCCTCGAACAGGCAGGTGCCGGGGTAGGCGAGCGCGGTCTGCTCGGTCGGCACGTTCGGGCTCGGCATGACCCACTGCAACCCGGTCTCGGCGAAGAGCTGGTCGCGCCGCCACCCCCGCACGCGCACGACCTCCAGCCCCGGCAACCGCTTGCCGCCGGTGTCGGCGGGCAGGAACTCGGCGTCGAACAGGCCCGCCAGCTCGCCGACGGTCATGCCGTGCTGCTGGGCGATCGGCTTGCGCCCCACCCCGGAGGCGAACGCCGGGTCCAGGGTGGGCCCGAACGCCTCGCCGCCGACCGGGTTGGGCCGGTCGAGCACGACGAACGCGGCGCCGGTCAGCGCCGCCGCGTGCATGGCCGAGTACATGGTCCAGATGTAGGTGTAGAAGCGGGCGCCGATGTCGGCGATGTCGAACAGCACGGTGTCGACCCCCGCCTTGGTCAACTGTCCGGCGAGCTTCGCCGCGGTGGCGCCGTAGGCGTCGTACACCGGCAGCCGGGTCCGCGGGTCGAGGTAGTCGCCCTCGGACCCGCCCGCCTGCGCGGTGCCGCGGAACCCGTGCTCCGGGCCGAAGACGGCGACCGGTCGCACCCCAGCGGCCACCATGGAGTCGACCAGGTGCGTGCCGTCGCGCAGGACGCCGGTCGGGTTCGACACGACGCCGACCTTCCTGCCCGCCAGCGACCGCCACCCCTGCGCGGCCAGCACGTCGGCCCCCGCGGTGACCCGACCGGGACCGCCCGGCTGCCCCTGCTGCTCGTTTTGCCGGGTCGCCGTCGCCGGGCCCGCCGCCGTGGACAGCAGCGGGGCGGCCAGCGTCGACGCGGTGAGGAAACGTCGTCTGTCCATGCCCGGCTACCAGCTCAGACCGTGGTCGAACGGGTACCGGATGGTCGACGGGTCAGCGCCGTCCGGCACGTCCACCGGAAGTTTGCCGACCGGCCCGACCTCGCCGAAGAGCACCTTCGCCAGCGATTCCAACGAGACCGCGCGCCACGAGTAGGTGGCGACCCAAGTGGGAGCGTCGACGAAACCGGCGTCGTAGGGCGCCTGCGCCGCCACGGCCACCACCGGTGTGCCGGTCCCGAGCAGCTCGGTCAACAGCGTCCGCTGCTGGGTGTTCGCGGAGAGGTTGTTCGTCAGCAGCACCACGAGGTCCGACTCCCGAGCGGCGGCGACCGCCGAGGAGATCGCCGCGGCGCCCGGTTTGAGACCGGTCGCCAGCGGAGTCGCCGCCGAGCCGCGGGCGGTGATGCTCCTGGCCAGGTTGCTCGGCGAGTTCGCCGGGGTCACCGTGTCGCCGACGCCCGCGACCAGGACCTTCGCCGGTGCGGCGGCCAGCGGGAGCACGCCATTGTCGTTGCGCAGCACCGTGACGGTCTTGTCGGTCAGCCGCTGGATCGCGGCCAGGTGGTCCGGCGTGCCCACTTCCGCCGCCACCGCGCGCTGGTCGACGAACGGCCGGGCGAAGATGCCGCGCTTCCACTTCAGCGCCAGGACCCGCCGCACGCTCTCGTCGATCCGCCGCTCGGTCAGCCGCCCGCCGCGCACGGCCGCGAGCACGGATTCCTTGGCCAGGGTCAGGTCCGGCGGCATCAGGAGCTGGTCGGCACCCGCCTCCACCGCGCGCACCGCGGCCTCGGCGTCGCCGAACATGTCGCGCACGCCCTGCATCCCCATCGAGTCGGTGACGATCACGCCCCGGTAGCCCAGCTCCCCGCGCAGGATGCCGGTCAGGATCGGCGGGGACAGGGTGGCGGGCACCCCGCTGGGGTCCAGGCTGGGGAACTGGATGTGCGCGGTCATGATCGAATCGATGCCCGCGTCGATGGCCGCCCGGAACGGGGGCAGGTCCACCGCCCGCCACTGCTCCGCCGTCCGGGAGATCACCGGCAGGCCGGTGTGGCTGTCGGTGGCCGCGTCGCCGTGGCCGGGGAAGTGCTTGGCCGAGGACGACACCGTCTCCGTCGGCCCGGCGCCCTCCTGGTAGCCGCGCACCTCGGCGGCGACCAGCTCGGCCGCCAGGTCCGGGCGCGCGGAGAACGACCGGGCGGCGATCACCGGGTTCAGCGGGTTGGAGTTGACGTCGGCGACCGGGGCGAAGTCCTGGTTGATGCCCATCGCGCGCAGCTCGCGGCCGCTGACCGCGGCCAGCGTGCGCGCGTCGGCGGCGCTGCGGCCCGCGCCGACCGCCATGCTGCTCGGGAACTCGGTGGCGGGGGCCTCGATCCGGGTGACGTTGCCGCCCTCCTGGTCGATGCTGATGACCAGCGGCAGGTGCGGCGCGGAGCTGAGCGCGGCGCGTTGCAGGCCGTTGGAGAAGGCGGCCACCTGTTGCGGGCCCTCGATGTTGTCCGTGCCGCTGTTGTTGAAGTAGATGACCCCGCCGACCTGGTACTTCTGCACCACCTGGGCCGGGGTGTCCACGCCGTAGCGCGTCCGGTTGGTCGGGTGGACCTCGTCCGCGGACTTGCCCCACACGGTGGCGACCAGCATCTGGCCGACCTTCTGCTCCAGCGGCATCCGGCGCAGCAGCGCCTCGGTCCACGCCGACACCAGGGACGGTTCGGCGTCGGGGACCGGGACGGGTGGTTCGGGCGCGGCCGAGGCGGGCGCGGCGAGCGCGACGACGGTCAGGGTGGCCGCCGACGCGGTGAGGGTCCGGCGGAACAGGCGGTGAACGGGCACCACGGCCTCCTGGGTGTGCCGAAACTTGTTCACCAAGAACAAGTGTTCACCGGCAAGTTATCCACGACAACCGTGTACCTGTCAACGGCGCCACGCGCGCCCTGTGGACAACTCGGCGCACCGCGGCCGGACACAGATCGAGCGGTCCCGCTCCGAAGAGCGGGACCGCCCACATCCGTCAGCGCGAACATCTCGGACTACCAAGCGTGCAACCTGTCGTACAACTCTGGCCTAGGCGTCCGGCGTCCCGGTCCGCAGGCCCCAGACGACATGCCTCCCGCGGCGTGCTGCGCGTGGGTGCTCCGGCGTCCGCGCACGGAGCTCGGATCGGGGTGGCGCCGGGCTTCTCTTCGCCTGGTCCCTGGCCGGTCTCAAGGTCCGCACCTCCCTTTCTACCCAGTGAGCCAGCTCACTTCAAGAGCTCTTTCGGGTGCACCGGTCAAGACGCGGCACCCGGTCGAACGCGACGGTCCGTGCACAGGAAGTCCCCCGCGCGAGGGGTGCCCCTCCCTTGCGGGGCAACGGAATGATCAGCGCCTGCGCATCCGGTGCAGTCCGCACCAGGCGGCGCCCGCGGTGGCCACCGCGCCGATCCCGATCGCGGCCACCGCCGTGGACGACCGCGAGCGCGGGGACACCGGCTCGCTGGAGGTCAGCACCGGCCACGCGCGCTCGGCCGCCGGCCTGCGCAGCCCGCGGTCGGGGTTGACCACCGCCGGGTGCCCCGCCGCCTCGAGCATCGGCGGGTCCGCGCTGGAGTCGGAGTAGGCGTGGCCGGCGGTCAGGTCGTAGCCGTTGCGCCCGGCCTGCTCGCGCACCGCGGTCGCCTTGTTCGCGCTGTGGCAGTGGAAGGAGATCTCACCGGGGTGGCGGCCGCGGACGGAGACCACCTCGGTGCCGACGCTGTGCGTGGCCCCGATCATCGCCGCGACGATCTTCGCGCCGGAGACCGACACGACCACCACGTCGTGCCCGTCGGCCCGGTGCCCGGCCACCGGTTCCGCCGCTTCGGCGCAGACCAGCGGGTCGACGACGTCGTGCAGCGCCTCCTCGACGATCCCGCACCCGACGTGGCGATCACGGTCTTGTCGAGGTCGAAGGACGCGGCCACCCGACCGGTCGCGTCGGGGCTGCCGGGGGCTGTCACGGCGCCTGCGCAGGGAACGCGGCGACCCGGATGGCGGATGGCGCGCGCGGACGTACGGGGCACGGGTGCGAACTCGGCGGGGTGTTCTCACCTGTTGATGCCCATGCGACCCCGTGGAGGGGATACAGTATCGGTACCCGGCGTTCGCGCCGGGTTGGTTCAGTCCGACCCCCCGGGGCTGAACCTCTGACGACCCCCGCCCCTCCCCCCTGGCGGGGGTCGTCCCTTTCCCCGCACCCCTCCCGGCGGGTCCTCCCTGCTTCCGGGCTGTTTTCCCAGTTCCGGGCCTTCGCCCCGGCCGGCCTTGCCTGCTCAGCCCCGTCCGTTCAGCCCTGTCCAGTCAACATCGGGGCACGCGGGACCCCTCCCGAGCATCGCACGGCAGACCGACAGTTCCGGTACGCCGACAACCGGTTGTCCACATCCCCCGAAATCCCTCCACAGGTTTTCGGCGTCCCTTTCCCGCCGTCCCCGCCCTCCCGATCCTGGTGTCAGCGGCCCGATCCGAGGGCCGCCCGGCAAGAGGGGGAACCATGGACCGTCCGGTCGTCTGCGTCCACGACACCGCCGTCCTCGACGAGGTGCTGCGCTTGGCCGCCGCCGCGGGCACCGAGGTCGAGCGGGTCGCGGACGTCGCCGCGCTGCGCGCCCGCTGGCCGGTGGCGCCGCTGGTCGTCCTCGACGGGGAGGCGGTGGCGCGGTGCCGGTCGGCGGCGCTGCCCCGGCGGGAAGCGGTGGTGCTGGTCGCCACCGGCCCACCGCCGCCCGCCCTGTGGGAGCAGGCGGTGGGCGTCGGGGTCGCCAGGGTGGTGGAGCTGCCCGCCGGGCAGACCTGGCTGGTCGGTGCCCTCGCCGACGCGGCCGACGCGCCCGCGGGCACGGCGGGCCGGGTGCTGGCGGTGGTCGGCGGCCGGGGTGGGGCGGGCGCGTCCACGTTCGCCGCCGCGCTCGGGTTGTCGGCGCTGGAACTGGGCACCGGCACGCTGCTGGTCGACTGCGACCCCCTGGGCGGCGGCCTCGACCTGGTGCTCTCGGCCGAGGACCAACCCGGCCTGCGGTGGCCGGACGTCCGACTGCGGTCCGGGCGCGTCCCGGTGTCCAGCCTGCGTTCCGCGCTGCCCGGCCACACCCGGTCCGGGGCCAGGCTGACGCTGCTCTCCAGCGCCCGCGACGGCGACGGCCCGGCGCCCGAGGCGGTGGCGGCCGTGGTCGACGCGGGCAGGCGGGGCGGCGAGACCGTGGTGTGCGACCTGCCTCGAGCACCCGACCCGGCCGCGCACGCCGCCCTCGACCGGGCCGATCTCACCGTGGTCATCGCCCCGGCCGAGCTGCGCGCCGCCTCGGCCACCCGCCGGGTCGTAGCGCACCTGGCCGACCGCGGTGTGCGGCCCGGCCTGGTCGTGCGGGTACCCGGGCCGTCGGCGCTGAGCCCGAACGCGATCGCGGAGGCGGTCGGACTGCCGCTGCTGGCGACGGTCAAGACCGATCCCGTTCTGGCGCACTCGATCGAGAACGGTGGGTTCCGGCTCAGCGGCTCCATCGCCCGGGCGGCCCGCGCCGTCCTGCGCGCCCTCGCCCACCCACCGGGTTCGCGGGTACCGCGAGCCCGACCCTTCCTCACCCGCGCGTGACCCCCACTGCGAAAGGAGTTCCCCGATGGCTGCCCTCGACCTCGTCGACCGGGTCCGCACCCGCCTCGCGGGCCGGGAAGCCGACATGTCCGCGGCCGCGGTGGCCGAGGCCGTGCGCGCGGAAGCCGACGGCGTCCTCGGCGACGGCGACGTGCTCGCCGCGCTCACCCTGCTGGAGCAGGAGTTCATCGGCACCGGACCGCTGGACCCGCTGCTGCGGGACCCGGCCACGACCGACGTCCTGGTCACCGGGCCCGACCAGGTCTGGGTCGACGGCGCGGACGGCCTCCGCCGCACCGGCGTCCGCTTCACCGACGAGGACGCCGTCCGCAGGCTCGCCCAGCGCTTGGCCATGTCCGCGGGCCGCAGGCTCGACGACGCCCAGCCCTACGTCGACGGCTGGCTGCCCACCGCCGGTGGCCGGGTCCGGATGCACGCCGTCCTCGCCCCGATCGCCGCGGCGGGAACCTGCCTGTCCCTGCGCGTCCTGCGCCCCGCCTCCCACGACCTCACCGCCCTCCGGGCACTGGGCACCTTCGACGACGCCGTGCACCACCTCCTCGACGCGATCATCACGGCCCGCTTGGCGTTCCTGGTCTCCGGTGGCACCGGCAGCGGGAAGACCACCCTGCTGGCGGGTCTCCTCGGCCGGGTCCCACCCGCCGAGCGGATCGTCTGCGTCGAGGACGCGGGTGAGCTGGAGCCCGGGCACCCCCAGTTCGTCCGGCTCCTCGCCCGCCCGCCCAACGTCGAGGGCGCGGGCGAGGTCACCCTCCGCGACCTGGTGCGCCAAGGCCTGCGCATGCGCCCCGACCGCATCGTCGTCGGCGAGGTCCGCGGCGCCGAGGTCTGCGACCTCCTGTCCGCGCTCAACACCGGTCACGACGGCGGCGCCGGAACGGTCCACGCCAACGCCCCCGCCGAAGTGCCCGTCCGGCTGGAGGCCTTGGCCGCCCTGGGGGGTCTGTCCCGAACCGCCCTGCACAGCCAATTCGCCGCGGCCGTCCACGTGATCCTCCACATGAGACGACTGGGCACCGGCGAGCGGCGCCTCACCGAGATCGGCGTGGTGGTCCGCCCGGCGGGTGGTGTGACCGTGCGCCCGGTGTGGCGCGCGGGTGAGTGGGCCGAGGGGCGTGCCGACCTGGACCGCCTTCTGGCCGGTCGAGGGGGTCGACCATGCGGCGACTGACGGCGACCATCGAGGCGGTTTTGGCGCCTGCGGTTTCGACGTCTGTGGATTCGGCGGCTGTGGATTCGGCGACGCCGGACAGGGCGGTGCGGCTTGGGTGGGGCAGAGGGGTCTTTCGGGTCGATTCCACATCATGTCCTTTGTGGAAGGTAGTCGGATCGGGTGCAGGGAGGATGGGGCGTGCTGGGTCTGCTGTTCGTGGCCGGGGCGGTGTTGTCGTGGCCGTCCGGTGCTGCCGCGCGGAGGCTGCGGGCCTTGCGGGGGCCACGGGTGCGGCGGTGGGCGCCGCCTCGACCGCGCACGGTGTTGGTCGTCGCCGGGTGCGGGCTGGTGGGGTGGGTTCCCTTCGGAGCGGGCGGGGCGGTGGCCGCCTGCATCGCCGGGGTGAGCGTGTGGCGCGGTCAGCTGGCCCGGCGGCGCTCGCGCGAGACCCTGGCCGGGATCGAGGGATTCGCCGAATCCGTGCGGGCCCTGGTGTCGGAGCTGACCGCGGGCGCGCACCCCGCCACCGCGGCCGAGCACGCCGCCGTCGACGCCGACCCGGCCTCGGCCAAGGCCCTGCGCGCAGCCGCCGCCGCGGCCCGGCTCGGGGGTGGCGTCGGTGCCGCGCTGGCCCGTGCGGAACTCCCCGCCACCCTGTCCGCCGCCACCCGGCGAGTCGGTCGGGCGTGGGACCTGGCGGGTCGCCACGGCCTCCCCCTGGCCGAGGTCCTCGATGCCGTCCGCCGCGACCTCGACCACCGGGCCCGCTTCGCCCACCAGGTCGACGCCAGGATGGCGGGTCCCAGGACCAGCGCCGCCGTCCTCGCCGCCCTGCCGGTCCTCGGTGTCCTCCTCGGCGAGGCCATGGGCGCCGCACCCCTGGCGGTGTTCACCACACCGGCGGGTCAGGTCCTCCTGGTGCTCGGCGTCGCGCTCGCCGCGGCGGGTGTCGCCTGGACGTCGCACCTGACCGGCCAGGTGGTTTTCCGATGAGTCCGCGCCGAGGCAGTCGCACTCGCGGCGGTGTGGCGCTCGCATCCGAGACGAACCGGGAGGTCGTGGGATGAGCCGGTCGTTGCGGTCGTTGCGGTCGTTGCGCTTGCGGCGGTGTGGCGCTCGTACTCGGGGCGAACCGGGTGGTCGTGGGATGGGTCTGTTGTCGCGGTGGTTGCGCTTGCGGCGGTGTGGCGCTCGTACTCGGGGCGAACCGGGAGGTTGTGTGATGAGTCCGGTGCCGACAGCAGGCGCTGCTGGTGCTGTGCGGTCGGCGAATCGGGGGGTCCCGTGATGAGCCTGTCGTTCCTCCTGCTGGCCGTGGCGGTGGTGGTCGGGGTTCCGCCCGGTCGGGCCGGGCAGCGGTTGGCGGGGCTGGGCGGAGTCGTCCGTCGGAGGTGGCGGGTGCCGTTGCCGTTGCCGGTGGTGGCCGGGGTCGCGGTGGGGACTGCCGTCGCGGTGAACGCCGGTGTGGGGATCGGGATCACGGTTGGGGCTGGGGCCTGGTGGGGTGCGGTGCGGCTGCTGCGACCCCGGCCACCGCCGGTGGACCGGCTCGGGTTGGCGGCCGGGTGGGACCTGCTCGCCGCCTGCCTCACCTCCGGGATGCCGGTGCCCACCGCGGTGCGGGTGGTGGCGGGCGACCTGCCCGGGCGGGCGGGGGCCGCCCTCCGCGACACCGCCGACCTGCTCGCCATGGGTGCCGACCCGGCGCGCGCGTGGGCCGTGGCCCTCGCCTGCCCCGAGACCGCCGAGCTGGCCCGAGGTGCCCGCCGCACCACCCGCTCCGGGGCGGCACTCGCCGGGGTGGCCCGGGCGCTGGCGGCGGGCGTGCGCGAGCAGGCGACCGACCTGGCCGAGGAGAAGGCCCAGCGCGCGGCGGTGCGGGTCACCGGTCCGCTGGGGCTGTGCTTCCTCCCCGCCTTCCTCTGCCTGGGGGTCGCGCCCGTGGTCATCGGCCTGGTGGCCCGGTTGTCCACCCAGTTCTGACACCACCGATCTGACACCACTGAGAAGGGAGATGTTGTGCGCAAACAGGAGAGGGTGCTGTCCGATCCCGGGATGAGCACCGTGGAGTACTCGATCGGACTGCTCGTCGCCGCGGCGCTGGCGATGCTGCTGTACTCCGTCGTCACCGGAGGGGAGGTCGCCGCGGGGCTGCTCGGGCTGGTGCGGCGGGCCCTCTCGTTCGAGCCGTGATGGCCGACCGGGGAGCGGTCACCGTTGAGGCCGCGGTGGCGCTCGGGGCGATCGTGCTCGTCCTGGCCTTCGCCCTGGGCGGGATCTCGGCCCTGTCCGCGCAGGTCCGGTGCGTCGACGCCGCCAGGGAAGCCGCGCGGCTCGCCGCCCGCGGCGAACCCGAGCGCGGCCGTGCCGCCGCGGTGGCCATCGCGCCGCCCGGCGCCGCGGTCGACATCCGCCGGTCCGGTGACGAGGTGACCGTCGTGGTCCACGCGGCCCCGGTCGGCGGGTTGCTTCCCGGGGTGGACCTGACAGCCGAGGCGTACGCCGTCGCCGAACCGGAGGGGGTGATTCCATGACCGGTGCTCCCGGAACCGGTGCTCCCGTGATCAGGACTTCCGTGACCGCGGTCAACGCCCCGGCACTGCCCGCTCGGACCGCCGCTGCACCGGGCACAACTGCACCAAGTGCGGCTTCACTGGGCGCTGCTCCGCCGGGCGTGGCTGTACCGGGTGTCGTTGCACCGGGTGCGGCTTCGTCGGGCAGGCCTTCGCCGGGCACTGCCGCTCCGGGTGTCGTTGCACCAGACGTGGCTTCACCGGGCACTGCTCCGCCAGGCGCGGCTGCTCCGGGCGTGGCTGTACCGGGTGCCGTTGCACCGGGTGCGGCTTCATCGGGCAAGCCTCCGCCGGGCACTGCCGCACCGGGCGCAGCTCCGCCGGGTGGATCGGTCTCGCGGTGTGGGCGCGGTGGGGCGGGCGACGGCGGGTTCGCCACCGTGTGGGCGGCGGGGGTGATCATGGCGCTGGTGGTGGTGGCGGGGTTCGGCGTCCTGCTCGGGTCGGCCGTCGTGACCCGGCACCGGGCCGAGGCCGCCGCTGACCTGGCCGCGCTGGCCGGGGCGGGGCGGGCTGTCGACGGGGAGCGGTGGGCCTGTGACCGGGCGCGGTGGGTGGCGGATCGGATGCGGGTGGAGGTGGTCGGGTGCCGGGTCGACGGGTTCGTCGTGTCCGTGGTCGTGGTGGCGCGGCCACCGGGGGTGTTGGCGGGAGTCAGGAGTGGACGCGCGGTCGCGGTGGCCGGGCCCGTGTGATCGGGTCGGGGGTCAAGCGGTCGCCGTGGAACGGTGAACGGCATCGCGGAAGTTGTTCACCGACTGTTCGCGGAGGTGGGTCACCCAGCGTGTAGCGGGTTGTTTCTGCTGGTGGGTGGCGCTTTCCGTAGTGCTGCCAGGTGGGCGGCGCTGCTCGGTGGGTGCCCACGTCCGAGTGATGGCCGCGGCGTCGGTGATCGGTCGGCTGGGCTTAGGTCGGCCGTTCTCGTTGTCGGCGCTCATCTTGCCAAAACGACCAGTGGTCGACGGTGAGTTCCGTGTTGGGCACCCATGGCGTTGAGTTCTCCACAGGGAGCCAACCCGGCCCCCGCCACCCGAGGAGGCACCGCCCGAGATGATCGGTAGCGAAAGGTCGGACAGCTGGCGCAGGGCGTTCCAGGTCGAACTCCGCGCGGAGGCCATCGGTCTCGCGTTCCGCGGATGGCCGGTACTCCCGGGCACCTACCCGGCCGGTGCGCAGTGGGCGGGCCGACAGGACTTCGAGGCCACCGGGCCGGTTCCGGTGCACGACGACTGGCAGGCGCGGATCGGCACCCGGTCCGACCAGGTCGCCACCTGGTGGGCCGGGCAGCCCTACAGCCTGCTGCTGGCCACCGGTGCCGGGTACGACGCCATCGAGGTCGACGTCGAACTGGGTCGCCGGGCCGCGGGTGTGCTGCGCTCCGTGGGGGTGCCGGTGCCGATCATCGCCACGCCGGACAGCAAGTGGTTGTTCCTGACCACTTCGAACCGGGCGCTCGACGCCGAACTCGCCGAGAGCGGTGTGGTCCTGCGCGGTGCGGGTGAGTGGATCACCCTGCCGCCGAGCCCGGCCAGCCACGGCGTCGTGCACTGGCGGGTCAAGCCCGAGGTGTGCGGGTGGCAGATCCCGGCGTCGCGGGTGGTGCAGGACGCGCTGCTCGACGCGTTGGGGCTGCCCACCTACGACCGGTTGGCCACCCAGTTGGTCACCGCCGACTAGCTCGACCGGTTCCGGTCCGAGTGCGACAGACCCACAACTGAATGACCACTGTGGTCGGTCCCGTGCGCGCCCGCCGCGAGCACGGACCGCCACTCCCGCCAGTCCGCGACGGCGACACCCCTTCCGCCCCTGGTGCGTGTCGCCGCCGGACCGGCAGCCAGCCGAGCACCGCTGGAGGCGTCCGTCTCCCGCACGCGCACGGATCTGGGACGAGCGGCCACCAGGCCGCGGTCGGCGAAACCCGCCCCGGGAATGCCATCCGCTCGACACCATCCGCCTCCCAGGTGTCGACGACCGGTAGTCCCCGCCGATCGGTTCCCGGAGTCCGAGCGCCGCGGTCGCAGACGGATCGCCGCGGGCTCGGTGGCAGGCAGCGCGCCGGGGTTGCGCGCCGACATCTTGTCGGCGCCCCCCGGCGCCGCTGCTTTTCCCACCCCGCTGCTTCCCGCTCGCTGCTTTCCCAAGCCCACTGTGTTTCCGGCCCCGCAGGATCTCCGGGTCCGCGTGATCAGTCCCGGATGGTGTTGAGGACTGTGGTGAGCACGGCTATGGCGCCCTTCTTGTTCAACGGGTCATTGCCGTTGCCGCACTTGGGGGACTGGACGCAGGAGGGGCACCCCTCGGGGCACTCGCAGGCGGCTATCGCCTTCCTCGTCGCGGTCAGCCACGGGATGAGGGCCGCGTGGCCCCGGTCGGCGAAACCCGCTCCGCCGGGGTGGCCGTCGTGGACGAAGACCGTGGGCTGCTCGGTGTCGGGGTGCAGGGCGGTGGAGACGCCGCCGATGTCCCAGCGGTCGCAGGTGGCGAACAGGGGCAGCAGGCCGATCGCGGCGTGCTCCGCCGCGTGCAGGGCGCCGGGGACCTCCGAGCGCTTCAGGCCCGCTCGGTCCAAGCCCTTCCCGGTCACCAGGTCCTCGGTGAGGGTGTACCAGACGGCGCGGGTGTGGAGGGTGTTCTCCGGGAGGTCCAGGGGGATCTGGTCCAGGACCTCGCCGCTGGGGAGCTTGCGCAGGTAGGCGACGACCTGCGAGGTCACCGCGACCTCGCCCAGGCAGACCCGGACCTCGCCGCCGCCCAGGGCCGGGTGGACCGTCTCCGACACCGTGTCGAGGATCGTGATGTCGACCAGTTCGCGCGGGGTGGTGGTCCACTCGGGGGTCTCCGGGTGGACCATGGCCAAGCCGGACTCCAGGTCGAGTTCGTCGACCACGTACGACGAGCCCTGGTGCAGGTAGATGGCGCCGGGGTGCACGGTGGCGCAGGCGTTGCCGGGGTTGACCGTACCGAGCATCCGGCCCGAGTCCGCTTCCACCACGGCGATCTGGTCGCCGCCCGAGCCGCGGATGTCGACCAGGCCGTGCGGGCGTTCGCGCTGGGTCCAGTACCAGCCGGTGGGCCGCTTGCGGAGGGTTCCCTCGGCCACAAGGTCATCGAGGACCGCCCTCGCCTGCTCGCCGCCGAAGTCGGGGAGGCAGTCCGCGGTCAGCGGGAGTTCGGCGGCGGCGCAGGCCAGTTGCGGGGCCAGGACGTACGGGTTGCCCGGGTCGGTGACGGTGGCCTCGACGGGCTTGTCGAGGACCGCGGCGGGGTGGTGCACCAGGTAGGTGTCCAGCGGGTCGTCCCTGGCCACGAAGACGACCAGGGAGCCGTCGCCCGCCCGGCCCGCCCGCCCCGCCTGCTGCCAGAACGAGGCGAGGGTCCCGGGGTAGCCCGCGACCACCACGGCGTCGAGGCCCGCGATGTCGACACCCAGTTCCAGGGCGTTCGTGCTGGCCACGCCCAGGAGGCGGCCGTCGGCGAGGGCGGCTTCGAGGGCCCGGCGCTCCTCCGGGAGGAACCCGGCGCGGTAGGCGGCCACCCGGTCGGGCAGGTCGGCGTCGACCTCGGCGAGGATGCGCTTGGCGCCGAGCGACGTCAGCTCCGCGCCCAGGCGGGAGCGGACGAACGCCAGCGTGCGCGCCCCCTCGATCACCAGGTCGGCGAGGATGCGGGCGGACTCGGCGCCCGCCGAGCGGCGGACCGGGGCGCCGTTCTCCCCCGCCACGTCGTCGAGCAGCGGGGGTTCCCAGAGGGCGACCGTGCGGGCGCCGCGCGGGGAGCCGTCGTCGGCGACCGCTGCGCAGTCCACTCCGGACAGGCGGGTGGCGGAGGCGGCCGGGTTCGACACCGTGGCCGAGGCCAGCACGAACACCGGGTCGGCGCCGTAGCGGCGGCACACCCGGCGCAGCCTGCGCAGCAGCAGGGCCACGTGCGAGCCGAACACGCCCCGGTAGGAGTGGCACTCGTCGACGACGACGTAGCGCAGGCGGCGGAAGAACATCGACCAGCGGCCGTGGGCGGGCAGGATGCCGCGGTGGAGCATGTCCGGGTTGGTGAACACCCAGCGGGCGTGCGCGCGCACCCAGTCGCGCTCGGCGGTCGGGGTGTCGCCGTCGAAGGAGGCGGCGCGGACGCCGGGGAGGTCGAGGGCGGAGACCGAGCGCAACTGGTCGGCACCGAGGGCCTTGGTGGGGGAGAGGTAGAGCGCGGTGGCGCGGGTGTCGCCGGTCAGGGCGGTCAGCACCGGAAGCTGGTAGGCCAGGGACTTCCCGGAGGCGGTGCCGGTGGCGATGACCACGCTGCGGCCCGCGTGCGCGTGCTCGGCCGCCTCGACCTGGTGCGACCACGGTTCGCGCACGCCGCACGCGGTGAACGCGGCGCGCACGGGGTCGGGCGTCCACTCCGGCCACGGGACCACCCTGGCCGCCCGCTCGGGCAGCTCGGCGACGTGGGTCAGCGGCTCCTCGCCCGCAGGCACCCCGGCGAGCACCCGCCTGAGCAGGTGGGTGCCCCGGTCCGGCTCCGCCGCGCCCGCCGGGAGAGCCGCGACCGTCGGGAGATCTGTGGCCGACTCGACACGCACCCCCCGATTTTCGCACAGGTGTACGAGGTTCCCGTGCTCCGCGGGGCGACACGCGGTGTGATCATGAGATTTCGATCACACTACGGCGGTGTTGCATAACGGAGGGTGCACGGTGTGGAACAGATTCGCGTCAGTGATCCGCTTTACCAATAGACTTCCGAGCGGACCACTGATTGTGGTGGCCCACACGTGCAAACGGGGTCGGTGGACGTCGTGTGGTAGTGGCGGTCGGCCGGCGCTGAACACCAGGCAGATCCTCAGGAGGCCGGATGTCCGGGCAGTCCCTCGCGGCAGATCTGACACTCACCGGCGGCGACCGCGGTGTCGTCGTCGTGGTCGCCGTGATCGCCCTAGCCGCGCTCGCCGTCGGGTACGTCCTCATCAGGGAGGTCCTGGCCGCGGGCCAGGGCACCCTGAAGATGCAGGACATCGCCAGGGCGGTCCAGGAAGGCGCGGCGGCGTATCTCAAGCGACAGCGCAACACCCTGCTGGTCTTCGGCACAGTGGTGTTCCTGCTGCTGTTCCTGCTACCGGCCGACAGCGGTGGTGAACGGATAGGACGATCGCTGTTCTTCCTGGTCGGCGCCGTCTTCTCGTTCGCCATCGGGTACCTCGGCATGTGGCTGGCCACCCAGGCCAACCTGCGCGTCGCGGCCGCGGCCAACGAGCAGGGGGGCCGGGAGACCGCCACCAGGATCGCGTTCCGCACCGGCGGCGCCGTGGGCATGGCGACGGTCGGCCTCGGCCTGTTCGGGGCGGCCATCGTGGTGCTGGTCTACACCGGCGCCGCGCCCAAGGTGCTGGAGGGCTTCGGCTTCGGCGCCGCGCTGATCGCGATGTTCATGCGGGTCGGCGGCGGCATCTTCACCAAGGCCGCCGACGTCGGCGCCGACCTCGTCGGCAAGGTCGAGCAGGGCATCCCCGAGGACGACCCGCGCAACGCCGCGACCATCGCCGACAACGTGGGCGACAACGTCGGCGACTGCGCGGGCATGGCGGCCGACCTGTTCGAGTCCTACGCGGTCACGCTGGTCGCGGCGCTCATCCTGGGCTCCACCGCGTTCGGCTCCAAGGGTCTGCTGTTCCCGCTGATCGTCCCGGCGCTCGGCGTGGTCACCGCGATGCTCGGCGTCTACATCACCAGGGCCAGGGCGGGGGAGAGCGGGCTGACGACGATCAACCGCTCGTTCTACATCTCGGCGCTGATCTCGGCCGTGCTGTGCACCGCGGCGGCGTTCATCTTCCTGCCGAGCTCGTTCTCCGCGCTGACCGACGGCACCCAAGCGAGCACCGCGGGCAACCCGGCGCTGATCGCCGCGGTGGCCGTGATCATCGGCATCGTGCTGGCGGGGGTCATCCTCTGGCTGACCGGCTACTACACCGGCACCGAGTACAAGCCGGTCAAGGAGGTCGGCAAGACCTCGCTGACCGGTGCGGCGACCGTGGTCCTGTCCGGCATCTCGGTCGGCTTCGAGTCGGCGGTCTACACCGCGCTGGTCATCGGCGCGGCGGTGTACGGCGCGTTCCTGCTGTCCGGTTCGGTCGTGGTGGCGCTGTTCGCCATCGCGCTGGCGGGCTGCGGGCTGCTGACCACGGTCGGCGTGATCGTCGCCATGGACACCTTCGGGCCGGTGTCGGACAACGCCCAGGGCATCGCGGAGATGTCCGGCGACGTGACCGACGAGGGCGCGAAGATCCTCACCGAGCTGGACGCGGTCGGCAACACCACCAAGGCCATCACCAAGGGCATCGCCATCGCCACCGCGGTGCTGGCGGCGACCGCCCTGTTCGGCTCCTACCAGGACGCCATCGGCAAGGCGCTGGTCAAGGCCGGGGAGACGTTCGACCCGACCGCGTTCCTGGTGTTCAGCCCGGACGTGCTGGTCGGCGTGCTGATCGGCGCGGCGGTGGTGTTCATGTTCTCCGGCCTGGCGATCAACGCGGTGACCAGGGCGGCGGGCGCGATCGTGTTCGAGGTGCGCCGCCAGTTCCGGGAGATCCCGGGGATCATGGAGGGCACCGGCAAGCCGGAGTACGGCAGGGTCGTGGACATCTGCACCCGCGACTCGCTGCGCGAGCTGGCCACCCCGGGCCTGCTGGCGGTGCTGGCGCCGATCGCGGTCGGGTTCGGCCTCGGGGTCGGGCCGCTGGCCGGGTACCTGGGCGGCGCGATCGCCACCGGCACGCTGATGGCGGTGTTCCTGGCCAACTCCGGTGGCGCCTGGGACAACGCGAAGAAGCTGGTCGAGGACGGCAACCACGGCGGCAAGGGGTCCGAGGCGCACGCCGCCACGGTCATCGGCGACACCGTCGGCGACCCGTTCAAGGACACCGCCGGTCCGGCGATCAACCCGCTGATCAAGGTGATGAACCTGGTCTCGGTGCTGATCGCGCCCGCCATCGTGGGCTGGTCGGTCGGCGCGGACGCCTCGACCGGGCTGCGGGTGAGCATCGCGGTGGTCGCCCTGGTGCTGATCGTGGTGGCCGTGGTGATCTCCAAGCGGCGCGGCACGGCCATCGCCGACGCGCCCGCGGAGGCGGCCAACCGGCCCTGATCCGCCGCACCCGACCGGGGCTCGACCGGCGCACGCCGGTCGAGCCCCGGTCGGCGTTCCCGGTGCGCGCGTGCGAGCATCGGAGCGATTTCCGGCGCCCCCGGCTGAGGAGTGCTCAATGTCACGTCGCCCCGTTGTCGCCCTGGAACCGGCATCCGCCGCCCCGGGGTCCTGAGCGCCGGGGCCGCCGCGGTGGGGCTGGTCCTCGCCGCCGTGGTCGGGTGCACCGGGACGACCGGCGACGACCCGGCGGCCAAGATCGCCTGGTCGGGTGAACTGTGCGCGGCGGTGACCTCGGCGTCCGCCGTGCTGGCCACCCCGCCCCCGGTTGCCGACCCCGCCGACCCGGCCTCGGTGCGAAGCGCGGTGGAGACCTACCTCACGTCCGTCACCCGGGGTCTGACCGAGGCCGTGGACACCACGACCAGGCTGCGCTCCTCCCCCGTGACCGGCGGTGATGCCGTGGCCGCGGGCGCGGCGACCGCCTACGACGCCGTGCGCGCTCCCCTCGACGCGGCGTTGATCACCCTGCGGGGTGATCCGAGCCCGGGTGCGGCGCTGACCGCGCTGGCCGAGGTGGTGCCCCGGATCACGTCGGCGGTGCCACCGGAACCGCTCCGGGTCGAACCCGATTCGGAATTCACCCGATGGGCGCAGCAGGCACCGCAGTGTGCCGACGTGCCCGCGCTGCGTCGCTGAACCGATTCCGGGCGCTTCCGCCAGTCGAACCCTTGTTCTATTCTGCCTGTCGTGGCGCAGCAGATGTCGATCTTCTCCGCGGAGGTCAGCCACCCCGGCGTCGCCGACCTCGCGGGGCTGCTGTGCGGGCCGGGGCGCACGGCCGTCTTCGCCCGCGCCACCGCCCGGCTCCTCCTCCCCGTCGACGACCAGTGGCGGGCGAACGCCCTGGTCAAAGCCTGCGCCGAGCGCGGGGTGGCGGCCGAGGTCCGAACCTGCGAGGAGTCCGGCGGCCCGCGGTTGAGCACCGCCTTCCGCCGCGACCTGGCCCCGCTGGCGAGCGCCTGGACCGACCCCGCGGGCGGCAAGGCCGTCCCCGACTGCTTCCTCCCCGACGGCGCCGCGCTGCGCATGTGGGTGCTCGCGGCCGGGCGCTGGACCGACGGGGGCTACCTGCTGCCCCTCGACCCGACCGCCCCGCACACCCACGCCCCGCTGGCCGAGGCCCTGCTGCGCTGCGGCCTCCCGGCGACCGCCCCGACCGCGAAGGGCGAGGTCCCGGGCCTGCGCGTGGTCGGCAGGCGCAGGCTGGCCCGGCTGCTGGAACTGGTCGGCCCGCCCACCGGACCGGGGTGCGCCGACCAGTGGCCCGCCGTTTCCCGGATGCGCGCCGTGTCCTGAGCGTGCTACTGGTGGAAAGGGGGTCATACTCGGTCGGCCGATCTCCAGCGCTGGGCAACCTGGAATAGGGCTTTTCCTCATCAGCGTGCACACTGACTGGCTGACGCAGGCTTGGTACGGGGTTCACAGGAAGCGGGACAGCGTGGCAGCGACGAAGAAAAGCGCAGGTACCGGCGGTGCCGAACTGCGGCGGCTGGTGATCGTCGAATCACCCGCCAAGGCCCGCAAGATCGCCTCCTACCTCGGCCGCAACTTCGTCGTCGAGTCCTCCCGGGGCCACATCCGCGACCTGCCGCGCAAGGCCGCGGAGGTGCCGGAGAAGTACAAGGGCGAGTCCTGGTCCAACCTCGGCGTCAACGTCGACCACGGCTTCGAGCCGATCTACATCGTCACCCCGGACAAGAAGTCCACGGTGACCGAGCTCAAGAGCCTGCTCAAGGACGTCGACGAGCTGTACCTGGCCACGGACGGCGACCGCGAGGGCGAGGCCATCGCCTGGCACCTGCTGGAGGCGCTCAAGCCCAAGGTGCCGGTGCGCCGGATGGTCTTCCACGAGATCACCGAGCCCGCCATCATCGCCGCCGCGCAGAACACCCGCGACCTCGACCGCGACCTGGTCGACGCCCAGGAGACCCGGCGCATCCTCGACCGCCTCTACGGCTACGAGGTCAGCCCGGTGCTGTGGAAGAAGGTCATGCCGCGGCTGTCGGCGGGCCGCGTGCAGTCGGTGGCCACCCGGATCGTGGTGCAGCGCGAGCGCGAGCGGATGGCGTTCGTCGCGGCCAACTACTGGGACATCGCCGCGACCATGGACGCGGGCAAGGAGGCCGAGCCGCCCACCTTCGGCTCCCGGCTGCTCTCCGTCGACGGCGTGCGGCTGGCCACCGGCCGCGACTTCGGCCAGGACGGCAAGCTCAAGGCAGGCGCCGAGGTGCTGCTGCTCGCCGAACCCGAGGCCCAGCGGCTCACCCAGGCCCTGGCCGGTGCGCACCTCACCGTCTCCAGCGTCGAGGAGAAGCCCTACACCCGCAAGCCGTACGCGCCGTTCATGACCTCGACGCTGCAGCAGGAGGCGGGCCGCAAGCTGCGCTTCGGCTCGGACCGGACCATGCGCACCGCCCAGCGGCTGTACGAGAACGGCTACATCACCTACATGCGAACCGACAGCACCACGCTGTCGGAGACGGCGATCGACGCGGCCCGCTCGCAGGCCACCGACCTCTACGGCGCCCAGTTCGTGCACCCGACCCCCCGGCAGTACACCCGGAAGGTCAAGAACGCCCAGGAGGCGCACGAGGCCATCCGCCCCGCCGGTGAGGTGTTCCGCACCCCCGGGCAGGTGGCCGGTGAGCTGGAGACCGACGAGTTCCGCCTCTACGAGCTGATCTGGCAGCGCACCATCGCCTCCCAGATGGCCGACGTGCGCGGCACCACCATGACCGTGCGGATCACCGGCAACGCCTCCAGCGGCGAGGAGTGCGTGTTCTCCTCCTCGGGTCGCACCATCACCTTCCCCGGCTTCCTGCGCGCCTACGTCGAGGCGGTCGACTCCGAGGAGGGCGGCGAGGCCGACGACTCCGAGCGCAGGCTGCCGCTGCTGACCAAGGGCCACGCGGTCACCGCGACCGACCTGTCCGCCGACGGGCACAGCACCAGCCCGCCGCCGCGCTACTCCGAGCCCAGCCTGGTCAAGGCGCTCGAGGAGCTGGGCATCGGCCGCCCGTCGACCTACGCCTCCATCATCAACACCATCCAGGACCGCGGCTACGTGTGGAAGAAGGGCTCCGCCCTGGTCCCGTCGTGGATCGCGTTCTCCGTGGTGGGCCTGCTCGAGCAGCACTTCGAGCGGCTGGTCGACTACGACTTCACCGCCGCCATGGAGGAGGAGCTCGACGGCATCGCCGCGGGCACCCAGCAGCGCACCGACTGGCTGTCCGGGTTCTACTTCGGCGGCACCGTCGGCCCGGAGGGCTCGGTGGGCCGCTCCGGCGGGCTCAAGCAGCTCGTCGGCTCCGGTGTGGACAACATCGACGCCAAGGTCGTGAACTCGATCCCGGTGTTCTCCGACGCCGAGGACCGCCCCATCGTCGTCCGGGTCGGCCGCTACGGGCCGTACCTGGAGCGCGAGGTCGAGGGCGAGGCCCAGCCGCAGCGGGCGAACCTGCCCGAGGACCTGCCGCCGGACGAGCTGGACCTGGAACTGGCCGAGAAGCTGTTCGCCACCCCGATGGAGGGGCGCAGCCTGGGCACCGACCCGGTCACCGGGCACGAGGTCGTGGCCAAGGAGGGCCGGTTCGGCCCCTACGTCACCGAGGTCCTGCCCGAGCCGGAGGAACCCCCGGCCCCGGTCGAGGGCGCCAAGAAGACCCGCGCCAAGGCCCCGGCGAAGCCCAAGCCGCGCACCGGCTCGCTGTTCAAGTCGATGTCGCTGGACACCGTCACCCTCGACGACGCGCTCAAGCTGCTCTCCCTGCCGCGGGTGGTGGGCACCGACCCGACCTCCGGCGAGGAGATCACCGCGCAGAACGGCCGGTACGGGCCCTACCTCAAGAAGGGCACCGACTCCCGGTCGCTGACCGGCGAGGACCAGATCTTCTCGGTGACCCTGGACGAGGCGCTCAAGATCTACGCCGAGCCCAAGAAGCGCGGCAGGCAGGCCGCCGCGTCGGCCCCGCCGCTGCGCGAGATGGGCGAGGACCCGGTCTCGAAGAAGCCGATGGTGGTCAAGGACGGCCGGTTCGGCCCGTACGTCACCGACGGCGAGACCAACGCCTCGCTGCGCAAGGCCGACAACGTCGAGACCCTCACCGACGAGCGGGCCAGCGAACTGCTCGCGGAGAAGCGCGCCAAGGGCCCCGCCCCCAAGCGCACCCCCGCGCGCCGCACGACGACCGCCGCGAAGAAGCCCGCCGCGAAGAAGGCCCCGGCCAAGTCCAAGGGCTGACAGACCGCGGCACCCGGGGGTGGACGGTCATGTCCACCTCCGGGATGACCCGGGACCCGGCGCACCCCGGCTACCCTGGGCGCGTCTACGGCGTGGAAAGAGGGTGGCTGTCATCAGCGGCGACGGGGACACCGGGGACGGCAAGCCCCCGGTCGGCGGCGAGGGCTCGATGGCTTACCGGGCGCGCAGCGTGCTGTCCATCCGCCCCTTCCGCAGGCTCTGGGGCGTCACCTACCTGTGCAGCATGGGCGACTGGCTGGCGCTGCTGGCGCTGAGCGGGCTGGCCAGCCAGTTCACCCAGGGCTACAAGGCGCAGAGCTTCGCCTTCGCCGGTGTCGTGCTGACCCAGTTGCTGCCCGGGCTGCTGTTCGCCCCGCTCGGCGGGCTGTTCGCCGACCGGTTCGACCGGCGCAAGGTGATGGCCTTCGCCGACGTCGGCCGGTTCGGGCTGCTGCTGTCGATCGCCCTCGTCGGCTCGACGCTGTGGCTGTTCATCGGCAACTTCCTGGTCGGCTGCTGCGCGCTGCTGTGGATTCCGTCGAAGGACGCCGCGGTGCCCAACCTGCTGCGCAGACCGGACCAGGTGGAGACGGCCAACCAGCTCGGGCTGGTGATGACCTACGGCATCTCGGTGATCAGCGGCGCGGGCCTCTACGCGCTGATCAACGGGGTCAGCACCAACCTCAACCTGCGCTTCGACGACACCGGCCTCGGCATCGTCAAGGTCATCCTGATCCTCACCGCGCTGTTCTACCTGACCAGCGCCCTGCTCATCGCCACCCGCATCCCCGAGCTGTCGCGCCGGGTGGTGGCCAAGCCGGTCGAGCGGGCCGCGGAGGAGACCGCGCCGGAGGTCAAGTCCGGCTTCCTGGCCATGGTCCGCGACGCGGGCCGGTTCGTGCGGAGCACCCCGCTGGTGCGCGGGCTGCTCATCGGCATGGTCGGCGCGTTCGCCGCGGCCGGTGCCCTGGTGGGCTCCGCGCAGCTCTACGGCAAGAGCCTCGGCGGTGGCGAGTCGACGTTCGGCCTGCTGTTCGTCGCGCTGTTCGTGGGCCTGGTGCTGGGCATGACCGGGTCGCCGAAGCTGGCCCGCAGGCTGCCGCGCAACCGGATGTTCGGCATCGCCATCGTGATCGCGGGCCTGTCGCAGCTCATGCTGGCGATCTCGCCGCACCCGGTCGTGACGCTGCCGTTCGTGGTGCTGCTCGGCGCGTGCGCGGGCGCGGCCTTCCTGACCGGGGTGACGATCATCGGCACCGAGGTCGAGGACGCCATCCGCGGCCGGATCAACGCCATCTACCAGTCCATGATGAAGCTCATCCTGGCCGGTTCGATGGCGCTGACACCGCTCCTGGTCGGCCTGGTCCGGCCGCACACGATCACCGTGTTCGGCCGGGACATGGTGGTCGACGGCACCCGGCCGGTGCTGCTCGGCGCGGGGATCATCGCCGCACTGGTCGGCGTGATCGCCTACCGGCAGATGGACGACCGGCGCTCGGAGAGCATCCTGTCCGACCTGCTCTCGGCGGTGCGCGGCAAACCGCGGCGCAGCACCGGGCTGCTGATCGCCGTCGAGGGCAACACGCACTTCGACACCTCCACCCAGGCGCACCGGCTCGCCGACTGGCTGCGCGGGCCCGGCCGCAAGGAGGTCCTGCTCGCCACGGACCCGGTGCTCGACGACGCGAAGCTGCGCGCGGTGCTGTCCGGGGCGCAGCTCTCCAGCGCCCGCGCGCACGCGCTGGTGGCCGCCGCCGTGCGCGCCGACCTGGTGGAACGGGAAATCCGGCCCGCCCTGGACCGCGGCGCGCTGGTGGTCATGGAGCGCTTCGTCGACAGCCCGCTGGCGCACCTGTCCGCCGCGGCCGACCTCGACTCCGCCGAGCTGGAGGGGCTGGCCGACTGGGCCACCTCGCGGCTGCGGCCGGACATCACGATCCTGCTCGACCGCGACCCGGCCGCGCTGCCGCCGCGGCCCGGCAGCGTCGAGCACCACTGGCACGTCCGGGGCGTGCTCACCGACATGGCCGCCGCGGACCCCGACCGGTACGTCGTGGTCGACGGCGACGGCTCGGCCGACGAGGTCGCCGCCCGGGTCGCCGCGGCGGTCTACGTGGCGCTGGTGACCAGGAACGTGCCCGGTTTCGCCGAGGACGAGCCGGTGAAGACACCGGTCGACGCGGGTTGACGCCGGTCGAGGCGGGATGACCCACTGGATTCGTGAGGTGATGGGCTGATGGGCGTCTGGTCCCAGGTCGTCGGGCAGCCGGACGCGGTGCGGGTCCTCGGGACCGCCGCGGTGGCCGCGCGCGGGTTGGTCGACGGCACCGGGACGGCGGCGGGCATGACGCACGCCTGGCTGTTCACCGGGCCCCCCGGGTCGGGCCGGTCGGTGGCGGCGCGGGCGTTCGCGGCGGCGCTGCAGTGCACCACCCCGGGGGAACCGGGGTGCGGGGAGTGCCAGGGCTGCCACACCAGCATGTCCGGCACCCACGCCGACGTGCGGATGGTCGTCCCGGAGGGGCTGTCGATCTCGGTGGCCGAGATGCGCGCCCTGGTGCAGACCTCGGCCAGGCGGCCCACCGGCGGGCGCTGGCAGGTCGTGATCATCACCGACGCCGACCGGCTCACCGAGGGCGCGGCCAACGCCCTGCTCAAAGCGGTCGAGGAACCCCCGGCGCGGACCGTCTTCCTGCTCTGCGCACCGTCGGACCACCCGGACGACGTGTCCGTGACCATCCGCTCGCGCTGCCGGGCCATCGCCCTGCGCACCCCCGCCGCCCCGGCCATCGCCGAGGTGCTCCGGCTGCGCGACGGGGTGGACACCGACACCGCGGCGTGGGCGGCCTCGGTGTCCGGCGGGCACGTCGGCCGCGCCCGCCGCCTCGCCACCGACCCGGCGGCCAGGGACCGGCGGGCCAAGGTGCTGCGCATCCCCCTGCACCTGCGCAGACTCTCCGACGTCTTCGACTGCGCCGACGACCTGGTCAAAGCCGCCGAAACCGACGCCAGCGAAGTCAGCGGCACCCGCGACGAAGCAGAGCGGGACGCCCTCAAGACCGCCCTCGGCCACGGCGGCACCGGCAAGGGAGCGGCGTCGGCCACCCGCGGCAGCGCGGGCGCCATCAAGGAACTGGAGAAGCGCCAGAAGTCCCGCGCCACCCGGACCCAGCGCGACGCCCTCGACCTGGCCCTGGTCGACCTGGCGGGCTTCTACCGGGACGTCCTGGTCACCCACGCGGGCGCCTCGGTCGCGCTCAACCACCCGGACCACGCCGAGGGCTCCGCCCAGGCCGCGGGCTCCTGGACGCCGGAGTCGACGCTGCGCAGGCTCGAAGCGGTGCTCGCGTGCCGGGAGGCGCTGGAGCAGAACGTGAAGCCGCGCATCGCCATCGAGGCCATGGTCTCCGCGATGCACTTCGGCTGACCCTGGCCCGTGTGGACTTAAGGACTTAAGGACTTAAGGACTTAAGGATGTAAGGGCGTACGGAGCGGCGGGCTCCGGCTGGCTGGGCGGTTCGGGTCGCCGATCGGGATGGGCGCGGCTTTGCGGGGAACCAGCGGCACCGCAGAACCGCCGCGGCTGGGGCGTGCCCCGCAAGGCTCATCGGAGCCGGAGGTTGATCGCGGCGAGGTGGGTCGGCCTGGTGGCAGGCGGATCGCTCCGCGCAGCGGGGGCGACATCCCGAACTGCCCGAACCGGTTGAAGCACCACCCAACCACATCGCGCCGCTCGCAGCCCCCTGATCACCAGCTCGCAGGGCACGCCCTGGCCGGAACAAGCTCAGCCGCTGCTTTTCCTCGCGCGCGCGTCACCATCCACAACCCCCACCCTCCCGAGGGGATTCGCGGCCCTTGGGGCCATTCTACCTGCGGGGATGTGGTTTTGGGGTGGTGTGGATCTTGGCTGTGGACAACTCGGGGGCGTGTCCACAGGTGGGGTGGACGGGTTGCGGTCGGTGGGGGCCGTGTGCGGGGTGGGGGACGGGGAGGACCGGGCCGGGGCGCCCCGAACGCGCCCCGGCCCGGGGGCGCTAGTCGGTCGTCTTCCGGCGGCGGGTGGGGAGGGCGGCGACGAGGACGACGCCGAACAGCAGCATGGCCGTGCCGGTCCAGAACAGCGGGACCGAGTGGTAGGCGGCGTTCGTGTAGGCGAGTTGCGGGGTCGCCGAGCCCTGCGGGGCGGGGGCGGGCGGGGCCTGGGGGGCCGACGCGGTGCCGCAGACGACGCCGCCCTCGGGGGCGTAGGCCCTGGCGACCTGCTCGCCGAGGGAGACCTGGGCCAGGGCCGAGGGCAGGTTGGGCAGGCCCAGCGCCTCCGTGGGCAGGACCTGGAGGTCGACCATGCGGGCGGTGGCGCCGAGCTGGTAGCCCTTGAACGGCTGGGTGGCCGCCGCGCCGGTCTGGTTCAGGCCCGCGACCGCCAGGCGGAGGACGCCCAGGTCGAGCTTCTGCAGGTCCTTCGACAGCGCGTCCCGCAGCGGTGAGCCGTCGCCCAGCAGGTTGCCGACGATCGGCAGCTTGCCGAGGTCGCCGAGGCCGGGGAGGTCGTCGGCGCCGGGCAGCGGCAGGCTGATCGGGATGTCGAGCTTGGGGTTGGCCGCGTCGAGCCTGCCCAGGCTCTTGCCGCCCTGGGTGACCTCCAGCACCGGGGCGGTGTACTGCACCGCCGAGGTCGCCGCGTCGCCGGTCGAGGTGACCTGGAGGGTCGGCTGGCTGACCACGTTGATGGAGATCTCGAACGGCGTGCCCGCCAGCAGCTTCAACGCCGCCACCTGGAGGGTCGAGGTCGACTGGACGGCCTTGTTGGGGGAGCCGGGGATGTCGACCAGCTTGACCACGGAACGGGCGGAGAGGGTGTTCGGGAGGCTCAGGACCGAGCCGCCGCCCGCGCTGCCCTGGCCGCCGAGGATGCCGCCCAGGGTGCTCAGCGGACCCGCCAGGTTCTTGAGCTGCTCGACGACGGCGTTGTCCGCGGCCTCGTCGAGGTTCGGGGCGTCGAACGCACCGGTGAGGTCCTTGCCGCCGGGCAGGGTCGGGATGGCGTTCAGGGCGGAGATGCTCGCGATGCTGGTGGAGGCGTCGGAGATCGTGTCGACGCACGGGCCGAGCGCGTCGCTCCAGTTGGCGGAGACCGAGCCGTTGAGCGCGCCGACCTTCACCAGGGTGTCCAGCGGGGTGGACGGCGGGTTGATGCCACCGGTCAGCGGGGCCTCGTTGTTCGGCGGTGCCGTCTGCGCCAGCGAGCCGGGGGCCTGCGGGCTCGACCCCTGCACGGCGATGCCGCCGGGGGAGGCCTGCGCGATGGACTTCTCGTAGGCCAGGTACGCCTCGGAGTTCGCCTGGGCGCTGGCCAGCCCGAAGCCCAGCTCCACCGCGGCCTGCTTCGGCAGCTTGTCCGCGGCACCCGGCAGGATCGCCTTGGTCGGGGTCGAGTTCGGCAGCACCCGGATCACCGCCAGCCCGGTCCCGGCGTCGCCCACCGCGTGCCCGAGGGGCTGCGGCGAGGCGGGCGCGGACGCGGGCGGGGCGCCGGGGTTGCCCGGCGCGGGCACCGGCGTCGTCTCCACCTGGGCCGCGGCGGGCCCCGCGGCCAGAGCGAGTACCGACGCGGCCACCGGCAGGGCCAGGACCGCGGGCAGACGTCGACGCATGGTGCCGTTCCTCCTACGAGCGGGTTCTGCTGTCACCCGGGTCGCCGGGCGCACACCCGGTAAACGACGGATACCCCTGCTGGTGACGCGGCAGGGTGCCGGTATAGTGGGTCACGAGCACGCCGCCTTAGCTCAGTCGGCTAGAGCGATTCACTCGTAATGAATAGGTCAAGGGTTCGACTCCCTTAGGCGGCTCGCAGGTCAGAGGGGTTGTCCCGGTTCACCCGGGACAACCCCTCTGTCGTTCCCGCCTCTGTTCGCGTTGACGACCACTGCTGGATCGCAGGTGAGCCGATGCCCCGGTGGCAGATGCGCTGTGGGCCTTTCTCTCGAAGGCTGCGGCGCCTCCGTGCAGAGAAGGTGGAGTGACCTGGGGCACGTTGCTGGTGCTGGGTGTCGGATTCTCGCTTCGATCGGTAATCCGGCAACCTCTTTACTCCCTTCGTGCTCATGGCGACTGTCTTCGAGTTCACGTCGGTACCGCGGGAGGGCTCCCATGCAGGCGGCTGTGGCGGGCAGGTGGCTGCCCGGGACGTTCCTGGCCAGGCTGGGCCCGGTGGCGCCCGCGTTGCTGGACCTGGGCAGGTCGCGCGTGCTGGGGGCGGGCGAGCGACTGATCACCCAGGGGGACGACAACACCAGCGTCTTCCTGCTCGAGTCCGCAGACCGGGACTCGGCAGCGTGCGTGAAGGTCACCGCGACCACGCCCAATGGAACCGAGAGCCTGCTCGGCATTCGACTGGCGGGTGACATCGTCGGTGAACTCGCGGCGCTGCGGGACGACGGCAGGCGGTCCGCGACGGTCACGACGTGCACCGAGACCGTTGTGCACGCCGTGACGCACGAGCGGTTCCTCGGTTTCCTGCGCGCCGAGCCGGTGGCGTGGGAGGCGCTGAGCCGCGTGTTGGCCGACCGGCTCGACTGGGCCAACCGCCGCAGGCTCGACTTCGGTGGCTACGTCGTGCGGGTCCGCCTGGCGCGGGTGCTGCTGGAACTGGCCGAGCGGCACGGCCACGGCGCGGTGGGCGGCATCGCTCTCGGTGTGAAGCTGTCGCAGGCGGAGCTGGGCAGGCTCATCGGTGCTGGTGCCGATGCCGCCGCCGGGGCGGTGGCCGAACTGCGCCGGGCGGGCGTGCTCAGCACCGAGTACCAACGGCCGACGATCACCGACCTCGCCGGGTTGCGCGAGCTCGCAGGCGAGAACTGAGTCGGAATCCGTATTTATCCGTAGTTCCACACCGGCTCTGTCCCCACACTTCTCCCCACACCCCCACTGCGCGAGGACACCGACGTGACCGAACCCTTTCATCGACGTGTGCTGCTGAGCCTGGACGCCCAGGCATACGGCTCACGTGGCGACCACCAGCAGTTGGAGCTGCAGCGCGCGTTGACCCAGGTCGTCGCCGAGGCCGCCGGGCGGGCCGGGGTGGACCTGGCCGCCGCGGACCGGCAGGCCGCGGGCGACGGCATGCTGATCATCCTGGCGCCGGGCTCCTCGGAGGTCGCACCCGTGGACGCGTTCCCCCGCGAGTTGGTCCGGGCGCTGCGCGACTACAACGGCGGCGACCGCGGCGACTCCCCCCGGTTGCGGTTGCGGTTGGCCGTCCACCAAGGACTCGTTGCGACGGGCGACAACGGGTACCCCGGTGCGGGTGTCGTCGTGGTCGCCCGGATGGTCGACAGCGGACCCGCACGCGCCGCGTTGAAGGCGGCCTCGGCCGCCGACCTGGTGCTGCTGGTCTCCCGCACGATCTACTTCGACCTGGTCGTCCAGTCACACACTTCCGTGCAACCACAGGCGTTCCGCCAGGTCGAGTACGAGACGAAGGAGGGCGCGGAAGTCGCGTGGTTGTCCGTCCCCGGTGGCGACGCGCACGCGCTCGACCTCTCCGGTGAGAGCTCGGACGCCTCGGGTGCCGGTCATGCGGGCACAGCCGCCGAAATCCCCGCGAGCGTCGACGCCGCCGCTCCCACCAAGGCGCGCGTCGTGGTCAACGGTGGTGTGCACGGCGGGAACGTGGTGCAGGGCACCCTGCACGGCACCGCGTTCAACTTCGGCATCCAGACCGGTGATCGCCATGACGGCTGAACCGGAACCACCCGACCAGCCCGTCGAAGACCCACCGCCCGACAAGGAGGCGCCGAACACCCTCGAGCACCCTGGCGCGCTCCACTCGGTCCGCAACACCATGAGCGGGACGTTCTACATGAACGCCGCCAACTTCGGTGTTGACGGTGTGTCCGCCAGTCCGTTGACCAGGGCCACCGGCCGGGTCCAGGAGTCCGTCGTGCGGGCGGCGCTCGACCGCTTCGTCACCCCGCCCCGCTTCGACGCGGCGCTCGGCAGGCTGCACCGGGATCGAGTGGTGGTCTTGCGCGGGCTCCGCGGCAGCGGCAAGCGCACGGCGGCGCTGACCATGCTCCGCGAGGTCGGCGCGAGCACCCTCTACGCGTTGTCCCCGCAGGTGACGCTGTCGGAGCTCGCCCAGCGGGACTACGACCGGGGCGCGGGTTATCTCGTGGCCGACCGTCGGGTGGCAGACGCCGACGACTCCGACTTCGACTGGGGGCTGGTGCGTGACCGGGTGCAGGACGAGGGCGCGTACCTGGTGGCCACCGTTGGCAACGAGGCCTCCAACCCCGCCGACGGCACGACGCACGTCGACTGGGTGATGGTCGAACCCGAGCGGGTGCTGCGGGCGCACTGGCCGCACGAGTGGCCCGAAACCCTCCACGAGGTTCTGTGCTCGGTGAACCGGGTGTCCGACGTCATCGAGCTGGCTCGCCGCCTCGCCGCGGGCGAGTCACCGGACGCCGCGGTCACGCACCTCGACGGCAGGGCGGGTGACGTGGTGGCCGACTGGTTCGCGGCGGGACCGACCCGGCGGCAGGTCCTGGAGGTCGCCGCGTTGGCGTTCGCGGTCGGCACGGACGAGCGCACCTACGAGTCCATGCTGCACAAGCTCGTGGAGCACTACGAGCACCACGATCCCGAAGTCCGCCCGGGCGAGTTGGCCGCCGTCGAGGATCGGTTGCGGCAGCGTAGGAGCACCCTGTTCAACGAGAACGAATTGGTGTCCGCCGTACGCTACCGCGACCAGTACGGCGCCGAGCAGACCGCGCTGTGCTTCACCGTCCCCGCCTACCACCGGCACGTCCTGGCCCAGCTGTGGGCGAGGCTGGACGTGCGGTTCTGGGACGCGGTGCGGGACTGGCTCAACGGTGTAGCGGGGCGCCACGGGGACCCGGTCGCGGTCGGACTGGCGGAGCTGGCCGACGTGTCCTTCGGGGAGGCGTTGCCGCTGCTGGAGCGGTGGGCGGGCGGTGAGGTCGGGGCGGGTGGCCAGCACACGGCCGTGCAGACCCTGTGGGCCATGGCCTACCGGGAGCCGTTGGCGTCCGCGGCGTTGCGGGTGGCGACGTCCTGGGTGACCAGGGGCAGCCCGGCTCGGCGCTGGGCCGGGGCGATGGCCTTCAGCGGCGACATCGGCGTCCGGTACCCGCACGACGCGGCCAACCGGTTGTGGCAGCTGTGCGTGCAGTCCCACACCGCCTCGGGCAACGTGGAAATGGTCTTGGCCGCGTTGTTCAGCAGGCTGGTCCACGACACCGCCGACGCCGGGATCGTGCTGTCCGTGCTGCGCACCAAGCTGCGCCGTTTCAGCCGCAGCAGTGCCGATCGGCGCCTGCTGGTGATCGCCATCCGGGCCACCCTCGCGGTGCTGTCCGCCCGCGACGGACGTGCCGCATTCGTGGAATTCCTGGTGTCCGCACCGGACCGGATCGATCTCGTGGCCGAGCTGTGGGCGTCGGTCCTGTGCTACCGCCCCACCCGGCTCGCCGCCCTCACCGCCCTGCGCCAAGCCCTCGACACCGCGGGCCCGGACGCGCTCGACATCGCCGAGCGGCTCGGCCGTGCGCTGGGCGCCACCCTGCCCCCTGACGAACCACCCGCGCTGCGCAGCGACTTCCAAACCCTCGCAGCGCGGAAAGGGGTGCCCATCGGGCCCGTGCTCGCTGCCTTGCTGACCGTGCTGACCGAATTCCCCACCGGAGCTTAGGAACTGGACATGGCACAGCCCTACCCGATCGTCCGACAGGTAGTACTCGACCCCCTCCCGCGCAAGCGGATGTTCGGCCGCGGCCGCAGTGGTCGCACCACCGACGAGATCCCACACCTGGCTGCCCACCACCGCTTGGTCTACCGGGTACGGGGTGACTACGTGGTCGACAACTTCACCATGCCCCTGGATTCATCCACCGTCGTGGACGCCTCGCACGTGTCCGTCGTGGACGTGGCCCGGGACGTGGCGGTGGTCGTGAACCTGACCATACCGTCGCAGGACGCGTCGTCGTTCACCGTGCTCGCCACCTTCCTGTGCTCGGTCACCGACCCGCTCTCGGTGGTGCGCAGCGGGGCGCAGGAGGCCGCGGGCATGCTGCGCGCCTACCTGCGCGGTCACCAGCGGCTGTTCGAGCTGGGGCTGGACTACCCGATCTCCCGGATCAACGAGATCCGGCGCAAGCTCAGCACCCAGGTCATGGCGTACCTGGAGGTCACGCCGCCGCAGTTCCCCGGGGTGGAGGTGGCCCTCGCCAGCGTCGAGGTGATGACACCGGAGGAGCTCTCAGCCCTGGAGCAGTCGCGGCGCGAGGTGGCCGCACAGCACGCGTTGGAATCCGAGCGGCTGCGGACCCAGCACGACATCGTCACCACCCAGCTGTTGCAGGAGCAGAGCTTGCGCGCCGACCGCGAGCTCTGGGACTCCCGGCTCGCCGCTGAGGGCCAGCAGCGGGAGCTGGAGATGGATGCCGAACGACGCGAGTACGAGCTGTTCCAGCAGGCGAAGGCTGCCGAGGCGATCGCGGACGACCCGGTACGAGCGCTGGCGCTCGCCTACTCGAGCAAGGAGATCACCGCCAAGGAACTCGCCGACGGCCTGGCCGCGATCCACGAGACCCGGCGGCAGGACCGGCTCACCGAGGCCGAGGCCGAGCGGGTCGAGCGGCGCCGGGAGACCGAGTGGCAGCGCGAGCGCGAGCGGTTGAGGATCGCGGCGCACCGCGAGGACAGCATCAAGCGGGCCGAGTGGGTGCGTGCTGACCGGAAGATGGACCGCGAGGACCAGCGCCAGCAGTTGCACGCCAAGCTGGCAGTGATCAAGGAGCTGGCCGAGCAGGGCCACCTCGCCACCGCCAACCTGCGGTTGGACTCGGTGGTCAACTCGATGCTGGCGGTTCCCGCCGCACCGGAGCAGGAGGCCCCGGCCCTGCCGGAGCCCGACCGGGATCGATCCCCGGCAAACGGCTTCGCGGGCCTGGACCGCGAAGCCGACGAGATGGTGAGGGAAGAAGATGCCGACTGATCTCGCGTCCCCGCCCGAGCTGGACCCGCGTCCCGTCCGGTCGTCGCTGACCAATGAGGCGATGCCGGGGTTGTACCGGCCGGTCCGGCCCGCTCGGGGTCTCCCGGTGGTGCTGCGCAGGCTGGTCGGCGTCAAGGAGGACATCCTCGACTGGGTGCCGGAGGAGCGACCCCGCTACACCCGGCTGGGGCTGATCGTGCTCAACACCGGAGTGCTCGCCGGGTTCTCGATGACCATCGCCATGGCGACGGTCGGTGCGGTGTCCCCGTGGCTGCTGGTGCCGCTCGGCCTGTTCTGGGGCTTGATCATCATCACTGTCGACAGCTGGCTGATCACCAGCACCAACGGGAGCAGCCGCCACGGGCGGTTGCGGGTCTTCGCGCCTAGGTTGGTGCTCTCGGTGCTGCTCGGCCTGGTGATCGCCGAACCGCTGGTGCTCTGGGTGTTCGGCTCCTCGATCACCGCCGAGATCAAGGAATTCCGGAAGGCGGAGGTCGAGGGCTACCAGAGCACGCTGCGGGTGTGCAACCCGGCCACCGGTGGGCTCAACCAGGACCCGGCCTGCGACGGGTACCGCTTGAACCCCGGTGACACGCCGCAGGCGCTGGAGTCGCAACTCGAAGAGGCCACCGCCATCCGGGACCGGGCCAAGGGCGTGCTGGTCGACCTGGACGCCAAGCACGCCGAGCTGGAGCGGCTGGCGCGCGACGAGTGCGCGGGCCGAGCGGGGCCGGGCCTGACCGCCGTGCCCGGTGAGGGCGGCGAGTGCCTCCGGAACCGGGCCAAGGCCGACCAGTTCCGCGTCGACAACCAGATCGAGAGGCTGCACGTCGAGCAGCTCGGTCTGGAGCAGAAGGTCACCGACCTCACCGACCAGGTCGCCCGCTCCCGCGCGGGCGCGGCGGTGCGGATCGGCGAGGACATCACCGCCAAGGTCGAGGAGAAGCGGGCCAACCTGGTCGGCGTCGACATCCTGGACCAGGTGAGCGCCATGGGGCGCGTCGCCGACCGCGACCTGTTCGCCGAGGTCGCCCAGTGGGTGCTCCGGCTGCTGCTGGTCGCGCTGGACTGCCTGCCGGTCCTGACCAAGCTCATGGGTGGGACGACCGCCTACGACGAGCAGGTCACCCGGCAGTTGGAGGGTGCGAAGCGGTTGCACGACAAGCACATGCACGTCCACGAGAACCGCGATGGTGTTGACCTGGAAATCCAGATGCGGCAGTCCGACCGCAAGCTGCGAGACAGGATCGCGGCCATGACCGCCACCGACCGGGCCAACTCCGCCCGGCGCCGGATCGACGAGGCCGCCGAGATCGACCGGCTGGCAGCTGAACTGGAACGCCGGGGAGGGCGCTGACGGCCGTGGTGGGGCGGGCAGGTCCATGTGCCCGCCCCACCACGGCGGGGATTACCGGGCTGACGCGTAGGCGGAGGTGGCGGCGGGGTACTGGCTGGCCCAGGCGGGCAGGGCCGACACGGTGCGGCGGATGCGGTCGGACTGACGGGCGAAGCGGCAGTCATCCATTGTGGACCGATTTACGGATGGGCGGGTGGACAGGTGGTGCCACAACGGTTCGGGGAACCACTTGGTGGGTGGCGGTACCGCGCCGATGAGTGAGTGCAGAACGTCCTGTATGGGATGGTTTGCCGTCAGGGTGGCGGTTTTCTCCTCGACGTAGGCGCGGAAGTCCTTGTGGTCGCGGGGCATGGTGTGGTCGGGGATGCCGAGGATGCGGCCGAGATGGCGCCATTCGCGGTGGAGGGTGTGCAGTCGGGTGGACTCGGCGTGGGCCCTCGCGCCGCCGTAGGTGAGGCGGAGGCGGAGTTCACCGTGTCCCACAGGCGCGGCCACGGGGCGTGCCGGAAGGTGAGGTGGTTGGCGGCCGCGTCGACGGCCGGGTGGGCCACCTGCACGAGCAGCACCCGGCCGCCGCACAGCGCCGTGCGGGCGTCCGCCATGACGCGCCAGGTGACGGAGGCGGGACCGAGGGGCCCATGGGGTCGTTCCCGTGGCAGGCCGTCGTCGGTGTCACTACCGCGAGCCGGTGCGCCCGGATAGCGTCCCCGGGTGACCGACGACCTGTTCACCGACGCCATCACCGACATCGACGAGCTGCGGGAGCTCTACCCCGAACCCGCGGGGCAGGGCAGGGGCAAGGAGATCGACACCGTCGACGACATGGCTCGGTGGCTGATCGCGCTGGCGCCGCTGGTGTTCGTGGCCAGCGCCGACGCCGACGGCCGCTGCGACGTCTCGCCGCGCGGTGGGCCGCCGGGGTTCGTGTCGGTGCTCGGTGACGGGACCGTGGTCGTCCCGGACGCCACCGGCAACCGGCGGATCGACACCTTCCGCAACGTCGTGGTGACCGGGCGGGTCGGTTTGGTGTTCATCATCCCCGGGCGCGGGCAGACGCTGCGGGTCAACGGGGCGGCGTGCGTGAGCAGGCGGCCGGAACTGCTCGCGTCGCTCACCGCGGTCGGCAAGGCGCCCAGGGCGGCGCTGGTGGTCCGGCCGGACGAGGTGTTCACGCACTGCCCGAAGGCGTTCGTCCGCTCCGCCCTCTGGGACCCGGCCTCCTGGCCCGACGCCACCGCGCAGCCGACCCCGGCCGAGGTCGTGCACACCCACCTGCGCGACCCGGGCATCAGCCTCGCCGACGTCGAACGGGACATGGTCGACAGCCTGCGCAACCGCCTCGCCTGAGGCCGCGCCTCAGGACGCCCGGCGGCGGGCCGACCACGCGGTGGCCAGGACCAGGGCGGCCGCGCCGAGGGCGCCCGCGACCGCGGCCCCGGTGGCGTACCCCGCGGACGGCTCGCGGGCACCCAGGGTGGAGACGAACAGCCACACGCCCAGGCCCAGCACGGCGCCGAGCGGGAGCGCGGCGACCGGGGCGGCCGGGCGGCGGTGGCCGCGGCGGAGGGTGCGCATGACCGATTCGAGGTAGGCCAGGGCGAACAGGGCCAGCAGCAGGCTGCCGCCGCCCATCGCGCTGGCGATCGGGGTCTGCGGCGGTCGGACCGCGAACCGCTGGGGTTCGCCCGTGCCGGTGTCCAGGGTGCCGGTGGCGGCGCCGCCGACGAGCCAGCGGGTGAGCGGCCGGGGTTCGACGGTGGCGGTGAAGGTGCCGTCCGGGTTCGGGGTGACCGGCACCTCGACCGTGTCCAGGTCGACCCCGGCGGCGCTGAGGGTGAACCGGAGGGTGGCGGGGGCCGGGGCGCCGGTGACGGTGAACGGCCTGCTCAGGTCCAGGGAGACGGGGGTCACCGCGGGTTTGCCGTCGATCGCGAGGGTGTCGGCGGTGCCGGGGTGGGCCAGGGTCTCGGGGGCCAGGAACGGCAGGGCGAGCATCACCAGCAGGGCCACGGCGGCGACCAGGCCGGGGAACAGGGGGGACCGGCCGGGGCGGCCCAGCACCTCGGCGGCCGGGCGCAGGTCGGCGGGCCGGATCGCCCTGGTGGGCTCCGGGGCGGCGGTGCCGCGGACCGGTCGGGTGACCGCTGTCGGGTTGTCCGGGCCGGGTTGGTCGGCGATCGAGCCCAGGACGCGCGGGCCCAGGTGCACCGGGATGCCCGCTCGTTCCAGCCAGCCGCGGCCGAACACGGCGGTGGCCGCGGCGCCGAGGTCGACGGCGAACGCCTCGGCGTCGCGGTAGCGGTGCCTGGGGTCCCTGGCCAGGCTGCGCATGACCACTGTGGACAGCGGGGCGGGCACGCGGGGCAGCGGCCGCGGGTCGGTGAACATCCGCTGGCGCATCATGCTCACCGCGCCCCGGGTGCGGTCGAACGGCAGGTCGCCGCAGAGGAGTTCGTAGAGGACCGTGCCGGTGGCGTAGAGGTCGGCCGCGGGCGACAGGGCGTTGCCCATGGCCTGTTCCGGGGCGATGTAGGCGGGGGTGCCCAGCACCTCGCCCGCGTGCGTCATCAGGGTGGCGCCCTCGCTGACGACCTGGGCGATGCCGAAGTCGGCCACCTTCACCACCCCGGCCGAGGTGAACAGCAGGTTCTTCGGCTTCACGTCCAGGTGCAGCACCCCGGCGGTGTGCGCGGCGTGCAGCCCGGCCAGCGCCGCCAGCGCGATCGCGCACGACTGCTCGCCGGTCAGCCCGCGTCCGCGGAAGGCGTCGTGGACCGTGCCGCCGTCCAGCTTCTCCATCACCAGCAGGTTGTCGGTGCCGGTCTGGACGTAGTCGTAGACCGGGACGATGTGCGGGTGGTCCAGGCCCGCCAGCACCCGCGCCTCCCGGTCGAACCGGGCGTTCACGTCGGGGTCGCCCGCCACCGCCGCGGGCAGTTGCTTGATCGCCACCTGCCTGCCCAGGGAACGGTGCACCCCGGAGAACACCACGCCCATGCCGCCGGAGCCGATGACCGGTCCCACCTGATATTGCGGCAGCGCCGCCGCCAACCCGGCCGGAGCGCTCATCGGGTCCACTCCCGGGTCAGCGCCACCGTCGGGCCGTCACCGGTCGGGTCCGGGGAGCCCGCGGGGGCGGGGTGCGGGGTGAGGAAGCCGAGCAGCAGGCCGATCAGCGCGGCGCCGAGCACGATCGGGATCTCCACCTCGGGTTCCGGCGGCACCAGCCGCAGCACCGACAGCGTCACCACCGCCACCAGCCCGGTGCCGACCCCGGCTGGCAGGAACCGCAGCGCGCGCCGGAACCTGTTGGCGGACAGGCGGTGCTGGGCCAGCGCCAGCAGCGCGCCGGTCCAGGCCAGGGCCGTCAGCACGAGCAGCGCGACGCCGAAGACGCCGTAGACCGACCAGAACGACCCGCGCACGTCGACCACCGTGTCCGAGCTGGCCAGTTCCACCCGGTCCTCGCTGAGCAGCGCCACCGTCGTCGGCAGCAGCCCGATCGCCTGGCCGTCGAGGTCGCGCACGTCCAGCGGGAAGGTGCGGGTGACCTGCCCGCGTGAGGGCACCTCGAACGGGACCGTGGTGTCGTAGGAGAAGAACGTCAGCGCGAGCGCCACGCCGGTGATCCGCACCAGGCGGACCTCCTGCTTGGCGGCGCCGGGGTTGCGCACGGTCAGCGAGACCTCGACGGGCCTCGCCGGGTCGAAGGTGACGGTGCGCCCGGTGATGTCCTCACCGTCCACGGTGACCACCACCCGGAGCGGATCATCCGACCCCTGGGCGGCGGCCGGGGCGGCGCCGAAGGCCAGCACCGTCACGAGGGCAACCGCCGTGCCGACAAAACGTCCCATGGGATGACTCCGGTTCAGGCGGGCCCGATTGACGCGGAATGCTACAGCGACGCAGGTCGTCGCCGGGGCGTTCCATCGAGCGAGGGAAGTGGTCGTGCGCACTCTGGGAATCGTCCCTGTGGGAATCGCTTCAGCGGGCGTCGCCGTGATGGTCGTCGGCTTGTCGGGCGGCCCGGCGCAGGCCCAGCCCGTCGAGCGGGCGCAGCAGCCGACCTTCTCCTCCTCGGTCAGCCCCACCTCCGGCCCGGCGGGCACCGCCTTCACCGTCCACTGGGGTTCCAACGCGGGCGCCCTGTGCAAGACCGTCACGTTCAGCACCGCGCTGACCACGATCCCGCCCACCCCGTACCCGAACCTCCAGGTCGGCGTCGTGGCCCCCGCCTCGGCCACGCCGAACACCTACGCGATCACCCTCACCTGCGACAGGTACACGTCGGTCACCCGCTTCACCGTCACCAAGCCCACCACCACCGCGCCGACCACCCCGCCGGTCACCACGACCCCGCCACCCGTCGTCACCCCGACCACCCCGCCGCGGGTCACGACCCCACCGGTCGCCACGACCTCGCCGCGCACCACCACGACAACCGCCCCGGTGACCACGACCACTGTGCCGACCACCACCACGACCACGGCGCCGACGACCTCGACCACGCTCCCGCCGATCACCACCGCCGACGCCCCCGAGGGGGACCTGCGCCTCGACCGGGAGAGCGTGCAACCCGGCGACGACCTCTCCGCCGAGGGCGAGGGCTGCACCCCGGGCGCCCCGGTCGTGCTCACCTCGGGCGGTCAGCGCGTCGGCTCCACCACGGCCGACGCCACCGGCGGCTTCACCGCCGGGGTCGAGTTCACCAGGGTCGAGCCGGGCAGGCACACCATCACCGCCGAGTGCGGTGTCGTGCTCACCGGCGCGGTCGACCAGATCGTCACCAGCTCGACCGGCGGCAGCTCCGGGACGCTGGTGGTGCTGGTGTTCTTCGTCCTAGTCGGCGCCGCCCTGGTCCGCTTCGCGTAGGGCGGCGCGGACCGCGCTCCAGCGGGCCGGGTCCGGCGCCCCGGACGTGGTCAGGGTGAACCGGTCCACGACGTCGCCGAAGCGGCGCCGGACCTCCGCCGCCGCCTCGGCCGGGGAGCCGACCACGGCGAAGGCGTGCAGGACCTCGTCGTCGACGAGGCCCGCCATCTCGGCCCACCGGCCGCGCTTGGCCAGCGCGTTGAGGTCGTCCTGCAACCCGCCCCAGCCGTGCAGCTCCAGCACGCCCCGGTAGGCGGGGGTGGAGCCGTAGAAGGCGATCTGCCCGCGCACCTCGGCGACGGCGGTGGCCAACTCCTCGTCGGTGGCGCCGGTGGCCACGAACGACGGACCGCTGACCTCGAAGCCCGCCAGGGGCTTGCCCGCCCTGGCCCGGCCGCGCTCCAACGCGGGCAGGGTCACCTCGCGCAGGTACCGCTCGGTGGAGAAGCCGTGGCAGAGCACCCCGTCGGCGACCTCGCCAGCCACCTCGGTCATCCGCTCGCCGACGGCGGCCAGGAGCACCCGGGGGTTGCCGTGCGGGTTCGGGCCGGGGTTGAAGAATGGTGTCAGCAGCGTGTGCCGGTAGAACTCGCCGGTGAACGAGAGCCGGTCGCCGGACTCGAAGGCCGCCCAGATGGCGCGCACGGCCAGCACGAACTCGCGCATCCGCGCCGCCGGGGCCGACCACGGCATCCCGAACCGCTTGGTGATGTGCGGCTTGACCTGCGAGCCCAGCCCCAGCACGAACCGGCCGCCGGAGTGCAGGTGCAGGTCGTTCGCCGCGACCGCCACCGTCATCGGGTTGCGCGCGAAGGCCACCGCGATGCCGCTGACCAGCTCGATCCGCTCGGTGCGCTCGGCCGCCACGGCCAGCGCGACGAACGGGTCGAGCCGCGTCTCGGCCACCCAGGCCCCGTCGAAGCCCGCCCGCTCCGCGGCGACCACCGCGTCCGCGGCCTGGGACACGGTGTCGGCGTAACCACCCGAATCGAGCTTCACACCGCCGACATTACTGTGACCCCCATGCCGATGTTCTCGTTCGAAGGCAAGAGCCCGCGCGTGCACCCGACCGCGTGGATCGCCCCCACCGCGACGCTGGTCGGGGACGTGACCGTCGAGGCGGGCGCCTCGGTCTGGTACGGCGCGGTCATCCGCGCCGACCTCGGGCCGGTCGTGCTGCGCGAGGGCGCCAACGTGCAGGACAACTCCGTGATCCACACCAACACCGACGGCTGCGAGGTGGGCCGCAACGCCACCATCGGCCACCTGTGCGTGGTGCACGACTGCACCATCGGCGAGCAGGCCCTGATCGGCAACGGCGCCACCGTGCAGGACGGCGCGGTCATCGGCGCGCGGGCCCTGGTCGCGGCGGGAGCGATGGTCGGGCCGGGCACCCACGTGCCGCCCGAGGTGGTCGCCATGGGCGTGCCCGCCAAGCGGATGGTCCCGCTGGACGGGGTGCCGAAGCTGTTCGTCGACCACAACGCCGACATCTACCGCGACCTGGCCCGCAGGCACGCCGAGGGCGCCGAACCCGTGTGAGGTCGGCGGTGCCCCTGGCGCGGTGCCGGTGGTCAGGGGTATCAACGGGTGCTATGGCGGAACTGGAGCTGCGGCACCTGCGGGCGATCTGCGCCATCGCCGAGGAGGGCAGCGTGTCGAAGGCGGCGATCCGCCTCGGCGTCACCCAACCCGCGCTGACCGCGCAACTGCGCTCCATCGAGCGGCTGCTCGACGGCGAGCTGTTCGTCCGCTCCGCGCACGGCTCGGTGCCGACCGAGCTGGGCCGCGGTGTGGTCCGCTCGGCGCGGGTGGTGCTGGAGGACATGGCTGTGCTGCTGGCCTCGGCGCGGTCGCACCGGTCGGACCCGGCCGAGGCGCCGCTGGTGGTCGCCGCCACGCCGATGCTGTTCGCCAGCGCGCTGATCGCGGAGCTGCGCGCGTGGGTCCGCTGCTCGCAGCTCCGCACGGAGATCGACTCCTCCGGGCCCGCGCTGCTGGACCTGATCTCGTCGAAGCAGGCGGACCTGGCGGTGTTCGAGCGGTTCGAGGGCATGGACAACCGCGCGCTGCGCGACGTCGAGGTGCGCACGATCGTCGAGGAGCCGCAGTTCGTCGCCCTCAGCTCCGACAGCCCGCTGGCCTCGCGCGACGAGGTCGACCTCGCCGACCTGGCGGGCCTGGACTGGGTGGTGCCGCCCCCGGACCAGGACTGCATGCGGCTGCGCTTCCGGGCCGCGTGCGAGGCGGTCGGGTTCACCCCGCGGATCACCCACCACGTCACCGAGGGCCGCACGGCGATGGCGCTGGCCGCGGCGGGCGCGGTGTGCCTGGCGCAGCCCGCGTCGCTGGGCGGGCCGGGGTTCGTGATCCGGCCGCTGAGCGGGTCGGTGCTCACGCTGCCGGTCGTGCTGGTGATCCGGCTGGACGGTCCGCTGGGCGCGCGGCGGCAGGAGGTGTTCTCCTGCGTGGCGCACGCCTACCGGTCGATCGTGGACCGCAACCCGACCTACGCCCGCTGGTGGGCCGAGCACCCCGAGGCGCACGCCGAGCTGGACGTGGCCCTGCGCCTGCCACGCCCCAGCTCGCCGTCGTAGCGCCTACTGCTTGTTCGGCTTCAACGTCCAGACGACGTCCATCAGCGCCGTGGTGACGCCCTCGGCGTTGGTGATGGTGCAGGCGACGGTGAACTCGGGGCGGGTGCCCGCCTCCAGTTCCGCGACGACCTCGGCGGCCGGGCGGGTCAGCACGGCCTCGGCGGTGAGGGCGCCGAGGGCCAGCTTCTTGTACTGGATCTCCGACTTCACCACCAGCGGCGTCGCGCGGGACATGACCTGGTTGAAGGCGGCCAGGCCGACCGCGCCGGAGGCCGTCTCGGCGAGGCCGAACATGACCGCGGCGTGCGGTCCGCCGACGTGGTTTCGCTGCGACTCGACGTCGGGGAGGGTGCAGACGACGCGGTCGGCGGCGACCTCGGTGAACTCGACGCCCGCGGTGCTGACCCAGGGGACGGACTGCTTCATCGCGTCGGCGACCCACGCGTACTCGGTGCTCATGCCCCGAACATTACTCGCCGGTAACATAGCTGCGCCAGGTGCTATCGTGGGAACCCAGGGCCGTGACTGGCGTGCAGCGGGTGGAATCGACCACCGGGGAGCGGTCCTGGGCGGAGGACGGCACCGAACGCCTGGGTGTTCCGCGCGACGACCAGCCGCGCGCAGAAAGGCCCGCCCGTGCACCAGCCCGACGTCCCCGCCCTCACCGCAGCCGACCCAGACGTGGCCGCCCTCGTGCAGGGCGAGGCCCAGCGCCAGTTCGAGAAGATCCGGCTCATCGCCTCCGAGAACTACGTCTCCCGGGCGGTGCTGGAGGCGACCGGCACCGTCCTGACCAACAAGTACTCCGAGGGGTACGCGGGCAAGCGCTACTACGAGGGCCAGCAGTTCGTCGACCCGATCGAGACGCTGGCGGTCGACCGGGCGAAGGCCCTGTTCGGCGTCGACCACGCCAACGTGCAGCCCTACTCCGGTTCGCCCGCGAACCTCGCCATCTACCTCGCGCTGGCCGAGCCCGGCGACACCGTGATGGGCATGGCGCTGCCCGCGGGCGGGCACCTCACCCACGGCTGGTCGGTCTCGGCGACCGGTAAGTGGTTCAACGCCGTGCGCTACGGCGTGCGCCGCGACACCGGGCGGGTCGACCTCGACGAGGTGCGCGAGGTGGCGCTGCGGGAGCGGCCCAAGCTGATCTTCTGCGGTGGCACGGCGATCCCGCGCACGATCGACTTCGCCGGGTTCGCCGAGATCGCCCGCGAGGTCGACGCGGTCCTGGTGGCCGACATCGCCCACATCGCCGGGCTGGTCGCCGGGGGCGCGCACCCCTCGCCGGTGGGGCACGCGCGGATCATCTCCACCACCACGCACAAGACCCTGCGCGGGCCGCGCGGGGCGATGCTGATGTCCGACGCGGAGTTCGCCAAGCCGCTGGACAAGGCCGTCTTCCCCGGGTTGCAGGGCGGGCCGCACAACCACACCACCGCCGCGATCGCCGTCGCCCTGGGCGAAGCGGCGCGGCCGGAGTTCCGCGACTACGCCCACGCCATCGTCGCCAACGCCAAGGCGCTGGCCGAGGCGTTGGTCGAGCGCGGTTTCGACCTGGTCTCCGGGGGCACCGACAACCACCTGATCCTGGTCGACCTCACCGCCAAGGGGGTGGCGGGCAAGCCCGCGGCGAAGGCGCTGGACGCGGCCGGGATCGAGCTGAACTACAACACCGTCCCGTTCGACCCGCGCAAGCCGTTCGACCCGTCCGGCATCCGGTTGGGCACCGCCGCCATCACCACGCGCGGCCTGGGGGTTGACCAGATGCCCCAGGTGGCCGAGTGGATGGATCGCGCGGTGCGCGCGGGGGCCGAGGACGACGCCGCCGCGGTGGCCGCGGTGGCCGCCGAGGTGCGCGAGCTGCTGGCCGGGTACTCGATGCCCGGTTGGGCCTGACCTGCACGAATAGTCCGCTTCGCCCCGGCGCCGCCCGGCGCCGGGGCTGCGAGCGGGGTCACAGGAAACCGAGTTGCCCCGCGGCGGCGTCCCGGTGCATGCTTGTATCCACCAACTAATTGGGTGTTGCAAGCAACTGGGGGTTCACCATGGTCGCGCCGAAGCCGGACGCGGTGGCCGCCGAACCCACCCCGCCGAACGTGGAGCGGGGCACCCGGCTGGCCAACGCGTTGTTCGGCTTCGGCAAGCAGCAGGCGAGCTTCGCCGCCCGGATGAGCAAGACCGGGATGGACCGCTCGGCCATCGTCCTGCTGAAAAGCCTTCTCCACCTCGGTCCGAGCCGTTCGCGGGCGCTCGCCGAGGCGATCCACTCCGACCCGTCCACGGTCAGCCGCCAGGTGGCGGCGCTGGTCAAGGACGGGCTCGTCGAGCGCCGCGCCGATCCCGAGGACGGGCGGGCCAGCCTGCTGGCCGTCACCGACCGCGGGGTGCGGCTGCTCGAGGAACAGCGCGCCCGCTACGCGCTGTCCATCGCCCGCATGGTCGCGCACTGGGAGCCCGACGACCTCGACCGGTTCGTCGAGCTGTTCGAGCGGTTCCTGGTCGACCACCAGACCCACCTGCCTACCTTGATCACCGAATGCGCCGCACCGGCGCGTTCCGAAGGGGAAACCTGATGTCCACCACGGTTTCGGATGCCGCTCCCGGGCAACTGGGCCACCGGCAGATCATGACCGTCCTTTCCGGACTGCTGCTCGGTATGCTGCTGGCCGCGCTCGACCAGACCATCATGTCCTCGGCGATGAAGACGATCGCCGACCAGCTCCACGGCCAGACCATCCAGGCCTGGGCCACCACCGCCTACCTGATCACCGCCACCATCTCCACCCCGCTCTACGGCAAGCTGTCCGACATCTACGGCCGCAAGCCGATGTACCTGACCGCGATCAGCGTCTTCCTGCTCGGCTCGGTGCTCTCCGGCATCGCGAACTCGATGTACGAGCTGGCCGCGTTCCGCGCGGTGCAGGGCCTCGGCGCCGGTGGCCTGATGTCGCTGGCGCTGGCGATCATCGCCGACCTGGTCTCCCCGCGCGAGCGCAGCAAGTACCAGGGCTACTTCATGGGCGTCTGGGGACTGTCCAGTGTGGCCGGTCCGGTCGTCGGCGGGTTCTTCGCCGGGCTGGACAGCTTCGGCGGGTTCGAGGGCTGGCGGTGGGTGTTCCTGATCAACATCCCGATCGCGCTGGTCGCCCTGGTCGTGGTCGCCCGCTACCTCAACGTCCCGCACAAGCGCGTCCCGCAGCGGGTGGACTACTGGGGCGCGGTCACCCTGACCGTCGGCCTGGTGCCCCTGCTGATCATCGCCGAGCAGGGCCGGGAGTGGGGCTGGGCCTCCGGCCGGGCGTTCCTGATGTACGGCGTCGGCGTGCTGGGCCTGGCCGCGTTCGTCGCGGTGGAGAAGCGGATGGGTGACGCGGCCCTGCTGCCGCTGCGGCTTTTCCGCCGCCCGATGTTCAGCCTCACCAACGCCGTCAACTTCATCATGGGCGTCGGCATGTTCGGCATGATGATGTCGCTGCCGCTGTACCTGCAGATCGTCAAGGGCGCCACGCCCACCGCCTCCGGGCTGATGACGCTGCCGATGACCTTCGGCATCCTGGTCGCCGCCATGGGCTCCGGCGCGATCATCACCAAGACCGGGCGCTACAAGAAGTTCCCGATCATCGGCCTCGGCGTGCTCACCGCGTCCATGTTCGCCTTCGCCACCATCGGCGTGGACACCCCGCTGTGGCTGATCATGCTGATCATGGTCGGCGCCGGTGCCGGGCTGGGCCTGAACATGCAGACGCTGGTGCTGGTCGTCCAGAACGACGCGCCGCCCAAGGACATGGGCGTCGCCACCTCGTCGGCGACCTTCTTCCGGTCCATCGGCGGCACCGTCGGCACGGCGGTGTTCCTGTCCATCCTGTTCAGCGTCGTCGGCGACCGCATCACCGACGCGTTCGCCTCGGCCCGCACCGACCCGGCGTTCCTGGCCGCGGCCGCGCAGAACCCCGGCTTCTCCCCCGCGACCGGGGTCGACCTGAACAACACCGAGTTCCTCACCACGCTGGACCCGGCGCTGGCCCGACCGATCCTGACCGGGTTCGCCAGCTCGCTGGACACGGTGTTCCTGGTCGGCGGCTTCACCGTCCTGGTCGCGTTCGCGCTGATCTGGTTCCTCAAGGAGGTGCCGCTGTCGATGAAGTCCGGCATCGAGCGCGCCGCCGACGCGGAAGCCGACGCGGCCGCGCCGGTCCCGGTGGCCATGCACTGACCCGGCACGCGAAAGGGCCCCGCACCTCCCGAGGTGCGGGGCTCTTCCCGATTCAGAGGCCGACGGTGAGGGTGGCGGTGTAGCCGGAGCCGGTGTCGCCGGTGACCTCCGCGAGCTGGGTGTCCCAGCCGTCGCTGAACACGTTGTCCCTCTCCAGGGAGGACCGGCTGAGGTTGCGGACGCTCTGCGAGTAGCCGTCGGTGGCGTAGACGGCGGTGCAGGCGGCTTCCGGGAGGGCCAGCTGCGAGGTCTTCACCGGGTCGCCCGCGGCGGTGGCCTCGACGAGGGACGCGTAGACCTCGAAGTGGATGTGCGGCCAGCGGCCGGAGTACGCCGCCGGGAAGATGCTGGTGAAGCTGACCCTGCCGTTGGCGTCCGCCTCCTGCACACCGCGCAGGTAGTTCTCACCGGTGAGCCCCCGCGCGTAGAGGGAGTAGTTGCCCTCGCGGTCGCAGTGCCACAGGTAGACCGCGGCACCGCTGAGCGGTTCGCCGTTGTCGACGAGTGCCAGCTCGACCTTGAGCGGGACGCCCTGGGCGGTGGTGGTCGAGCCGCCGAAGCTCGACCGGATGTCGGAGCGGACGATGCCGGACTCGGTGAGGACGTTCGGGCCGTTGGTGCCATCCCCGGGGTAGGGGCCCGCGGTCTCGTCGGGGATCTCGGCCACGTCGGCGGTGCTGGTCGCGGGGGTCGTCGTCGCGGGGGCGCCGGTGCCCGCGGTGGCGCAGCCGGCGAGCACGGCCAGGCCCGCACCGCCGAGGAGCGCGAGCATCCGGCGGCGGCCGAGGGTGGCCATGTCGAACGCGAGGCCGCGGTCGTGGTCGGTGGCCTGGGTGTCTTCCCGGTTCGGGTGCATGACCACAGGCTGCGCGCGGACCCCGGGACCCGACTGGGGAAGGGCTGTGCTCCGGCTGTGCGCGGCTCTGCGATAGTTGCGCCCGGGACCACTGGGGGGAACGTGCGCGTCGTGCTGTCGATCTTCCTGGTCGGCGGGCTGGTCATCACCGCCGCGTGGTTCCTCGGCGCGCAGCCACCCCCGCCGGTGACCGCCCCGGCCCCGGTCATCACCCCGGCACCGGGCTGCCGACTGGGCGGTGGGTCCACGACCGTGCCGGAACCCACCAAGATCCTCACCCGCCGGGTCGACGCCGCGTGGACGCGCATCGAGACCTGGCTGGCCGTGCACGCGCCGCGCACCGCGGCCCGCTGGAACGCCCCCGCGCCCGCCGCCGCGCTGAGCGCGTTGCAGCGGGAGGTGGGGGTGGAACTGCCCGGCGACCTGGTCGCGACCCTGCGCAGGCACGACGGGTCGAGCGCGGGCGGGTTCGTGCTGCCGCTCGCCTACCGGCCGATGTCGGTGGGGGAGATCGCGGGCCACACCAGGCGGATGTGCTCCGGCCCCGGTCAGCCCGGCTGGGACGGCCGCTTCGTGCCGTTCGCGGTCGACGGCGGGGGCGGCCTGCTCTACCTCGACCAGCGCGGAGCGGGCTCGCTCGGGGAGCAGTTCGACGAAGGACCCGGACCGGGCCGCTGGCCCACCGGGCTGTCGGAACTGCTGGAGCAGACGGCCGACCTGCTGGAGGAGGGCACCGGCCCGCTCGCCGACCGCTACCGCCCGGAGGTCGACGCGGGCTGGCTGCGCTGGCGGATCAGGTAGTACGGCTCAGGTGGTGCGGCGGGTCGAAGCAGGGCCCCGGTCATCGACGCGCGGGGCCCTGTCACCACCGGTCCTCAGTGCAGGGTGAGGCCCGACTCCTTGAGCCGCTTGTACGAGCGCTCGATCTCCGCCTCCGCCTCGGCCCGGCCGACCCAGCTCGCGCCCTCGACGCTCTTGCCCGGCTCCAGGTCCTTGTAGACCTCGAAGAAGTGCTGGATCTCCAGCCGGTGGTACTCGGCCAGGTGGTGGATGTCGCGCAGGTGCTCGGTGCGCGGGTCGTTGGCCGGGACGCAGAGGACCTTGTCGTCGCCGCCCTTCTCGTCGGTCATCCGGAACATGCCGATCGCCCTGGAGCGGATCAGGCACCCGGGGAACGTCGGCTCCTGGACCAGCACGAGTGCGTCCAGCGGGTCACCGTCCTCGCCGAGGGTGTTCTCGACGAAGCCGTAGTCCGCCGGGTACTGCGTCGCGGTGAACAGGGTGCGGTCGAGTCGAATCCGCCCCGTCTCGTGATCCACCTCGTACTTGTTGCGGACCCCCTTGGGGATCTCGATCGTGACGTCGAACTCCACGCCGTCCCTCGCTCGTCTCGGCTGCGTTTGTTACATCACTAGTGTGGACCACACCGGACTGGCGGCAGGCACCGATCCCGACGGATGCGGTGTGACGTTCGCAGGACACCAGGGGAGGACCACGCGTGCCCGAGCAGGACCCCACCGTCGGGCAGCAGTCCGACGCGCACCGGCGGCAACCTGATGACCTGCCGAAACGTCCCCCAGAGGTGCCCGACGACACCCCCGCCTGGCCCGGCGCCGACGACACCGCCTGGCCCGCCCAGGACGACGACACCACCCCCGCGGTGCCGGACGAGCCCACCCCGCCCACCCCGAACGCCGCCGGGAGTGACGAGCCCCACGTCCCGGCACCCGGTCCGACACCCCCGGCAGCCGTCGCACAGTCGGGTGAACCTGCGGGCAACCCCCCACAACCGACCGCCTGGCCCACCACGGGCGACGACGAACTGACCGCCGCAGAGCCCACCGAGCCCGGGTCCGCCGAGCGCCCCGCGCAGGCAGGGGACACCGGGCAGGCAGGTGTTCCGACCGGCCAGGAGACCCCCGGTCCCGACCAGACCCGGCCCGACGCGGCTGCTGACCCGAGCACTCCCGGCGCCGGCCCCGACGCGGCCGGTGCCGAGCGGGACAGCGCTCCCCCCGGAACCGCGTGGCCCGAGGCCGAGCCACCCACCGAGGAGCGACCGCGGTCCGGCGAGCCGGAAACCGCGGCCCCCACCGCCGCCGAACAGGCCCCCACCGAGCCGAACGCGGACGCCGCCCCCTCGGCCGCCTCCCGACAGGCGGCCGGAGACGAGCAACCTGCCGCAGTCGAAGACGCGGAATCCCGCACCGACCAGGGCGAGGACAGCTCCGCCGCGGCAGGCACCGACCAGGGCGAGAGCGATCCCGCTGGGGCGGAGCGCACCGAACGCGGCGAGCACGATCCCGCTGCGGCAGAGCGCGGCGAGAGCGGCCCCGCCGCAGAGCGCACTGAGCCCGGCGAGAGTGGTCCCGCTGCGGTGGAGCGCGCTGAACAGGATGGGAGCGCCCCCGCTGGGGCGGAGCGCGTCGAACGCGGCGAGGACGATCCCGCTGCGGTGGAAGGCGATGAGCGGGGCGGGAGCGATCCCGCCGGGATGGAACGCGGCGAAGGCGACCCCACCGCCGCAGAGCGCATCGAACGCGGTGAGAGCGGCTCCGCCGCCGCAGAGCGCATCGAACGCGGTGAGAGCGGCCTCGCCGCAGAGCGCACCGAGCCCGCTGCACCCGCCGGAACCGCTGAGCCCGCCGAGTTCACCGAGCCCGCTGAGCACGCCGACGAACCCGAGCACGACCGGAACGCCGAGCGAGCCGAGGCAGCCGAGCAATCGCAGGACACCGACCCGGCCGACGAGTCGGCCGCACCGAACGCCGAGCCAGACCGCGCCGAGGTCGGAGAACCGACCGCCGAGCAGCCCTCGTCACCCGAGGACGCCCACCCCGACCTCCAAACCCCGGCGGAAAACCGCCCCGCCCCCCAGGCCCCACCTGACGCCCAGACCGGATCGGACGCCCAGACCACCGCCCCGGCCCCCGCCACCGGAACACCTGGCGAAACCGAGCACCCCGCCGCCCCCCACACCGACGACCGTTCCGGTGCCGAGGAGCCGCGCCCGCCGTCCTTCTCGTTCAACTGGGAAACGACGACCCCGGTCGATGGCCTCGACGACGAGCCCACCGTCCACCGCGTCGGCCCCGACGACATCGCGGACGCCTACGCCCTGGTCGACGACCTCGACGACAACGCCCTCGACGACCACGAGGCCTACCTCCACGACCCCGACGCGCCCCCACTCGACAACCGCCGAGCAGGCGAACCCGACCACCACCACCCGACAGCCGACCACCCACGCGGCACCCACCCGGCCGCCGACGAGCAGCGGGCAGACGAACACACCCCCGCTGAGCGGACGACCGCCGCCCCCGACCACGACGCGCACCAGCGCGACCTGCCCGACGAGGCCGGTCATGCGACGAGCGACCACCCGCACGACATGCACCACAATGCCGACCTGCCCGACGTCGGCGCCTACCCGGCGGAGACCTACCCGCACGAGGTCCACCGGGATGCCGATGGGGGCGAGCGGTCCGGTGAGGGTGGCTACGCGGCGGCCCACCCCCACGACGTGCACCGGGATGCCGGAGGGGGCGAGCTGCCCGGTGAGGGCGGCCACCCGCTCGACGCGCACCGGGATGCAGACCGGAGCGAGCTGCCCGACGTCGGCGCCTACGCGGCGGAGGCCCACCCGCACGAGGTGCACCGGGATGCCGATGGGGGCGAGCGGTCCGATGAGGGCGGCTACGCGGTGGGTGACCACCCGCACGACGTGCGCCACGATGCCGACCGCAGCGAGTTGCCCGATGACGGCGGCTACGCGGCGGCCCACCCGCACGACACCAGCCGGGACGAGGACCAGCACGACCAGCACGCGGACCTCCCCGACCCGGCGGAGCTCCACGGGCAGGAGCCGGGCGGTGGCACCGCCGAGCTGCGGCGCCCGGATGTCGAGCCGCCCACCCGGTTCACCCGGCCGGTCCCCCCGGACCAGCGGCCCGAGCCGCCGACCCGGTTCGTCCCGCGTCCCGACGCGGACCGCACCGCGCCCAACCCCCGCCCCACGCCGCCGCAGGGCGACCGCACGTCCGAGCTGAACCGCCCCGGCTGGTCCCGCGTGCCCGGCACCGTCGGGCCGCACGGCGGGCGCGGTCCCGCCGGGCTCGCCCCCGGCCGCGGCGGTCTCCCGGGTGGGCGGCCGCGCGCTCCCGAGGAGGGCCCGGCCGAGCGGACGCAGCTCACCGGCCTCCCGGTGACCCGCCCGGACGGCCCCCGGCCGCAGCCGGAGAGCCCGGCCGAACGCACCCAGGTCACCGGCCTCGCCCCCCTCGGCCGGGCGCAGGCCCCGGGCAGGCCCGCGCAGCCCACCGGCCTCCCCCAGGACCAGCCGCCCGGCCGCACCCAAGAGCAGGGGCGCACGCCCGACCACCCGACCACCCGGACCCAGGACCAGCCCCGGGTTCAGGACCGGCCAACCGGCGCAGAGGACCGGACCAGGGTCCAGGAGCGGCCGGACGGCACCGGTACGCAGGACCGGATCAGGGCCCAGGACCGATCAGGCGGCGCTGGCACGCAGGATCGAACCAGGGTCCAGGAGCGGCCGAGTGGTGCCGGTACGCAGGACCGGCCGGGCGGCACCGGTACGCAGGAGCGGATCAGGGTCCATGATCGGCCCGGCAGCACCGGTACCCAGGACCGGCCCGCGGAGCGCACGCAGGTGATCAGCCTCGCCGCCCTCTCCGCCGACCCGAAACCGGTCGCCCCCACCGGAACCGCCACGGCCGCCGGAACCGCCACGGCCGCCGGAACCGCCACAGCCGCCGGAACTGCCGCGCCCGGCGGAACCGCCGAGTCCGGCGCCACCCGCGCCGAACCCCGCCGGGTGCCGCCGCGACCCGGCTCGGGGGTCGAGGACCCGCCCAAGCCCCGGCGCAGGCGCGGCCTGCTCGTGGCCGTCACGGTGGTGGTCGTGCTGGCGCTCGGCGCCGGGGTCGTCTACCTCGTCCCCGGGGTGGCCGACAAGCTCGGGATCAGCGGCGGCACGCCCGCCGTGGACATCGCGCCGCCCGCGGCGGCCGTCCAGTTCACCCCGACCCTCAGGGGCCCCGGTGGCGGTGTCCCGGCGCCCACGGCGGCCGGGGTGCAGGCGGCGCTCGCCGGTCCGGCGGGCAACCCGGCCCTGGGCACGCTCACCGGGACCGTCGTCGACCCGACCACCGGTGAGGTGCTGTTCTCCCGGAACGCCGACACCCCGCTCGTGCCCGCCTCCACCACCAAGGTGCTGACCACGGCCGCCGCGCTGCTGGCGATCCCGCACGCCGAGCAGTTGACCACCCGGGTCGTGCAGGGCGACAAGCCCGGCACGGTGGTCATCGTCGGTGGTGGGGACGTCACGCTGTCGTCCCTGGCGCCCGGTGAGAGTTCCGTGTACCCGGGTGCGGCACACCTCGGCGACCTGGTCAACCAGGTGAAGGCCACAGGTCCCGTCGACACCGTGCTGCTCGACCTCGACCGGTACACCGGTGACCCGCTCGCGCAGGGGTGGTTGCCCGGTGACGTGGGCGCCGGGTACATCTCGCCGATCGTCCCGGCGATGCTCGACGGCGGGCGGGCGGACCCCACCAAGGCCGTGTCCGCGCGGTCGGCGAACCCGGCGCGCACGCTCGCGGAGCAGTTCGCCGAGCGCATCGGGGCGACCGTGCCCGCGAAGGCCGTGGTGAAGGCCCCCGAGGGGGCGCGGGTGCTCGGCGAGGTCCGTTCGGCGCCGATCGTGGAGCTGGTCGACAACGCCCTGCAGCGCTCGGACAACGTGCTCGCCGAGGCGCTCCTGCGCGAGGTCGCCCGCGCGGTCGGCAAGGAGGTGTCGTTCAGGGGCGGCACGGCGGCGGTGATCGACACGTTGAAGCAGAACGGTTTCGACACCTCCGCGGTGCAGCTCAGCGACGGCAGTGGAATGTCCACTTTGAACAAAGTGACGTCCACCCTGCTCGCCGACGTGCTCAAGGTCGCCGCCTCCCCCGACAGCGGTGACCCGCGCACGGCGAAGCTGCGGCCGCTGCTCGGCGGGCTGCCGGTCGCCGGGGGCAGCGGGACCCTCGCGCGGCGCTACCAGGGGCCCGCGGAGACCGCGGGCAAGGGTTGGGTGCGGGCCAAGACCGGCACCCTGTCCGGGGTCAACTCCCTCGCCGGGGTGGTGCTCGACTCCGACGGTCGGCTGCTGGTGTTCGCGCTCATGTCCAACGGCTCCGACCCGGGCGCCGCGCAGCCCGCGCTGGACGCCGTGGCGGCCACGTTGCGCGGTTGCGGTTGTCGGTGAGGGCCGTTCGGCTCGGGTAGCTTCGGGGGTGTGAACGCGACCAGCACGGACGTGGCCGGAGCCGGGGTCTCGCCGATCGACTGGGCGGTGGCGGTCTCCACCGCCCGCAGGCTGGCCCGTCCCGGGCCGGTCGTGCCCAGGAGCGAGGCCGACGCCTCGGTGGCCCGGCTGCGCTCGATCACCGCCGAGGCCGAGGGGCACGTGCGCGCGCTGACCGGGCTCGGCGACGGGTTGCCGCTGCTCGACGGCGACGTGGTCGACCGCGACGGTTGGATCGCCGCGGCCGCCGCGAGCATTTCGGCGCTGACCGACGGCGCCCTGCCCGCGCGGTCGGGCCGGGTCGTCGCCGGTGTGCTGTCCGGGACCGCCGGGGTGCAGGCCGGGGCGGTGCTGGCGTACCTGAGCAGCCGCGTGCTGGGGCAGTACGACCCGTTCGCGGGGGACTCCGGGCGGTTGCTGCTGGTCGCGCCGAACATCGTCGCCGCGCGGCGGTCGCTGGAGGTGGACGCGCAGGACTTCGACATGTGGGTGTGCCTGCACGAGTGCACGCACCGGTTGCAGTTCACCGCCGTGCCGTGGCTGCGGGACTACTTCGCCGAGCAGGTCGCCACCTTCGTCGGGGGGCTCGACGACTCCGCCGACAACGCCCTGTCGCGGCTGCCGGAACTGCTCAAGTCCGCCAGGGCCAAGCCGGACCCGACGTCGTCCGCCGGGCCGATGGGCGTGCTGGAACTGCTCCAGTCGCCCGCCCAGCGCGCGGTGTTCGACCGGCTGATCGCGCTGTCGACCCTGCTGGAGGGCCACGCCGACCACGTCATGGACGCCGTCGGGCCGCTCGTGGTGCCCAGCGTGGGGACCATCCGCCAGCGGTTCACCGCCCGGCGCAAGGGCGGAGGTCTGCTCGACCGCGTGCTGCGCAGCCTGCTGGGCATCGACGCGAAGATGAAGCAGTACGCGGTCGGCGCGAAGTTCACCACCGAGGTCGTCGAGACCGTGGGGATGCGGGCGTTCAACACCATCTGGACCTCCCCGGAGACGCTGCCGCTGCGCGCGGAGCTGAGCGACCCGCAGGCCTGGGTCCGCCGCGTCGCCCCGTGAGCCGTCCGCACCCGGCGGTCGCCGAGACCCGGGTGGCGGTGCGGGCGCTGCTCGACGGGTGCGGTGACCGGGTGTTCGTCGCGGTGTCCGGCGGGGCGGACTCGCTCGCGCTGGCCGCCGCCACCCGGCACGTCGCCGACCGGGTCGAGGGGCTGGTCGTCGACCACGGGTTGCAGGCGGGTTCGGCCGAGGTCGCCGCGCGCGCCGCCGACCAGCTCGAACACTTGGGCCTCGACGCCGTGCACGTGCTGCCCGTCGTGGTCGAGGGGCGCGGCGGGGTGGAGGCGGCGGCCAGGCGGGCCCGGTACGCGGCGCTGCGCGCGGCCGCCGGGGACGACCTGGTGCTGCTCGGCCACACCCGCGACGACCAGGCCGAGACCGTGCTGCTCGGACTCGGCCGCGGCTCCGGGCCGCGCTCCATCGCCGGGATGCGCGCCCGCGACGGCTCCTGGGGCCGCCCGTTCCTCGGCGTCGCCCGCGCCACGACCGAGCTGGCCTGCGCCGCGCAGGGCCTCACCCCCTGGCAGGACCCGCACAACAGCGACCCGCGGTTCACCAGGGTCCGGCTGCGCCACGAGGTGCTGCCGCTGCTGGAGGAGGTCCTGCAGGGCGGCGTGGCCGGTGCGCTCGCCCGGACCGGCGCCCAGCTCCAGGACGACCTGGCCGCCCTCGACGAGCTGGCCGCCGACCTCTACACCCCGTCGCCGGACGGGCTGGCCGTCGACCGGCTCGCGGGCGCCCCCGCCGCGCTGCGCAGGCGGGTGCTGCGGCGCTGGCTGACCGACGCGGGCGCACCCGAGCTGACCGACGCCCACCTGCGGGCCGTCGACACCCTGATCACCCGCTGGCGCGGCCAGCGGGGCATCGCCGTGCCGGGCGGTTTGGTGGCTCGCCGCGCACGTGGCAGGCTGACCTGCGACCGGTCGGAGAGCTGAGAGGACACCCGTGTACGACGGCGACATCGCCTCCGTGCTCATCACCGAGCAGCAGATCAGCGAGAAGATCTCCGAACTGGCCGAGCAGGTCGCGAAGGACTACCCGGAGACCGGTGCGGACCTGGTGCTCGTCGGGGTGCTCAAGGGCGCGGTCATGTTCATGACCGACTTCGCCCGCGCGCTGCCGGTGCCGGTGCAACTGGAGTTCATGGCGGTCAGCTCCTACGGCTCGGCCACCTCCTCCTCCGGCGTCGTGCGCATCCTCAAGGACCTCGACCGCGACATCGCGGGCCGCGACGTGGTGATCGTCGAGGACATCATCGACTCCGGCCTGACGCTGTCCTGGCTGCTCAAGAACCTGGCCTCGCGCAACCCCCGCTCGCTGGAGGTCTGCACGCTGCTGCGCAAGCCGGACGCGGTCAAGGTCGAGGTGCCGGTGAAGTACGTGGGCTTCGAGATCCCCAACGAGTTCGTGGTCGGCTACGGCCTCGACTACGCCGAGCGGTACCGCGACCTGCCCTACATCGGCACGCTGGACCCCAAGGTCTACAGCTGACGACCGGGTAGCACGGGTCACGCCGCGGGGGCTTGACCGACGGGAACCCGGTCCGGTCGCCGGACGTTGACGTCAACGGGCAGCCCAACCGCACTTCGTCCGGTGGGGGTGCCCGAGCGGGCGGTACTCTGGGAGGACCGGAGGCCCCGTCCGGTGGGGCAATGGTCGTCATTGCCCTCACAGGCAAGTCAGGGAGGGTGGAGGCCGCCACCGCGGCCGTAAGTGCATGGACCGCAAGCGCCTGCTACGCAACCCGCTGCTGTGGATCTTGGCAGTGTTGCTGATCTACTTCGCCGTCAGCATGCTGTTCGACGACACGCGCGGGTACACGACCGTACCCACCTCCAAGGCCGTCGCCGAGATCAGCAAGGGCAACGTCAAGACCGCCGAGCTGGGCGACAAGGAGCAGCAGCTCAAGCTCACCCTCCGCCAACCCGTCGAGCAGGACGGCCAACAGGTCACCCAGGTCCTGACCCAGTACCCCGCCGGGGCCACCGGGCAGATCTACCAGGCCCTGATCGGCGCGGACGGCACCGAGTTCAAGACCGCGGTGACCCAGGACTCGTTCCTCACCCAGATCCTGATCTTCATCATCCCGCTCGGCCTGCTGTTGCTGCTGCTGATGTGGATGATGAACAACGCCCAGGGCGGCGGGAACCGGGTCCTCAACTTCGGCAAGTCCAAGGCCAAGCAACTGCCCAAGGACATGCCCAAGACGACGTTCGCCGACGTCGCGGGCGCCGACGAGGCCGTGGAAGAGCTCTACGAGATCAAGGACTTCCTGCAGAACCCGAGCCGCTACCAGGCGCTCGGCGCGAAGATCCCCAAGGGCGTGCTGCTCTACGGCCCGCCGGGAACCGGCAAGACCCTGCTGGCCAGGGCCGTCGCCGGTGAGGCCGGGGTGCCGTTCTACTCGATCTCCGGGTCGGACTTCGTGGAGATGTTCGTCGGCGTCGGCGCCTCCCGGGTGCGCGACCTGTTCGAGCAGGCCAAGCAGAACTCCCCGTGCATCATCTTCGTCGACGAGATCGACGCGGTCGGCCGCCAGCGCGGCGCGGGCCTCGGCGGCGGGCACGACGAGCGCGAGCAGACCCTCAACCAGTTGCTCGTCGAGATGGACGGCTTCGACGCCCGCGGCGGCATCATCCTGATCGCGGCCACCAACCGGCCCGACATCCTGGACCCGGCGCTGCTGCGCCCCGGCCGGTTCGACCGGCAGATCCCGGTGTCGGCCCCGGACCTGACCGGCCGCAAGAAGATCCTGCAGGTGCACTCCAAGGGCAAGCCGATCGCCCCGGACGCCGACCTCGACGGCCTGGCCAAGCGGACCGTCGGCATGTCCGGCGCCGACCTGGCCAACGTGCTCAACGAGGCCGCGCTGCTCACCGCCCGCCAGAACGGCACGCTGATCGACAGCGCCGCCCTGGAGGAGTCGGTCGACCGGGTCGTCGGCGGTCCGGCGCGCAAGAGCCGGATCATCTCCGACAAGGAGAAGAAGATCACCGCCTACCACGAGGGCGGGCACGCGCTCGCCGCGTGGGCGATGCCCGACCTGGAGCCGGTCTACAAGCTGACCATCCTGCCGCGCGGGCGCACCGGCGGGCACGCGCTGGTCGTCCCCGAGGACGACAAGCAGCTCATGACCCGCTCGGAGATGATCGCCCGGCTGGTGTTCGCGCTCGGCGGCCGCTCGGCCGAGGAGCTGGTGTTCCACGAGCCCACAACCGGTGCCTCCAGCGACATCGACCAGGCCACCAAGATCGCCAAGGCGATGGTGACCGAGTACGGCATGAGCGCCCGGCTCGGCGCGGTCCGCTACGGCCAGGACCAGGGCGACCCGTTCCTGGGCCGGTCGATGGGCCACGGCGCCGACTACTCCCTCGAGGTCGCGCACGAGATCGACGAGGAGGTGCGCGCGCTGATCGAGGCCGCGCACACCGAGGCGTGGGAGGTGCTCAACACCTACCGCGACATCCTCGACTCGCTGGTCGAGGAGCTGCTGGAGAAGGAGACGCTCACCCGCAAGGACCTGGAGCGGATCTTCTCCAACGTCGAGAAGCGGCCGAGGATCACCGCGTTCAACGACTTCGGCCAGCGCACCCCGTCGGACAAGCCGCCGATCAAGACCCGCCGCGAGCAGGCCATCGAGCGCGGCGAGCCGTGGCCGGAGGACAACGAGCGCGAGTCGGTGCCGACGCCGGTGGCGGCCATCCCCGGCGCGGGTGACCTCCCCGGTGGCCCGCCCCACTCCAACCCGGGGCTGCCGCCGACGAACGGGACGCCCAACGGGACCCCGCCGCCCTACGGGCAGCCCGGACCCAACGGGACGCCCCCGCCGTACGGGCAGGCCTACCAGCCCGGCCGCAACTCGGGACCGCCGCACTACGGCGCCCCGCCCGGGTGGACCCCGGCCACCGGGCCGCAGGGCGGGCCGCCGCAGCAGTGGCAGCCCGGCCAGGGTGGGGGTCAGCCGCCGCGGGGTGACGATCCCAACGGTCGGGAGCGGGACTCCGACGGACGCGGCAACGGTTCCTAATGCGATGGTGGCGGCGTGTGGCCGCCGCGATCGACGGAGGTACCGATGACCACAACGAACAACGGGGCTGGGACGGCTGCCGTCCCAGCCCCGGCTTTCGACCCGGCCCGCGCCGAGAACGCGGTGCGGGAACTGCTCCTCGCCTGCGGTGAGGACCCCGACCGCGAGGGGCTGCGGGAAACCCCGGCCCGCGTGGCGCGGGCCTACGCCGAGCTGTTCGCCGGTCTCTACACCGAGCCCGACGCGGTGCTCGACAAGACCTTCGACGTCAGCCACGAGGAACTGGTCCTGGTGACCGACATCCCGATGTACTCCACCTGCGAGCACCACCTGGTGCCGTTCCACGGCGTCGCGCACGTCGGGTACATCCCGGCGCTGACCGGCCGGGTCACCGGGCTGTCCAAGCTGGCCCGGCTGGTCGACCTCTACGCCAAGCGCCCGCAGGTGCAGGAGCGGTTGACCTCGCAGGTGGCCGACGCGGTGATGCGCAAGCTGGACGCGCGCGGCGCGATCGTGGTCATCGAGGCCGAGCACCTGTGCATGGCCATGCGCGGGGTCCGCAAGCCCGGCGCGCGCACGGTCACCTCCGCGCTGCGCGGGCAGTTCAAGACCTCGGCCTCCTCCCGCGCGGAGGCGATGCAGCTAATCAACGGGCGCAGCCGGTGACCCTCCCCGACCCCGGCCGCTGCGCGGTGGTGGGCGTGCTGAACGTGACGCCCGACTCGTTCTCCGACGGCGGCCGCTACCTCGACGTGGACGACGCGGTCCACCACGGCCTCGCGCTGTGGCGGCGCGGGGCCGACCTGGTCGACGTCGGCGGCGAATCCACCCGGCCCGGGGCGGCCAGGGTCGACGCGGCGACCGAGTCCGCGCGGGTGGTCCCGGTCGTGCGCGCGCTGGCCGCGGCCGGGGTCGCAGTCAGCGTCGACACCACCCGGGCCAGGGTGGCGGAGGCGGCGGTCGAGGCCGGGGCGCGGGTGGTCAACGACGTGTCCGGTGGGCTGGCCGACCCGGACATGGCGAAGGTCGCCGCCGCGACAGGGGTGCCGTGGGTCCTGATGCACTGGCGCGGGCACAGCCGGGACATGGACTCCCTCGCCGAGTACACCGACGTCGTCGCCGAGGTCCGCGCCGAACTGCTCGCGCAGGTCGACGCCGCGGTCGCCGCCGGGGTGGCCACCGACCGGATCGTGCTCGACCCCGGGCTGGGCTTCGCCAAGAACGGCGCGCACAACTGGGCGCTGCTGCGCCACCTCGACAGCCTGGTGGGGCTGGGCTTCCCGGTGCTGGTGGGAGCATCCCGCAAGCGTTTTCTCGGCACCCTGCTGGCCGCGCCGGACGGCACCCCGCGCCCACCGGACGGCCGGGAGGACGCCACCGCGGCGATCACCGCCCTGGCCGCCGCGGCCGGGGCCTGGGGGGTGCGGGTGCACGACGTCGACCGATCACTGGACGCGGTGGCCGTGGTGGCCGCCATGACGGGGGCTGCCGGATGACCGACCGGATCACGCTGACCGGCCTGCGCGTGCGCGGGCACCACGGCGTCTTCGACCACGAGCGCCGCGACGGCCAGGAGTTCGTGGTGGACATCACGCTGTGGTTGGACCTGGCCGAGGCCGCCGCCACCGACGACCTGACCAAGACCGTGCACTACGGCGAACTGGCCGAGCGCGCGGCGAAGGTCGTCTCCGGTCCGCCGCGCGACCTGATCGAAACCGTCGCCGCCGAGATCGCCGACGCCGAGATGACCGACGACCGGGTGCACGCCGTGGAGGTCACCGTGCACAAGCCGTCGGCGCCGATCCCGCTGTCGTTCGCCGACGTGGCCGTCACGGTCCGCCGGTCGCGCCGCTCCCGGGGCGGGGCGCGGTGAGCCGGGCGGTGCTGTCGCTGGGGTCCAACCTCGGCGACCGGCTGGGACACCTGCGGTCGGCGGTCGAGGCCTTCGCGGCCGAGCTCGTCGCCGTGTCACCGGTCTACGAGACGGCCGCGTGGGGCGTGACCGACCAGCCGGACTTCCTCAACGCCGTCCTGGTCGTCTCGTCCCCCGACCTCGACGGGTGGGGTTGGCTGCGCCGCGGGCAGGCGGCGGAGGACGCGGCAGGCCGGGTCCGCGAGCAGCGGTGGGGGCCGCGCACGCTCGACGTCGACGTGGTCACCGTGGACGGTGTGACCAGCGACCACCCGGAACTGCTGCTGCCGCACCCGGGCACCGCGGAGCGGGCGACCGTGCTGGTCCCGTGGCTCGACGTCGAACCGGACGCGGTGCTGCCCGGGCGCGGCCCGGCGCGGGACCTGCTGTCCGCCCTGGACACCTCGGGCGTGCGGCGCCGGGACGACCTGGAGCTGCGGTGAAGGCGACGAAGGCGGCCGACCTCATCCCATCGGGTGCAATCGGCGCCCTGATCGGGTATTTCGGTTGTCGGCTCCTCTACGGTTCCCTCCCGCCGCTGCCGACCCTGGCCGGGCTCACCCTGCTCGTGCTCGCCGCCGTGGAGGCCGTGCTGGGGTACTCGCTGCGCTCGCGCATCCGGGGCAAGGGCGGCAAACCGGTGCAGGCGCTCGCGGCGGCCCGCGCCGTGGCGCTGGCGAAGGCGTCGTCCCTGCTCGGCGCGATCATGCTCGGCCTCTGGCTGGGCGTGCTCGGGTACGTGCTGCCGGAGAGCTCGCGGGTGTCGGCGGCCAAGCAGGACGTGCCGAGCGCCGTCGTCGGCGCCGCCTGCGCGGCGATCCTCATCGGCGCGGCGCTGTGGCTGGAGCACTGCTGCCGCACCCCGGACGACCCCTACCCCGATGATCGGCGATCAACAACGTGAGATCCATTTGGTCTCGTCGAGGTAACGGCCCGGTACGGTAGGGCGCATGACCGGCCGGACCGACACCTTCGACGAGCGGGACAGCGCCCCCACCGCGCGCCTGCTGCTCGTCGCGGCGCTGGGTCTGGCCCTCGCCTCCACCGCGGTGCTCGTCTTCAGCGATTCCCTCAAGTGGATGCGGCTGGGGGTCGTCGCCGCGCTGTGGGCCGCGCTCGCGGGGGCCTTCCTCGCCGCCCGCTACCGCAGGCAGGCCGGGGACCGCGCCGAGCGGGCGGCGGACCTGCAACACGTCTACGAGCTGGAGCTGGAACGCGAGGTCGCCGCCCGGCGCGAGTTCGAGCTGGAGACCGCGGCCGAGGCCGAGCGCGCCGCGCAGGAGAAGGCGGGCACCGACCTCGCCGAGCTGCGCGAGGAGCTCAAGGCCATGCGCGAGCACCTGCAACAGCTCCTCGGCGGCGGCGAGGTCCTCGTCGAGCGCTTCGCCCTGCACGCCGAGGCCACCCGGATGCGCGGCGTGGCCGAGGAGAACCGCGGCTCGAAACCCCTGCGCCGCATCACCGCCGCGGGCGACGCCTCCACCGAGATGATGGGCCGCGTCGGCAAACCCCCGGTCGAACGCCCCGACGGCTGGTTCGAGGGCGACCGCATGGACCCGGACTGGCAGCCGTCGTGGGACAGCGACGAGCAACCGGCGGTGGTCTCCGGCCAGGGCAGCCGCCCGGTCACCGCCCGCAGGCGCACCGTCCCGGAAACCGCCCGCCAGCAGCCCGCCGCCGAACCCCCCCGCAGGCCCACCACCCGCCAGGCCCCACCCAACCGCACCGAGTCCCGCCCCCGCGCCGACGCCTTCCCCCCGGTCGCCAACCCCGGCGGCGGCAGACCCCTGCGCACCGACGAGGCGGAACGCCTCCGCGAACCGGACCCCCGCCGGACCCCCGGCGCCCACCCCACCAGGCAGGGCGCCGCGTTCCCGGCCGAGCAGGAGAGCTCCCGCCCCGTCGGCCAGGACACCCGCCGCGCCCAACCCGGGTCCCCGGAGCAGGACCAGCGCCGCCCCCAGCAGAGCGGCGCCTTCCCGTCCCAGCCGGAAAACGCCCGAGGCGAACCCGCACCGGGCACCCCCCCCACACCAGACCCGCGCCGACAACAAGCCCCACCCGACCCCGAAGCCCCCCGCCGCGACGGCGCCCCGCGCAGGCAACAGGCCCCGATCGACTCCGACAGCGCCCGCCGCGAACCGCCCACCAGCGCGTTCCCGGCCCAAGACCCCCGCCGCCAGCAGGCGACCAGCGCCCACCCGGAGTCCGCTCGCCCCGACCAGCGCAGACAGACCGCCGCGGCGTTCCCCACCGAGCCCCACCCCGACCAGCCCCGCCGCGCCCCGGACCCGACCCGCGCCGCGCCCGATCAGCCCCCCGCCACCCGCCGCCCCGCCCCCGCCGATTTCCCCGCCGACCCCGGCCGCAGGCACCCGGCCGAGCAGGCGCCCGGCTCCCACCCACCCCCCGACCCCCGCAGGCAGGCGGCGGGATCAGGCAGGTACACCCCGTCCGGCACGTTCCTCCCCGTGGAGCGCAGGCCGGAGGAGTCGGTGGATGCCGCAGGCCGTCGCCGCGCGCCCACGGGGACGTTTCCCGCTGTG
>NZ_AYXG01000204.1 GCF_000564855.1 Actinokineospora spheciospongiae
CCCAGGCAGGCTGTCACATGATCGCCACCCCCGGCCAAACACATCCACCCACCCAGGCAGTTCGCTCGCCAGGCCGCCGGTTTTCAGGTGGTCGGCTGGGCAAGCACATCCACCCACCCGGGCAGTCGCTTGGTCGGGCCGGCGGTTTGTGGGGTGGTCGGCTGGGCAAGCGCATCCGCCCACCCGGGCAGTTGGCTCGCCGGGTCGGCGGTTTGTGGGGTGGTCGGCCTGCGTTGAGGACATCCACCCACCCGTGCAGTCGCTCGCCGGGCTGGTGGCGAGTCCGGTCGAGTAGGCGGGTCAGGGGGTGCAGGTGGTTCCGGGGGCGGGGAGGGTGCCGTTGACCAGGTATGCCGCTCCGATGGTGTCGACGCACGTGTTGCCCTGCAGGAACACCGTGTGCTGGGTGGCGGAGAACGTCAGCAGTGTCGCCTTGAGGTCTTCGGCGAGGTTGACCCCGGCCAGGTAGGGGGTGGCGGGGTCGCCGCTGGTGGAGATGACCAGGAGGGGTGGGATGCCGTCGACCCGGGGTTTGTGGGGGGTGGCGGTGGCGGGGGCGGGCCAGAACGCGCAGGGGTCGAGTGCGGGGAGGACGGGTTGGGCGGCGGCGAGGAAGGTGCCCCTGGTGCCCTCGACCGCCGGGAGGAGGGCGGCGCGGTCGGTGACGCGCTCGTCGTCCGCGCAGCGGACGGCGATCAGGGCGTCGGTGGCGCCGCTGTAGCCGCCGTCGGGTTGGCGGCCGTAGCTGCTGTCGGCCATCTCCAGCAGGGCGGTGCCGTCGCCCGCGTCCAGGGCGTCGATGGCGTCGCTGAGGGGTTGCCAGGTCAGCGGGGAGTAGAGGCTCGCGGTGATGGCCCGGGTGGCGTCCAGGCCGGTGATCCGCCGGTCGCCCACCGCCACCGGGGAGGCATGGACGCGGCCGATGAGGGCCATCAGGGTCTTGCGGTCCCGCACGGTGCAGGTGCCCGTGCCCCGGCACCAGATCAGGAACGCGTCCAGGGCCTGGTCGAAGCCGTGGTACTGGCCGATGACCTGGTCGACCACGCCGCGCTCGGGGTCCACGGCGCCGTCGAGGACCATCGCCCGGACGTTGCCGGGGAACGCCTCCGCGTACGCGGTGCCCAGGCGGGTGCCGTAGGAGTAGCCGACGTAGGTCAGCTTCGGTTCGCCGAGCGCGGACCGCAGGACGTCCAGGTCCCTGGCGACCTCGCGGGTGCCGATGTTGCCCAGCACCTCGGCGCCGCCGCTGCGCTCGGCGCACTTGGCCGCGTAGTCCCGCGACTGCGCCTCGTAGCCTGCGACGTCGGTCACCGGCGGCGCGGACCGCAGGGCGTCGGTCTCCGCCGCGGTCAGGCAGACGACGTCGGGGCCGCTGAACCCGACCCCGCGCGGGTCGAACCCGACCAGGTCGAAGCGGTCGGTGACCTCGGTGCCCTTGTTGCGGGCGCCCAGGCCCGCCGCGGCCTCCATGCCCGAGGCGCCGGGGCCGCCGGGGTTGACGACCAGCGCACCGATCCGCTGGTCGGGCTTGGCGGCCTGCCTGCGCAGCACGCCCAGTTCGACCGTGCGGGCCTGCGGCTTGGCGTAGTCCAGCGGCACGGTCAGCGTCGCGCACTGGAGGGTGCGCTTGCCGAACACGCCCCTGGCGACGTCGTTCGTCCCGAACGGGCGGCAGTCGCGCCAGGTCAGCGGCTGGGCGTGGAAGCGGTCGAGCCCGGCCGGGACGGGGCCCACCGGGCCGCGTTGTTCCACGCTCCCGGGCACGGCGGTTCCGGGGACGGCTGTGGTGCAGGCGCCGGTGAGCAGCAGCGCGAGCACGACCGGGAGCAGGCGGCGCACCGGTCCGGGGTGGCACCCGGTGGGCACCGCGTCACCGGTGGTGGCGTTGACCGGGGCGGGCCCGCGCGCGGCGGAGCGGGGAACGACTGGCATGACCAGCACTTCGCTCCGGGCCCGCCCGGTGTGACAGACGGGAAGGTCACACGGCGGTCAGCCGGAGCAGCGCTTGCCCTCCTCGGGCAGCACGAGGTCGGTCAGGTAGGCCGAGCCCGCGTCGTCGACGCAGGCGACGCCCTGGAGGAAGGCGGTGTGCTGGGTGGCCTCGTAGGTGAGGAGCCCGCCGCCGAGGGCCCTGGCGAGGTTGACGCCCGCCTCGTACGGGGTGGCCGGGTCGCCGGTGGTGGAGACGACCAGGATCGGGGGGATGCCCTCGACCCGGGGCAGGTGCGGTTCGCCGGTGTTGGGGACCGGCCAGTAGGCGCAGGCGTCGAGGGAGGCCGTGGGCGGGTTGCCGTCGTCGAGGAAGGGGGCGGCGGCCTTGTAGCGGCGCTGGGCCTCCAGGATGACGTTCGGGTCGGTCACGCGGGGGTCGTCCACGCAGCGGACGGCGGTGAACGCGTCCTGGGTGGTCGAGTAGTGGCCGTCCTTGCCGCGTTCCTCGTAGGAGTCGGCGAGCAGCATCAGGATGCGGCCCTTGTTCTGCTTGACCTCGTTGAGGCCGGTGTTGAGCGGCTCCCAGAGCTGCTCGGAGTACAGGGCCTGGATGACCCCGGTGGTGGCGTCGCCGTAGGAGAGCTTGCGGCCGTCGGCCAGTTCGACCGGGCGGGTGCCGAGGGGGCGGATCAACTGCTGGAAGTTGGTCTGGGCCTGCTTGGCGTCGCGGCCGAGGGAGCAGTCCTGGCGCTGCACGCACCAGGCGACGAAGTCGGTGAAGGCCTTCTGGAAGCCCTCGCCCTGGGCGACGAGTTCGCCGACCGCGTCCTGCTCCGGGTCGAGGGCGCCGTCGAGGACCATGGCCCGGACGTTGCGCGGGAAGCTCTCGGCGTAGACGGTGCCGATGCGGGTGCCGTAGGAGTAGCCCAGGTAGGTCAGCTTCTCGTCGCCGAGGGCGGAGCGCAGGACGTCGATGTCGCGGGCGACGTCGCGGGTGCCGACGTTGGCCAGCATCGCCGCGCCCTTGCCGGTGCGCTCGGCGCACTTCGCGGCGAACTCCTCCTGCTCCGCGTCCTGCCTGGCGACACCGGCGGGCGAGGTGTCCAGTTCGTCGTCCTCGGCGCGCTCGGCGTCGCGCTCCTGGTCGGTCAGGCAGCGGACCGTGGGTTCGCTGGAGCCGACGCCGCGCGGGTCGAAGCCGACGAAGTCGAACCGCTTGTTCAGCTCGCCGACCCCGGAGAGCCGGGCCGCCGCCGACAGGCCCGCCGCGCCCGGTCCGCCCGGGTTCACCACGAGCGAACCGATCCGCCGGTCGGGTTCGGTGGCGGGTTTGCGCAGGACGCCGATCGTGATCGTGTCGCCGTCGGGCTTGCCGTAGTCCAGCGGCACGGTCAGGTGCGCGCACCGCAGGCCGTCTTTGCCCAACTGCTCCTTGTCGTTGTCCGTTTTGGCGTAGTCGGCGCAGTCCTCCCAGGTCAGCGCTTGGCCGTAGAAGGCGGAAAGCCCGTCGGGCACCACGCCGGTCGGGCCTTTACGCTCGGTCTCCTGGACGGGTGCGCCGGGGTTCGACGTGCAGGCGGCGAGCACCAGGGTCGACAGGGCGGTACCGATCAGGGCCATCGTCGGACTGCGCACCCGCCCGATCCTGCCACCCGGACGCGGAACTCACCTGCCGTGGTCCACCGTTAGGTGGCAGGGTCGAGAATTGCGTCACTGTTCGAGCGGGATGTTCGGCGGAGCGAAGGGGTGGCCGGAGTCGTGGCTGCGTTTCTGACACGGGTCAAGAGCGGGTTCCAGCGACTGCTGGAGCGGCCGTCGACGGTCGACCTGAAGAAGTACAAGGACCTGCTGACCTCGGTGCGGTGGCGGGAGGAGAAGGTCGCCGAGCTGTCCGACGAGGAGCTGACCGCCGCCGCCACCGCGCTGCGGGAGCGCAAGGCGCTCGACCAGCAGGCCCAGGTCGAGCTGTGCGTGCTGGGCCGCGAGGCGGCGCGGCGGGCGCTGGAGCAGCGCCCCTACGACATGCAGCTCGTCGGCGCGTTGGAGCTGCTGCAGGGCCGGGTCGTGGAGATGGGCACCGGTGAGGGCAAGACGCTCGCCGGGGCGCTGGCCGCCGCCGGGTACGCCGTGCAGGGCCGGTCGGTGCACGTCATGTCGGTCAACGACTACCTGGCCCGCCGCGACGCGGAGTGGATGCGGCCGGTGTACGAGCTGCTCGGCGTGTCCGTGGGCTGGGTGGACCAGGAGTCCTCCCCGGAGGAGCGCCGCGCCGCCTACGCCTGCGACGTCACCTACGGCGCGGTCAGCGAGATCGGCTTCGACGTGCTGCGCGACCGGCTGTGCACCTCCGTGGCGGACCTGGTGCACCGCGAACCGGACGTGGCGCTGATCGACGAGGCCGACTCGGTGCTGGTCGACGAGGCCAGGGTGCCGCTGGTCATGGCGGGGTCCACCGACGACGCCCAGGCCGACCCCGAGGTGGCCGCGATCGTGCGCACGCTGCGCCCCGGCCAGCACTACGAGCGCGACGAGGACAACCGCAACGCCTGGCTGACCAGCCGCGGCGCGAAGCTCGTGGAGAAGGCCCTCGGTGACATCGACCTGTACTCCGGCGACCACAGCGACCGCCTCGCCGCGGTCAACGCCGCCCTGCACGCCCAGGCCCTGCTCACCCGCGACGTCGACTACATCGTCCGCGACGGCAAGGTCCACCTGATCAACACCTCCCGGGGCCGGATCGCCCTGCTGCAACGGTGGCCGGACGGGTTGCAGGCCGCGGTGGAGGCCAAGGAGCGGCTCAAGCCGACCGAGAGCGGCGAGGTGCTGGACTCGATCTCGGTGCAGGGCCTCATCGGCCGCTACCGGCGGGTGTGCGGGATGACCGGCACGGCGCAGGCGGTGGCCGAGCAGCTGCGCGAGTTCTACGACCTCAAGGTGTCGGTGATCCCGCCGAACAAGCCGTGCGTGCGCGTCGACGCCGCCGACCGGGTGTTCGCCACCGTCGAGCAGAAGGAGGCGGCGCTGATCGCGGAGATCGTCGAGGCGCACGAGACCGGCCGCCCCATCCTGGTCGGCACCCTGGACGTGGCCGAGTCCGAGCGGATCGCCTCCCTGCTGGCCGAGGCGGGGGTGACCGCGGTCGTGCTCAACGCCAAGAACGACGCCGAGGAGGCCGCGATCGTCGCCGACGCGGGCGCGCACGCGGCGGTGACGGTGTCCACCCAGATGGCCGGTCGCGGCACCGACATCCGCCTGGGCGGCGCGGGCGGTTCGGAGGCCGACCACGACAAGGTGGCCGAGCTGGGCGGGCTGTACGTGATGAGCTGCGGGCACTACGGCAGCAGCAGGCTCGACAACCAGCTGCGCGGCCGTTCCGGCCGCCAGGGCGACCCGGGCGGTTCGGTCGTCTATTGCAGCCTGGCCGACGAACTGGTCGTCCAGTTCGCCCCGGAGGCCACGGCGGGCTCGGAGCCGGACGAGGACGGGCGGCTGGAGGACTCGACGTCGGCGCGGTTCATCGAGCACGCGCAGAAGGTCGCCGAGGGCGTCAACCTCGACATCCACCGCAACACCTGGCGCTACACCCGCCTGGTCGAGCGCCAGCGCGGCCTGGTCCTGGCCTACCGCGACGACGTGCTGCGCACCGACCTCGCCGCCAAGCAGCTGGCCGAGCAGGCCCCGCAGCGGTGGGCGGAACTGGTCGAGGAGCACACCGCGGAGGTCATGGAGAAGGTGGCCCGGCAGATCACCCTGCACCACCTCGACCAGCGCTGGTCGCAGCACCTGGCGTTCCTCGGCGACGTCCGCGAGACGATCCACCTGCGCGCCCTGGCCCGCGAGACCCCGATCGACGAGTTCCACCGGGTCGCCATCGGCGAGTTCCGCGGCATCATGAAGGAGATCAGCACCCTCGCCGCGGAGTCCCTGGAGTCGGTGGCGATCACCGAGGACGGCGCCGACCTGGCCGCGGCGGGCCTGTCGCGCCCCACCTCCACGTGGACGTACATGGTCCACGACAACCCGTTCGACTCCGAGGCCGAGCAGGCCCTGCAACGCGTGCGCGCCTCGATCCGCAAGGTCAAGACGGGCCGGTAGCGCCGGGGAGACCACTGGGGACCGTCCTCAGTGGTCCGGCTCGGCTGGTCGGGTCGCGGCCGCGCGGGCGTGCCATCATCGGGGCGCCCACTGACGCCGGTCACATTTTCGCCTGTGGGGCGAAAACATGATGGAGGATGACCCCATGCCGCAGCTCCGCATCGCGCTCGCGCAGGTCAACCCCACCGTGGGGGACCTGGCGGGCAACTCCGCCACCGTCGTCGAGTGGACCCGCAAGGCCGCCGAGGCGGGGGCGCACCTCGTCGTCTTCCCGGAGATGGTGCTGACCGGGTACCCGGTGGAGGACCTGGCGCTGCGCAAGTCCTTCGCCGCCGCGGCCAAGAAGGCGCTGACCGACCTCGCGGTGGAGCTGGCCGACGCCGGGTGCGGGGACGTCGCGGCGTTCGTGGGGTACCTGGACCTCGACGAGGTGGGGCCGCGCAACGCCGCCGCCGTGCTGCACCGGGGCGAGGTCGTGGCGAAGCAGTTCAAGCACCACCTGCCCAACTACGGGGTGTTCGACGAGCGGCGGTACTTCCGGTCCGGGCACGCGCTGGAGATCGTGCGGGTGCGCGGGCTGGAGGTGGGCATGGTGATCTGCGAGGACATCTGGCAGGAGGGCGGGCCGATCTCCGCCCTCGGGCAGGCCGGGGTGGACCTGGTGGTCTCGCCGAACGCCTCGCCGTACGAGCGGGCCAAGGACGACGCCCGGCTGCCGCTGGTGGCCCGGCGGGCGGCGGAGGCCGACGCCCCGCTGGTGTACGTCAACCAGGTCGGCGGGCAGGACGACCTGGTGTTCGACGGGGACTCGATGGTGGTCGACGTCCGGGGGAACCTGGTGACGCGGGCGCCGCAGTTCGTCGAGCACCTGTCCGTCGTGGACCTGGACCTGCCCGGCGACGCCGCCAGGGTGGACCGGGACACCGTCGACGACTTCACCGTGCGGCGGGTGGTGCTGTCCACCGAGCCGGTCCCGGCGTACGAGCCGCTGCCCGCGCCCGGGATCGCCGAGCCGCTGCCCGAGGAGGCGGAGGTGTGGGCCGCGCTGGTCACCGGGTTGCGCGACTACGTCCGCAAGAACGGCTTCCGGTCGGTGGTCCTGGGCCTGTCCGGCGGCATCGACTCCGCCGTGGTGGCCGCCCTGTCGGCCGACGCGGTGGGGGCTGCCTCGGTGCACGGGGTGTCGATGCCGTCGGTGTACTCCTCGGACCACTCGAAGTCCGACGCGGCGGACCTGGCGGAGCGGATCGGCCTGCACTACCAGGTGCAGGCGATCGAGCCGATGGTCGCCGCGTTCGTCGACCAGCTGGGGCTGACCGGGCTGGCGGAGGAGAACGTGCAGGCCCGCTGCCGGGGCGTCACCCTGATGGGCCTGTCGAACGAGCACGGCCACCTGGTCCTCGCCACCGGCAACAAGACCGAGCTGGCGGTCGGCTACTCCACCATCTACGGCGACGCCGTGGGCGGGTTCGCCCCGATCAAGGACGTCCCGAAGACCCTGGTGTGGGCCCTGGCCCGCTGGCGCAACGCCGAGGCGGAGAAGCGCGGTGAGACCCCGCCCATCCCGGAGAACTCGATCAGCAAACCCCCCTCGGCCGAACTGCGCCCCGGCCAGGTCGACAGCGACTCCCTCCCGGACTACGACCTCCTCGACGCCGTCCTGGACGACTACGTAGAGGGCGACAGCGGCTACGACGACCTGGTGGCCGCGGGCTTCGAACCGCCCCTGATCGACAAGGTGCTGCGCCTGGTCGACCGGGCCGAGTACAAGCGGCGGCAGTACCCGCCGGGCACCAAGATCAGCTTCAAGGCCTTCGGCCGCGACCGCCGCCTGCCCATCACCAACGCCTTCCGCGAGGGCAGGCCGGTCGCCCCCCAACCGTGAGCCACAGCGCCTGACACCCACCCGCAAACCCACCGGCGCAGCAACAACCACCAGCCACCCCCGACAACCGCCTGCCCGGCCAAGCAAATGCCCGGGTGGGTGGATGTGTTTGGCCGGGGGTGGCGATCATGTGA
>NZ_AYXG01000205.1 GCF_000564855.1 Actinokineospora spheciospongiae
ACCCACCCGGGCAGGGCCGTAGCCGGGCCGGCGGTTTTCGGGGCGGTCGGCTGAGCAAGCACTTCCACCCACCCGGGCATTCGCTCGCGGGGCTGGCGGTTTCGGGGGTGGCTGGCGGGCCAAGCACTTCCACCCACCCGGGCCGGGGTTTCAGGGGCTGGGTAAGTCCACTTTGGTCACTTCTGGTTCTGGTGTAGGAGTTCGGTGACCTGGTGGAGGAGGTTCCTGGGGGTGGCGGGGGAGATCGTGGCCCAGGGGGTGCCGTCGGGGGAGGGGCGGCGGGTTTGGAGGTAGCGGCCCTGGGGGGTGTCGAAGTAGCTGATGACCGTGGGGGTGCGGTGGCGCTTGCCCCAGCGGTCTCGGACCGCTGTGCCGAGGCGGCCGTGGGCGGTGACCTCGGTGATCATTTCGGCCAGGGTGGTGGCGTCTGCGGGGCGGAGGCCTTGGGCGCGCAGGGCTTTGGCGAACTCGGGGTGGGGGGCCTTGGCGGCCGCTTCCAGTGCCGGGGCGGGGAGGGTCACGGAGTGGCCGGGGCCCGGGGGGTGGGGTGGGAGGACGGAGAGGGCGTGGCGGGGCAGGCCGGTGGGTTCGGCTTCGGTGAGGGTGAGCCGGTTGTCCCGGAGGACGGCCAGGACCGCCTTGTCGCCGGTGGCGGCTGTCAGGGCGCGGACGGGGCCGCCGTGCCAGAGGCGGGCGTCGACTTCCCGGTCCGGGCGAGGCAGGAGCCGCAGGAGGGATTCGGTGCGGGGGTCGACGTCCACGGGGCGGCCCAGGCCTCGGTGGGAGAGGGATTGCCAGGCTTGGGCGACCAGGGTGGCGCGTTCCCGGGTGGTCTTGCCGGGGGAGGGGACCTTGAGGACCAGGGGGAGTGGGTCGATTCCCAAGTGGTCGGTGAGCACGTCGAATTCGAGGGCCGACAGGGTGATGGGGGGTCGGCCCTCGAACTCGACGAAGAGGGGGGTTGGTGCCGTCAACGGGGGTCAGCCCCCGATGACGCCCGGCGGGAGGTGGAAGTCTTCGCCGTCGATGTCGTGGGACTCGACGATGTTCTGCTCGGTCTGGCTCAGGTCGCGCCTGCGGCCGCCGACTTGGCGGTCGTTGGGGTTGGCGCCCGTGCCGTTCGCCACCGACTCCGCCGCGTCGCCGAACCACTGGCTGGAGCCCAGGGCCTCGGTGCCGAAGCGGCGGGGGGCCATGCGGTTGTCGGAGCCCGTGCCCACGCCGCCCGCGCCGCCCGCCATGGGGGCGCCCGCGCCCGCGCCGGGGTTCATGCCGCCGGGGGCGGCGGTGCCCGCCGCGGTGGCCGCGCCCGCGGTGTTGAAGTCGTCGCCGCCGAAGCCGGGCATGCCGGACATCCCGCTGCCGCCGCCGATGCCGGGGGCGCGGTGGGTGGCGGGGCCGCCGGGGGTGGACGTGCCGACGTTGTTGGTGGAGCGGCTGCGCTCGCGGTCCTTCGCACCGGGGGTGGAACTGGTGACCGGCGTGGAGAAGCCGACCTCGCCCGTGGGGACGGTGCCCACCTGCATGCCGGGGCTCAGCGGGGCGCGGGGGGTGAACGGGGTGCGCTGGAAGCCGCCCGCGTGGGACAGGCCGGTGCCCTGGCTCGGGCCGTGGCCACCCACCTGGACGTGGCCGCCGCCGTGCGGGCCGCCGCCGGTGTGGACGGGGCGGTGCGTGGTGCCCTGGTCGGAGCCCGGGGTGTTCAGGGTGCCGGAGAACGACGCGGAGTGGGTGGGGCCGTTGACCCCCTCGCCGCGGTTGTGGTGCAGGGCGGCGGAGTCGAGCAGGGTGGCGGGCTTGGTGAAGCCGACGACCGCGGCCAGGTTCGTGGTGGTGTTCAGCTCGTAGGCGGCCATCACCTCGAACGCGGTCTGCTCGCCCGCGGACTGCGCGGCCTCGATCGGCTCGGCGTCGGTCTGCACGCCGACGACCGCCAGCGCCGGGGCGGCGGTCGGGTCGGGCTGCTGGCTGGGCACGTCCTCGGGGGCGGGCATCTCCGCGCGCGCCTTGGCGATGTGGTCGCCCTGGTTCTCCACCACGAGGCGCATGTTCCCGGCCTCGACCGCGCTGGACTGCGCCCACGCCGCGAGCGGGGCGAGCTTGTCGTAGGCGGCGCCCGCCGCGCGGCCGACCCACTGGCCGCCGGTGGCGCCCAGGGTCTCGCCCAGGTCCTGACCGACCTCGGTCAGCGCCGCGGCGATGGCCGCCCAGCGCCGCGACGGGTCGGCCGACGCCGGGGCGCCCGGGCCGTCGTGCAGCATCCGGTACAGCTCTTCGTGGGTGAAGCCGCGCCAGCGCTTGGCTTCGTCCGTCGTGGTGGTGGCCTGCTCGGTCATGCCCGTCCCCTCGCCCTGCCTGATCCCTCGCCCGAGTGCCGCGGGTGGTTAACCCTGCGACCCCTTCTGCGTGACGGTCGCGGAGTTGTCCTCTTCGAGCAGGCGGTACTGCTCGGTGATCTTGTCCAGGTTGTGCACCGCCGTGTCCAACTGGGCGCGGAAGGTGCGCAGCGCCAGCAGCGCGGCCCGCTCCTGGTCGTCGGCGGTGAGGCCGTTGACCGCTGTGGCCGCCTCCGCGCTGACCGGGTCCTTGGCCCACGGCTCGACCCGCAGGCCGATGTCGTCGAGGCCCAGCTCGCCGTCGATGCGCGACAGCGCGGCGGTGAAGGCGGCGCGCAGCCCGGGCACCGCCTCGGGCGCCACGTTCAGCACGTCGAGCGGGTTGCCGTGCAGGTCCCCCTGGCCGCCCTGCCCGTGCCCGTTGTTGCCTGGTGCCACGACGCCTCCCCTTCCTGCCTGTGGGGTGACAACTCTAGCGAGTGCGCACCCTCGGATTCGACCATTACTGTGTCATGTCATAGACGTGCACCGACGCGGCCCAGTTCCGTAACCCGCGGGTTTCCCACAGTTCCGCAAAACGCCTCACCCCGCCCGCGGGTTGCGCAGGACCAGCTCGCTCAGCTCGGCCGTTCCCGCGACGGGGGTGAAGCCCAGCTTCTCGGCCACCCGGCGCGAAGCGGTGTTGCCGGGGGAGTGCTTGTAGGCGATCTCCCTGAGGCCCAGCGCGCCGAAGCCGAACCGCAGCACCGCGCCCAGCGCCTCGGTGGTCATCCCCCGGCCGCGGGCCTCCGGGACCGCCCAGCAGCCCGCCTCGGCCAGCCCGGAGTCCAGGTCGAGGTCCTTGAGCAGCACCTCGCCCAGGAGGGCGCCGGTCGTCGGCTCGGCCACCGCCCAGGAGAACCGGGTCTCCTCCGCCCAGGAGCGCGCCCGCTTGGCCACGTAGGCGCCCGCTTCGGCGAGGGTCGAGACGGAGACGTGCGTCAGCCACCGCGCGCACTCCGGGTCGGCCAGACCCGCGACCAGCGCGGGCCGGTCGTCGATCAGCCGGTCCGCCCGCAGCGCGCGCAGGTAGTACCTGCCCGCGTTGATCTCCACCGGTTCCACACGGGCAACGCTAGCGCGTCGGGCCGACACCCGGGACCGGAACGGTTCCACCTGTGGACAACTCGGGTACGGGGGCGGGTCGCGCTGTGGACAACTGCCCGGGGGCGACCGACGGGGCGGTCAGTGCCAGCGGCCGCCGCGGCCACGGCGGTCGTCCCAGTGGCGGTCGTCCCAGTCGCGCCCGCGGTGGCGGTGGTCGTGCCGGAAGCGGTGGTGCTGGTCCGGCGACCACCCGCGGCCACCCGGCCGCCGCGAGTGGAAGAACAGCACCAGCAGGACGATCACCACCGGGAGGGCGATCCCCCGGGACAGCACGACCGCGGCGATCACGCCCAGCACCACCACGGGCACCAGCGCACCAGAGGAGCGGCGAACCCGCTCCCAGCGTACCGGCGGTGGTGGCGGCATGGCCGCGGGGGGCGCGGTGAGGAAGGAGGGCTTCGGGGCGGGCAGGTCGCTGAACAGGGCGACCAGTTCACCCCGGGTCTTGGCGGTGGTGACCCGCGCGGTGCGCTCGCCGTACTCGTCGACGTCGAGCCTGCCCGCGCTCATGTGCTCACCCAGCAGGCGGAGCGCGTCCTCACGCTCGGCGTTGCCGACGCGCATCCCGGATGGCTCGAAGTCGCTCACCTGGTCGATGGTACGCAAAAAGCGGGCCTGACCACCTGAGTCCGTTCTCAGGGTCGGCGTTTGGCCGCTTCCTCCAGCGTGCCGGAGACGATCGTGACGAGCACCGCGACCACGATCGTCCACCAGGCGCCGGTGAACACCGTGAGCACGATCGAGCCCGGGATGCCCAGCAGCAGCGTCAGCGCGCACAGCGTGCTCAGCGCCTCGCTCAGCGGCGTCGCCACCAGGCCGTTCCCGCTGGTGGCGGTGGTCCGCACCGAGGAGCGCGGCGCCCGCCCCGGGCTGACCGCGGCGGTCAGGTCCGGGTGCGGGTCCGGCAGGTCGGCGAACAGCGAGTCGACCTCCGCCCGCGTGCGCGCGGCACCCGCGCGCACGCGGCGGAACTCGTACTCCGCCAACTCCAACCTGCCGGTCGACAGGTGCATCGCCAGCATCCGCACCGCCTCGTCCCGCTCGGCGGCGCTGATCCGGATCTCCGCGTCCCGGCCCTGCCCCGTCATGGCGGCGATCTTACGAGCCGATCAGTCCTTGATCTCGCAGATGACCGAACCCGTGGTCACCGTCTCGCCCTGGTTGACGCCGAGGCCGGTCACGGTGCCCGACTTGTGCGCGGTCACCGGGTTCTCCATCTTCATCGCCTCGAGCACCACGACCAGGTCGCCTGCCTCGACGGCCTGCCCGTCCTCGACGGCGATCTTGACGATGGTGCCCTGCATCGGCGCCGCCACCGCGTCACCCGAGGCCGCCGCGCCCGCCTTGCCGCCCGCGCGCTTGCGCGGCTTGGCCTTGGCCGCCGCACCGCCACCGCCGGTGCCCACCGCCAGGTTGCCCGGCAGCGACACCTCCAGCCGACGGCCGCCGACCTCGACGACCACGTTCTGCCTCGGCTCGTCCTCGGTGGCCTCCGCGCCCCCGGTGAACGGCTCGATGGTGTTGTCGAACTCGGTCTCGATCCACCGGGTGTGCACGGTGAACCCCTCGCCGTCGCCGATGAAGGCGGGGTCGCGGACGATCGCCCGGTGGAACGGCACGACCGTGGCCATGCCCTCCACGACCAGCTCGTCGAGCGCGCGGCGGGACCGGGCCAGCGCCTGGTCGCGGTCGGCGCCGGTGACGATGACCTTGGCCAGCAGCGAGTCGAACTGCCCGCCGATGACGGTGCCGGACTCCACCCCGGAGTCCACCCGCACGCCGGGGCCGTCCGGGGCCGCCCAGGTGGTCACCGTGCCGGGGGCGGGCAGGAAGCCGCGACCGGCGTCCTCGCCGTTGATCCGGAACTCGATCGAGTGCCCGCGCGGGGCGGGGTCCTCGGTGAACCGCAGCGGCTCACCCGCGGCGATGCGGAACTGCTCCAGCACCAGGTCGACGCCCGCGGTCTCCTCCGAGACCGGGTGCTCCACCTGGAGCCGGGTGTTGACCTCCAGGAAGGAGATCGCGCCGTTGGCGCCGACGAGGTACTCGACGGTGCCCGCGCCGGAGTAGCCCGCCTCCTTGCAGATGGCCTTGGCCGAGCTGTGGATCTGGGCGCGCTGCTCGTCGGTCAGGAACGGCGCGGGCGCCTCCTCGACCAGCTTCTGGTGGCGGCGCTGCAGCGAGCAGTCGCGGGTGCCGACCACGACGACGTTGCCGTGCTTGTCCGCCACCACCTGCGCCTCGACGTGCCGGGGCTTGTCCAGGTACAGCTCGACGAAGCACTCGCCGCGGCCGAAGGCGGTGACCGCCTCGCGTACCGCGGAGTCGAACAGCTCGGGGATCTCCTCGATGGTGCGGGCGACCTTGAGGCCGCGGCCGCCGCCGCCGAACGCCGCCTTGATCGCCACCGGCAGCCCGTGCTCCTCGGCGAAGGCGATGATCTCCTCGGCGCCGCCGACCGGCTCCTTGGTGCCGGGCACCAGCGGGGCGCCCGCGCGCATGGCGATGTGCCGCGCGGTCACCTTGTCACCGAGGTCTCGGATGGCCTGCGGGTCCGGGCCGATCCAGGTCAGCCCGGCGTCGATGACGGCCTGGGCGAACTCGGCGTTCTCGGACAGGAAGCCGTAGCCGGGGTGGACCGAGTCCGCGCCCGCGCGCTTCGCCGCGTCGAGCACCTTGTCGATCGACAGGTAGCTCTCGCCCGGGGTGTTGCCGCCGAGGGCGAACGCCTCGTCGGCCAGCCGGACGAAGAGCGCGTCGCGGTCCGGGTCGGCGTAGACGGCGACGCTGGTGAGGCCGGCGTCCTGACAGGCACGGATGACCCGGACGGCGATCTCGCCCCGGTTGGCGATGAGAACCTTGCTCAGCGCCTTCGACTCGGACACGCCGTTCCTCCTTGATTCGCGCGGGCTGCCCGGGAGTTTACGGATACGGGGCCGTTCGGGGACCGAGAGAACGCCCACAATCGCGGATAATGGTCCCCGACATCGGATTTTGCTGCGGGGGTGACAACTTGGCGGGTCGGCGTGTCCCCCGGGGCGTGGTTCTGACGGCGGTGCTGTGCGCGCTGGTCGTCGCGGCGGCCCTGGGCGGTGCCGCGCTGCTGCGCGACCGCGCCGCGGGCCACCCGGCCGCGGACACCACCTCGTCCCCGCCGGTGGAACCGACCCCCGCCGACGCGATCGGGCCGGACGGCTGCCGCCCCGGCGAGGCGTGCCAGGTGCTGGGCCGCGCCGCCATCGGCAGCACCTACCTGGACCTGATCGGCGACCCGGGCGGGGTGTCCGGCCGGGTGCGCATCGGCGGCCCGACGACCAGCCAGGTCATCGAGGTCACCGTGACCGAGTCGCAGGTCACCCTGGGCCCGGACTCCCTGGTCTGCCGGGCCGCGGGCATCTCCGCCTGCCTGGTCCGCGGCGGCGGGGAACGCGGGGTGGTGGGGCAGGTCATCGTGGGCCGCTCGGGCAAGTGGAGCCCGGTGAACAAGGCCTTCTTCTCCGCGGCGGGGTCGCTGTCGCTGGGCGACGTCAACGGCGACGGCACCCCGGAGGTCCTGGCGGTGCAGTGCGACCGGGCGTGCCCGCGGGTGTTCGTGCAGGTCCTCACCCTCGCCGGGGACGAGCAGGGCTGCACGCGGACCTACGCGCGGCCGGAACAACTGCCCGGCTACCCGGCGGTGGAGGTCACCGCCTCCGCCCTGCGCGCCTGCCCGTGACCGGTCAGCGCCAGAGGTCGGTGACGCTGACGCCGACCTCGGTGAGCAGCGCACGGGTCAGCGGCAGGCTGATCCCGATGACGCTGGACGGGTCGCCCTCGATCCGCCGCACGAACCACCCGCCCAGGCCGTCGAGGGTGAAGGCACCCGCGACCTGGAGCGGTTCCCCGGTGGCCACGTAGGCGTCGACCTCGGCGGGGGTGGGGGAGTCGAAATGGACGGTGGTGGTCTCGGCGGCGCTCGCGGTGCCGACCACCTCCCCACCGGCCAACCGCACGACGGTGTGCCCGGTCAACAGGTCACCGGACCGGCCCGCCATCCGCCGCCACCGCTCGGCGGCCACCCCGGGGCTGCCGGGCTTGCCGACCATCTCCCCGTCGAAGTGCAGCATCGAGTCACAGCCGACCACGACGGCCTCCGGGTGCTCGACGGCGATGTCGGCCAGCACCGCGCGCACCTTCGCCTCGGCCAGCGCCACCACCAGCGCCTCCGGAGCCGGGTCCACCAACCCGGCCGCCACGGCGTCCTCGTCCACACCGGACACCCGGACGACGGGGTCGATCCCGGCTGCCCTGAGCACGCCGAGCCGGGCGGGGGACTGGGAGGCAAGCACGAAGCGCACGGCGGAAGGGTAATCGGTGCGGTCCGGGCGATCGGGAGTCAGGTGTGCTTCTTCCGGCTGGGCCAGACCTCGTGCTCCGGGTCCCACCAGAGCGCATAGAAACGTTCACGCTCTCGGAACCCGTACAACCTGCCCTTGCCGCTGATCCGCAGTCGGCTGATCTCGTCCCGGTCGTCGAGTTGCAGCTCACCGAGCCGATCGCGGGCTTGGCGTGACGGCAGCCGATCCAGTGGGTAGCCCTTGCCCGGCTCGTCTCCCTTGAAGAACACCTCCTGGACCCGCATCGACTCGAAACCGCGAATCCGGTCGAGCAGAGTCGCGTGGTCTGTCGGGTCGATGCTGGTCAAACACCAGGGTCCGCCCACGTCGACGCGGCTGAACAGGATGATCACCTTCCCGTCGGGGTCGGCGGGGGTGAAGACTCGCCTGGGTTTCCGCTCATCCGCACTGTCCGGGCGTGGGGCGGCACGCGGGGTGCGGCCCCCGGCGGGCAGGACGGCCGCCCGGGGTCGCTTTCGGTGGTCGCCCATCAGATGTCTTGGGCGTCCGTGCTGGTCAGGCCGTCGTAGTACTCGTACATCGACGCGTGGGTGATCTCGGCATTGCCGCGTTCGCCATCACTGAGGCCTGCCGCGCTGCGCGCATCGCGCCACGGGGACTCGCGGTGGGTGAGTTCGCTGAGCCAGTTGGCGGGTTTGGACCCGTAGTGCTCCAGGATGACGTCGACGGTCCGTCGCTGGGCCTCGGTCAGCGCCGTTGTGTCACCGCCGAGGTCGTCGGCCCCCGTCAGCTGCCACCGCTGCCGGTGGCGCTGGTAGAGGGTGGGCACCACCGGACCGTTGGCCCACGCCTCGATCCGGTCGGTGAACAGCGGCTCCTCCTCCCACACGAGGTGCCACGCCTGGCTGTAGTAGACGAGTTTTTGAAGCTTCATGGCGGTCATCGGGCCTTGCTCACGGAGGATGTGGGCGGCGACGTCCACAGCGCGCGTCACGGGTGGCCCTCCGTTCTCTTCAGGTCGAACACTCGTTCGATTCTGCCCGTCTTCGTGTGCTCATCGGATTGCCGCGCTCGAGAATCACCCGACCGTGGATCAGACCGTACCTTGGAGCGGCAGTCGCAGGGAGGTCTTGCCCAGGTCCACCGTCAGCCGGGGGTTGGTGCCCGCCGGGGTGATGTAGGGGCTGTCCGTGCTGCCGATGACCAGGGCGAGGCGGTGGCCGGGCTTGAGCGTGTGGTCGGTCGTGGCCAGCGGGAAGGTGATCGCGTACGGGGTGCCCGGGGTGAGGGTGCGGCGGGAGTCCAGGCCCGCGTGGTGGCCCAGGTCGGCCCAGCCGCGGGCGATGACGGTCTGCTGGCTGGTCGTGGTGGTGGTCCTGGTGTCGAGGTAGCAGGAGCTGTCCGACGGGGTCGACGGTCCCCAGCAGGAGCGGGTGGTGAGGTTGGCGATGCCCTCGCCGGGGTCTCGGGCGGCTCGGGTGGTGGTGGGGCCGTAGTCGACCAGGACCGCTGTGAGGCGGGCCGCCGTGGTGGAGGGGGTGGCGGTGATCGTGATCGACGGGGTGCCGGAGATGCGGGCTTCGGTGGCCAGCGGGGGCGTGCGGTAGAGGACGCGGGCCGACGACGTGGTGGTGGGGTTGGTGATCCAGGTGTACTCGTCGCTGCGGTTGTCGGTGAAGGATGCCGTGGTGGCGGGGGTGGGGGGTGTTGTGCCGAGGGTGCCGACGCCCGCGGTGGTGCCGGGGGTGGGGCGCAGTGTGGTGGGGGTGGTGGGCACCGGCCAGGCGGGGTCGTCGCGCCAGGCGTCGGGGGCGGTTTCCACCGTGGACCCCGGTTCGTCCTGCACGCCGTTGTCCAGGCCGAGCAGGTAGTGGTCGAACCAGCGGTGCAGGGCGTCGACCCAGGCGGCGCGGCGGAAGTCGAACGGGTCGACGTGGCCGGTCTGCGACAGCCAGACCTTGCGCTCCACCGAGGCGGGCAGCGCCGACCACCACTGGCCGAAGTTCAGCGCCTTCACGTTGAGGTCGTTGAGGCCGTGCACCGCGAACACGCTCGCGCGGACGTTCGCCGCGCCCGCGACGTAGTCGCGGGCCCGCCACATCGGGGTCAGGTCGCCGCTCGCGGGGGCGCCCGCGGTCAGGGCGGACTTCACCGACGCGCAGCCCGCCGCGCCCCGCGCGTTCTCCACGACCCGGGCCAGGCCCGCCGGGTCGCCGGTGGGGAAGGTGGCGCCGGTGGCCCGGTAGTAGTCGTACCAGGAGCTGATGGCGGCGATGGGCACGATCGTGCGCAACCCCGCCACCCCGGTCGCGGCGACGCCGTTGGCGACCGTGCCGTCCCAGGACTTGCCGATCATGCCGACCGCGCCGGTGCTCCACGACGCGGTGACGGGTGTGCCGCCTGCCACCGCCGAGTAGCCCGCGGCGCGGCCGTTGAGCCAGTCCACGACGGCCTTGGCCGAGGTGATGTCCGCGGGTCCGCCGACGTCGACGCAGCCGGTCGAGCGGCCGGTGCCCGCCAGGTCGACCTGCACCACCGCGTACCCGCGCGGCACGAAGTAGTTGTCCAGGAACAGCGGGAACGACGTCGGCCTGCCCGCGCTGTCGTAGGTCTTGCGCTGGCTCTCGTTGCCGCGCCCCAGCGACAGGTAGTACGGGCTGGCGTCCATGATCACCGGCACCCGGCCCGGGGCGTCCGACGGCCGGATGACGTCCGCGGCGACCCGCACCCGCTGCCCGTCCGGCGCGGTCAGCCCGGTGTCGACCCACACCGTCTCGCGGACCGCGCCCGGGTACGAGTACACCGGTTCGCTCGCGGTGGCCGGCACCGCGACGCCCCGGAACTCGGGCACCGCCGTCGCCGGGACCAGCCCGGTGGTGGCGACCACGGCCAGGGTGAGCAGCGAGGTCCGGATCGTCATGCCCACGACGCTACGGAGTTCCCCGCCCGGGCGGCAGCCCGCGGTTTTCCCCGTTGCCGGTCGGCAGCCCGGCCGCGGCGATCACGCCCAGCACCAGCACCACGACCGGCAGCACCAGTGTGGCGCGGGTCGCGGTGGTGAACCCGAGGGCGAACGCGTCGGTGGCCAGCTCGCGCACCTTCTCGGCCACGCTGGGCGACCAGTCAACGGGGACGGCCGGGCCCTCACCGCCGAACTGACCGGCGGAGTCGGCCGCCTCGGTGATCCGGCGGACGAACTCGTCGGCGTAGCGCGGCGGCAGCACCCGCGCGTACTCCCTGGCCGCGTTCGGCATCGCCACCCCCAAGCCCACCTGGAGCAGCAGCCCGGTCGCCGCGCTGCCCAGCACCCCGCCGACCTGCCGGGACGTGTTGAACACCCCGGACCCGGCGCCCACCAGGTCCGGTGGCAGCCCGGCGGTGGCGGTCGCGGTCAGCGGCGAGAACACCAGCCCGATGCCGATCCCGGCCACCACCAGGCCCGGCACCAGCGCCCCCGGGTCGGCGTCCGGCGCGGCGAACACGGCCAGCACCGCCGTCCCCGCCGCCAGCCCGGCCAGCCCGGTGATGATCAGGTGCTTGCCGCCGACCCGGCCCAGGGCCCGCCCGGCGACCAGCGCGGCCAGCCCCGCGGCCACCGCCATCGGCAGGCACAGCAGCGCCGACTCCACCGGGTCCAGGCCCAGCACGGACTGCGCGTAGAGCACCAGCGGCAGGAACATCCCGGTGGTGGCGAAGCCGAGCGCCGCGTGCACCAGGTTCGCGTAGCCGAACGAGCGGTCCGCGAACAGCGCGGGCGGCACCAGCGGGTCCGGCCGGGGCACCCGCTGCCGGAGGGCGAACACCCCCAGCAGCAGCACGCCCACCCCGAGCACCGGCAGCACCCCGATCGGGCCGACGATCGCGCCCCACCGGTAGTGCTGCCCGTTCTGCAACCCGAACACCACCAGCCCCAGCCCGGCCGCGGCCAGCAGCGCCCCGGCCGTGTCGAACCGCATCCGGGTGCTCGGGCGCCAGTCCGGCAGCAGGAGCAGCGCCAGCACCAGCCCGACCGCGCCGATCGGCAGGTTCAGCAGGAAGATCGACGGCCAGCCGACGTGCTCCACCAGCACCCCGCCCAGGACCGGCCCGGTGATCGTGGCGACCCCGGCGACCCCGCCCCACACCGCGATCGGCGCCGCCCGCCGGTGCGGCGGGAACAGCCTGCTGATGAACGACAGCGTCTGCGGCGTCATCACCGACGCCCCGAGCCCCTGCACCGCCCGCGCCGCGATCAGCGACCCGGCCGAGGTCGACAGCCCGCACCACAGCGAGGCGCCGAGGAACAGCACCAGCCCGGCGACCAGCACCCGCTTGGGCCCGTACCGGTCGCCGAGGCGGCCGGTGACCAGCAGCGGCACCGTGTTCGCCAGCAGGTAGACGCTGTTGACCCAGATGACCTCGTTGAGGGTGGCGTCCAGCCCGGTCAGCACGGCCGGGATGGCGACGGTGACGATGGTCGAGTCCAGCATGACCATGAAGAAGCACGCGCACAGCGCGAACAGCGCCACCCACGGACCGCGGACCCCCGCCGCGCCCCTGTCCGTCATGCCGATCCCCACCCTGCCGATCCCCACCCTGCCGATCCCCACCCTGCCGATCCCCACCCTGCCCCCTGAGACGTCGCGTGCCGCCGATGCGTTCACCGGACCTCGCACCCGGCGGTGGAGGCGACCGCCCACGCGTTGATCGGGCCGGAACCCGACCCGAAGTACCGCAGAAAGTACGCCCGGCACCGGCCGGAGCGCCAAAACGACCGCTGCCCCCGACCCTGGCGGGTCGGGGGCAGCGGGGTGGGTCGGTCAGCGGGGCTTCGCGGAAGCGCGCCAGGCACCCGCGCCGTGCCGCAGCGGGGCGCGGACCAGGGCCGCCTTGTCCGCCCACGCGCTCGGCGTCGGCTCGGGCTCCGGTTCGCCGCCCGCGGCGGCCGCGGCGGCGACCACCGCGGTCAGCGCCGCCAGCTCGACGTCGTCCGGGGCGCCCCGGACCACGTGCAGCAGCGGCTGCGGCGGGGTGCTCTCTGCGTCGGTCACAGCGGTCTCCTTACAGCGGGATGTTGCCGTGCTTCTTGGGCGGCATGCTCTCACGCTTGTCCTGCAGGATTCGCAGCGCGCGCGCCACGTTGCCCCGGGTGTGCGACGGCGGGATGACCGCGTCGACGTACCCGCGCTCGGCCGCCTGGTACGGGTTGAGCAGGGTGTCCTCGTACTCGCGGTCCAGCTTGGCGCGCAGCGCGTCGACGTCCTCACCGGCGTCCATCGCCGCCTTGAGCGTGCGCCGGTGCAGGATGTTCGACGCCCCGGAGGCGCCCATGACCGCGATCTGCGCCGACGGCCAGGCCAGGTTGATGTCCGCGCCCAGGTGCTTGGAGCCCATCACGTCGTAGGCGCCGCCGAAGGCCTTGCGGGTGATCACGGTGACCAGCGGGACGGTCGCCTCGGCGTAGGCGTAGATCAGCTTCGCCCCGCGCCGGATGATGCCGTCGAACTCCTGGTCGGTGCCGGGCAGGAAGCCGGGCACGTCGACGAAGGTCAGCACCGGGATGTTGAACGCGTCGCAGGTCCGCACGAACCGCGCCGCCTTCTCCGAGGCGTCGATGTCCAGGCAGCCCGCGAACTGGGTGGGCTGGTTGGCCACCACCCCGACGCTGCGCCCCTCCACCCGGCCGAAGCCGACGATCAGGTTCGGCGCGAACAGCGGGTGCACCTCGAGGAATTCACCGTCGTCGATGACCCGGTTGATGACCTCGTGCATGTCGTAGGGCTGGTTCGCCGAGTCGGGGATCAGCGTGTCCAGCTCGTTGTCGGACTCGCCGAGGCCGTCGAGGACCGAACCCTCCTCGACGAACCCGGGGAACACCGGCGCCTCGGTGAGGTTGTTCGACGGCAGGAAGGACAGCAGCTCCTTCACGTAGCCGATCGCGTCCTCCTCGTCGGCGCCCATGTAGTGCGCCACACCGGACTTGGTGTTGTGCGTGCGGGCGCCGCCCAGCTCCTCCAGCGTCACCTCCTCGCCGGTGACGGTCTTGACCACGTCCGGGCCGGTGATGAACATCTGCGAGGTCTGGTCGACCATCACGATGAAGTCGGTGAGCGCCGGGGAGTACACGTGCCCGCCCGCGTTCGCGCCCATGATCAGCGAGATCTGCGGGACCACGCCCGAGGCCCGCACGTTGCGGGTGAAGATCTCGCCGTAGAGGCCCAGGGAGACCACGCCCTCCTGGATGCGCGCGCCGCCGCCCTCGTTGATGCCGACGATCGGGCGGCCGGTCTTGATCGCCAGGTCCATCACCTTGACGATCTTCTCGCCGTAGACCTGGCCGAGCGAACCGCCGAAGACGGTCACGTCCTGGGAGAACACGCACACCGGGCGGCCGTCGACGGTGCCGTACCCGGTCACCACGCCGTCGCCGTAGGGTCGGTTCTTCTCCAGGCCGAAGTTGGTCGACCGGTGCCGCGCCAACGCGTCGAGCTCCACGAAGGAACCCGGGTCCAGCAGCAGGTCGATCCGCTCGCGCGCGGTCAACTTGCCCTTGGCGTGCTGCTTCTCCACCGCGCGCGCGGACCCGGCGTGGATCGCCTCGTCGTCGCGCCGGTACAGGTCGGCCAGCTTGCCCGCGGTCGTGTGGAGGTCCGGCTCGTCCGCGGGGGCCTGGCCGATCGGCTCGGTCGCACTGCTCATGAGGCTGCACCCTAGCGACCCGGAGGCCGTCGCAGCAGTGCACGTAGGGGACGTCACGGTGTTGCGGACAACCTCTTGACCTCCAGCGCGGTGGAGGTAAGAGGCTGTGGGCGCCGCTCCCCGGGACCCGCCCGTTCCCGCTCCGACCGGGTGGTCCCCGGGGGCGGCGCCGGACCCCACCCCCGGCGCGGGGCGTCACCCGATCGGGACCGCTTCGGCGCGGGGCTCCCGGGACACGCCCTACGCTGCTCGGTATGTCCGAACTCGACGTCGAGGACCTCCGCGCGCACCTGCTCGACCGCTACGCCGAGGTCGACGTGGTGGCCGCCACCGGGTCGACCAACGCCGACCTGGTCGCCGCCGCCGAGCGGGGGGCGCCGGACCGCAGCGTGCTGATCGCCGAGGAGCAGACCGCCGGGCGCGGCAGGCGGTCCCGGACGTGGGTGTCGCCGCCCGGCAGCGGGCTGTACCTGAGCGTGCTGCTGCGCCCCGACGGGGTGCCGGTCGCCAAGTTCGGCACCCTGGCCCTGGTGGCCGGGGTGGCGCTGGTCCGCGCGGCGCGGTCGGCGGGGGTCACCGCCACCCTGAAGTGGCCCAACGACCTGCTCGCCGGGACGAACCCGGCCAAGTGCGCCGGGGTGCTCGCCGAGGTCGTGACCACCGCCGGGGGTCCCGCCGTGGTGCTCGGCATCGGCCTCAACGTCGGCCCGCTCGGCACCGCCGTCCCGGCCGGGCCGGGTGGGCTGCCCGCGACCTCGCTGGCCCAGGAGGGCGGCGACCCCGACCGGGCCGCGGCGGCGATCGCCCTGCTGGGCGCCTTCGACGAGGCGGAGCGGGCGTGGCGCGCCGCCGGGGGCGACCTGGGCGGGGCGGGCCTGCTGGCGTTCTACCGGGCGCACTGCTCCACGCTGGGCAGGCGGGTGCGGGTGGAGCTGCCCGACGGCTCCGAACTGCGCGGCCTCGCCGTGGACGTCGACGCCGACGGGCAGGTGGTCGTGGACATCGCCGGGACCCGCCGCCCGCTGTCCGCGGGCGACGTCGTCCACGTGCGCGACCTCGCCTGAACGACTTCCCGCCACCCCGGGACCCGGGGGCCGCCGCGCGGGTACGGTGATCGCGTCAGCAGCGACGACCAGGAGGACGACGTGGCGTACCCCGACGACCTGCTCAGCCAGGGCGAGCAGGTGGTGCTGCACAAGCACTCCCACTGGAAGATGCTGCTGCTGCCGTACTTCTGCCTGGTGGTCGTCCTCGGCGTGGGTACCTGGCTCGCCGTCCTGGCCCAGGACCTGGAGTGGGCGAACATCGCCTGGATCGTCATCGCCGCGCTGGCCGTGGTGCTCATCGCCTGGCTGTTCGTCGCCCCGTTCATCCGCTGGCGCACGACCCACTTCATCATCACCACCGACCGGGTGATGGCCCGGATGGGTGTCGTCAACCGCACCGGCATCGACATCCCGCTCTCGCGCATCAGCAGCGTCCGCTTCGAGCACGGCCTCATCGACCGGGTCGTCGGCTGCGGCACCCTGATCATCGAGTCCAGCTCCCAGGAGCCCCTGGAGTTCTACGACATCCCCTCGGTGGAGAAGGTCCACACCTTGCTCTACCGCGAGGTCAACGACAACCCGAACGACGACTTCGCCCGCCCCGCGGCCGACCTGCCCCCGCACGGCTACCCGGACCAGGGCTACGAGCCGCGCGGACGGCGCTGACGTGGGGGCCAGGGACGTCGGCCTCCCCGACCGCGTACCGGCGCAGGGCCTGCCACCCCGGGTCACCATCTGGGAGGTCGGCGCCCGCGACGGCCTGCAGAACGAGCAGGCGGTCGTCCCGGTCGAGGTGAAGCTGGAGTTCCTGGCCAGGCTGGCGGCGGCGGGCCTGACCACGCTGGAGGCCACCAGCTTCGTGCACCCCAGGTGGGTGCCGCAGCTCGCGGACGCGGAGGAACTGCTCGCGGGCCTGGAGCCGGTCGAGGGCGTGCGCTACCCGGTCCTGGTGCCCAACGAGCGCGGGCTCGACCGGGCCCTGGCCGCCGGGGTGCGGCACATCGCCGTGTTCGGCAGCGCCACCGAGACCTTCGCCAAGCGCAACCTCAACCGCACCCTGGACGAGCAGTACGCCATGTTCGAGCCCGTGGTCACCCGGGCCCGCGCGGAAGGCCTCGACGTCCGCGCCTACGTGTCGATGTGCTTCGGCGACCCGTGGGAGGGCCCGGTACCCGCGGCCCAGGTCGCCGCGGTCGGCGCCCGACTGGTGTCGATGGGCTGCTCCGAACTGTCCCTCGGCGACACGATCGGCGTGGCGACCCCCGGCCAGGTCGCCGCCGTGGTCGGGGAGGTCGCCGCCGCGGGCGTGCCCCTGGGGTCGGTGGCCGTCCACTTCCACGACACCTACGGCCAAGCCCTGTCCAACACCCTCGCCGCCCTGCGCCTCGGCATCACCACGGTCGACTCCTCCGCGGGCGGCCTCGGCGGCTGCCCCTACGCCGAATCCGCCACGGGCAACCTCGCCACCGAGGACCTGGTCTGGATGCTCGACGGCCTGGGCGTGCAGACCGGCGTCGACCTGGACGCCCTGGCCGACACCAGCGCCTGGATGGCCGAACGCCTCGGCCGCCCCAGCCCTTCCCGCGTGGTTCAGGCCCTGCGCGGCTGATTCGTATCCCGGACTCTTCACCGGTATTGCGCGGTCAGGATGTCGGGTACGACCACTGAGTCCCGGTGCCCCTGTACTGGGACACCGGGATGGGGGTCATTCCCGGTCGCATCCGCGTGCGGTAGAGCACGCCATGCAGATGATCTATTTCATGGCAGACGAGTCGTGCGATTCCGCGCTCGAAAACGGTGATCCGCGTTTCACCTTCGATGGTCTGGTGCTCAACTTCGATCGTGTGCGGTCGCGGCACCATTCCACGTACGTCGAAAAAGCTCAAACATCCTTCGTATTGCTCGTCGCCGTCGGTGGACTGCTCGATGATGCGGGGGTTGATCAGAGTCAGCGACTCGCCTGACGGAGTCCTGACAACAGCCATGGCGCGACTGAGGTTGACCTGTGGTGCAGCCAAGCCCATCCCCTTGGAAAAGTTGTGGACCTGGCGAACCCGTTCCATGGTGGCCGTTATTCGCGCTAGTGCGCGTCGAACATCTTCGGCGTCTCTTGGCAGGTCGAAGCGCTGTGCGGTTTCGGACAAGACGGTGGCACCTTCTTGGATGATCCCGAGTTCACGCATCTTGTCGGCCGGATTCACTGGTCTCCTTCGCTTGTCCATGTCGCTGTCGGTGGTGCGGAACTTCCACTCGATGCGGTAACGGGCGTGCAACGGCGGATCTTCTGTGGACCACGTGAAGATGGCGCGGTCGGTGTCCGAGTCGCGTCTGATCGGCGTTCGGAACGCGTGGGCTTCTGCGGACATGGACGTCTCCATGCCCCACAGTGCCGGGTCCAGCGTGGCTGGGAAGTCGATTGCCATGCTGAGTCGCCGCGTCGGCAGGCGAATGGCGCGCTGCCACCACGGTCCCCATTTGTGGGCCGCAACCGTGTAGGTGTAGTCGATCCAGGTCGAATCTCCCGGGTAGAGCGGGAACCGTCCATCCTCGTTCTCGAAGAGAAGCCACAGCTCTTTGAAAGCGTCTCGGTCGTGTTTGACACTCCAGGTCATGGCTTCGTCTCCGCTTCGTGCGCGGAGGCCTACTTCGTCCCAGGTCAATGGGTCTTCGCGGTAGAGTCGGTTCGATCGTTCCGGTTCGCCTGGAAAGCGGTCGACCGCGATGCGGATCAAGTACTGGGTCACCGGCTCGGTTCCGACGTTGTGGAGTTGCCTCCGGATGTGGGTTCTCCACATCGGTCCATGACCTGTCTCGATGTAGGAAAGTTCTGCGAGTTCGTGCTCGACGATCAGGGATGGGCCGGGAGCCGATTGGGGGTCATCCGGTGCCCCGCGCTCCGTGGCCCGCTCCTGCGGTCCGGCTCGAACGGTGCTCCCATGGAGGTCATTCCACCGTCGGATCAATGCGCGCCCCGCCCGCATGTGCTGATCGGCGCTTTCCGCGAAGCTGCGACTCGGCATGACGCTGCCGCGCTCGACCTTGCTCACGTAGGACGGGTCGTACCCGACGGCTCCGGCGAGCGCCTTTTGTGACATACCGGCCACTTCCCGCCAGTGGCGGAGCTCCGCGATGAACGCCTCACTCGGGTTGCCCCGTCCACCTGCGCCTGTTGTCGCCACGACGTCTCCTTCCCCGACGTGAATGGAATGAACGCCACATGACCACTGGTCAACCTGCCGTCCACCCATGTCTTCGTCGGAACATAGCGGTGTGAACGCAGCGACCACAGCACTGCCTGCGACAAGGGTGGAAGCCGCGCACCCGGTGCCGGGTCCGCGTTCGTCGCCTGCTGCCGGCCCGGGAACTGATCGATGACCGCGACGGTGGTGCCCGCTGGAACCGGAACACAGACGCGAGGTGGAGACGGTGCGAAGTCTTCCGTTGGTCTATTGGGGGATCAGTCCCTATTGGTTGGATCGCGCGCACGTGGTTTTGGACCGTCGTGCGGTGGGTGGGTCGTTCGACATGCGGGGTTTGTGCCGGATACCCGTGGACACGGCGGCGCCGTCACGACCAGAGGGCAAGCTCCTGTGCCCGGATTGTGCGATCGCACTGGTGGCGGCCGCGTATCCGGTTGCTGAATTCGGCGGTCGACTGCCCTTGACCGGGTCCACCTGATCGATCCCATCGACTGGCTGAAGCACAACCGCACGAGCCCACCCGCGGCGGGATCGCCTCATGCCCGTGGTGATCCCGCCGCCGCTCTCCGAACACGAATCGATTCCGAGGAACAACGCCATGCCCGCAACCACCACGACGCAAGACCACGACGTCGTCCGGGCCAAGACCCTGCGCGGCCTGCTGCTCGCCCGCGAACTCGACGGCGCCCGGCGGGCGCGTGGGTTCACCACCCGGGCCCTGGCGGCCGCCATTTCGATGAGTCCGGCGATGGTGAACCGGGTGATGACGGGCCGCCGGGTGCCGACCGCGCTGGAGGTCGGCGGTCTCTGCGCACTGCTCGACGTTCCCGCCGGGCGCCGTCCCACGCTCTACGAGTGGGCCAGGACCGCGGAACTCACCGAGTGGATCATTCGCCCGGGCGGTGGGAAGAACCCCCTTCGGGACATCGAGGGGCTCGCGGATGAGATCACCTGGTTCGAGCCCGGTCTGATCCCCGGTCCACTTCGGACAGCGGAGTACGATCGGGCCGTCGAACACGCCACGGGCGCGAATCCCCACTCCGACCCGGCGGTCCGTGCGGCGGCGTTGCGCAACAGCCGGTTCTTGATCCACCCCCGGGCTTTGGGCAATCCCGGTCTGCCCGAGCGCGACCACCGCGCACAACTCCTCCACCTCTTCCGGGACCACCTGCCCGGGATTCGGTTGTTCCCCGACACCGTGGTGACCTGGCCTGGGTGCCGCGTTCTGGACGTCGCGCACTTCCCGCCGGTGGTCCACCTCACCCACCACGACACCGATATCGTGCTGGAGAACCAGGGGCGCGCGGCTCACCTGCGGCAACTCGAGGGAATGGCACTGAGCGCGGGGGAGACGCGCGAGGCGTTGTTGCGGCAGATCCAGGCTTGCCGCTGAACCGGGACCGGAGGTGCATGTGGAGCCGGAGTTGGTCGCGGACGAGGGGCACGTCCTGCTCTGGCGCCCGCCCGAGCCGGTGCTCGCCATTTCCTCCGGGCCGCTCGGTGGCGGTATCGGCGAGCGGCGTTGGGTCGTGAACGCCACCGTGCCGTTGAGCTACGACCGCGACGACCCGGAGGTCCACCTGCGGGAGATCGCCGACCGGATCGGGTTGCGCGGGGCCGGGTGCGGGCTGCTCACCGGGGTCGACGTCCGCCTGGTCCGGCACCACTGCGACGCGGGGGTCTCCGCCTGGGTGACCACCGGGATCGGGGACGCGCCCACCTGGGCCGCCGCTGAACCCAGCGGCGAAACGGCGCAGGCCGTCGGGACGATCAACGCGGTGTGCCTGCTCCCGGTCCGGCTGGTCGACGCCGCGCTCGTGAACGCCGTGGCGACGGTCGCCGAGGCCAAGGCGCAGGCCCTGGTCGAGTCCGGGGTGCCGGGGACCGGCACCTGCACCGACGCGACCGTGCTGCTGTGCCCCACCCGCGGTCCGGTCGAGCGGTACGGCGGGCCGCGGTCGGCGGTCGGGGCCCCGCTGGCGCGGGCGGTGCGGGCCGCCGTCGTTGCCGGGTTGCGCCCGCCGGGGTCGTCGCCGCTGTTCGGGCGGCGGTGACGGGGGTGCTGCGGCGCGGGCTCGAAGCCGTGCGGGTGGCGCTGGAGAATCACCGGCGCGGGGTGGAACCGGCCGCCCCCTCCACCCGTCCAACGCGTGACCGGGGACCGTGCAGGCGCCGACTACCCAGCGGAGGTGGCCGTGGTGGCTGACCACGCAGCGCAGGTCGAGGAACTCCTCGCCGACTACCGGCGCAGCCGCGACCAGCTCGCGGGGGTGCACACCGCGCTCGCCGCGATCAGCGAGTCCGCCACCAGCCCGTGCGGGCTGGTCACCGCCACCGTCTCCGCCCAGGGCGCGCTGACCGCGCTGACCATCGACGACGGCGCCTACCGCCGCTACCGGCCCGCCGAGCTGGCCACCGTCGTGGTGCGCACCACCGCGGCCGCCGACGCGCTGGCGGCGCGGGCGGCCGGGCACGTGGTGGCGCCGGTGCTGCCCTCGGGAACCGACCCGGAGGCGCTGCTGCGCGGCACCGCCGACCTGACCCCGGCCGAGGTCGCGCCGCCGCGCCCGGTCGCCGATCCCGACGACAGCTTCGAGCACGTGAGCTGGCTCGAGTCCGACTCGCCGAGGAGGGCCTGATGGCCGGGGAGGGCTTCCGCGCCGACGCCGACGCGCTGGCCGCGCGGGCGGGTCAGTTCGACGCGCTCGCGCAGCGGGCCGGGGCCATCCACCGCGACCTCGACGACGTGCTCAGCGCCGTCGGGGAGTGCTGGGGCGGCGACGAGGTGGGGCGCAGCTTCGCCTCCGGGTACCTGGGGGCCGCGCGGGACACCCTCGGTGACCTGGGTGCGTTGCCGGGCAGGCTCGGTGACGTCGGCGGGCGGTTCCTCGGCACGGCCGAGGGCTACCGCGGCGGCGACGCCGACAACGCCAGGACCATCGGCTCAGCGGACGCGTAGGGGACCGGGATGGGAATCGAGCTGCCCGCCGAGCTGGTGTCGGTCGCCGCCGCCGCGGGGGTCGTCTGGCCGGAGGCCGACGAGGACAGGATGCGCCAGGCCGCGGGGGCGTGGCGCGAGGCGGGCGTGCGGATGGGTTCGCTCGCGGGCGACGCCGACGGCACCGCCCGCACCGCGCTGTCGAGCTTCGCGGGCGAGGCGGGCGACGCCGCGAACCGGCACTGGGAGCGGTTCGTCACCCCGGACACCGGGCACCTGACCGCGACGATCACCTCCTGCACCGCCAACGCCGACAAGCTGGAGCACGCCGCCCAGCAGGTCGGCGAGGCCAAGGTCGCCATCGTGCGCAACCTGGTGGAACTGGCCAAGAACACCGACGCCGCGCACAGCGCCGCCGCGGCGGGACTGCCCAACGCGCTGCTCGGCCTGGAGACGGCGCTGCGCGGCACCGCCGCCAACGTCGCCCACATCAAGGACACCCTGGTCGGCTCGGTGCTGCCCGGCACCGGCGCCGCGGGCTTCACCAACGTGGTCGACCCCAACCCGGGCGCGCCCGGCGGACCGATCGGTGCCAGCCTGCCCGCCCCGGTGCAGAACCTCGTCGGCGGCGGCAGCGCGGGCCAGGCCGGGCAGGGCCTGGCCGGGGTCGTCCCCGGCGTGGTGTCCGGGCTGACCGGGAACGGCGGCCCCACCGGGCTGCCCGTCGTCGACACCATGGTCAGGGGCGTGCAGCACGCCGTCGCGAACCAGGCGCTGCCCGTCCTCGGCGACAGCGGGCCGGGCGCCCCGGCCGGTGCGGGGGCCACCGGGGGAACCGGTCTGCCGCTGGTCGACAACCTGGTCAGCGGGGTCGACCACGCGCTCACCGGCACCCCGGCGGGCGGGCCGGTCGGCGGCGCCCTCGACGGCGCGGGCCGGGTCGTCGACACGGCCGCGGGGGTGGTCGACACGGCCTCCGGCACCGTCGACAACGTCGTCGGCGCGCAGCCGGGGAGCGGGCCGCCGGGCCCGGTCGCGCAGGTCGTGGACAACACCGCGGGTGCGGTCGACCGGGGCACCGACCACGCCGGTTCGCAGGCGGGGCACGAGCCACCGCCCGGTCGGGGGTCGTCCGGTCCGGTGCCGTCGGGCGCCGGTCCGCTGGCGCCGGTGGTCTCCGGGGCGGTGGACCTGCCCGGTCACGTCGCGGCCGAGCTGCCGGTGAACCACGACGCCGTGCGGGCCGCGTCCGCGGCGGTGCTCGACGCCCCGGCGCACACCGCGGCGCCGGTTGCCGGTTCCGTGCCGCCCGCGCAGCAGAACCTCGGCGGCGCCTTCGCGGGTGGTGGTGCCGGAGCAGGCGGCGGTGGTGTTGGTGGTGCTCTTGCTGGTGGCGGTGCTGTGGTTGGTGGTGCTGTCGGTGGCGGTGGACCGGTTTCCCCGGCTCCGGTGAGCGGGGGTCCCGGCGCGTCGGCAGCGGTTGTCGGGCGCCCGGCCGCCCCGGTTGCCGGGGCTGTTCCGGCTGCTGGAGCCGCCCTGGGTGGACCGGGTGCTTCCGGTGGTCCCGGTGGTTCAGGTGGTCCCGGCGGTGGCTCCGGTGCGGCGGGTGGTGCTGCGACGGGGCGTGCCGAGCCGGGGGGAGCGCGCACCGAACCCGGGGCGAGGGCCGCCGCCGGTGCGGTTGCCGCGGCCGGTGGCGCGAGCGGTTCGGGCGGCGGTCGGCTGGCGGGCGCGGACCCGGCGGTGACCGCGACCGACCACGGCAAACCGGGCACCGCCAAGCCGGACAAGGCCACAGCGACCCCGGTCTCGCACCAACCCGACGAGGTCGGCGGCGTCGTGCCCGTCGGCATCCAGGGCGCGCTGGCGGGGCAGACCCCGCCGGAGACCCCGACCGACGCCCGGCAGACCAAGCTGGTCGACCTGCTCGGCGGCAGGCCCGCGGGCTCCGCCCCGACCGGCGGCCCAACCGGCAACCCGACCAACAGCCCGACCAACAGCCCGACCGGCGACCCGGCAGGCGGTTCGACCAACAGCCCGAGCGGTGGTTCGGCGGGCGGTCCGGGTGGTGGGCAGGACGGCCGCGCCGCGGGGGCGCAGCAGCCCGCCGCCGGTGCGGCCGGTGGGCTCGCCGCCGCACCGGCGCCGCGGGCGGGCCGCGCCGACCAGGACCCCGCGCTCGCGTTGTTCCTGGTCGGCCTGTTCCCGCTGGGGCACCTGCCGGTCGCCAGCGCCGCGCCCGCCCGGCAGCTCGCCGCGCCGCCCGTGGAACTCGACTACGCGGCGGGTGGCCGGTTCGCGCCGGACGACCACCCCCGGTCCGACCTGATCGACCTGACCACCCGGATCTCGTCCCCTGCACCCACCGCTTCCACCGTCCCCGCCGGTCATCTCGCCGACGGGTACGACCCGCTCGGCGGTGAGCACGAGCGGGACTGGGACCGCCGGTTCCTGGTCCGCCCGTACGACCCGAACGACCCGGCGTCCGCGACCGAGTACGCCTGGCCGCCCGGGGAGGTCTTCCCCGAGGGCGGGGTGGCGGCCGGTGAGCCCGACGTGCTCGCCGTGGGCACCGTCGTCGACCGGTTCGGCACCGCCGAGGGGCGGGTGTTCGCCGCCGGTGGCACCCCGTTCGCCCGGCGCTCGCTGCCGCCCGCGCTGCTCACCGCCGGGTACCACCGCTACCGGGTGCTGCGGCCGCTGCCGGTGTGGCGCGCGGTGTCGGCGGCCTGGTTCGCCCAGCCCGGCGGCGGTGACCGCCTGCGCGCCACCCGGTCCGCCGCCGACCTGGTGGCGCTGGGCTACCTGATCGACATCACCGGGGAGGTCCGGGCGTGAACGCCGAGTCCGTCGTGGAGCTGCTGGCCGCCGTGGGCGTTCCGGCCGGGGTCGTCTCGGTCGGCGTCGAGGCCGACAACACCTGGTGCCTGGTGGCCGACCCGGACCCGGAGACCCCCGGGTGGGAGGTGTTCTGGCGCGAGCAGGGCAACCGCTACGACTGGGCGCGGTTCACCAGCGAGCAGGTCGCCTGCCACTACCTGTTCGGCAGGCTGACCTGGTCGCAGGTCGTGCGCGGGGTCGTCGGCGTCCTCCCGGTCGCCGGGGAGACCGGCGGTGGCGGGGCCGCGGAGCCCGAGACCGGGCGGGTTCCGCCGGTGGTCGACGAGGCCGCGCCGAAGGACTAGCCGCGCCGAAGGGACTGCCGCAGGCCTAGTCGCGGCGCAGGACGTCCAGTGCGGCGTCGTGCAGGTGGCCGTTGGAGGACAGGGCCGTGCCGCCGTCGAACCGAGCGATCCCGCCCAGGTCGGTGAACCGGCCGCCCGCTTCTTCCACCAGGACCTGCAGCGGCGCCACGTCCCACGGGTTCACGATGGGTTCGGCGGCCAGGTCGATCGCGCCCTCGGCGACCAGGCAGTGCTGCCAGAAGTCGCCGAACGCCCGGTTCTCCCAGCACGCGTCCACCAGGGCCAGGTAGTGCTCGCGCGAGTGGTGTTCCGTCCACGTGCCCAGGTGCGTGGTCGACAGGTAGGCGTCGCCCAGGTCGCGCACGCCGGACACGGTCAGCCTGCGCGGTTGCGCGCCGTCCTGCCCCAGCCAGGCGCCCTCGCCGCGGGCGGCCCACCAGCGCCTGCCCAGGGCGGGTGCGCTGACCACGCCGACCGTCGGCGCGCCGTCCTCCACCAGGGCGATCAGCGTGGCCCAGGCGGGGACGCCGCGCAGGAAGTTCTTGGTCCCGTCGATCGGGTCGAGCACCCAGGCCCGGCCCGCGCCGACCTCCCCGCCGCGCTCCTCGCCGAGCACCGCGTCGCCCGGCCTGGCCTCGGCGAGCAGGGCGCGGACGGCGTCCTCGACGGCGGTGTCGGCGTCGGTGACGGGAGTGCGGTCCGGTTTGCGCTCGACGGTGAGGTCGGCCGCGCGGAACCGCGAACGGGTGATCCCGTCGGCCGCGTCGGCGAGCCGGAGGGCGAAAGTGAGGTCGGCTGACACGGCAGCGATGGTGCCACGCCTACGCTGTGTCCTGTGAGTGTGGTGCTGCTGGCCGAGGACGACGCGGCCATTGCCGATCCCCTGTCCCGGGCGTTGCACCGGGAGGGCTACGAGGTGCACGTCGTCTCCGACGGCCAGAGCGCGCTGGAGATGGCCTCGACCGGCGTGCCCGACCTGCTGGTGCTCGACCTGGGATTGCCGGGCCTGGACGGCTTGGACGTGTGCAGGCGGCTGCGCGCCGCCGGTCGCGGCATCCCGGTCCTGATGCTGACCGCGCGCGCCGACGAGGTCGACTTCGTCGTCGGGCTGGACGCGGGCGCCGACGACTACGTGGCCAAGCCGTTCCGCCTGGCCGAGCTGCTGGCCCGGATTCGGGCACTGCTGCGCCGCCAGGCCCCGGGCGCCATCGACGTCAACGGGGTGCGGATGGACCTCGCCGCCCGGGTGGTGACCGTGGACGGCGCGGAGGTCACCCTGGCGAACAAGGAGTTCGAGCTGCTGCGGGTGCTGATCCAGCGCGCGGGCCAGGTGGTGACCCGCGAGGAAATCCTGACCGAGGTGTGGAGCGACCCGGAGCTGAAGACGTCGAAGACGCTGGACATGCACATGTCGTGGCTGCGCCGCAAGCTCGGCGAGGGCGGTCCCCGCTTCTCCGAGCGGCGCATCGCGACCGTGCGCGGGGTCGGTTTCCGCTTCAACGCGGAGTGACGTGCGCCGCCGCATCCTGCTCGCGATCCTGCTCGCGGTCACCGTCACCGCCTGCGCCCTGGGCATCCCGCTGGGCTACACGGCCCTGCAGGTCGTGGAGAGCCTGACCAAGGAGGACCTGCAGACCCGCGGCCAGCAGATCGCGGCGACCCTGGACGACGAGATCGCCAACGGCCGCCGCGTCGACCTGTCCAAGGTGCAGCTCGCGGTGCCGCCGGGCGGGCGGCTGGTGGTGTCGATCCCCGGCGAGGGCGAGCGCAGCTACGGCGCCCCGCTGGTCGAGGACATGGTGACCACCGACGAGCTGTCGATCGTCGGGCAGGGCCGGGTCCGGCTGCTGCTCGACGCCGGGCCGCTGCGGACCAGGCAGACCCAGGTGACGGTGCTGGTGTCGCTGGTGGTGGTGCTGACGATCGCGGCGGGCACGGTGGTGGCGATGGTCACCGCGCGCAGGCTGGCCCGGCCGCTGCGGCACGTGGCCGAGCGCGCCACCCGGCTCGGGGCGGGCGACTTCCGGCTGGACCGGGCCCGCTACGACCTGTTCGAGCTGGACATGGTCGCCGAGGCGCTGGACGCGTCGGCGACCGCGCTGGCCCAACTGGTGCAGCGCGAGCGGGACCTGGTCGGCGACGTGTCGCACCAGCTGCGCAGCAGGCTGACCGCGTTGCAACTGCGGCTGGAGGCGCTGACGTCCATCCCGGACGCCGACGCCGCCGCGGAGGCCAGGGAGGCGCTGGAGCAGGCCGAGCGGCTGGCCGACGTGCTCGACGAGCTGCTCGCCGCCGCCCGCGAGGCCCGCGCGGTCGGCGCCGAACCGGTGGACCTGGCCCAGGAGCTGTCCGGGCTGGTCGAGGAGTGGCGCGGGGTGTTCCGGTCGGAGGGGCGGGCGCTGCGGGCCCGGTTGTCCCCGGGTTTGCTGGCCAGGGTCACCCCGGCCCGGCTGCGCGAGGCGATCGGGGTGCTGCTGGACAACGCGCTGCGCCACGGCGCGGGCGCGGTCACCCTGGCCGCCCGCACCGGCGACCCGGCGCGCGCCGACACGGTGGTCATCGAGGTCAGCGACGGCGGGGCGGGGGTGCCCGACGAGCTGGCCCCGCACATCTTCGACCGCGGCGTGTCCGGCGCGGGTTCCACCGGCCTCGGCCTGGCGCTGGCCCGGGCGCTGGTCGACTCCGACGGCGGCAGGCTGGAGCTGTCGACGGCCCGGCCGCCGACGTTCACCGTGTTCCTGCCGGTGCCGAAGGCGGGCAACGTGCGCGGGGTGAAATGGCCGGCGGAACGCTCGCCCCGCTAGTTCAGCGCGCTCGTCCCCGCTGGTTCTTGTCGGCCCCGCTCAACGGCGGTGTTCCAATTCATCCGGGAAGACCCATTTGCGGAATGCCCAGAAGCGGAAGAACATTGCCAGCAGCATTCCGATGATCGAACCGCTGGCGAAGTCGGCGATCTCCTGCACCGCCCGGGTGACGTTGGGCACCTCGAGGTCGAGCACGTAGCGGGAGACGAATGGCGGGATCAGGTTGATGCCCACGCCGATGCCGCTGATGAGGAAGAACAGCGCCGCCTCGTGCCTGCGCTCCCGGCCGCCGCGCATCCGGAACGACCACTCGCGGTTGAGCACGTAGGACGCGATGGTGGCCACGATGATGGCGATCGCCTTCGCGGTGATCGGCTTGTCGGCGAGCACGGTCAGCTTGAGGACGTACCAGATGACGTTGTCGATGATGAACGTCGTGCCGCCCACCACCGCGAACTTGAGCAGTTCGCGGTGCTTGAGCAGCAGGTTTCGCAGTGGCGCAGGCAGCACGCCCAACACCGACTCGACTACGGTCACCGGCGCAGTCTAGGCGAAGGACCTGCGGTTACGCCGCCCGTTCGGTGTCGCCGGCGGGGCGGACCGCCCGCAGCGGGCGCACCCGGGCCTCGGCGTCGGGGAACACCCACTTCTTGAACGCCCACCACCGGAAGACCATCGCCAGGGCCGTGCCCAGCACGATGCCGAAGCCGAAGTCGGCGACCTCCTGGGTGATCAGGGTCACGTTGGGGACCTGGAGGTGCAGCGCGTAGCGGGACAGGAACAGCGGCAGCGAGTTGATGCCGACGCCGATGCCGCTGATGAGGAAGAACAGCGCCGCCTCGTGCCTGCGCTCCCGGCCGCCGCGTTCCCGGAAGGACCACTCGCGGTTGAGCACGTAGGACGCGATGGTGGCGACGATGACCGCGATGGCCTGCGCGGTCACCGGATTGCGGTTCAGCACGGTGAATTTGAGCACGTAGTTCACCGTGATTGTCACGATGAAGCAAATACCGCCGACGACCGCGAACTTGAGCAGTTCCCGGTGCCTGACCAGGATGGCCCGCACCGGTTCCGGGATTCGGGCGAGCACATTCTCGACAAAGGCCATGGCGGCGGAGTCTATCCAGGATGGACGCCCGGTGTCCCGCTGCCCGGCTCCGGTGTCCGGTCCGACCGGTTCGTCGGGACCGACCACGACCACCACGGAATCCACGCGACCGCGCTGTCCTTCGCCGTGCCCAGGACCGCCGTCACGGTGATCGAGCGGTCCTCCCAGCCGGGCGGGTGCGTGTACGCGACCAGCGCCAGGGTCGAGCCGGGGGCGAGCGGGCCGCGGGTGGTGCAGGTGGAGCGCTCGTGGGCGCGGGTGCAGTCGACCGGGGTCGCCGACGCGACCCGGTGGACCAGGCGGTCGAAGCTGATGGTGACCGGTTCGCTGCTCTCCCCGGTGTTGAGCACCCGCACGTCGAGCGCCGGTTCGCCGTGCGGGAAGCCGGGGCGGGGCGCGGCAAGCACCCGCACGGCGTCCTTGAGCGCGGGCGGGGCGACCCGCACCGGGATGCTGAAGCTCGTCGGGGTCACCCCCTCGGCGGTCACCGAGCCGGTGATCACGCCGTCGCGGGCACCGGGGTCGGCCACCACGGTGAAGCTGAACGACGCGGTCTCCCCCGGGGGGATGCCCGCGCCGGTGCAGGTGATCGTCCCGGCGCCCCCGGGGCAGCGCACCGCCAGCGCGCGCTCGGCGACGGCGCGGACGCCCTGGGGCAGCCGCAGGACCGCCGTCACCGGACCGGACGTCCTGCCGCCGGTGTTGCGCACGGTCATGACGATGTCGGCGGGTCGCCCCGGCACCAGGACCGGCGGGGCGACCGGGCCCGCGGCGTCGAGGACCGGTGTGGGCGCCGGGGGTGGCGCCTGCGGCGGGTTCGGCGCGGGCGCGGGTGCCGGTGCGGGTGGCGGCGGGGGCGCCGGGGCC
>NZ_AYXG01000206.1 GCF_000564855.1 Actinokineospora spheciospongiae
AGAACGCCGACCAGTCGACGGGAACGCCGTACGCGTGCAGGGTGGCCACCGCCGCGACGGCCGCCGACTCCTCGTCCCGGTCACGGCGCAGCGCGGGCACGGCGACGACCTCGGCGGTGTCCTGCGCCATCGCCGACAACGTGCCGTCCGGCCCCAGTTCCAGGAGGGTGCGGACACCGGAGTCGACCATCGTGGTGACCGCGTCGGCGAAGCGCACCGCTTCCCGCACGTGCCGGACCCAGTAACCGGGGTCCGTCGGATCACCCGAGATCAGACCGATCGTCGGTTTGTGGAACTCGATGCCCGCGATCGCCGCCGCGAAGTCCTCCAGCATCGGGTCCATCAACGGCGAGTGGAACGCGTGCGAGACCGACAGCCGCTTGTGCTTCCAACCCCGCTCCACCGCGACCTCGGCGATGCGTTCGACCTCGGCGGCAACCCCGGAGACCACGACCGAGGCCGGGCCGTTCACCGCCGCCAGCGACACCCCATCGGTCAGCAGGTCCGCGACCTCGGATTCCGGCGCCGACACCGCGAGCATCGCGCCGCCTCCCGGCAGCGCCTCCATCAGGCTCGCCCGGGCGCGCACCAGCATGCACGCGTCCGCCAGCGACAACACACCCGCCACGTGCGCGGCCACGACCTCACCCAGCGAGTGGCCCGCCACAACCTCGGGCTTCACACCCCAGGACTCCACCAACCGGAACAACGCCACTTCCAACGCGAACAACGCGGGCTGCGACCACCCGGTCCGGTTCAGGACCGCCGCGTCCCCGCCCCACATCACCTCACGAACGTCCTCGCCCAACTCGGCGATCACCTCGTCGAACGCCTCAACGAACACCGGGAACCGGGCGTGCAACTCCCGCCCCATCCCCAACCGCTGCGAACCCTGACCCGTGAACACGATCCCCAACCGGCCGTCGCCGGCCACCGCCTCGGACACAGCCGTGCGCAACTCGTCCCGCGTGCGACCGACGTGGACCACGCGGTGCTCGAACGCCGAGCGCAGCGTCAACGAGTGGGCCACGTCCAGCGGCCGGGCGTCGAGGTCCGCGAGCCGGGCGGCCTGCGCGCGGGCGGCCTCGGCCGTCTTCGCCGACACCACCCACGGGACCACCACCTCGACCGGCGCGTCGATTTCCGGTGCCTCGACGACCTGTTCCAGCACCACGTGCGCGTTGGTGCCGGAGATGCCGAAGGACGAGACCGCGCCGCGCCGGGGGCGGTCGACCGGCGGCCAGTCCGCGTTCTCGGTGACCAGCTCGACGGTGCCCGCCGACCAGTCGATGTGCGAGGACGGCTCGGTGACGTGCAGCGTCCCGGGCACCACGCCGTGCCGCAGCGCCAGGACCATCTTGATCATGCCTGCGACACCGGCCGCCGCCTGCGTGTGGCCCAGGTTGGACTTACCCGCGCTGAGCAGCAGCGGCGTCTCCCGGTCGCGCCCGTAGGTCGCGAACAGGGCCTGCGCCTCGATCGGGTCACCCAGCCTGGTGCCGGTGCCGTGCGCCTCCACCGCGTCCACATCGGACGAACCAAGCCCGGCACTCGCCAACGCCGCCCGGATCACCCGCTGCTGCGACGGGCCGTTGGGAGCCGTGAGACCGTTCGACGCCCCGTCCTGGTTCACCGCCGAACCCCGCACCACCGCCAATACCCGGTGACCGTTGCGACGCGCGTCCGACAGCCGCTCCAGCACCAGCATGCCGACGCCCTCGGACCAGCCCGTGCCGTCGGCGCCCTCGCCGAACGCCTTGCACCGGCCGTCGGAGGAGAGCACGCCTTGCGCGGAGAACTCCACGAACACACCCGGGGTCGACATGACCGTCACACCGCCGGCCAGCGCCAGCGAGCACTCCCCGCCGCGCAGCGCCTGCGCGGCCAGGTGCAGCGTCACCAGCGACGATGAGCACGCCGTGTCCACCGTGACCGCCGGACCCTCCAGGCCCAGCGTGTAGGACACGCGGCCGGACATCACGCTCGCGGTGTTGCCGATGGCGACGTGGCCTTGGCTGTAGGCGTCGGTGCCCGCGAGGGCGTCGGGGTAGTCCTGCCCGTTCGTGCCGACGAACACCCCGGACCGGCTGCCGCGCAACGACACCGGGTCGATGCCCGCCCGCTCCAGCGCCTCCCACGACAGTTCCAGCAGCAGCCGCTGCTGCGGGTCCATCGACAGGGCCTCGCGCGGGGACACCTCGAAGAAGTCGGCGTCGAACCCGGCGACGTCGGTCAGGAACCCGCCGACCCTGGTGAAGTCCCCGGTCAGGCCGTCGACGTCCCAGCCGCGGTCGGTGGGGAAGGCGCCGACGACGTCGCGGCCCTCGACCAGCAGCCCCCACAGGTCCTCCGGCGAGTCGACGCCGCCGGGGAAGCGGCAGGCCATGCCGACGACGGCGATCGGGTCGTCGGCGGAGCCCGCCGGGGCGTCGACCACCTCGGCGGGCAGTTCACCGAGCACTTCGCCGAGCAGGTGCTCGGCGAGCGCGACCGGGGTCGGGTGGTCGAACGCCAGCGTCGCGGGCAGCCGCAGGTCGGTGGCCGCGGCGATCCGGTTGCGCAACTGGACCGCGGTCAGCGAGTCGAAGCCCAGCCTGCGGAACTCGCGGGACGGTTCGATGCCCTCGGCCGAGTCGTGGCCCAGCACCGCCGCGGCCTCGGTCCGCACGAGGTCGACCAGCGCGGGCACCCGCTCCCCGGCGGGGAGCGCCGCCAGCCGCGCGGCCAGCGCGCCGCCGCCGGAGCGGGCCCCGGACGCGGCACCCCGGCGGGTCCGGGCGCGGACCAGGCCGCGCAGCAGGGCGGGCACCTCCACCGCGTCGCGCACGGCGGCCAGGTCCAGGCGCGCGGGCACGCTGGCGGTGTGCCCGGCGGCGGCGTCGAACAGGGCCAGGCCCTGCTCGGCCGACAGTGCGCGCAGGCCCCACCGGCCCATCCGGTCGAGGTCGACCGCCGACAGCGCGCCGGTCATGCCCGCCCCCGGCTCCCACAGGCCCCAGGCCATGGCCGACGCCGGGAGGCCGCGGGCGGCGCGGTGCGCCGCGAGGGCGTCGAGGAACGCGTTGCCCGCGGCGTAGTTGCCCTGCCCCGGCGCGCCCACGGTGCCCGCGACGGAGGAGCAGAGGACGAACCGGTCCAGGTCGGCGGTCAGCTCGTGCAGGTGCCAGGCCGCGTCGACCTTCACCGCCATGACCCGGCGGAGGCGTTCGGGGGTGAGGGAGTCGACCACGCCGTCGTCGATCGCCCCGGCGGCGTGCACCACGCCGCGCAGCGGGTGCTCGGCGGGCACCGCCGCCAGCGCGGCGGCCAGGGCCGCCCGGTCGGCGACGTCGCAGGCCAGGACGGTCGCGGTGGCACCAGCGGCGGCCAGGTCGGCCACCAGCTCGGCGGCGCCCTCAGTCTCCGGTCCACGGCGGCTGAGCAGCAGCAGGTGCCGCACCCCGTGTTCGGCGACCAGGTGGCGGGCGAAGAGGCTGCCCAGGTCGCCGAGGGCGCCGGTGATCAGCACCGTGCCGTCGGGGTCCCACGGCGGGGCGGCGGCGGCCTCGGACCGCACCAACCGCGCCGCGTGGGCCCTGCCGTCGCGCACGACGACCTGCGGTTCGTCGGTGATCACCGGGTCGCTGTCGTCCTCGACGTCCACCAGCCGGAAGCGGCCCGGGTTCTCCGCCTGCGCGGACCGCACCAGGCCCCACACGGCCGCGGCGGCCGGGTCGATACCGCTGACCGCCCCCCGCGTGACGAACACCAGCCGGGAGTCGCTGCTCTGCACCAGTTCCAGCGCCCGCGCCGCCAGCGCGTGGGCGGATGCCACGACGTCGTCACCGCCGACCAGGGGCACCACGGTGACGTCCTGGTCGTCTGACACCGCCACCGGTGTCGCCCACTCGACCCGGAACAGCGACTCGATCCCCGCCGCCGCGCCGACCTGCTCGGCCGTCGCGGTCCGCAGCCGCACCCCGCTGATCGTGGCGACGGGCTGACCGGCGCCGTCGGCGACCGCGAGGTCCACCCCCGCCGACACCGAGCCGCGCACGCGCACCCGAACCGCCGTGGCCCCGGTCGCGTGGCAGGACACACCGGCCCACCCGACCGGCAGCAGCCGGGCGCCGGGGTCGGTGCCGTCGAGGAACGCGGTGGCGTGCAGCGCGGCGTCGAGCAGGGCGGGGTGAAGGGTGAACGCCTCGACGTCGCGCACGCCCTCGGGCAGCGCGACCTCGGCGAAGACGTCCGCACCCGCGCGCCACGCCGCGACCAGGCCCCGGAACACCGGGCCGAACCCGGTGCCGTCGTAGAAGCCGTCCACGTCGAGCGGGACCGCCCCGGCGGGCGGCCACGCGTCCGCGAAGCCCGCGTCCGGCTCGACCTCCACCGAGGTGAGGACACCCGTGGCGTGCCGGACCCACGGTCCGCCGTGCGCGTCGGCGTCCCGGGAGGAGATGGTGAACTCCGCGCGCCCCGCCTCGTCGGGGGCGGACACCTGGACCTGCACCGCGACCGCGCCCGTCCGGGGGAGCACGAGCGCAGTGGCCGGGGTCAGGTCGTCGAGGTGGCCGAGGCCCGTCTCGTCGCCCGCGCGCAACGCCAACTCCACGAGAGCCGCGCCGGGCAACAGCACCTGCCCGAACGCGGTGTGGTCGGCCAGCCACGGCTGCGCGCGCAGCGACAGGCGGCCGGTCAGCAGCACACCGCCGCCGTCGGACAGCTCGACAGCGGCGCCGAGCAGCGGGTGGCCGACGGAGGCCAGCCCGGCACCGGAGACGTCACCCGCCGCGGTGGCGGGCTCCGGCCAGTAGGTGTCGTGCTGGAAGGCGTAGGTCGGCAGGTCGACCTGCCGCGCCCCCGCCAGGAACCGCCGCCAGTCGACGGCGACCCCGTTCGCCCAGAGCCGCCCCAGCGCCAGGTGCAGCACGTCCAGGCCGCCGCGGTGGCGCCGCGTCGACCCGGTGGCGACGACCCGCGCCCCGGCCGACTCGGCGGTCCGCTCGACGGCGCCGGTCAGCCCCGGGTGCGGTGCGACCTCCAGGAACACCGCGTGCCCCTGGGCCAGCAGGTCCCGGGTGGCGCGCTCGAACTCGACGGTCTCCCGCAGGTTCCGGTACCAGTACTCGGCGTCGGCCAGGCCCGGCCTGCCCGCCGCGACGGTCGACGGGAAGGGCACCTCCGGTTCGCGCGGCCGGATCGGCGCCAGCGCCCGCAGCAACGGCTCGCGGAGCGCTTCCACCTGCGCCGAGTGCGACGCGTAGTCCACGGCGATGCGCCGCACCCACACGCCCTCGGCCTCGGCCCGGCCCAGGAACGCCTCCAACTCGGTGACCTCGCCCGCCACCACGACCGACCCGGGGCCGTTGACCGCGGCGATCTCACCGCCCAGTTCGGCAACGCGCTCCGGCGGCGCGGACACCGACGCCATACCGCCCGTCCCAGCCAGCTCGGACGCGATCAGCGCGCTGCGCGCCGTCACGACCAACGCGCCGTCCTCCAACGACAACGCCCCGGCGACCACCGCAGCGGCGATCTCACCCTGTGAGTGCCCAACCACCGCCGACGGCTCGATCCCCCACGACCGCCACAACCGCGCCAGCGACACCATGACCGCCCACAGCGCGGGCTGCACGACCTCCACCCGGGACAACGCGTCCGCGTCACCGAGCACGTCCGACAGGTCCCAGTCGACGTGCGGTGCCAACGCCCGCGCGCACTCGTCGAGGAACCCGGCGAATGCCGGGCACGACGCGACCAGTTCCTGGGCCATGCCCACCCACTGGCTGCCCTGACCGGGGAACACGAACACCGGGCCGGGCGACGAGGTCACCTCGGGCGCGACCGCACCGGTCACCGCGCCGTCGTCCTCCGCGCCCTCGGCCACCGCGGCCAACGCGCGCCGCACCGCCGCGTCGTCGGTCCCGGAGACGACCGCGCGGTGGTCGAACGCGGCGCGCGTCGCGACCAGGGAAAACCCGATGTCGAGCCGCGGGGCACCGAGGTCGGCCGCGAGCAGCCGGGCGGCCTGCGCCCGCAGCGCCGCCGGGGTCCGCCCGGACAGCACCCACGGCACCGCCGCCGGTTCGGGCGCGGGTTCGGCGGCCGGTTCGGGTTCCGGAACGCCCTCCAGGACCACGTGCGCGTTCGTGCCGCTGATGCCGAAGGACGACACCGCCGCCCGCCGGGGCCGGTCCACCTCGGGCCAGTCCACGGCCTCGGTGAGCAGTTCCACCGCGCCCGCCGCCCAGTCCACGTGCGTGGACGGCTCGTCGACGTGCAGCGTCCTGGGCACCACGCCGTGCCGCATCGCCAGGACCATCTTGATCACGCCCGCGACGCCTGCCGCCGCCTGGGAATGGCCGATGTTCGACTTGACCGATCCCAGCAGCAGCGGCCGTTCGCGGTCCTGCCCGTAGGTGGCCAGCAGGGCCTGCGCCTCGATCGGGTCGCCCAGGGTGGTGCCCGTGCCGTGCGCCTCCACCACGTCGACGTCGAGCGGCGTCAGCTCCCCGGCGGCCAGCGCCTGCCGGATGACGCGCTGCTGCGCCGGGCCGTTCGGCGCGGTCAACCCGTTCGACGCGCCGTCCTGGTTCACCGCAGAACCCCGCACCACCGCCAACACCCGGTGACCGTTGCGACGCGCGTCCGACAACCGTTCCAGCGCCAGCACCCCGACGCCCTCGGACCAGCCCGCGCCGTCGGCGGCCTCGGAGAACGACTTGCACCGGCCGTCGGCGGCCATGCCCCGCTGCCGGGAGAACTCCACGAACGTGTTCGGCGTGGACATGACCGCCACACCACCGGCGAGGGCGAGCGAGCACTCCCCCGCGCGCAGCGCCTGCGCGGCCAGGTGCAGCGACACCAGCGACGACGAGCACGCCGTGTCCACCGTGACCGCCGGGCCCTCGAAGCCCAGCGAGTACGCCACCCGGCCGGAGGCGACGCTGGCGGAGCTGCCGCTGATGCGGAAGCCCTCGTACTCGGCGTCGCCCAGCAGGTCCGCGTAGTCGCCGTACATGACCCCGGCGAACACCCCGGTGCGGCTGCCCCGCAGCGAGTGCGGGTCCAGGCCCGCGCGCTCCAGCGCCTCCCACGACGTCTCCAGGAGCAGGCGCTGCTGCGCGTCGGTGGCCAGCGCCTCGCGCGGGCTCATCCCGAAGAACTCCGCGTCGAACTCGCCCGCGTCGTGCAGGAAGCCGCCGGAGCGCGCGTAGGACGTGCCGGGGTGGTCGGGGTCGGGGTCGTAGAGGGCGTCCAGGTCCCAGCCTCGGTTGTCGGGGAACCCGGAGATGGCGTCGACCCCGTCGGCGACCACCCGCCACAGGTCCTCCGGGGAGGACACCCCGCCCGGGTAGCGGCACGCCATGCCGACGATCGCGATCGGCTCGCGGCCCTTGCGCTCCAGCTCCTCGACGCGCTGGCGAGCGGCGCGGAGGTCGACCGTGACGCGCCGCAGGTAGTCGACGACCTTGTCCTGCTGCTCATCCATCGCAGCTTTCCTTTCCAAGACAGCGGGATCGGGGGGCGGGTCAGTCCCGGGAGGCGCCCAGCTCCTGGTCGATGATCGTGAACAGCTCGTCGATGGCCACCGAGTTGATCTCTGCCTCGGTGGCCTGGCCGGTCTCGGTCGGGACCGCCGCCTGCCGCAGCCGCCTGCTGATCTGCTCCAGCCGCTCGGCCAGGTCCGCGTGGTCGGCCGAACCGTTCGCGGCCGCGATGGCCGCCTCCAGCCGGGCCAGCTCGGCCAGGGGCGACCCGGTGGCGGCGCTCGGCTCGGCCGGGGCCAGTTCGCCGACGAGGTGGTCCGCGACCTGGGCGGGGGTCGGGTAGTCGAACAGCAGCGTGGCGGGCAGCCTGCGGCCGGTGGCCGCGTTGAGGCGGTTGCGCAGTTCCACGCTGGTCAGCGAGTCGAAGCCGAACTGCCGGAAGTGGCGGGACGGGTCGATCGAGGCGGCCGAGCCGTGCCCGAGGACCGCGGCCGCCTCCCCCCGCACGACGTCGAGCACCAGGCGCGGGCGGTCCTCGGGTGCCACACCGGCCAGCCGGGTGGACAGCGACGCCGTTCCCGCGCCCGCGGCGGGGGCGGCGGCGCGGCGACCGCCGACCAGGTCGCGCAGGACGGCAGGCACCTCGGCCCGTGCCCGCAGCGCCGCGAAGTCGAACCGCACCGGCGCGAGAGCGGGGGCACCGGTCGCCAGCGCGGCGTCGAACAGCGCCATGCCCTGCCCGCCGGGGATCGGGGCCAGGCCGTCGCGCGCCATCCGGGCGGTGTCCGCGTCGGACAGCGCCGAGGTCATGCCGGTGGCCTGCGCCCAGAAGCCCCACGCCAGCGAGGTCGCGGGCAGGCCCCGCGCGTGGCGGTGGGCGGCCAGCGCGTCGAGGAAGGTGTTCGCCGCCGCGTAGTTCGCCTGCCCCGCCCCGCCGAGGACACCCATGACCGAGGAGAACAGGACGAAGTGCGCGAGCGGTCGGTCCGCGGTCGCCTGGTGCAGGTGCCAGGACGCGTCGACCTTGGCCCGCAGCACCGCCGCCAACCGCTGCGGTGTCAGCGAGCCGAGCACGCCGTCGTCGAGGACGCCCGCGGTGTGCACGACGGAGGTGAGGTCGGGGATGTCCGCGACCAGTGCGCGGGTGGCGGCGCCGTCAGCGAGGTCGCAGGCCACGACCCGGGTTTCGGCGCCCAGGTCGGCCAGCTCCGCGACGAGTTCGGTGACACCTCCGGCGGCGGGACCGCGCCGGGACGCCAGGACGAGCCTGGTCGCGCCGCGCTCGGCGAGGTGCCGGGCGAGGGCGCGACCGAGGCCGCCCGTGCCGCCGGTGATGAGGACCGTGCCGGTCGGCGCGGGCTCGTCGGGGGCAGGATGGGCGAAGCGGCCCAGGCGGGCGGCGTGCACGACGCCGTCGCGCACCCACCCCTGCGGTTCACCGGAGGCGACCAGCGCGCCGTGCGCGGCCGCGAGGTCGCCGTCCTCCGGCAGGTCCAGCAGCAGGAAGCCGCCCGGGTTCTCCGTCTGGGCGGTGCGCACCAGGCCCCACACGGTGGCCGCCGCGAGGTCGTCGCCGGTCACCGCGCCGTGCGTCACGAACAGCCGGGGCTGCCCGTCGTCGGCGGTCAGCGCTTCCTGCACGGCCGCGAGCGCCTTCGCCGCCGCGGCGTGCGCGGCGGCCACCACGTCACCGGAGGACGGCGGGAACTCCACCACGATCGTCGGGTCGACCGGGTCCGCCTCGGGCAGCGGCGTCCAGTGCGGTTCGAACAGGGAGTCGTGCGGGCGGGCCGCCGCGGTGGCGGCCACCGGGCGCAGGGTCAGCGACCCGATGGCCGCGACCGGTGAACCGGTCCCGTCGGCGGCGGTGATGGACACACCGGAACCGGTGGGGGCCAGGCGCACCCGCAGTTCGGCGGCGCCGGACGCGTGCAGCGACACGTCCTGCCAGGCGAAGGGCAGCGCACCGGGGGTGATCCCCAGGTCGCCGAGGAAGGACACCTGCACCGCCGCGTCGAGCAGCGCCGGGTGCAGGCCGAAGGCGCATGCGCGGTCCGCCGCGACGTCGGGCAGGGCGACCTCGGCGAAGACCTCGCCGTCGCCCTGCCACACGGCGCGCACGCCCCGGAACGCCGGTCCGTAGTCCAGGTCCACCCCCGCCAGGAAGTCGTAGCAGTCGTCCACCGGCACGGCCGCGGCACCGGCGGGCGGCCACTGCCCGCGGGCGAACGCGGTGTCCGGCGGGGTGGCCCGGGGGGCGAGCTGACCGGTGACGTGCCGGGTCCACGCGCCGTCGGCCCAGGAGGACACGCTCACCGGGCGGTGGCCGGTGTCGTCGGCCGCGCCGACCGCGACCTGCACCCGGACCGCACCGCGCTCGGGCAGCACGAGCGGCGCCTCGATGGTCAGCTCGGCCAGCAGCCCGCAGCCCACCTCGTCTCCCGCGCGCACCACGAGTTCCACGAAACCGGTGCCGGGGAACAGGACGCGCCCGGCGACGACGTGGTCGGCCAGCCACGGCTGCTCGGTGGCGGACAGCCTGCCGGTGAGCACCACGCCGTCCCCGTCGGACAGGTCGACCACCGCGCCGAGCAGCGGGTGCCCGGCCCGGTCGAGACCGGCGCCGGACACGTCGCCCGCGGTGTCGCGCTCCGGCCAGAACCGCTGGTGCTCGAAGGGGTAGGTGGGCAGGTCGACGTGCTGCCCGGCGGGCACCAGGGCCGTCCAGTCCACCGGGTGACCGCGCGTCCACAACCGCCCCAGGGCCAGGTGCAGCACCTCCACACCGCCGCGCTCGCGGCGGGTGGAACCGGTCGCCACGACCTCGACGCCCGCGGTCTCGGCCGTCGCCTCCACCGCGCCGGTCAGCACCGGGTGCGGGCTGACCTCGATGAAGATCGCGTGCTCGCGGGCCAGCAGGTCCCGGATGGCGGGCTCGAACTCGACGGTCTCCCGCAGGTTCCGGTACCAGTACTCGGCGTCGACCAGACCGGGACGCCCACCGGCCACCGTGGACGGGAACGGCACCTCCGGCTCACGCGGTCGGAGAGGGGCCAACACCTCCAGCAGCCGCTCCCGCAGCGCTTCCACCTCCACCGAGTGCGACCCGTAGTCCACCGCGATCCGCCGCACCCACACACCCCCGGCCTCGGCACGGGCCACGAACGCGTCCAACTCCGGCGCCGCACCCGCCACCACGACCGAACCGGGCCCGTTGACCGCCGCGATCTGACCACCCAGTTCGACGACCCGCTCCGGGGTGGCAGCCACCGAGACCATCCCACCCGTGCCCGCCAGCACACCGGCGATCAGCGCGCTGCGCGCCGTCACGACCAACGCGCCGTCCTCCAACGACAACGCCCCCGCGACCACCGCAGCGGCGATCTCACCCTGCGAGTGCCCCACCACCGCCGACGGTTCGATGCCCCACGACCGCCACAACCCCGCCAACGACACCATCACCGCCCACAACGCAGGCTGCACCACCTCCACCCGGGACAACGCATCCGCGTCACCGAGCACATCCGACAACTCCCACTCCACGTGCGGTGCCAACGCCCGCGCGCACTCGTCGAGCAAATCCGCGAACACCGGGCACGACGCGACCAGCTCCCGGGCCATGCCCACCCACTGGCTGCCCTGACCGGGGAACACGAACACCGGCCCCGGCGACGAGGCCACCTCGGGCGCGACCACACCGGTCACCACACCCTCGTCCTCGACACCCCCGGCCACCGCCGCCAACGCGCGCCGCAGGTCTTGGCCGACGACGACGGCCCGGTGGTCGAACACCGCCCGGGTGCCGAGCAGCGCCGACGCCACGTCGACCGGCGCCGCGTCCACCGCGGACAACCGCTCCGCCCGCGCTCGCAGCGCCTCCGGCGTCCTGGCCGACAGCACCCACGGCACGACCGCCGACCGGTCGGCCTCCACCACCGCGACCGGCTCGGCCGGGCACTCCAGGATCACGTGCGCGTTGGTGCCGGAGACGCCGAAGGAGGACACGGCGGCCCGACGGGGCCGGTCCACGGCGGGCCAGTCCACCGCCTCGGTGAGCAGTTCCACCCGTCCGGCCGACCAGTCCACGCGCGACGAGGGCTGGTCCACGTGCAGTGTCTTCGGCAGCACGCCGAACCGCAGCGCCTGCACCATCTTGATCACACCGGCAACGCCCGCCGCCGCCTGCGAGTGGCCGAGGTTGGACTTCAACGAGCCCAGCAGCAGCGGGGTTTCCCGGTCGCGCCCGTAGGTCGCCAGCAGCGCCTGCGCCTCGATCGGGTCACCCAGCCTGGTACCGGTGCCGTGCGCCTCCACCGCGTCCACATCGGACGCTCCCAGACCGGCGCTCGCCAGCGCCGCCCGGATCACCCGCTGCTGCGACGGACCATTCGGCGCCGTCAAACCGTTCGACGCCCCGTCCTGGTTCACCGCAGAACCCCGCACCACCGCCAACACCCGGTGCCCGTTGCGACGGGCATCCGACAACCGCTCCACCACGAGCATCCCGACACCCTCGGACCAGCCGGTGCCGTCAGCAGCATCGGAGAACGCCTTGCACCGGCCGTCGGCGGCCAGGCCGCCCTGCCGGGTGAACTCCAGGAAGCTGTCCGGGGTGGACATGACGGTCACCCCGCCCGCCAGCGCCAACGAGCACTCCCCCGCCCGCAGGGCCTGCGCCGCCAGGTGCAGCGCCACCAGCGAGGACGAGCACGCGGTGTCCACGGTCAGCGCGGGTCCCACCAGGCCCAGCACGTACGACAGCCGACCGGACAGGACGCTGGGCGTCGTCCCGGTCATGATGAACCCCCGCGCGTCGCCCCGCCCGTCGAGCAGCGAGCCGTAGCCGCCGCCGAAGGTGCCGACGAACACGCCCGTGCGGGTGCCGCGCAGCGAGGTCGGGTCGACCCCGGCGCGTTCCACGGCCTCCCACGAAGTCTCCAGCAGCAGCCGCTGCGCCGGGTCCATCGCCACCGCCTCACGGGGGGCGATGCCGAAGAACCCCGCGTCGAACCCGGCCACGTCGGCCAGGAAGCCACCGCGCCGCGTGGCCACGGCCGGGGCGCCGTCCGGGCCGGGGGCGAACAGCGCGTCGAGGTCCCAGCCGCGGTCGGTGGGGAAGTCCCCGGTCACCTGGCGGCCCTCGGCCGCCACCGCCCACAGGTCCTCCGGGCCCGCGATGCCGCCGGGGAACCGGCAGGCCATGCCCACGATGGCGATCGGCTCGTCGGTGGGGACCGTGGGAGCGGCCTCCGCATCCCCCGGCTCCTCGCCCAGGGCGGCGGCCAGCAGGAAGTCCGCGAGCCGGGCGGGGGTCGGGTGGTCGTAGACCAGCGAGGCGGGCAGGGCCAGCCCGAGCGCGTCCACCAGCCGCTGGTGCAGGTCGACGGCGATCAGCGAGTCGAACCCGAGGTCGCGGAACGCGGTGGCCGGGTCGATCGCGGCGGTGTCGGCGTGGCCGAGCGCGGCGGCGGCGTGCCCCCGGAGGGCGTCGAGGACGGCGGGACCGCGCTCGTTGTCCGGCAGCGCCCGCAGGCGCCCGGCGAATCCCCCGATGGCCACGGGCACGGGGACCGGGGCGGTCGGGGCGGCCCCGGGTCCGGTGAGCCAGTGGCGGCGGCGGTCGAAGGCGTAGGTGGGCAGGTCCACGGCGGTCGCGCCGGTACCGGCGAACAGGGCAGGCCAGTCGACGTCCACGCCACGGACGTGCAGCGCGGCCAAGGCGGCGACGGCGGTGTCCTCCTCCGGCCGGTCCCGGCGCTGCAACGGCAGCACGGGCACGTCGGCGGTGCGGTGGACCATGGCGGTCAGTGGGCCGTCCGGACCCAGCTCCAACACGACGTCGACCAGCTCGTCGAGGGCGCGGACGCCGTCGGCGAAGCGCACCGTGCGGCGCACGTGGTCGACCCAGTACCCGGGGGTGCTCAGCAGGCCGGGCTCGGCCACCGCACCGGTCACGTTGGACACCAGCGGGATCACCGGCTCGGCGTAGGCGAGGTCGGCGACGGCCGCCGCGAACGGCGCGAGCACCGGTTCCACCAGCGGGGAGTGGAAGGCGTGCGAGACGGTCAGGCGGGTGCACTTCCACCCCCGTTCACCCGCCCGTTCGCCCAGCTCAGTCACGGCTTCGGCCGGGCCGGACACGACCACGGCGGCCGGGGCGTTCACGGCGGCCACCGCGAGCGCGTCGCCCAGCAGCGGGGTGATGTCGTCCTCGGTGGCGGCCACCGCGAGCATCGCACCACCGGGAGGCAACGCACCCATCAGCGTCGCCCGGGCGGCCACCAGGCGACAGGCGTCAGGCAGGTCGAACACACCGGCCACGTGCGCGGCGGTGATCTCGCCCAGCGAGTGGCCCGCGACCGCGACCGCGCGCACACCCCACGACTCGACCAGCCGGTAGAGCGCCACCTCCAGCGCGAACAGCGCGGGCTGCGACCACTCCGTGGCGTTCAGGGCCTCCGCGTCCGAACCCCACACCACGTCCCGGAGCGAACCCGGCAGGTGCCTATCCAGTTCGGCGGCCACCTCGTCGAAGGCCACCGCGAACACCGGGAACCGGGCGTACAGCTCGCCCCCCATGCCCAGGCGCTGCGCCCCCTGGCCGGTGAACACCACGCCCACCCGCCCGCCGCCCGCCACCCCGGAGACGGCGCCGGGCGCGCCCCCGTCCCGCGCCCAGGCCGCGAGCGCGGACCGCAGCGCGTCCCCGTCGCGGCCGGTGACCGCGAGCCGGTGCCCGTGCCGCGCCCGGGTGGTGGCCAGCGACAGGGCGACGTCCCCGGCGGTGCCGGAGGTCTCGGCTAGCCGCGCGGCCTGCCCGCGCAGGGCCTCCGGCGACCTCGCCGAGAGCACCCAGGGCACGGCCGGGTCCAGCCACTCCACCGCCGAACCGGTGTCCGGGGCGGCCGGTGGGGCCTCTTCCAGGATGACGTGCGCGTTGCTGCCGCTGAACCCGAAGGACGACACACCGCACCGCCGCGGCCGGTCGCCGCTGTCCCACGGGCGCTGCCGGGTGAGGAGTTCGACCGCGCCCGTCGACCAGTCCACGCGCGGTGTCGGCGGTTCCGCGCGCAGGGTCGCGGGCAGGACGCCGTGCCGCAGCGCCTCCACCACCTTCACCACGCCGAGCACGCCCGCCGCCGCCTGCGTGTGCCCCAAGTTGGACTTCACCGAGCCCAGCCACAGCGGCCGGTCGCGGTCCTGCCCGTAGGCGGCGATGAGCGCGCGGGCCTCCACGGGGTCACCGAGGGCCGTACCGGTGCCGTGCGCCTCCACGGCGTCCACATCCGACGGTCGCAGGCCCGCGTCGGCCAGCGCGGCGGCGATGACCTCGCGCTGGGCCCGCTCGCTCGGTGCGGTGAGCCCGGCCGAGTCGCCGTCGGAGTTGATCGCCGACCCGCGCACCACGGCCAGCACCCGGTGGCCCTCGGCGCGCGCGGTGGACAGGCGCTCGACGAGCAGCACCCCGACGCCCTCGCTCCAGGCCGTCCCGTCCGCGCCCGCGCCGAACGGCTTCGGCCGCGCGTCGGGTGCCAGGCCGCGCTGCCTGCTGAAGGCGAGGAACGCCGCGGGCGTCGGCATGACCGCGACGCCGCCGACCAGGGCGCGGTCGCAGTCGCCGTCGCGCACCGCCCGCACCGCCAGGTGCAGGGCGACCAGTGAACCGGACGACGCGGTGTCCACGGTGAGCACCGGCCCGCGCAGGCCGAGGGCGTAGGCGATCCGCCCGGAGGTGACACCCGCCGCGGTGCCGGTGTGCAGGTGCCCCTCCGCGCCGTCGGCGTTGAGCAGGCCCGGCCCGTACTCGTGCGACTCCGCGCCGACGAACACGCCGGTCGCGCTGCCGCGCAGGGTCGTGGGGTCGATCCGCGCGCGCTCCAGCGCCTCCCAGACGACCTCCAGCAGCAGCCGCTGCTGCGGGTGCATCGCCTCGGCCTCCCTCGGGGAGATCCCGAAGAAGGCCGCGTCGAACTCCGCCGCCCCGGCGAGGAACCCGCCCTCGCGCACGTAGCTGCGCCCCGGCGCCGACGGGTCGGGGTCGTACAGCGCGTCGGTGTCCCAGCCGCGGTCGGTGGGGAACGGGCCGAACACGTCGCCACCGTCGCACAGCAGCCGCCACAGCCGCTCGGGCGAGTCGACGCCGCCGGGCAGCCTGCACGCGGTGCCCACGACGACCACCGGGTCATTCATGCCGGTTCCTCCCCTGACGCTCGGACCGCCCCCGCACTGGCAGGCACAACTGGGTCACAGCGACGCAGCGTATGGGCGGTGCAACACGGTTTTCCCTACAGGAAACGCGTTTTCGCCAGGGTGCGGGACCGGGCCCGGTCTAGGGAATTCCCACCCGCCGCGGTGGGACAAAAGACCCTCGGGGGCGCACGCGCCCGTGGAGCAGCCCGCCCGAAAGGTGTCATCCCCATGCCAGCAAGTCCGCGGCCGATCCTGTTCGTCAGCCTGCCAGAGAGCGGCCTGTTCAACCCGGTGCAGACGATCGCGGGCGAGTTCGCGCGGCGCGGCGTCGAGGACCTGTGGTTCGCCACCGACGAGGAGCGCCGCGGCGACGTCGAGTCGCTGTCGGCCGCCTCCGAGGTCCGCTTCGCCCCACTGGGCGACGTGGTGCCGCAGCTCTCGGTCTCCACGTGGGACGACGACGTCTACGCCGAGGTGACCGGTCCGGACCGGTTCGCCGCGCACGCCGCCCTGATCCGGCACACCTACGACCCGGCGCTGCACGTCGCCAAGTACAAGCGCCTGGAGCAGATCGTCGACGAGGTCCGGCCCGCGCTGATGGTCGTCGAGAGCCTCACCGCGTACGCGGTGGACATCGCGATCACCCGCGGCATCCCGTTCGTCCTGGTGGTCCCGTTCCTGCCGAGCAACTACGTCGTCTCGCCGGTCCCGTTCGGCCACAAGTACACCGGCGCCGACTTCCCGGTCCCGCACTCGGGGCTGTCGATCGACATGACGCTGCGCCAGCGCGTCGCCAACCGCCTGTTCCGGTGGCGCACCCTGGGCATCTTCCTCGACCCCGCCATGATGCGGATGCTGCGCAAGGACAAGCGGACCCGCGCGGAGCTGGGTGTGGCGCCCGAGGCGCGCAAGTTCACCGCGAAGATCGACCACGCCGCGCTGGTCCTGGTGACCTCCCTGGCCGAGCTGGACTACCCGTTCACCGTGCCGGACAACATGCGCATGGTGGGCGCGCTGATCCCGCCGCTTCCGCAGGCCCCGGACGACGACAGCGGCCTGGACGAGTGGTTGACCGAGCGCGGGTCCGTGGTGTTCGTCGGCCTGGGCACCACCACCCGGCTCACCCGCGGGCAGGTCGCCGACTTCCTGGAGGTGGCCCGCCGGATGTCCGGCACGACCAGTTTCCTGTGGAAGCTGTCGCACGCCCAGCAGGAGCTGCTGCCCGACGGACCGCTGCCCGCGAACGTGCGCGTGGAGAGCTGGGTCCCCTCGCAGCTCGACGTCCTCGCGCACCCGAGCGTGAAGCTGTTCCTCACCCACGGCGGCGGCAACGGCTTCCACGAGGGCCTGTACTTCGGCAAGCCGATGGTCATCCGTCCACTGTGGGTGGACTGCCACGACACGGCCACCCGTGGCGCGGACTTCGGGGTGAGCCTGACGGTCGACCCGCACCGGTCCGGGGTGGACGACATCGAGCGTGCCCTCACCCGGGTGCTGACCGAGCCCTCCTTCGCCGAGCGCGCCCGGCACTTCAGCGGGCTGCTGCGCGCCGCGGGCGGCGCGGCGGCGGCGACCGACCTGGTGCTGGACCTGCCCGCGCTGGCCGCGACCCCGACAACCCCCACGACCCCGACGACCGACCACCGCGCGAGGGCATGATGGCGATCGAGTACCCGGTGTCCCGGCCCAGCATGACCGGGGCCGAACTGGCCTACGTGACCGAGGCGGTCACCAGCGGGTGGATCTCCGCGCACGGCTCCCACGTCCGGCGCTTCGAGGAGGAGTTCGCCCGGTACAACGCGGTGGCGCACGGCGTCGCGTGCTCCTCGGGCACCGCGGCGCTCACCCTCGCGCTGCGCGCCATGGGCATCGGACCCGGCGACGAGGTGATCGTGCCGGAGATGACCTTCGTCGCCTCCGCGTGGGCGGTCACCTACACCGGGGCCACCCCCGTGTTCGTCGACTGCGGCGACGACCTGAACATCGACCCGGACCTGATCGAGGACAAGATCACGCCGCGGACGAAGGCGATCATGCCGGTGCACGTCAACGGCAGGCGCTGCGCGATGGACCGGGTCATGGAGATCGCCTTCGAGTACAACCTGCGGGTGGTGGAGGACTTCGCCGAGGCGCACGGCATCAAGCCGGTCGGCGACGTGGCCTGCTACTCCCTGTTCGCCAACAAGATCATCACCGCGGGCGAGGGCGGCATCTGCCTCACCGGCGACAAGCACCTGGCCGGGCAGATGGCCCACCTGCGGTCCATGGCGTTCACCAGGAACCGCGACTACCTGCACAAGAAGATCGGCTACAACTTCCGGATGACCGCGCTGCAAGGAGCGGTCGCGCTCGCCCAGGCGGAGCGGATCGACGAGATCCTGACCGCGCGCAAGGAAATCGAACGCCGCTACGACGAGGGCCTCGACGGCGTCGACGGCATCACCCTGATGCCGCAGCGCGACGTGCTGTGGATGTACGACCTGCGGGCCGAGCGGCGCGAGGAGCTGTGCGCGCACCTGGCGGCCGAGGGCATCGAGACCCGGGTGTTCTTCAAGCCGATGAGCCAGCAGCCGATGTACCGCGACCCGGTGTGGCCGGGGCTCAACGCCACCCGGTTCAGCGCGGACGGCTGCTACCTGCCCACCTACACCGACCTGACCGCGGCCGACCAGGACTTCGTCATCGGCCGGGTCCGCGCCTTCTACGGCGCGAAGTGATTGGGGTGTTGTGCACATGACGGTTTCCGACCAGGAGATCACGGCGTTCCCGGTCCGGGTGCCCGGCGCGCCCTACCCGCCGTGCCCGTACGCGGAGTTCCGCGAGCGGCCCGGCCTGGTCCGCTCGGAGCTGCCGACGGGGAGCAGGGTGTGGCTGGTGACGCGGCACGAGGACGTGCGCGCGGTGCTGACCGACCGCCGGATCAGCTCCAACCCGTCCCGCGAGGGCTTCCCCAGCGTCGCCAGGACCGGCGGCGTGCCGAGCCAGGAGCAGATCCCCGGGTGGTTCGTCGGCATCGACCCGCCCGAGCACGACCGGTTCCGCAAGGCGCTGATCCCGGAGTTCAGCGTGCGGCGGATCAAGGAGTGGCGACCGCTCATCCAGGAGACGGTCGACCGCTGCCTGGACCGGATGCTGGAGCTGGGCGGCTCGGCCGACCTGGTCGCCGAGTTCGCGCTGCCGGTGCCGTCCCTTGTCATCTCCACCATGCTGGGCGTGCCGTTCGTGGACCGGGACTTCTTCGAGTCGCGCACCAGGACGCTGGTGGACCTCAAGGCCAGCACCGAGGACGAGCGCGACCTCGCCGTGCGGGAGCTGCTGCGCTACATCGGCAGGCTCATCGCGCTGAAGCAGAAGCGCCCGGGTGAGGACCTGGTGTCGCGGCTGCTGGCCACCGGCGTGCTCAGCCCGCAGGAGCTGACCGGCGTCATCATGCTGCTGCTGATCGCCGGGCACGAGACCACCGCGAACAACATCGCGCTGGGCGTGGTGACCCTGCTGGCGAACCCCCAGTGGATCGGTGACGAGCGCGTGGCCGACGAGCTGCTGCGCTACCACTCGGTGGCCGACCTCGTCTCGCTGCGGGTGGCGGTCGAGGACGTGGAGGTCGGCGGTCAGCTCATCCGGGCCGGGGAGGGCATCATGCCGCTCATCGCGGGCGCCAACCGCGACCTGGCCGCCTTCGAGCGGCCCGACGAGTTCGACCCGGGCAGGTCCGCGCGCCAGCACGTGGCCTTCGGCTACGGGGTGCACCAGTGCCTGGGGCAGAACCTGGTGCGGGCCGAGATGGACATCGTCTACCGGACGCTGTTCCGGCGGGTGCCGACGCTGGCGATCGACGCCGACGTCGACGCCCTGCCGTTCAAGTACGACGGCACCATCTTCGGCCTGCACGCGCTGCCGGTCCGCTGGTGACCACGAGAGGAGCGGGAACATGAGGATCGATGTGGACTCCGGTCGCTGCGTCGGCGCGGGCCAGTGCGTGCTGGCCGCCCCCGCGCTGTTCGACCAGGACGAGGCGGCGATGGTGGTGCTGCTCAACGGCGAGCCCACGGGCGACGAGGTCGACGCCGCCCAAGAAGCGGAGAACGTCTGCCCGTCCGGGGCGATCACGCTGACCACCTGAGCCGGGCACGGCGAAGCCCCGGTCCCACTCAGGGACCGGGGCTTCGTCGTGCTCGGCTGTCGTGGTCGGGCCGCACCGCGCCGCGCGGCCCACCGGACAGCCACACCGCGGTCGACCGATTCCGGCTCCGATGACGGCCGGTCGACCGCGGTGGGTCACCTCACAGGGTGGCCAACCACTCCTTCACGGCCGCCGCCGTGGCCGGGGAGTCCTGCTGGGCCAGGGAGAAGTGGTCCGCCTCGATGGTCACCACCGCGTCCGCGGGGACCAGCAGCCGCTGCTGCTCGTGCTCGGTGCTCGCGTCGGCGGTGTCGAACAGCGGCCTGGCGCACCGCACCAGCAGGGTCGGGGCCGTGGTCGGCGGGGCGTCCAGGGCGGACATGCGGTTGAGGTAGCGCGCCATGGCCGAGAGCCGGGTGCTGTCCACCGCCACCGACGGCGAGTCGATCTCCTCGGTGAACATCCTGGCCAGCACCTGGTAATCGATGGGGTCCTCCCGGTTGTGCCGCACGCTGAGGGTGTCGAGCATGACCACGCCGTCGGCGCGCACGCCCCACATCTGCTCCAGCAGGCCGGAGACGGCCAGTGCCAGGGCGCCGCCCGAGGAGTGGCCGACCAGGACGAACGGGTCGCCGTCGCCCGCGTGCAGCACGCTCTCCGCGGCGGCCCTGGCGATGGCCAGGGCCGAGGTGGGCAGGCTCTCCCCCGCCGCGAAGCCGACCAGCGGGAGCGCCTGCACCGTGCGTTCGCCCCGGAAGTGGGCGGCGATGCGCGCGTACTGGTGCACCCCGCCGGTGAGCACTGGTGCGCTGAGGCAGATCAGCCTCGGCCCGGTCGGGCCTTCCGCGAGCGTGACCGGCGCGGGCAGCTCGTCCAGCTCCGCGGGGGTGTCGAACTCCGGGCGCAGGTCGGCGATGGCCTTGAGCACCGTCCACCCCCGTTCGATCTTGCCGTCGCGCACGGCGTCGAAGAACATCCGCCCGATCGTGTCGGACGGGGAGCTGCCCGGCGTCGACGCCGACAGGTCGACCTGGCCCGCGAGCTGCCCGCGCAGCCACCGCGCCAGCTCGGCGGGGGTCTTGTGGTCGAACACGACGGTGCTCGGCAGCCGCAGGCCGACCGTGTCGGCGAGGCGGTTGCGCAGTTCGACCGACATCAGCGAGTCGAAGCCGGACTCCAGGAAGTCGCGCTCCGGGTCGACCTCGCTCGCGTCGGCGTGCCCCAGCACGGCCGCCGCGTAGCCGGAGACCAGCTCGTGCAGCACCTCCTCCTGCCCGGTGGGCGAGAGCCCGCGCAGCCGGTCGCGCAGCGTCGTGGTGGACACCTCGGACGCGTCGGCGGCGGTGCGCCGCCGGGGGGCCCGCAGCAGGCCGCGCAGCGCCGGGTGGGTGCCGGGGCCGCCCCGGGCGCCCGCCTTCACCGCCAGCGGCACGAGCAGCGCCTCGTCGGTGGCCGTCGCCGCGTCGAACAGCGCCATGCCCTGCTCGACGGTCAGCGGCGTGGAGCCCGAGTTCGCCATGCGCCGCAGGTCCGCCTGCGACAGCGACCCGGTCATGCCCGCGTCCTGCGCCCAGGCGCCCCAGGCCAGCGACAGCGCCGGGCGGCCCGCGGCCCGCCGCCGGGCGGCGAGCGCGTCCAGCGCGGCGTTGGCCGCGGCGTAGTTCCCCTGCCCCGCGCTGCCCAGGACACCGGAGATCGACGAGAACAGCACGAACGCGTCCACGTCCCCGGCCAGTTCGTCCAGGTGCCGCGCGGCGTCCACCTTGGGCCGCAGCACCGCCGCCAACCGCTGCGGGGTCAGGGTGGTGAGCACACCGTCGTCGAGCACCCCGGCCGTGTGCACGACCGACCGGACGGGGTGTTCGGCGAGCAGCGCGGCCACCGCGTCGCGGTCGGCCACGTCGCACGCGACCAGCACCACGTCCGCGCCGTGCCCGGCCAGTTCGGCGGCCAGCTCCCGCGCGCCGGGGGCCTGCTCGCCGCGCCTGCTCACCAGCAGCAGCTCGCGCACGCCGCGTGCGGTGACCAGGTGCCGGGCGAGCGCGCTGCCCAGGCCGCCGGTGCCGCCGGTGATGAGCACCCGGCCGCGCGGGTCCCAGGTCCTGGGCTCCGGTGCGGCGTCGAAGCGGGCGAGCCGGGCGACAGCGGCGGCGCCGCCGGTGAGCACGGCCTGCGTCTCGCCCTCGGCCAGCAGGGCGGGGGCGGCGGCCACGAGCGCCGCGGACGCGTCGGTGCCGTCCACGTCGAGCAGCAGGAACCGGCCGGGGTTCTCGGCCTGGGCGGCCCGCACCAGGCCCCAGGCGCCTGCCGCCGGGACGTCCGCGCCGGACACCGCGCCGCGGGTGGCGAACACCAGCGGCACGTCGTCAGCGCGCTCGTCGGCCAGCCACGCCAGCACCCACGCGAGCGCGGCGGCCGTGGCCTCCTGCACGGAGTCGCCGGTGATCGGGGCGAGCACGAACTCCGGCTCGGCCGCGAGGACGGTGGCGGCGGTGTCGCCGTAGGCGATGACCTGGCAGCCCGCGCGGACCAGGGCCTCACCGTAGCCGGAGGTGTCGGCACCGAGGACGGCCCAGCGACGACCGGCCACCGGCGCGGTCGGCACCGGGACCCAGTCGAGGCGGAACAGCGAGTCGGACCCGCGGCGCACCGGACCGGCCGCGACCGGTTCGCGCAGCGCCAGCGAGCCCACCGACAGGACCGGCAGGCCCGCGGCGTCCACCGCCGCGACGGACACGGCGTCGCCGCCGAGGGAGGTGACCGCCACCCGCAGCAGCGCCGCACCGGAGGCGTGCAGCGAGACGTCCTGCCAGGAGAACGGGGCCAGCACCCGGCCGTCGGCCTCGGGCAGGAACGCCACGGCCTGCACCACCGAGTCCAGCAGCGCCGGGTGCGCGCCGAACGCGTCGGCGTCGGCAACCGCGTCGGGCAGGGCCACCTCGGCGAACACGGTGTCCCCCGCCCGCCAGGCCGCGCGCAGGCACCGGAACACCGGCCCGTATTCGGCGCCGTCGTAGTGGTGGTCGAGGTCGACGGGTTCGGCGTCGGCGGGCGGCCACGGCACGGTCGCGCCCGCCGGGGCGTCCGCGCCGAGCACACCGCTCGCGTGCGGCGTCCACGGGTCCGCGCCGCCCTCGGGGCGGGAGAACACGTCCACGCGGCGGCGGCCCCGCTCGTCGGGGGCCGCGACCCGCACCTGCACCGCGACCCCACCCGCCTCAGGCAGCGCCAACGGGGCGGCGATGGTCAACTCCTCGACGGCGTCGCAGTCCGCCTCGTCGGCCGCGCGCAGCGCCAGCTCCAGGAAACCGGTGGCGGGGAGTGCGACGCCCCCGGCGACGACGTGGTCGGCCAGCCACGGGTGGGTGGCCAGCGACAGCCGCCCGGTGAGCACCAGGGCTCCGTCGTCGGCTCCGTCGTCGTCCGCGAGCGCCACGGCGGCGCCGAGCAGCGGGTGCGCCACGGGGTCCAGCCCGGCCCCGGTGACGTCGGCCGCGGCGGAGCGGGCCCGCGGCCAGTGGCGGGCGTACTGGAAGGCGTAGGTCGGCAGGTCCACCGGCCGGGCCCCGGGCAACAGCGCCCCGAGGTCCACGGGCACGCCGCGCACGTGCAGCGCGGCCAGCGCGGCGACGGCCGACTCCTCCTCGGGGCGGTCCCCGCGCAGCAGCGGCACCGCGATGGCGCCCTCGACCGCCCCGGGCACCATCGCCGACAGCGTGCCGTCGGGGCCCAGTTCCAGGAAGGTGGTCACGCCGCCGTCGACCATGGCCGCGACCGCGTCGGCGAACCGGACGGGCTCGCGCACGTGCCGCACCCAGTACCCGGGGTCGGTCGGGGCACCGCAGATCAGGCCGGGCGCGGGCTGCGCGAAGGTGACGTCCGCGATGGCGGTGGCGAAGCCGTCCAGCATCGGGTCCATCAGCGGGGAGTGGAAGGCGTGCGAGACCGCGAGCCGCTTGTGCTTCCAGCCGCGCTCGACAGCCACGGCGGCGACCTCCGCGACGGCCGCCGCCGCCCCCGAGACGACCGTGGCCGCCGGGCCGTTCACCGCGGCGAGGGCCGCGCCGTCGGGCAGCACCGCGAGCACGTCGGCCTCCGACGCGGCCACGGCGAGCATCGCGCCGCCCTCCGGCAGCGCCTGCATCAGGTTCGCCCGCGCCGACACCAGGCGACCCGCGTCCGCCAGCGACAGCACCCCGGCCACGTGCGCGGCGACGACCTCGCCGAGGGAGTGCCCGCCGACGAAGTCGGGCGTGACGCCCCAGGACTCCACCAGCCGGTACAGCGCTACCTCCAGCGCGAACAGCGCGGGCTGCGCGCACCCCGTCCGGTCCAGCGCCTCGGCGTCGGTGCCCCACATGACGTCCCGGACTCCGGCGCCCACCGCGGCCACCGCGGCGTCGAAGGCCTCGGCGAACACGGGGTACCGCCGGTACAGCTCGCGGCCCATGCCCAGGCGCTGCGAGCCCTGCCCGGTGAACACGACGCCGAGCCTGCCGCGCGCGGCCGTTCCCGCCACCGCGCCCGGGGCGCTGCCCGCCGTGCTCCACGCCGACAGCGCCGCGGCCAGATCGCCCGCGGTGGTGCCGGTGGCGGCCACCCGGTGCTCGAACCGGCTGCGCCGGGCCAGCGCGACCGCCACGTCCGCCGCGCGCCACCGCGGTTCCCGCCCGACGCGCTGCACCAGCGCGGCCACCTGGTCGCGCAGCGCCGCGGCGGACTTGGCCGACACCACCCACGGCACGACCCCGGCCTCCCCGGTGGGCTCGGGCACCTCGGCGCCGTCGGGGGCCTGCTCCAGGATCGTGTGCGCGTTGGTGCCGCTCACCCCGAACGAGGACACGCCCGCCCGGCGCGGGCGCCCGGTCTCCGGCCACGGCACGGCCTCGGTCGCCAGTTCCACGGCACCGCCCGTCCAGTCCACGTGGGACGAGGGAGCGTCCACGTGCAGCGTCCGAGGCACCACGCCGTGCCGCATCGCCATCACGGCCTTGATCACCCCGGCCGCGCCCGCCGCAGCCTGGGTGTGGCCGATGTTGGACTTCACCGAACCCAGCAGCACCGGCCGCTCCCGGTCCTGGCCGTAGGTGGCCAGCAGGCTCTGCGCCTCGATCGGGTCACCGAGCTTGGTGCCGGTGCCGTGCGCCTCGACCACGTCCACCTCGCCTGCGGCGAGACCGGCGCTGGCCAGTGCCTGTTGGATGGCCCGCTGCTGCGACGGCCCGTTGGGGGCGGTGAACCCGTTGGAGGCGCCGTCCTGGTTGACCGCCGAGCCGCGCACGACCGCCCACACGGGGTGGCCGAGGCGCTGGGCGTCGGACAGCTTCTCCAGCACGAACACGCCGACGCCCTCGGACCAGCCGGTGCCGTCGGCGCTGTCGGCGAACGCCTTGCACCGGCCGTCGGAGGCCAGCGCGCCCTGCCGGGTGAAGCCCGCGAACCGCAGCGAGGTCGACATGACCGTCACCCCGCCTGCCAGCGCCAGGTCGCACTCCCCCGCCCGCAGCGCCTGGGCGGCCAGGTGCAGCGCCACCAGCGACGACGAGCACGCCGTGTCCACGGTGACCGCGGGCCCCTCCAGGCCGAAGGTGTAGGCCAGGCGCCCGGCGATGGCGCTGGCCGCGATGCCGGTGCCCGCGTGGCCCTCCGAGTCCGCCACGGAGTTGAACACCAGCGAGGCGTAGTCCTGCCCGTCGGTGCCCGCGAACACCGCCGTCCGGCTGCCGCGCAGCGCGGTCGGGTCGATCCCCGCCCGCTCGAAGGCCTCCCACGCGGTGTGCAGCAGCAGCCGCTGCTGCGGGTCGATCACCAGGGCCTCCCGGGGGGAGACGCCGAAGAAGCCCGCGTCGAAGTCGGCCACGTCGCGCAGGAAGCCGCCGCGCAGGGTGGCGCTGTGCCCGGGGCCCTCGCCCGCGAGCAGGTCGAGGTCCCAGCCGCGGTCGGTCGGGAAGGGCACGATCCCCTCCCGGCCGTCGGCGACCAGCTCCCAGAGCTGCTCGGGGGTGCTGACGCCGCCGGGGAACCGGCACGCCACGCCGACGATCGCGACCGGCTCGTGGCGGCCGGACTCGACCTCCCGGAGCCTGCGCCTGGTCTGGTGCAGGTCGGCCGTCACCCACTTCAGGTACTCGACCAGCTTGGTGTCCTCGGCCGGTGTGGTGTCCTCGGGCATGGCGGATGGAACCTTCCTGTGCGGGACCGGCGGGTCAGCGCTCGCTCTGCCGACCGAGTTCGTTGTCGATGAAGGCGAAGATCTCGTCGGTGCTGGCCGACGACAGCTTCTCGGTGACGGCCGCGCCGTCGGCCCGTTCGGCGGTGGTGCTCCAGCGGGTGGACAGGCCGTGCAGCCTGGCCGCGATGCCCGCCCGGGTGACCGGGTCGGGGTCGGCACCGGCCAGCGCGGCCTCCAGCCGGTCCAGTTCGGCGACCAGGTCCGGGCCGCGCACCGCGGTGGCGCCGCCACCCAGCCGGGACAGCAGGTGCCCGGCCAGTTCCGCGGGCGTCGGGTAGTCGAAGACCAGGGTCGCCGACATCCGCAGCCCGGTGACCGCGGCGAGCCGGTTGCGCAGGTCCACCGCGGTCAGCGAGTCCATGCCCAGGTCGCGGAACTCCCGGTCGTCGCCGACGTCCTCGGTCGAGGGGTGGGCCAGCACCGCGGCCACCTCCGCGCGCACCAGGTCGAGCACGAACCGGGTGCGCGCCCGCTCGTCCAGCCCGGCGATCCGGTCGGCGACCGGGACCGCCGGGGCGGTGTCGGCCGCTGTGCGCCGCCGGGGTGCGCGCACCAGGTCGCGCAGCAGCGGGTGCGGCGCGCCCGCGCGGGCGCCCCGGCGCACGGCCAGCGGCACCAGCACCGGCTCACCGGTCGCGGTGGCCGCGTCGAACAGCGCGAGGCCCTGCGCCACGGTGAGCGGCGCCGACCCGGAGTCGGCCATGCGCCGCAGGTCGGTCTGGGTCAGCGCGCCCGTCATGCCCGCGTCCTGCGCCCACGGGCCCCAGGCCAGCGACAGCGCGGGCAGGCCCGCCGCGTGCCGCTGCCTGGCCAGGGCGTCCAGGGCGGCGTTGGCGGCGGAGTAGTTGGCCTGCCCGGGGCTGCCCAGGGTGCCCGCGACGGAGGAGAACAGGACGAACGCCTCCAGGTCGGCGGTCAGCTCGTGCAGGTTGCGGGCCGCGTCCACCTTGGGCCGCAGCACGGTGTCGAGCCGCTGCGGGGTGAGGGCGGGAACGGTGCCGTCGTCCAGGACACCCGCGGTGTGCACCACGGCGGTCACCGGGTGCTCGGCGGGCACCCCGGCCAGGACTCCGGCCAGGGCGTCCCGGTCGGCGGCGTCGCAGGCGGCGATGGTGATGTCGGCGCCGTGCGCGATCAGCTCGGCCTCCAGCTCCCGCGCCCCCGGGGCGTCCGGGCCGCGGCGGCTGACCAGCAGCAGGTGCCGCACCCCGCGCTCGGCGACCAGGTGCCGGGCCAGGTGCGCCCCGAGCCCGCCGGTGCCGCCGGTGATGAGCACCGTGCCCGCGCTGTTCCACTGGGGCGCGGGCGCGTCCCCGGTGAACCGGGCGAGTCGGGCCACGCGCACACCGCTGTCGTCCAGCACCGCCTGCGTCTCGCCCTCGGCCAGCAGCCGGGGGGCCACCGCGAGCAGCGGCCACGCACCGGCCGCCGCGTCGAGGAGCAGGAACCGGCCGGGGTTCTCGAACTGCGCGGTGCGCACCAGCCCCCACACACCCGCCGCCGGGAGGTCCGCACCGGACACCGCGCCGTCGGTGACGAACACCAGCGGCACGTCGTCGGCGCGTTCGTCGGCCAACCAGTGCTGCACCAGCTCCAGCGCGGTGGTGGTGGCGGTCAGCGCGGAGTCGCCGGTGATCGGCGCGAACACCGCGTCCGGCCGGGTGTCCAGCGCGCTGTCGGCGGTGTCGTGGCGCACGGCGCCGGGCAGGCCGCCCGGGTCCGCGCCGAGCACGGCGAAGCGGCGGCCCGCGACCGGCGCGGCCTCGAACGGCGTCCAGTCCACCCGGAACAGCCAGTCCGGGCGCCGGGCCGCGTCCCGAGCCGACGGTGCGCGCAGCACCAGCCTGCCCGCGGTCACCACCGGCAGACCCGCCGCGTCGACCGCCTCGATGCCCACGGTGTCAGTTCCCGCGTGGGTCAGCCGCACGCGCAGCGCCGTGGCGCCGGTGCGGTGCAGGGCCAGGTCCTCCCAGGAGAACGGCAGCACGCCGCGACCGCCGTCGGGTGAGTCCACCCAGCCCACGGCGTGCAGCACGGCGTCCAGCAGCGCCGGGTGGATGCCCAGCCGGTCCACGCCGCGCGCCGGGGCGGGCAGCGCCACCTCGGCGAACACCTCGCCGTCGCGCCGCCACACCGCGCGCAGGCCCCGGAAGGCCGGTCCGTAGTGGCCGCTGTCGTAGAAGTCGGTCAGGTCGACCGGGTCGGTGCCCGGCGGCGGCCAGGCCCCGGCCGCGAAGTCCGGGGTGCTCTCGCGGGCGCCGGTGCCCAGGGTGCCCGTGGCGTGGCGCACCCACTCGCCGCCGTGCTCGGCGTCGCGCGAGTGCACGCCGATGGCCCGCCTGCCGTTGTCGTCGGCGGCGCCGACGCGCACCTGGACGGCCACCCCGCCGTGCCGGGGCAGTTCCAGCGGCGCGGCCAGGGTCAGCTCCTCCACCAGGTCGGCGCCCACCTCGTCGCCCGCGCGCAGGGCCAGCTCGGCGAACCCGGTGCCGGGGAACAGGACCCGGCCGGAGATGACGTGGTCGGCCAGCCACGGCAGGGTCGCCAGGGAAAGCCTGCCGGTCAGCACCGCGCCGCCGTCGTCCGCCAGGTCCACTGTGGAGCCGAGCAGGGCGTGGCCGAGCGCGGCCTGCCCGACGGCGGCGGCGTCGCCGGTGCCCGCGGACTCCGGCCAGAACCGGTCGTGCTGGAAGGCGTAGGTGGGCAGGTCCACCGGCCGGGCGCCCAGCGGCCCGAAGAACGCGGGCCAGGTGACGGCCTCGCCGCGGGCGAACAGCCCGGCCAGCGCGGCCACGGCCGTGGTCTCCTCGTCGCGGCCCGCGCGCAGCACGGGCACGGCGGTGACCGGGTCGGGCGCGGCGTCGCCGACCATCGCGCACAGCGTGGCGTCGGGACCCAGTTCCAGGAAGGTGGTCGCCCCCGCGGCCAGCAGCGCCCGCACGCCGTCGCCGAAGCGGACCGGTTCGCGGACGTGGCGCACCCAGTAGCCGGGGTCGCGGACCAGCCCGGGTCCGGCCACCGCGCCGGTCACGTTGGACACCAGCGGGATCTCCGGGTCGCCGAACCCGATGCCCGCGACGGCGGCGGCGAAGTCCGCCACCATCGGGTCCATCAGGGGCGAGTGGAAGGCGTGCGAGACGGTGAGCCGCTTGTGCTTCCAGCCGCGCTCGGCCGCGGTGCCCGCGATGCGCTCGACGTCGGCCGCGGCGCCCGCCACGACCACCGCGCGCGGGCCGTTGACCGCGGCGATCGACACCGAGGGCACCAGCAGCGGCGTGACGTCCTCCTCGGTGGCGGCCACCGCGAGCATCGCCCCACCTGAAGGCAACGCGCCCATCAGCGTCGCCCGCGCGGCCACCAGGCGGCAGGCGTCGGGCAGGTCCAGCACACCGGCCACGTGCGCGGCGGTGATCTCGCCCAGCGAGTGGCCCGCGACCAGGTCGGCGCGCACCCCCCAGGACTCGACCAGCCGGTACAGCGCCACCTCCACCGCGAACAGCGCGGGCTGCGACCAGTTCGTGGCGTTGAGGGCGTCCGCGTCCGAACCCCACATCACCTCGCGCACCGGACCCGGCAGGTGCCGGTCCAGTTCGGCGGCCACCTCGTCGAAGGCCGCCGCGAACACCGGGAACCGGGCGTGCAGACCGCGACCCATGCCCAGGCGCTGCGAGCCCTGACCGGTGAACAGCACGGCCAGCCTGCCCGGCCGCCCAACGGTGCCGGTCACCACACCGGGGGCCGCGTCGCCCGCGACCCAGGCCGCCAGCGCCCCGGCCAGCTCGGCGCTGTCGCGCCCGACGACCACCGCCCGGTGCTCCAGCGCGGACCGGCCGGTGGCCAGCCCGACCGCCACGTCGGCCGCGGCCGGTGCGCCCGCCCCGACGTGCCGCACGAGTCGGGTGACCTGGTCGCGCAGCGCGGGCAGCGTGCGGCCGGAGACGACCCACGGCACGACCGCGTCCGGGCTTTCCTCGCCGGGGACCTGGTCCGGGGCCTGCTCCAGGATGGTGTGCGCGTTGGTGCCGGAGATGCCGAACGAGGAGACCGCGGCCCGGCGCGGGCGCCCACGGTCCGGCCACGGCACCTGCTCGGTCAGCAGCTCCACCGAGCCCGCCGACCAGTCCACGCGCGCGGACCGGTTCTCGGCGTGCAGCGTCTTGGGCAGCAGGCCGTGCCGCATCGCCATGACCACCTTGATCACACCGGCGACCCCGGCAGCGGCCTGGGTGTGGCCGATGTTGGACTTGATCGAGCCCAACAGCAGTGGCCGCTCCCGGTTCCGGCCGTAGGTGGCCAGCAGGGCCTGGGCCTCGATCGGGTCGCCGAGCGAGGTGCCGGTGCCGTGCGCCTCGACGGCGTCCACGTCGTCCTCGGTCAGCCGCGCGTTGGCCAGCGCCGCCCGGATCACCCGCTGCTGCGAGGGGCCGCTGGGGGCGGTGAACCCGTTCGACGCGCCGTCGGAGTTGACCGCCGACCCGCGCACCACGGCGAGCACCCGGTGGTTGTTGCGGCGGGCGTCGGACAGCCGCTCCAGCAGCAGCACCCCCACGCCCTCGGCCCAACCGGTGCCGTTCGCCTCGTCGGAGAACGCCTTGCAGCGCCCGTCCGGGGCCAGCCCGCCCTGCCGGGAGAACTCGACCAGCGCGCCGGGGGTGCTCATCACGTTGACCCCGCCCGCCAGCGCGAGCGAGCACTCCCCCGCGCGCAGCGCCTGCGTGGCCGAGTGCAGCGCCACCAGCGACGACGAGCACGCCGTGTCCACGGTGACCGCGGGTCCCTCCAAGCCCAGGGTGTAGGCCAGGCGCCCGGACATGGCACTGGCCGCGATGCCGGTGCCCACCTCGCCGGTGCTCTCGGCGGCCGACCTCACCACCAGGTAGGCGTAGTCCTGCCCGTTGGTGCCGACGAACACCCCGGTCCGGCTGCCGCGCAGCGACACCGGGTCGATGCCCGCCCGCTCCACGGCCTCCCACGAGGTCTCCAGCAGCAGCCGCTGCTGCGGGTCCATGCCCAGCGCCTCCCGGGGGGAGATGCCGAAGAAGCCGGGGTCGAACTCGGCGGCCCCGGGCAGGAAGCCGCCCAGCAGCGTCGTGGCGCCGTCCCCCGCCAGCCCGCCCACGTCCCAGCCCCGGTCGGCGGGAACGGGTGCGATGGCGTCCCCGCCCGCGGCGACCAGGTCCCACAGGTCCTCCGGGGAGGACACGCCGTCGGGGTAGCGGCACGCCATCCCCACGATGGCGATCGGGTCGGTGGCGGCCGAGACCAGCCGCTGGTTCTGCGCGCGCAGGCGCTCGGTCTCCTTCACCGCCGTGCGCAGCGCCTCGACGAGCTTGTCGGTGGTGCCTTTCGGTGCGGTCACCGGGATTCTCCTCCCTAGTCGAGCGTCAGGTCGGACGAGCCGTTGAGCGCGGCCTGGACCAGGTCGTCCACGTCCATGTCATCGACGGCGTCCACGCCGTCGTGCGGGCGGGTGTCGTCCGCCGGTGCACCGCCGCGCCCGGCGAGCTGCAACAGCGGCTCCAGGACGCCGATCTCCCGCAACTGGCCCAGCGAGACGGAGGAGAGCACCGCGCGGACCGCGGCCTCGTCGCTGTCCTGCGCGCCGGTCGCCGCGTGGCCGTTCCCGTTCTGGGCGGCGCCGTTGTCGCCTGCCCCGCTCAGCCCCAGCTCGGCCAGCAGGTGGGCGGCCAGCGCCGATGGCGTCGGGTGGTCGAACACCAGCGTCGAGGGCAGGCTCAGCCCGGTCGCGGCGGTGAGCCCGTTGCGCAGCTCCACCCCGCTGAGCGAGTCGAACCCGAGGTCCCGGAACGCCTTGTCCGGACCCAGCAGTTCGGTGTCGGCGTGACCGAGCACCGCGGCCGCGGTGTCGCGCACCAGCTCCAGCACCTCCTCCCGGCGCCGGGCCGGGGCCAAGCCCGCCAGGCGGGACGGCAGCAGCGGCGCCTCCTGCGCGGGCACGGCGGGCACCTCGACCTGGGCGCCGGGCAGCTCGCCCAGCAGTGCCCGCAGCCGGGACGCGGTCGGGCCGCGCAGGAACTCCGCCGCCGACACCCGCGCCACCAGCGCGGTGGCCGCGGGCTCCGCGACGAGCTGGCGCAACGCCACAACGGCCCGCTCCGGGTCCATGGCGGCGATGCCACCGCGCCGCGCGCTGTCGTCGGCGCGCCCGCCCGCGGCCATCCCGCCGCCACCCCAGGCGCCCCAGGCGATGGAGGTGGCGGGCAGGCCCAGGGCGCGGCGCCGCTCGGCCACGGCGTCGAGCACCGCGTTGGCGGCCGCGTAGTTGGCCTGCCCCGGGTTGCCCACGGCGCCGGAGGCCGAGGAGAACAGCACGAACGCGCCCAGGTCGAGCCCGTGGGTCAGCTCGTCCAGCAGCAGGGCCGAGGTCACCTTGGCGCGGAACACCGCCTGGAAGCGCTCCGGGGTCAGCGAGTCCAGCACGCCGTCGTCGAGCACGCCCGCGGTGTGCACGACCGCGCTGAGCGGCTGTTCCGCCGGGATGCCGTCGAGCAGCGCTGCGAGGTCGGCGCGGTCGGCGACGTCGCACGCGACGATCGTCACCGCCGTGCCCAGCGCCTCCAGTTCCGCCCGCAGCCCGGCCGCGCCCGGCGCGGCCTCGCCGCGTCGGCTGGCGAGCAGCAGGTGCGGCACACCGGCCGCGGCGAGGGACCGGGCGACGTGCGCGGCCAGCGCACCGGTGCCACCGGTCACCAGCACCGTGCCGCCCGGCGTCCACAGCCGGTCCGGGTCGGTCGCCGGGGCCTGCACCAGGCGGCGGCCGAACACCGCCCCCGGCCGGACCGCGACCTGGTCCTCACCGCCCGCCCCGGTCAGCGCACCGGGCAGGCGCGCCGCCGTGTCGGCGTCGAGCGACGGCGGCAGGTCCACCAGACCACCCCAGCGGTCGGGGTGTTCCAGGGCCACGACCCGCCCGAGCCCCCACACCGCCGCCTGCACGGGGTGGGCGGGCGGCTCACCCGCGTCCACCGAGACCGCGCCCCGCGTGGCGGACCACAGCGGCGCGGTGCTGCCCGCGTCGCCGAGCGCCCGCACCAGTGCCGTGGTCAGCAGCACCCCGGAGGGCACCGAACCGGTCATCGCCTCGTCCAGCGCCAGCAGCGAGAGCACCCCGGTGAACGGCCCGCCGGTCGCCCGCAGCCGCTCGGCCAGCCGTGCGTGGTCGGTGTCGTCGACCTCGAGGCGGACGACGTCCGCGCCGAGGGCGCCGGTCACCGCCTCCACCCACGCGTCGCCCGCCCACCCGGTGGGCAGGGCCACGAGCCACGTCCCGCCCGGTGCGACCTGGCGCCTGCCCGCGAGCGGGCGCCACGCGATCCGGTGCCGCCAACTGTCCACGGTGGCCTGTTCGTTCCTGGTCCGCCGCCAGTCGAGCAGCTTCGGCATGACCGCCGCCAGCGCGTCGCCGTCGACGTCGAGCAGCGACTCCAGGGCGTCGAGGTCGGTGTTCTCCACGGCCGCCCAGAACCCCGCGTCCTCCCGCTGCCCGGTCGGGGCGGCGGGCGCACCGGTGGCCTCCGGCCAGAACCGCTCGTGCTGGAACGGGTACGTGGGCAGGTCGACCCGCCGGGCACCGGGGTGCACGGCCGCCCAGTCGACGCGGACACCCCGGGTGAACAGGGTGCCCAGGGCCGCGGCCAGCGCCGCGTCCTCGTCCCGGTCGCGCCGCAGCGCGGTCACCGCGACCGGTCCGGTGCCGTGCACCGCGATGGTGTCCTGCGCCATGGCGGTGAGCACGCCGTCCGGGCCCAGTTCGAGGAACGTCGTCACGCCGCGGTTCAGCAGGGTGCGCACGCCGTCGGCGAACCGGACGGCGTCGCGGACGTGCCGGACCCAGTACGCCGGGTCGGTGATCCGCTCCGCCTCGACCACGTCGCCGGTCAGCGCCGAGACCAGCCGCGTCGCCGGGGCCCGGTAGGTCACCCGCCGGGCGACCCGCTCGAACTCGGCGAGCATCGCGTCCATGTGCGGGGAGTGGAAGGCGTGGCTGACGTTGAGCGCCTTGGTCTTGCGGCCCAGCGCGGTGAAGTGCGCGGCCACCGCGGCGGCCTCGGCGGCGTCACCGGCGATGACCACAGCCTCCGGGCCGTTGACGGCCGCGATGGACAGCCCCCCGGTGAGCAGCGGGACCACCTCGTCCTCGGTGGCCCGCACCGAGACCATGGCGCCGCCCTCCGGCAGGGCCTGCATGAGCCGCCCGCGGGCGGTGACCAGCGCCGCCGCGTCGGCCAGGGAGAACACCCCGGCCACGTGGGCGGCGGCCAATTCGCCGATGGAGTGGCCCGCCAGGAAGTCCGGCCGCACCCCCCACGACTCGACCAGCCGGTACAGCGCCACCTCCAGCGCGAACAGCGCGGGCTGGGTGAACTCCGTGCGGTCCAGCGCGCCGTCCCCGCCGTCCCAGACGACCGGGCGCAGCGGCCGGTCCAGGTGCCGGTCCAGTTCGGCGACCACCTCGTCGAAGGCCGCGGCGAACGCCGGGTGCAGCTCGTGCAGGCGGCGGCCCATGCCGACCCGCTGCGCGCCCTGGCCGGTGAACAGGAAGGCCACCGCCCCGCTGCCCGCCCCGCCGGTGACCACGGCCGCCGACCGGGTGCCGCCCGCCAGGGCGGTGAGCCCGGCCCGCAGCCCGTCGGCGTCGGCCGCGAGCACGGCGGCGCGCTGGTCGAACGCGGTCCGGGTGGTGCCGAGGGACAGCGCGAGGTCGGGCAGCGCCGGTGCGCCCGCGTCGAGCACGCCGAGCACGCGCCGGGCCTGCTCGCGCAGCGCGGCACCGGTCACCGCGGACAGCGGCACCGCGACCACGCCCCGGGGGCGCGCCACGACGGTGTCCGACTCGACGGCGTCCGCAACGGTGGCGTCCGCCGTGACCGGCGGTGCCTGCTCCAGGATCACGTGCGCGTTGGTGCCGCTGGCGCCGAAGGCGGACACCGCGGCCCGGCGCGGCCGGTCCACCGCGGGCCACGGGGTGGCCTCGGTGAGCAGTTCCACCGCACCGGCGGACCAGTCCACGTGCGCGGACGGGGTGTCCGCATGCAGGGTCCCCGGCAGCAGCCCGTGCCGCATGGCCAGGATCATCTTGATCATCCCGGCCACCCCGGCCGCGGCCTGCGTGTGCCCGATGTTCGACTTGACCGAGCCCAGCAGCAGCGGCCGTTCGCGGTCCTGCCCGTAGGTGGCCAGCAGCGCCTGCGCCTCGATCGGGTCGCCCAGCCTGGTGCCGGTGCCGTGCGCCTCGACGGCGTCCACCTCCGCCGGGGTGAGCCCGGCGTCGGCCAGCGCCCTGCGGATGACCCGCTGCTGCGCCGGACCGCTGGGCGCGGTCATGCCGTTGGAGGCGCCGTCGGAGTTGATCGCCGAGCCGCGCAGGACCGCCAGCACCTCATGGCCGTTGCGGCGGGCGTCGGACAGCCGCTCCAGCACCAGCATCCCCACGCCCTCGGCCCAGCCGGTGCCGTCGGCGGCGTCGGAGAACGCCTTGCACCGGCCGTCCGGGGACAGCGCCCCCAGGTCGGTGAACTCGATGAAGTTCACCGGCGTGGACATCACCGCCACCCCGCCCGCCAGCGCCAGGTCCGTCTCACCGGACCGCAGCGCCCGCGCGGCCAGGTGCACCGCGACCAGCGAGGACGAGCAGGCCGTGTCCACCGAGACCGTCGGCCCCTCCAGGCCGAAGGTGTAGGCGAGGCGACCGGAGAGCAGGCTGGCCGACTGGGCGGTCTGCCAGTCGCGGCCGTCGGCCGAGGGCCGGTAGTCGCCGCTGATGCCGCCGACGTAGGCGCCCGTGCCCGTGCCGCGCAAACCGGTCGGGTCGACCCCGGCGCGTTCCAGCGCCTCCCACGCCGACTCCAGCACCAGCCGCTGCTGCGGGTCCATGACGACCGCTTCGCGCGGGGAGATGCCGAAGAACGTCGGGTCGAAGTCGGCCGCGCCGGGCAGGAACCCGCCCGCCCGCGCCACCGTGCGGGCCCGGCCGTCGGCGCCCGGCTCCAGCAGCGCGGCCAGGTCCCAGCCGCGGTCGGTGGGCATCGGGCCGATCGCGTCGCGGCCCGCCACGACCGCGTCCCACAGGTCCTGCGGCGAGGCCACCCCACCGGGGTAGCGGCAGGCCATGCCCACGACGACGACCGGGTCGTCGTCGGCGACCCCGACGGGCGCCGCCGCCACCGCGGTGTGCTCGCCGAGCAGTTCCGCGCGCAGGTGCGCGGCCAGGGCGGCGGGGGTCGGGTGGTCGAAGACCAGGGTGGCGGGCAGGGGCAACCCGGTCAGGTCGGTGAGCTGGTTGCGCAGGTCCACGGCGGTCAGCGAGTCCACGCCGAGGTCGCGGAACGGCAGGTCCGGCTCGATCCCGGCGCTACTCGCGTGGCCGAGCACCGCCGCCACCCGGTCGCGGACCAGGCCCAGCAGCTCGCCCGCGCGGTCCTGCTCGGGCAGGCCGAGCAGGTGCGCGCGCAGCCCGGTGGGTGCGGACTCGACGGGGGCGGCGGCCTCGGGCAGTTCGGCGAACAGCGTGCTGACCCGGGTGCGCTGGAAGGCGGGGGCGAAGGTCTCCCACGCCACGTCGGCGACCGTCACGTCCTCGGTGCCGCCGAGGACGCCGTCCAGCGCGGCCAGCGCCCGGCCGGGGTCCATGCTCGGCAGGCCGTTGAGCCGCAGGTGGCGGTCCATCTCCTGGTCCTCGCTGCCCGCCCAGGCGCTCCAGGACACGGTGGTCCCGGCCAGGCCCCTGGCCCGCCGCGCGGCGGTGACGGCCTCGTGCCGGGCGTCGGCGGCGGCCCGGTCGGCCCGGCCGCGCACACCCCAGGTGCCCGCGATCGACCCGAACAGCACGAACGCGTCCAGCGGGGTGTCGTGCAGCAGTTCGGCCAGGGCGTCGGCGGCCGGGTCGCCGGTGGCGAACACGGCCGAGACCCGGTGCCGGGTGAGCAGGTCGGTCAGCGCGGCCCGGTCCCCCGGGTCCGCCGGGTCCAGCTCGGACGCGATGACCGGCACGCCCAGGTCGCTCAGGTCGGCCCCGAGCAGCAGCAGGCCGGGCACGCCCCGGTCGGCCAGCCACCGGGCGACCAGGGCGCCCTCGGGGGTGTCGGTGCCGGTGACCAGGACCGTGCCCGTGGGGTTCCACCGGGCGTCGAGCCCGGTGGCGCGGATCAGGCGGCGGGCCAACACTTCGCGGTCGCGCACGGCCACCTGGTCCTCCACCCCGCCGAGGGCGGCCCGCAGCCGCGCGGACCCGCTCGCGGTCACCGGACCGGCCAGGTCGAGCAGGCCGCCCCAGCGCCGCGGGTGGTCGAGGGCGGCGACCCGGCCCGCGCCCCAGAGGGCGGCGCGGGCGGGCACGGGTTCCTCGCCGTCGACGGCCGCGACCGCGCCGCGCGTCACCAGCCACACCGGCAGGTCGGCGCCGTCGACCGCGGCCAGCAGCGCCTCCGGCCACGCGGCGCCGGGCACCTCCTCGCCGTCGGTGGCGGCGAGCAGGGACACGATCCCGGTGGCGCCCCCGGTGTCGGGCAGGGCCGCGCCGGGGACCACGGGAACCGCGTCCAGCGCGGCGAGCACGGAGGAGACGGTCCGGTCGGCCTCCCAGTCCTCGGGCACCAGCGCCAGCCAGCGGCCGTTCGCGGGCTCCTGCCGGACCGGGCGCCAGGTGGTGCGGTAGCGCAGGCCGTCCGCCGCCGCGTGGTCGCGGCGGCGCTGCCGCCACCGGGCGAGCGCGGGGACCACTGTGGACAGTTCGGTGCCGTCGAAGCCCAGCGTCGTCGCCAGGGAATCCACGTCGGTCCGCTCGACCGCCGCCCAGAACTCGCCGTCCACCGGGTCGCCCGCGGTGGTGGGAGCAGTGGTCGGCCAGAAGCGCTCGCGCTGGAACGGGTAGGTGGGCAGTTCCACCACGCGGGCACCGGTGCCCGCGAAGAACGCCGCCCAGTCCACCTCGACGCCCCGGGTGTGCAGGCGCGACAGCGCGGTGACGACCGCGCGTTCCTCGCCCCGGTCGCGGCGCAGGGCGGCCACGGCGGTGACGTCGACCCCGCGCGCCTGCGCGGTGTCGGCGGCCAGCGCGGTCAGCACGCCGTCGGGGCCGAGTTCGAGCAGGGTCGTCACGCCCGCGTCGAGCAGCGCGGCCACCCCGTCGCCGAAGCGCACCGCCTCGCGGACCTGCCGGACCCAGTACTCCGGGGTGGCGAGTTCGTCGCCCGCGAGGGCCCCGGTCAGGGTGGACACCACCGGGATGGCGGCCGTGCCGTAGGTCAGGCCCTCGGCCACCGCGCGGAACTCGTCCAGCATCGGGTCCATCAGCGGTGAGTGGAAGGCGTGCGAGACCCGCAGCGCCCGGGACCTCGGGAACCGCGCGGCCACGGCGGCGACCGCGTCCCGCGTCCCGGCCACGACCACCGCCCGTGGGCCGTTGACCACGGCGACGACCGCGCCGTCGACCAGTTCGGCGCGGACCTCGTCCTCGCCCGCCTCGATCGCCGTCATGGCACCGCCGGTGGGCAGCTCGGCCATCAGCCGGGCCCGCGCCGAGACCAGCGCCGCCGCGTCGGGCAGCGACAGGACCCCGGCGACGTGCGCCGCCGCGACCTCGCCGATGGAGTGCCCGGCCACGAGGTCCGGCCGCACCCCCCACGACTCCACCAGCCGGTACAGGGCCACCTCCAGCGCGAACAGCGCGGGCTGCGCCCAGCCGGTGTCGTCCAGGGCAGCCGCGTCGGCACCCCACACCACGTCGCGGACGTCGACCTCCAGCGCGGCCACCACCGCGTCGAAGGCGGCGGCGAACACCGGGAACCGGGCGTGCAGCTCGCGGCCCATGCCCAGCCGCTGCGCACCCTGGCCGGAGAACAGCACGGCCACGGCACCGCCGCCGCGCGCCGTCCCGGACACCGACTCGACGACGCCGTCGGGCGTGCTCAGCAGCACCGCCCGGTGGGGCAGGTCGGCCCGGGTGGCGACCAGCGACCAGCCCACGTCCACCGGCGCGGGCCCGTGCTCGGCGGCGAACCGGTCGAGCTGTTCGCGCTGGGCGTCCAGTGCCTCGCGGGTGCGCCCGGACACCGGCCACGGCACGACCCCCGGGCGCACCTCCGGTTCCACGGCGGCGGGGGTCGACTCGGTGGTGGTCTCCTCGGCGGGTGCCTGCTCGATGACCACGTGCGCGTTCGTGCCGCTCACCCCGAAGGCCGACACCCCGGCGCGGCGCGGGCGGCCGGTCTCCGGCCACGCGACCGCGTCGGTGGCCAGCGCGACGGTGCCCGCGGACCAGTCGACGTGCGCGGAGGGGGTGGCCGCGTGCAGGGTCGGCGGCACGGTGCCGTGGCGCATCGCCATGACCACCTTGATCACGCCCGCGACCCCGGCGGCGGCCTGGGTGTGGCCGATGTTGGACTTGACCGAGCCCAGCAGCAGCGGGGTCTCCCGGTCGCGGCCGTAGGTCGCCAGCAGCGCCTGCGCCTCGATCGGGTCGCCCAGCGGGGTGCCGGTGCCGTGCGCCTCGACGGCGTCGACGTCCGCTGCGGACAGACCGGCGTCGGCGAGGGCGGCCCGGATGACGCGTTGCTGCGACGGGCCGTTCGGCGCGGTCAGGCCGTTGGAGGCGCCGTCGGAGTTGATCGCCGTGCCGCGCACCAGGCCCCACACCCGGTGCCCGTTGGCCCGCGCGTCGGACAGCCGCTCCAGCACCAGCACGCCCACGCCCTCGGCCCAGGCGGTGCCGTCGGCGGCGTCGGAGAACGCCTTGCACCGGCCGTCCGGGGACAGCCCGCCCTGGGTGGTGAACTCCACGATGGAGTCCGGTGTGGACATCACGGAGACTCCGCCCGCCAGCACCAGCGAGGATTCCCCCGACCGCAGCGACCCGGCGCCCCAGTGCAGCGCCACCAGCGCCGACGAGCAGGCTGTGTCCACGGTGACCGCGGGCCCCTCCAGGCCCAGGGCGTAGGACACGCGCCCGGACAGCACGCTGGCGGTGACCCCGGTGGCAGCGTGGCCGCGCACGTCCTCGGCCGCCGTGCGCAGCACGGACAGGTAGTCCTGCCCGTTGGTGCCCACGAACACCCCGGTCGGCGAGCCGCGCAGGCCGGTCGGGTCGATGCCTGCCCGTTCCACGGCCTCCCACGCGGTCTCCAGCAGCAGCCGCTGCTGCGGGTCCATGGCCAGCGCCTCGCGCGGGGAGATGCCGAACAGCGCGGCGTCGAAGTCCGCGACGCCGTCGAGGAACCCACCCTCCACCGAGGCCGAGGCGCCCGCCGCGAGGGCGGACAGGTCCCAGCCGCGGTCGGTGGGGAACGCGCCGATGCCCTCGCCCCCGGTGGCCACCAGGTCCCAGAGCTGCTCGGGCGAGGACACGCCGCCGGGGAAGCGGCAGGCCATGCCCACGATGGCGATCGGGTCGTCGGCCACCGGCCGGGCCGCCGCCACCGGCGCCCCGGTCGCCGGGGCCGCCGCGCCGACGACCTCGCCGAGCAGGAAGTCGGTCAGCTCGACCGGGGTCGGGTGGTCGTAGATCAGCGAGGCGGGCAGGGCGGTGCCGGTGGCGGCGGCCAGCCCGTTGCGCAGCTCCAGGGTCGTCACCGAGTCGAAGCCCAGGTCGCGGAACGCCCGGTCGACGTCGACCCCGGTGGCGTCGGCGTGCCCGAGCACGGCGGCGACCTGCGCCCGCACCAGCTCCAGCAGCACCCGGCGGCGTTCGCCCTCGGGTCGGGCCAGCAGCTCCGCGCGCAGGCCCGACTCCGACGGCCGCTCCACGACAGCCGCGCGCAGCGCGCGCACCTCCGGCAGGTCGGCGACCAGCCTGGTCGGCCGCAGTTGCGCGAACGCGGGCACGAAGGCCGCCCAGTCGACGTCGGCGACCACCACCGCCGCGTCGCCCAGCTCGACGGCCCGGCGCAGCGCGGCGACCCCGGTCGGCACGCCCATCGGCTCGAAGCCGCCGCGCCGCATCCGGGCGGCCAGCTCGCCGTCGGCGACCATGCCCGCCTCGGCCCACGGGCCCCACGCGATGGACGTGGCGACCCGACCGCCTGCCCGCCTGCGCTCGGCGAAGGCGTCGAGCCAGGCGTTCGCGGCGGCGTAGTTCGCCTGCCCCGGCGCGCCGATCGTGCCGGTGGTGGAGGAGAACAGCACGAACGCGTCGAGGTCCAGCCCCGCGGTCAGCTCGTCGAGGTTGCGCGCCGCGGTCGCCTTGGCGTGCAGGACGGCCGCGAACGACTCCGGTGCGAGGGATTCCAGCACGCCGTCGGCCAGCACGCCCGCGGTGTGGAAGACCGCGTTCGGCGGCGTGTCGGCGAGCAGCGCGGCGAGGGCGTCGCGGTCCCCGGCGTCGCAGGCTGCGACGGTGACCCGGGCGCCGAGCGCTTCCAGCTCCGCGGCGAGAGCGGGCGCACCCGGGGCGTCCGGGCCGCGCCTGCTGGTCAGCACCAGGTGTTCGGCACCCGCCCCGGCCAGCCAGCGGGCGACGTGCCCGCCGATGCCACCGGTGCCGCCGGTGATGAGCACCGTGCCGGACGGGGTGTACGGCTGAGAAGTGCCGCCGGGGGCGTGGGCGAGCCTGCGGGCGAACGCGCCCGCCGGGCGGACCGCGACCTGGTCCTCGCCATTGCCCGCCAGCACCCCGCCGAGCCGCCGCGCGGTGCCGACGTCGAGCCGGGCGGGCAGGTCGATGAGCCCGCCCCAGGTGGTGGGCTGCTCCAGCGCGGCCACCCGGCCCAGGCCCCACACCGCGGCCTGGTCGGGGTCCGGCGCGGGGTCGGAGCCGTCCACGGCGACCGCGCCCCTGCTCAGGCACCACAGCGGCGCGGTCAGCCCGGCGTCGCCGAGGGCCTGGACGGCCGCCGTGGTCAGCGCGAGCCCGGCGGGCACCTCGGCCTCCCCCCGCTGCGCCGTCGCCAGCAGGGACACCACTCCCGCGAGGCCGTCGCCCGCTCGGGCGCGCAGGGTCTCGGCCAGGTCGGCGCGATCGGATTCGGTCACGTCCACCCGGACGGTGTGCGCGCCCGCCGCGTCCAGGCCGCCCAGCACCGCAGCCGACCACTCGGGGTCGTCCTCGGCGGTGGGCACCAGCACCAGCCAGGTGCCGCCGAGCACGGTCGAGCCGGTGGAGACCGGGGCCCAGGACACCCGGTAGCGCAGGGCGTCCACGGCGGCCTCCCCGTCGCGCCGCCGCCGCCAGGTCGACAGCGCGGGCACCACGGCCGACAGGGTGTCGGTGGGCAGGTCGAGGTCGGCGGCGAGCGAGTCCAGGTCGGCGTTGTCCACGGCCGCCCAGAACCCGGCGTCGACGCTGCCCTCCGGGGTCGGCACCGGCTCGGCACCGGGCTCGGGCCAGAACCGCTCGCGCTGGAAGGCGTAGGTGGGCAGGTCGACGCGCCCGGCGCCGGTCCCGGCAAAGAACGCGGACCAGTCCACGTCCACGCCGTGCACGTGCAGGTCGGCGACGGCGGTGGCGACGGCGGTCGCCTCGTCCCGGTCCCGGCGCAGCGAGGCCACCACGACCGCGTCGCCCTCGGGCAGGCTCTCCCGCGCCATGCCGGTCAGCACGGCGTCCGGGCCCAGCTCCAGGAAGGTGCGCACGCCGTGCCCGGCCAGCCAGGTGACGCCGTCGGCGAAGCGCACGGCGGCCCGCACGTGCCGAACCCAGTACTCCGGGTCGCAGACCTGCTCGGCGGTGACCGGCTCACCGGTCACGTTGGACACGATCGGGATGCGCGGCGGCTGGTAGGCCAGGGTCTCGGCGACCCGGCGGAAGTCGTCCAGCACGGCGTCCACGCGCGGCGAGTGGAAGGCGTGGCTCACCCGCAGTCGCCGGGTGCGGTGCCCGTCGGCCGCGAAGTCCTCGGCCAGCGCGAGCACGGCGTCCTCGTCACCGGAGACCACCACGGACTCGGGGCCGTTGACCGCGGCGATGGACACCCGGTCTTCCAGGCCCACCAGCTTCGCCGCGACCACGGCCTCACCGGCGCGGACGGACACCATCGCGCCGCCCTCGGGCAGCGCCTGCATCAGCCTGCCCCGCGCGGCGACCAGGGTGGCCGCGTCCGCCAGGGACAGCACACCGGAGACGTGCGCTGCGGCCAGCTCGCCGACCGAGTGGCCCGCCAGGTGGTCGGGTCGCACGCCCCAGGACTCCACCAGCCGGTACAGCGCCACCTCGACGGCGAACAGCGCGGGCTGGGTGTTGCCGGTGCGGTCCAGCTCGGTCGGGTCGTCGGCCCACATGACCTCCCGCAGCGGCCGGTCCAGCTCCGCGTCCAGGTGCAGCAGGATCTCGTCCAGCGCGTCGGCGAACACCGGGAACCGGTCGTACAGCTCGCGGCCCATGCCCGCGCGCTGCGCGCCCTGGCCGGTGAACAGCACCGCCAGACCGCCCCGCCGCACCGAGCCGCGCAGCACACCCGCGCCTGGCGCGCCGTCGCGCACGGCGGTCAGCCCGCGCACCAGCGCGTCGGTGTCCTCGGCGATCACCGCGGCCCGGCGCTCCAGCGCGGAGCGGCTGGTGGCCGTGGAGAAGGCCAGGTCGGCCGGGTGGGTGTCCGGTGCGGTGCGCAGCAGTTCCAGCAGGCGCCCGGCCTGGGCGCGCAGGGCGTCGTCGCCGCGCCCGGACACCAGCACCGGCGCGGTGCGCTCGACCCGGGGGACGACCGGCACCTCCTGTTCCGGCGCCTGCTCCAGGATGGCGTGCACGTTGGTGCCGCTGAGGCCGAACGAGGACACCGCCGCCCGGCGCGGATGACCGGTTTCCGGCCACGGCACGGGCTCGGTCAGCAGGCTGATGGCGCCGCTGGACCAGTCGACGTGGCTGGAGGGGACCTCCGCGTGCAGGGTGCGCGGCAGCACGCCGTGGCGCAGCGCCAGCACCAGCTTGATCACACTGGCGACACCGGAGGCCATCTGGGTGTGGCCGATGTTGGACTTCACCGAGCCCAGCAGCAGCGGGCGCCCGGGGTCGCGGTCGCGGCCGTAGGTCGCCAACAGCGCCTGCGCCTCGATCGGGTCACCCAGCGAGGTGCCGGTGCCGTGCCCCTCGATCGCGTCCACTTCGGACGGTTCCAGGCGCGCGTTGGCCAGCGCGGCGCGCACGACGCGCTGCTGCGCCGGGCCGTTCGGCGCAGTCAGCCCGTTGGACGCGCCGTCCTGATTCACAGCGGAACCCCGCAGCACGGCCAGCACCCGGTGCCCGTTGGCCACCGCGTCGGACAGCTTCTCCAGCAGCACCACGCCGACGCCCTCGGCCAGGGTCATGCCGTCGGCGGCGTCGGAGTAGGCCTTGCAGCGCCCGTCCACCGCGAGCGCGCGCTGCCGGGAGAACCCGACGAAGGCACCCGGGCTGGACATGATGCTCACCCCGCCCGCCAGCGCCAGTTCGCTCTCCCCGGTGCGCAGGGACTGCGCGGCCAGGTGCAGGGCGACCAGCGAGGAGGAGCAGGCGGTGTCCAGGGTGACCGCTGGGCCCTCCAGGCCGAGCAGGTACGCCACCCGGCCGGACAGGATGCTGCCCAGCGAACCGGTGATCATGTGGCCCTCGGCGCTCTCCGCCGTGCGCGACACCGAGGCCGTGTAGTCCTGGTAGCTGGCCCCGATGAACGTGCCGGTGCGGCTGCCGCGCAGCCCGTGCGGGTCCAGGCCCGCCCGCTCGAACGCCTCCCAGGAGGTCTCCAGCAGCAGGCGCTGCTGCGGGTCCATGGCCAGCGCCTCGCGCGGGGAGATGCCGAAGAAGCCCGCGTCGAAGTCGGCCACGTCGTGCAGGAAACCGCCCTGCACCGAGTAGGTCCGGCCCGCGCGGTCGGGGTCCGGGTCGTACAGGTCCTCGGCGTTCCAGCCGCGGTCGGCCGGGAACCCGCTGATCGCGTCCACCCCGCCGGTCACCAGGTCCCAGAGGGCTTCCGGGGAGTTCGCGCCGCCCGGGTAACGGCAGCTCATGCCGATGATGGCGATGGGTTCGTCCGGTGCTGCGCCTCCCGCGACCCGCCCGGTCCCGGTGGGGGCCTCCCCCGCGATCTCGGCGAGCAGGTACTCCACCAGCGCGAGCGGGTTCGGGTGGTCGAACACCATGGTGCTGGGCAGCGTCAGACCGGTGGCCTCGGCGATGCGGTTGCGCAGGTCGATCGCGGTCACCGAGTCGAACCCGGCGTCGCGGAACGCGCGCTGCTCGCCGACCGCGTCGCCCGAGGTGTGGCCGAGCACGGTGGCGGCCCGGCCGCGCACCAGGTCGAGCAGCACCCGCCGCCGCTCACCGGGGGGCAGGGCGCGCAGCGAGGCGGCGAACTCGCCCCCGGCGCCGCCGGTCGCGGGCTGTTCCGCGACGGCGGTGAGCGCCTTCACCTCGGGGATCTCGTCGAACAGCGTGCTCGGGCGGCCCGAGGTGAAAACCGAGTGGTAGCGGTCCCAGTCGATGTCGGCGATGGCCAGCGCCGGGTCGGTGCCCGCCAAGGCGTGGCCCAGCGCGGTCAGCGCCGGGCCCGGCTCCATGAACACCAGGCCGCTGCGCCGGATCTGGCCCGGGTCGACCCGGCCCAGCTCGCGGTCGTCGGCCCAGATGCCCCAGGACAGCGCGAGCGCGGGCAGACCCCTGGCGCGGCGGGCGGCGGCCAGCGCGTGCAGGTGGGCGTTGCCCGCCACGTAGGCCGCGTGCACCCCGGAGCCCCACATGCCCGCGGTGGACGAGTACAGCACGAAGCTGTCCAGCTCGTCGTCGGCCAGCAGCTCGTCCAGGACGCGGGCCCCGGTCACCTTGGCGTCGAGCACGCGCTCGAAGTCCGCCGGGGTGGTGTCGTGCAGGCTGTGCAGCTCGATCACGGCGGCGGTGTGCACCACCGAGCGCAGCGGCGGGCCGTCGGCGCGCAGCCGATCCAGCAGGGCGGCGACGGCGGCGCGGTCGGTGACGTCGCAGGCCACGACCTCGGCGGTGGTGCCGAGCGCGGTCAGCTCGGCGACCAGGTCGGCCGCGCCCGGCGCGTCCGGGCCGCGGCGGCTGGTCAGCACGACGCGCTCGGCGCCCCGGGCGGCCAGCCAGCGGGCCAGGTGCGGGGCCAGCGTGCCGGTGCCGCCGGTGACGAGCACCGTGCCGCGAGCGGTCCACCCAGGGTCGTCCCCGGTCCTGGGCGCCCGCACGACGCGCCTGGCCAGGGTGCCCGCCGGGCGCACGGCGAGCTGGTCCTCACCGGTGGCGCCGGACAGCACGGCGGCGAGCCTGGTCCGGCCGCGGGCGTCGAGCCCGGCGGGCAGGTCGACGGTGCCGCCGACCCGGCGGGGGTGTTCCAGCGCGGCCGTCCAGCCGATGCCGAGTGCCTGCGCCTGTTCCGGGTGCGCCACCTCGTCGCCGCGCCCGGTGGACACGGCGCCGCGGGTGAGCACCCACAGCGGCGCCTCGATGCCGGTGTCCCCCAACGCCTGCACCAGGGCGACGGTCAGGGCGGTGCCCTCGTCCAGCGCGGAGAACCCGGCCAGCGGGCGGCGCGACCCGGCCGCGAGCGAGACCACGCCCGCGACGTCGGCGAACCCGGCCAGCCGCTCGGTGAGCACGGTCCGGTCCGCGCACCCGGCGTCGAGCACCAAGCGCTGCGGCTCGGCGCCGTGGTCGGCGAGCGCGGCGAACACGTCCTCGTCAGCGACGCCCTCGGCGGTGACCACGAGCCAGCGGCCCGCGAGGGCGGGTCGACCGGTGGCGACCGGGGTCCACGACACCCGGTAGCGCCACGAATCCACAGTGGACTCTTCACGGCGGCGCCCGCGCCAGGCCGACAGCGCGGGCAGCACCGCGGCCAGCGACCGCTCGTCCACCGCCAGGTCGGCGGTGAGCCCGGCCAGGTCGCCCTGCTCCACCGCGGACCAGAACCCGGCCTCCACGGGGTCGGCGCCACCCGCGGCGACGGCCTGCGGCTCGACCGGGACCCACAGCCGCTCGTGCTGGAAGGCATAGGTGGGCAGGTCGACGCGGCGACCGCCCGGGTACTGCCCGGTCCAGTCGACGCGGACCCCACGCACGAACACCCCGGCCAGCGACAGCAGGAAGCGGTCCAGGCCGCCCTGGTCGCGGCGCAGCGTGCCGGTCACCACGGCCCGCACCCCCGCCGCGTCCACCGACTCGGTGATGCCCACGCCGAGCACCGGGTGCGGGCTGGCCTCGATGAACACCCGGTGACCCGAGTCGAGCAGGGCGGCGATGGCGGGCCCGAAGCCGACCGTGTGGCGCAGGTTGCGGTACCAGTAGCCCGCGTCCATGCCGGTGGTGTCCAGCCACTCGCCGGTGATCGTGGAGTGGAACGGCACCTCGGCGGCCCGGGGGGAGATGGGGGCGAGGACTTCCAGCAGCTCGTCGCGCAGGTCCTCCACCTGCGCGGTGTGCGAGGCGTAGTCCACGGCGATGCGCCGCACCCGCACGCCGTCGGCGGTCAGGGTGTCGAACAGCGCGTCCAGCGCGGCGGGCGCACCGGCCACGACGACCGAGCCCGGCCCGTTGACCGCCGCGAGCTGCACCGACCCGTCGGCGGGCAGCAGCGGTTCGACGCGCTCCACCGGCAGCGGCACCGACATCATGCCGCCCCGGCCCGCGAGCCGCCTGGCGATGGCCGCGCTGCGCAGGGCCACCACGCGGGCGCCGTCGGCCAGCGACAGCGCGCCCGCCACCACGGCCGCGGCGATCTCGCCCTGGGAGTGGCCGACCACGGCGTCCGGGTGCACGCCCCGGGAGCGCCACAGCGCCGCCAGCGACACCATCACCGCGAAGGACGCCGGTTGCACCACGTCGACCCGGTCCAGCGCCGGTGCCCCGTCGACCTGCCGCAGCACGTCGAGCAGCGACCAGTCGGTGAACTCGGCGAGGGCCGCCGCGCACTCGGCGACCCGGGCGGCGAACACGGGCGACTCCTCCAGCAGCCGCGCGCCCATCCCGACCCACTGCGCGCCCTGGCCGGGGAAGACGAACACGGTGCGGCCCTCGATGTCGGCGACGCCCTCGACCACGGTCGGGGCGGCCTCGCCCCGGCCGAACGCCCCGAGCGCCCCGGTGAGCGCCGCCGCGTCGGCGCCGACGGCGACCGCCCGGTGCTCGAACAGGGTGCGGGACGTGATCAGCGAGTGACCGAGGTCGACCGGGTCGGCGGCCACGGTCGCCAGGCGCGCGGCCTGGCCGCGCAGGGCGGCGGCGGACCGGGCTGAGAACACCAGCGGCAGGGCCGGGACCGGCGCGGGTTCCCGCCCGGCGGGTGCGGGCGCGGGGGGTGCCTCCTCGACCAGCACGTGCGCGTTGGTGCCGCTGATGCCGAAGGAGGACACCCCGGCGCGCCGGACCCGCTCCCCCGCAGCCCACGGCCGGGCCTCGGTGAGCAGGGCTACGGTGCCGTCGCTCCAGTCGATGTGCGAGGACGGGGTCTGCGCGTGCAGGGTGCGCGGCAGCACGCCGTGGTTGAGCGCCAACACCATCTTGATCACGCTCGCCACGCCCGCGGCCGACTGGGTGTGGCCGATGTTGGACTTCACCGAGCCCAGCAGCAGCGGGCGCTCGGGGTCGCGGTCGCGGCCGTAGGTGGCCTGCAACGCCTGCGCCTCGATCGGGTCGCCGAGGGCGGTGCCGGTGCCGTGCGCCTCGACCACGTCCACATCGGACGGTTCCAGGCGCGCGTTGGCCAGCGCCTGCCGGATGACTCGCTGCTGCGAGGGGCCGTTGGGCGCGGTGAGGCCGTTGGACGCGCCGTCGGAGTTCACCGCGGAACCGCGGATGACCGCCAGCACCCGGTGCCCGTTGGCCACCGCGTCGGACAGCTTCTCCAGCAACACCACGCCGACGCCCTCGCCGAGGCCCATGCCGTCGGCGTCCTCGGCGAACGCCTTGGACCGGCCGTCACCGGCCAGCGCCCGCTGGCGGCTGAACGCGGTGAACCCGGACGGGTTGGGCATCACGGTGGCGCCGCCCGCCAGGGCGAGCGTGGTCTCACCGGTGCGCAGCGACTGGCAGGCCAGGTGCATCGCCACCAGGGAGGAGGAGCACGCGGTGTCGACGGTGACGGCCGGGCCCTCCAGGCCGAGCACGTAGGCCAGGCGCCCGGACAGCACGCTGGGGATGGAACCGGTGACGACGTGCGGTTCGAGGTCGTCGACCCGGGCGGCGGCGTAGTCCTGGAAGCTGGACCCGACGAACGTGCCGGTCGTGCTGCCGCGCAGGGTGGCGGGGTCGATGCCCGCGCGCTCGACCGCCTCCCACGTGGTCTCCAGCAGCAGGCGCTGCTGCGGGTCCATGGCCAGCGCCTCGCGCGGGGAGATGTCGAAGAACCCGGGGTCGAAGTCTCCCGCGTCGTGCACGAAGGAGCCGCGCGTGGTGTAGGAGGTGTTGGGCTTGTCCGGGTCGGGGTCGAACAGCGCCGCCGGGTCCCAGCCCCGGTCCAGCGGCCACTCGGTGCTGGCGTCGACCCCGTTCGCCACCAGGTCCCAGAACCGCTCGGGCGTGCCCGCCCCGTCGGGGAACCGGCAGGCCATGCCGACGATGGCGATGGGCTCGTCGGCCGCCGCGGTCGTGGCGGCCACCGCGCCGGGGGCGCCCGCCGCCGCGCCCAGCAGTTCGCCCGCGAGGAAGTCGGCGAGCACCACGGGGTTCGGGTAGTCGAACACGATGGTGCTGGGCAGCGAAAGGCCGGTGATGCGGTTGAGCCGCTTGCGCAACTCCACGGCGGTGAGCGAGTCGAAGCCGCCGTCGCGGAACGCGCGCCGCTCCGGCACGCCCTCGGCGGAGTCGTGGCCCAGCACGGCCGCCGCCTCGGTGCGGACCAGGTCGACCAGCAGGTGCGCCCGCTCGTCGGCGGGCAGCGCGGCCAGGCGCGCGGCGAACTCACTGCCTGCCGGGGCCGTCGCGGGGTCGGCCTGCGCGGCGACCTCGGGCAGGGCGGACAGCAGCGGGCTCGGGCGGACGGCGGTGAACACCGGCGCGTAGCGGGCCCAGTCCAGGTCCACCACCGTGACGGTGGTGTCGCCGCGGACCACGGCGTCGCCCAGCTCGGTGAGCGCGGGCGCGGCGGGCAGGAACCGCAGGCCGCTGCGCCGGAACGTCTCCGACATCACCTCGTCGGTGGCCATGCCCGCGCCCGCCCACGGCCCCCAGGCGACCGAGGTCGCGGTCAGGCCGCGGGCGGCCCGGTGCTCGGCGAGCGCGTCGAGGTAGGCGTTGGCGGCGCCGTAGGAGGTCTGGCCACCGCCGCCGAGGGTGCCCGCGATGGAGCCGAACAGCACGAACAGGTCCAGGTCGGTGTCCCCGAGCAGGGCGTCGAGGTTGAGCGCCCCGGCCACCTTGGCCGACAGCACGGCCCCGAACTCGGCCAACCCGGTCTCGGCCAGCGGCTTCACGTCGCTGGTGCCCGCGGTGTGCACGACCCCGGTCAGCGGGTGCTCGGCGGGGACGGCGGCCAGCACGGCGGCGAGCGCGGCGCGGTCGGCCACGTCGCAGGCGGTGATCTCGACCGCGGCGCCCAGCTCCTCCAGCTCGGCGCGCAGCTCGGCGGCCCCCGGCGCGGCCGGGCCGCGGCGACTGGTCAGCACCAGGTGCCGCGCCCCGGCGCGGGCCAGCCAGCGCGCCACCTCGCCGCCGAGGCCACCGGTGCCACCGGTGACCAGCACGGTGCCGCGCGCGGTGAACCCGGCCGCGGGCAGGGTGGGCAGGTACCGGACCAGGCGGCGACCGCGCCTGCCCGCCGCGCGGACGGCGACCTGGTCCTCGCCGCCGGGGTCAGCCAGGGTGGCGGCCAGGTGGCGGGCGGCGCGCTCGTCGAGCACCGCTGGCAGGTCGACCAGACCGCCCCAGCGGTCGGGGTGCTCCAGGGCCACGATGCGGCCGAGGCCCCAGGTGGCCGCCTGCGCGGGGCTGCGCACCGGGTCGTCCGGCCCGGTGCCCACCGCACCCCGGGTGATCGTCCACAGTGGAGCTGTGAGCCCGGCGTCGCCCAGTGCCTGCACCAGGGTGACGGTCAGCGCGAGGCCCAGCGGGAACCCCAGTGGGTCCTCAGCGGACGGCAACACCGACACCACACCCGTGAACCCGTCGGCTGTGGCCGCCTCGGCGAGGCGGGCTGCCAGCTCGGCGCGGTCGGTGTCGGCCACCACCAGGGTGCGGACCTCGGCGCCGTGGGCACGCAGAGCGGCGGCAACCTCTCCTTCGGTGCCCGTGTCTTCTGCGTCGATGTCCGCCGGGGCGGTGTCGATGTCCGCCGGGGCGGTGACGAGCAGCCAGGTCCCGGTGAGCGCGGCGGCCCGCTCGGGCAGGGCGGTCCAGTCGACGCGGTAGCGCCAGGTGTCCAGGGTGGAGCGCTCGCCCTGCTCCCGCCGCCACGTGGACAGCGCGGGCAGCAGGTCGGCCAGCGAGCCGCGCTGCTCGGCACCGAGGCCGAGCAGGTCGGCCAGCCCGGCGGCGTCGCCGTCGAGGGCCGCCCAGAGCCGCTCGGCGGCCGGGTCGGCGGCAGGCGCCCTGCGGGCCTGCGGCCAGTAGGACTCGCGCGCGAAGGCGTAGGTCGGCAGGTCGACCCGGCGGGCGCCGGTGCCCGCGAAGAACGCGGTCCAGTCGACGGGCACGCCCAGGGTGTCCAGGCGGGCAAGCGCCGTGACAGCGGCCTGCTCCTCGCCGCGGTCCGGGCGCAGCGCGGGCACGACCGCGACCGCGTCCTCGCCGACGGAGTCCTCCACCATGGCCGACAGCACGCCGTCGGGGCCCAGCTCGACCACGGTGCGCACCCCGCGCTCGACGAGGGTGCGCGCGCCGTCGGCGAAGCGCACCGCCTCCCGCACGTGACGCACCCAGTACTCGGCGGTGGACAGTTCCGCGCCCGCCAGCTCACCGGACACGTTGGACACCACGGGGATGCGCGCCGGGGCGAACGACAGCCCCGCCACCGCCGCGTGGAACCCCTCCAGCATGGGCTCCACCAGCGGCGAGTGGAACGCGTGCGACACGCGCAGCGCCTTGGTGCGGTTGCCCCGGGCGCGGAACACCTCGACGACCTGCTCCACGGCCTCGGCCGCACCGGCGATGACCACGGCGGCGGGGCCGTTGACGGCCGCGATGGACACGCCGTCCACCAGTTCGGTGGCGACCTCGTCCTCGGTGGCCTCCACAGCCGTCATGGCGCCACCCTCGGGCAGGGCCTGCATCAGCCGCGCCCGCGCGGAGACCAGCGCCGCCGCGTCCGCCAGCGGCAGCACCCCGGCCACGTGGGCCGCGGTGACCTCGCCGACGGAGTGGCCCGCCACGTAGTCCGGCACCACGCCCCAGGACTCCAGGAGCCGGTAGAGCGCCACCTCCAGCGCGAACAGCGCGGGCTGCGCCCACCCCGTCCGGTTCAGCTCCTCGGCGTCGGCGCCCCAGACGACGTCGCGCACCCCGGGGTCCAGCTCAGCCAGGACCGCGTCGAAGGCCGCGGCGAACACCGGGAACCGGCCGTGCAGCTCGCGGCCCATGCCCAGGCGCTGCGAACCCTGGCCGGAGAAGACGACCGCGACCCGCCCGGGCGCCACCTCGGCCTCGACCAGGGCGGCGTCCGGCCGGTCGGCGGCCAGCGCGGCGAGCGCGCGGCGGAGGGTGTCGGTGTCGGGGACGATCACGGCCGCCCGCTGCCCGAACCGGGAGCGGGTGGTCGCCAGCGAGTGCGCCAGGTCGAGCGGGGTGGCCGAGTCGAGCCGCCCGAGCAGCCGCTCGGCCTGCGCCCGCAGGGCGTCGCGGCCGCGACCGGACACCAGCACCGGGACCACGCCGGGCACCACCTGCGGGGCGGGCGCGGTGTCGGCGGCGGGTGGCGCGGCCTCCAGGATGGTGTGCGCGTTGGTGCCGCTGAAGCCGAACGACGACACCGCCGCCCGGCGCGGGCGGCCGGTCTCCGGCCACGGGGTCTGCTCGGTGAGCAGCCGCACCTCGCCCGCGGTCCAGTCGACGTTCGTCGACGGCGCGTCCACGTGCAGGGTGCGCGGCAGCACGCCGTGCCGCAGCGCCAGCACCATCTTGATCACCCCGGCCACGCCCGCGGCCGCCTGGGTGTGGCCGATGTTGGACTTCACCGAGCCCAGCAACAGAGGCCGCTCGGGGTCGCGGTCGCGGCCGTAGGTCGCCAGCAGCGCCTGCGCCTCGATCGGGTCGCCCAGGGCGGTGCCGGTGCCATGGCCCTCCACGGCGTCCACGTCGGCGGCGGAGAGGCGGGCGCTGGCCAGCGCGGCGCGGACGACCCGCTGCTGCGCGGGGCCGTTCGGCGCGGTGAGGCCGTTGGAGGCGCCGTCGGAGTTCACCGCGGAACCCCGGACCACCGCGAGCACCGGGTGCCCGTTGCGGCGCGCGTCGGACAACCGCTCCAGCACCAGCACACCGACGCCCTCGCCCCACGCCACGCCGTCGGCGGCGTCGGAGAACGCCTTGCACCGGCCGTCGGCGGCCAGGCCGCGCTGCCGGGAGAACTCCAGGAACGGCGTCGGGGTCGACATGACGGTGACCCCGCCCGCGAGCGCCAGCGAGCACTCCCCGCCGCGCAGCGCCTGCGCGGCCAGGTGCATCGCCACCAGCGAGGAGGAGCAGGCCGTGTCCACCGTGACCGCCGGGCCCTCCAGGCCCAGGGTGTAGGACACCCGCCCGGACACCACGCTCGCCGAGGTGCCGGTGCCCTGGTGGCCCTCGAACTCGCCGCCGCCGAGGGCGTTGGCGTAGTCGCTGTACATGACACCGGCGAACACGCCGGTGCGGCTGCCGCGCAGGGACACCGGGGGGATGCCCGCGCGTTCGACGGCCTCCCAGGACGCCTCCAGCAGCAGCCGCTGCTGGGCGTCGGTGGCCAGCGCCTCGCGCGGGCTCATGCCGAAGAACCCGGGGTCGAACTCGCCCGCGTCGTGCAGGAACCCGCCGGAGCGGACGTAGGAGGTGCCGGGGTGGTCGGGGTCCGGGTCGAACAGGGTGCCCAGGTCCCAGCCGCGGTTGGTCGGGAAGCCGGAGATGGCGTCGGCGCCCTCGGTGACCAGCCGCCACAGGTCCTCCGGGGAGGTGACCCCACCGGGGTAGCGGCAGGCCATGCCGACGATCGCGATCGGGTCGTCGGCCGCGGCCGCCGCGGTGGTGACCGGTTCGGCCCCGGCGCTGTCGGAGCCGAGCAGTTCCGCCAGCACGTGCGCGGCCAGCGCCGTGGGCGTGGGGTGGTCGAAGACCAGTGTCGGCGAGGTGCGCAGGCCGGTGGCGGCGGCGAGCTGGTTGCGCAGCTCGACCGCGGTCAGCGAGTCGAAGCCCAGGTCGGAGAACGCCCGCTGCGGGTCGACGTGCCCGGTGCCCGCGTGGCCGAGCACCGCGGCGACCCGGCCGAGCACCAGCTCCAGGACCGCGTCGGCGCGTTCGGCGGCGCCCATCCCGGCCAGCCGCCGCGCGAGGCCGTCCGCCGCGGCGGCGGTCGCGGCGCCGCGGCGGACCCGCGGCCGGACCAGGCCGCGCAGCACGGGTGGGACCTCGTCGCGGGCGCGCAGCGCGGGCAGGTCCAGGCGCACCGGCACTGCCTGCGCGTCCGGGCAGGCCAGGGCCGCGTCGAACAGGGCGAGGCCGTCCACAGCGGACAGCGGCAGGGCGCCGGTGCGGGCCAGCCGCAGCATGCCGGACTCCCCGAGCGACCCGGTCATGCCCGCGCCGCGGTCCCACGGCCCCCAGGCCAGGGACGCGCCCGGCAGGCCCGCCGCCCGGCGCCGGGCCACCAGGGCGTCGAGGAAGGCGTTGCCCGCCGCGTAACCCGACTGCCCGGCCGCGCCCAGCACGCCCGCCGCCGAGGAGAACACCACGAAGGCCGACAGGTCCCCGGCCAGCTCGTGCAGGTGCCAGGCCGCGTCGACCTTGGGGCGCAGCACGGCCGCGACCCGCTCCGGGGTCAGCGACGCCAGCACGCCGTCGTCCAGGACCCCGGCCGCGTGCAGGACACCGGTCACCGGCGGCTCGGCCGCGGCGAGCACGGCGGCCAGCGCGTCCCGGTCGGCCACGTCGACGGCGACCACGCGCACCCGCGCGCCCAGCCCGGCGATCGCGGTGACCAGGTCGGCCACGCCGTCGGCGTCGGCGCCGCGCCTGCTGACCAGCAGCAGGTCGCGCACGCCGTGGTGCTCGGCGAGGTGCCGCGCCGCCAGCGCGCCGATGCCGCTGGTGCCACCGGTGACCAGGACCGTGCCACCGCCCCAGGAGACGGCGGTGGGCTCCTCGGGTGGGCTCACCCGTGCCAGCCGGGCGGCCAGCGCCACGCCGTCGCGCACCGCGACCTGCGGTTCACCGGTGCCGAGCGCCACGACCGCGTCGGCCCCGGCGTCCAGGGCACCGAACCGGCCCGGGTTCTCCACCTCGACCGCCCGGGCGAAGCCCCACACGGCGGCCTGCGCCGGGTCCACCGACTCACCCGCCCGCGTGGACACCCCACCGCGGGTCGTGAACACCAGCCGCGACCCCGCGCAGCGCTCCTCGGCCAACCACTCCTGCGCGAGACCCAGGGCCCACGCGGTGGCGGCGTGCGCGTCGGCGACCGGGTTCCCGGACCCGGCGGGCACGGGTGCCAGCACGACCGGCGGCACCGTCCCAGGCAGGTCGGCGATCCCGGCGGCGACCAGCACCTCCAGCCCCGGCAACGCGGGCACGTCCGGGCCCAGGACGGCGACGGACGCGGGTGCCGCGCCACCGGGCGCCGGGACCCAGTCGAGGCGGAACAGGGCGTCGCGGCCCGGTGCGGCGACCACCGGCGCGTCGGCCAGCGGGCGCAGGGCCAGCGAGTCCACCGACACCAGCGGGGCGCCCGCCGGGTCGGCGACCTCGACCGACACCGCGGACCCGCCCAGGGGCACCAGCCGCACCCTGGCCGCGTCCGCGCCGGTGGCGTGCAGGCGCACGCCCTCCCAGGAGAACGGCAGCGCGACACCGCCGTCGCCCACGGCAGTGAACCCCACGGCGTGCAGGGCCGCGTCGAGCAGGGCCGGGTGCACGCCGAAGGCGGCGGCGTCGGCCGCGATGTGCTCGGGCAGCTCGACCTCGGCGAACACGGCGCCGTCCGGGGCCAGCCAGGCCGCGACCAGGCCGCGGAACGCGGGCCCGTAGGCCAAGCCCGCCTCGGCGGTGCGGTCGTGGAAGCCGTCCAGGTCCACCGGTTCGGCGCCCGTGGGCGGCCAGGCGGTGGCGTCGAAGTCGCTCGGCTGCCCACCCGGGGCCAGCACACCGTCGGCGTGCCGGGTCCACGGCCGGTCCTCGGCCGAGTCGGTGGCCTCGCCCGCGTCGGGGCGCGAGTAGGCGGTGAGGGTGCGGCGCCCGTCCGCGTCGGGGCCGCCGATCCACAACTGCACCTGCACGCCGCCCTGCTCGGGCAGCACCAGCGGAGCGGTCAGGGTCAGCTCGGCGACCCGGCCGCAGCCGACCTCGTCCCCGGCGCGGACGGCCAGTTCCAGCAGCGCGGTGCCGGGCAGCACGGTGGTGCCGCGGACGGTGTGGTCGGCCAGCCACGGCTGCGCGGCCAGCGACAGCCTGCCGGTGAGCAGGGCGCCGTCGGAGTCCGCCAGTGACGCGGCGGCGGCCAGCAGCGGGTGGTTGGCGGCGCCGAGCCCGGCGGCGCGCAGGTCGCCCGCGGCGTGGCCGTCGCGCGGCCAGAAGCGGCGCCGCTGGAAGGGGTAGGTGGGCAGGTCGACGCGGCGGGCCCCGGTGCCCGCGAAGTAGTCGGCCCAGCGCACCGGCACGCCGAGCGCGTGCAGCCCGGCGGCGGCAGCGGCCACGGCCGCGCCCTCGGGCTGCGCCCCGCGCAGCGAGGCGACGGCGTCGGCCTCGGGCAGGGCTTCGCGCACCAGGGTGCTGAGCACGCCGTCCGGGCCCAGTTCCAGGAACGCCGTGACGCCGTGCTCGTGCAGCCAGGTGAGGCTGTCGTGGAAGCGCACCGTCGCGCGCACGTGCTCGGTCCAGTGGTCGGCGCTGGTCAACTGCTCGACCCCGCCCCGCAGGCCGGTCACCGAGGTCACCACGGGCAGCAGCGGCTCGTGGAAGGACAGCCCGGCGGCGACCGCCCGGAAACCGTCGAGCACCGGGTCCACGAGCGGGGAGTGGAAGGCGTGCGAGACGCGCAGCCGCTTGGTCCTGTGCCCCAGCTCGGCCAGCAGCGCTTCGATCCCGGCGACCGCGTCGGCCTCGCCCGCCACGACCACAGCGTCCGGCCCGTTGACCGCCGCGATGGACACGCGGTCGGCGTGCGGTTCGACCAGGGGTGCCACCACGGACTCCGGCGCCCGCACGGAGGTCATGACCCCGCCCGCGGGCAGGGCCTGCATCAGCCGCCCGCGCGCAGCGACCAGCGCGGCCGCCTCTGCCAGGTCCAGCACCCCGGCGACGTGCGCGGCGGACAGCTCGCCGATGGAGTGGCCCGCGAGGTAGTCGGGCCGCACGCCCCAGGACTCGACCAGCCGGTACAGCGCCACCTCGACGGCGAACAGCGCGGGCTGGGCGTACTCGGTGCGGTTGAGGGTGTGCGCGGTCTTGGCCCACATCACCTCGCGCAGCTCGCGCTCCAGGTGCGGTCGCAGCACGGCGCACACCTCGTCCAGGGCGTTCGCGAACACCGGGAACCGGTCGTACAGCTCGCGGCCCATGCCCGCGCGCTGCGCGCCCTGCCCGGTGAACAGCACGGCGAGCTTGGGCTTGCCCCGGGTGGGGCGATCCGCCGGTGCCTCGCCCGTGGCCAAGGCCACCAGCCCGGCCCTGGCCTGCTCGGCGTCGGCGGCCACCACGGTCGCGCGGTGCTCGAACGCGGAGCGGGTGGTGGCCAGCGACAGCGCGGTGTCCACCACGCCGTGCTCGTCCACGGTGGACAAAAGTTGATCGGCCTGCGCGGCCAGCGCCTCCCGGGTGCGGCCGGAGAGCACCAGCGGCACCGGGCCCGCGGCGACCTCAGCGGGAGGCGCCGACTCCTCGACCGCGGGTGCCTCCTCGATGATGGCGTGCGCGTTGGTTCCGCTGAGGCCGAACGACGACACACCGGCGCGGCGCGGGCGGTCCGCGTCGGCGGGCCACGGCGTGTGCTCGGTGGCCAGCGCGACGGTCCCGGCCGACCAGTCCACGTGCGACGTCGGCTCGTCCGCGTGCAGGGTCTTGGGCAGCAGCCCGTGCCGCAGGGCCAGCACCACCTTGATGACGCCCGCGACACCGGCGGCGGCCTGGGTGTGGCTGAGGTTGGACTTCACCGAACCCAGCAGCAGCGGGCGGCCCTCGGGCCGGTTGCGGCCGTAGGTGGCCAGCAGCGCCTCGGCCTCCACCGGGTCGCCCAGGGTGGTGCCGGTGCCGTGCGCCTCCACCACGTCGACCTGGTCGGCCGACAGGCGGGCGTTGAGCAGCGCCTGCTCGATGACCCGGACCTGGGACGGGCCGTTGGGCGCGGTGAGCCCGTTGCTCGCGCCGTCCTGGTTGACCGCGGAACCGCGCACCACCGCGAGCACGTGGTGGCCGTTGCGCCGAGCGTCGGACAGCTTTTCCAGCACCAGCACGCCCGCGCCCTCGGCCCAGCCGGTGCCCGAGGCGGAGTCGGCGAAGGAGCGGCAGTGCCCGTCGGCGGCCAGCCCGCCCTGCTTGGAGAACTCCACGAACGTGATCGGGCTGGCCATCACGGTCACCCCGCCGACCAGCGCCAGGTCGCACTCCCCCGCCCGCAGCGCGTGCGCGGCCAGGTGCAGCGACACCAGCGACGACGAGCACGCGGTGTCCACGGTGATGGCGGGGCCGACCAGGCCCAGGAAGTACGCCAGCCGCCCGGACACCACGCTGGAGGTGTTGCCGGTCAGCCGGAATCCGTCGACGTTGTCGCCCGCGCCGACCCGGTACTCCTGCGGCATCGCCCCGACGAACACCCCGGTCCGGCTGCCCTTGAGCGCCAGCGGGTCGATGCCCGCCCGCTCGACCGCGTCCCAGGCGGTCTCCAGCAGCACCCGCTGCTGCGGGTCCATGGACAGGGCCTCGCGCGGGGAGATGCCGAAGAAGTCGGCGTCGAAGGTGGTCGCGTCGTGCAGGAACCCGCCGGAGAGGGTGGCGGAGGCGCCCAGGGCCTCGGGGTCCCAGCCGCGGTCGGTGGGGAAACCGGTGATGCCGTGCCCGCCGCGCGCCAGCATCGCCCACAGGTCCTCCGGACCGCGCACGTCGCCGGGGTAGCGGCAGCCCATGCCGACGATGGCCAGCGGCTCGACCGCCGAGTCCTCCAACTCCTGGACCCGTTGGCGGGTGCGCCGGAGGTCGACCGTCGCCCGCTTCAGGTAGTCCCGGAGGCGCTGCTCGTTGTCCATCGAACCATCCATTTCGGTTCCATTCACCAGTGGACGCCGCCGAGCAGTGTTGATCCCGGACGCCGGAAAATTTCCTAGGACCGGCCCGGGAAAACGCGGCGAAACCTAGGGAATTGCGTGCTGTGGCCGCGACACGCTGCGCGGGCGCGCCGCACCGGGGACAGCGGCGCGGGCGGCAGCACCGAATCCCCGGACCGCCGAATCCCCGGACCCGGGAGTGCCGCGTGCTTCTCCGCCTGCTCAGGACCGCACTGCGCCCCTACCGCGGCGCGGTCGCGCTGGTCGTCGCGTTGCAGGTCGTGCAGACGGTGGCGTTCCTGCTGCTGCCGACCCTCAACGCACTGATCATCGACCGGGGTCTGCTGGCGGGCTCGGTGCCCACCATCTGGCGGCTGGGCGGTCTCATGGTGGTGGTCGCCGCCGTGCAGCTCGCGGCCCGGCTGGGGGCGCAGTACTTCGGCGCCCGCACCGCCGCCGCGGTCGGCCGCGACCTGCGCTCGGCGGTCTACCGCCGGGTGCAGCGGTTCTCCGCGCACGAGATCGGCCGGTTCGGCACGTCCTCGCTGAGCACCCGGACGCTCAACGACGTGCAGCAGGTCCAGGCGGTCACCGCGGACGGGCTCAACAGCATCGTCGCCGCGCCGATCATGTGCGTGATGAGCGTGGTGCTCGCGTTGCAGCAGGACGTGCCGCTGGCGCTGGTGCTGGTCGTGCTGGTGCCCGCCACCGCCGTGGTGGTCGTGCTGCTGCTGGCCAGGATGACCTCCCTGTACAGCCGCATCCAGGTGGGCGTGGACCGGATGAACCGGCTGCTGCGCGAGCAGGTCACCGGGGTCCGGGTGGTGCGCGCGTTCGTCCGGCACGAGCACGAGCGGCAGCGCTTCGCCGAGGCCAACACCGAGACCTTCCTGCTCACCCGCCGGGCGCGCAGGCTCGCCGCCGCCGTCTTCCCGCTGGTGCTGCTGATGGGCAACGGGACCACCGTGCTCGTGGTGTGGATCGGGGCGGGGCGGATCGGGTCCGGGGAACTGCGGCTGGGCGCGCTGAGCGCCTTCATCGGCTACGTCGTGCTGGTGCTCACCGCGATGGTGATCGCCATCCACGTCACGCTCACCGTGCCCAGGGCGCGGGCCGCGGCCCGGCGCGTCAGCCAGGTGCTCGACACCCGGCCGGAGTTGACCCGGCCCGCGGACCCGCCCGTCGGGCAGCCGCGGCGGGGCCACCTCGACCTGCGCGGGGTGGGCTTCCGCTACCCCGGCGCCGAGGCGGCGTTCCTGCGCGACATCGACCTCACCGCCCGGCCGGGCCGGACCCTGGCCGTCATCGGCGGCACCGGCAGCGGCAAGACGACGCTGCTGAACCTGGTGGTGCGCGCGTTCGACGCGACCACCGGGACCGTGCTGGTGGGCGGGGTGGACGTGCGCCACCTGACCGACGAGGCGCGCAGCCGCGCGGTCGGGTTGGTGCCGCAGCAGCCGTACCTGTTCGCCGGGACCGTCGAGTCGAACCTGCGCTGGGGCGACGACGACGCCACCGAGGCCGAACTCTGGCACGCCCTGGAGGTGGCGCAGGCGCGCGACTTCGTCGCCGCGATGCCGGGCGGGCTGCGCGCGGGGATCACCCAGGGCGGCACCAACGTCTCCGGCGGGCAGCGGCAGCGGTTGGCCCTGGCGCGGGCCCTGGTGCGCCGCCCCGGGGTCTACCTGTTCGACGACTGCTTCTCCGGTCTCGACTACGGCACCGAGGCCAGGCTGCGGGCGGCACTGGCACCGGAGGTGGCCGACGCCGCGGTGGTGGTCGTCGCCCAACGGGTGAGCACCATCCGCGACGCCGACGAGATCGTGGTGCTGGAGGAGGGCCGCGTCGTGGGCCGCGGCACGCACGGGGAACTGGTGGCGGGCAACCGCACCTACCAGGAGATCGTGCGCTCCCAGCTCACCCGCCAGGAGGAGGTCGCGTGAGCGGGCAGGAGGAGGTGACCGACCGAGGGGGCACGCTGCGCGCGGTCGCGCGGCTGCTGCGCCCGCACCGCCTGGTGCTCACCACCGGGCTGCTGATCAGCCTGGCCGGGATCGTGGTGAACACCACCGCCCCGCTGGTGCTCGGGCGCGCCACCGACCTCGTGCTGGCCGGGGTGGCGGGCGCCGGGCTGCCCGCGGGTCTGTCCAAAGACCAGGCGCTGGCCCAGTTGCGCGCGGACGGCAACGACACGCTCGCCTCGGTGTACGCGACAGTGGACGTGGTGCCCGGCACCGGGATCGACTTCGACGCGGTGGGGTCGGTGCTGCTGCTCGCGCTGCTGCTGTTCTCGATCGGCTCCGCGTGCGGCTTCGTGCAGGAGCGGGTCGCGGCGAACGTGGTGCAGGAGGTGGCCAGGGACCTGCGGGAACGGGTGGAGGCGAAGCTGTCGCGGCTGCCGCTGTCCTACTTCGACGCGCACTCCCGCGGCGAATTGCTCGGCCGGATCACCAACGACGTGGACAACCTCCAGCAGGTGCTCCAGCAGACCCTGGGCCAGCTCTTCTCGGCCGTGCTGTACTCGGTCTCCCTGATCGCGCTGATGTTCGTCATCTCCCCGATCCTGGCGGTCTCGCTGCTGGTGAGCGTGCCGGTGTGCACGGTGGTGGCCACGCTGCTCAGCGCACGGGCCCGACCGCGCTTCGACGAGCAGTGGGCCGCCACCGGCGCCTTGGCCGCGCACGTCGAGGACACCTACACCGGGCACGCGCTGGTGCGGGCGTTCGGGCGGCGGGCCCGCGGCGAGGCGGAGTTCGACGCGCACAACGACCGGGCGCACCGGGCGGGCTCCTCGGCGCAGTTCCTGGCCGAGACGATCGAACCCGCGCTGCTGTTCGTGACGAACCTGAACTACGTCGTCGTCGCGGTCGTCGGCGCGCTGCGGGTGACCGCGGGGGCCCTGTCGGTCGGCGACGTGCAGGCGTTCATGCAGTACGCCAACATCTTCAGCAACCAGGTGGGCCAGGTCGGCGCCGCCGTGGGGAAGTTCCAGTCCGGCCTGGTCTCGGCCGAGCGCGTGTTCGCGCTGCTCGACGCCGAGGAGGAACCCGCCGACCCGACCGCGCCCGCGACGCCCGCCACCGGCACCGGCCGGGTGGAGTTCGCGGACGTGTGCTTCCGGTACACCCAGGACCGCCCGCTGATCGAGGGCCTGACGCTGTCGGTGCCCCCGGGTGCGACAGTGGCGATCGTGGGGCCCACCGGCGCGGGCAAGACCACCCTGGGCAACCTGCTGATGCGCTTCTGCGAACCCGACTCCGGGCGAATCCTGCTCGACGGCGTGGACATCGCGACGATGCGGCGGGCGGACCTGCGGTCCCGGATGGGCCTGGTTCCGCAGGACACCTGGCTGTTCGAGGGGACCGTCGCCGAGAACATCGCCTACGGCCGCCCCGGAGCGAGCAGGGAGGAGGTCGTGGCCGCGGCGAAGGCCATGCGCGTGGACCACTTCGTCCGGACGCTGCCCTCCGGCTACGACACGGTGCTCGACGAGACGACGGGCATCAGCGCGGGCGAGAAGCAGCTCATCACCGTGGCGCGGGCCTTCCTGGCCACCCCGACGGTGCTGGTCCTGGACGAGGCGACCAGTTCCGTGGACACCCGCAGCGAACTGCTGGTGCAGCGGGCCATGGCCGACCTGCGCCGCGGCCGGACCAGCTTCGTGATCGCGCACCGCCTCTCCACCGTCCGCGACGCCGACCTGATCCTGGTGATGCGCGGCGGCAGCATCGTCGAACGCGGCACCCACGAGGAACTGCTCGCCGCGGGCGGGGACTACACCGCCCTGGTCAACTCCCAGTTCGCCGCCGCGCCGTGACGGCGTGCCCACCCCAGCACTAGGGATTTTCGGTCGGTCGCCCCTCGACACTGGCCCTCGTCCCACGACCGCCGAGAGGAACGACCGTGACCTCAGCCGATGAACTGCCGAGGATGACCGAGATGTTCTCGCCCCTGTTCGGGCGCAACGACTACCTCCGGGAACTCCAGGCGGGCAGACCGATCTGGAAGGTCCGCACCCCCGCGGGTGACGAGGCGTGGCTGGTGGTGCAGCACGCGGAGATCCGCGCGCTGCTGGTGGACCGCAAGCTCGTGCGGTCGCACCCCGACCCGGACAACGCGGCGCAGTACGTGCAGAGCCCCATCTTCGACATGGTCCGGTCCGAGCCGATCGACCACGCCAGCTTCCGGGCCGCGCTCACCCCGTTCTTCTCCCGCTCCTCGATGCGGCGGATGGAACCGGTCGTGGTGTCGATCGTGGACGAACTCGTGGAGGCGATGGCCGCCCGCACGCCCCCGGTGGAGTTGCAGCAGCAGTTCTCCGTGCCGATGGGGATGCGGGTGCTGTGCGCGTTCGTCGGCGTCCCGGACGAGGACTGGGCGGCGCTGCACGGCATGCTCTACGAGATGGCCACCATCGACGCCGAGGGGGACCACGCCGCGCGGTACACCACCAAGGTGGGCCAGTACCTGCGGGAACTGCTCGTCGGCAAGCGCGCGGAGCCGGGTGAGGACGTGCTGTCCGGGTTGATCGGGGCGGGCCTGTCCGACGACGAGGTGGCGCGGCTGGGCACCATGCTCATCTTCGCGGGCGGCGACAGCGTGTCCAACAGCGTCGGCTACGGCCTCGGCAGGCTGGCGGCGAACCCGCACCTGCGGGACGCGCTGATCGAGGACACCGACCTCGTCCCGGCCGCCGTGGAGGAACTGCTGCGCACCGCCACCTACGGCGGCGGCGCGCACCCGCACTACGCCGCGGAGGACATCGAGATCGCCGGGGTGACCATCCGCGCCGGGGACCTCGTGCTGCCCGACTTCGCGCTGGCGAACTTCGACGAACGGGCCTTCGACAACCCCGACGAGATCGACTTCACCAGGGAGTCCAACCCGCACCTGGCGTTCGCGCACGGCGTCTGGCACTGCCTCGGCGCGCCGCTGGCCCGGATGGAGCTGGCCATCGCGGTCCGGGCGCTGCTGGCCCGGTTCCCCACGCTGCGCCTGCCCGACGTGGCCGAGCGCGCGGGCGGCAAGGACCAGGCCCGGCTCAGCTCCACGATGGACCGACTCGTCATCACCTGGTGAACGTCCCACAACCCCGCTCGGAGGCACGGATGACCACGACGAAGGACCTGCCTTGGCTCGGCGCCCAGCGGCCGGTCATCGGCAGGCTGAACTCGATGATCCGCGAGGCCCGCGACCTCGGCCCGGTCGTCAAGGTGCGCACGCTCGCCGGTGACGAGGCCTGGCTGGTGACCCGCTACGCGGAACTGCGGCAGTTGCTGCTCGACGACCGCCTCGGCGCGTCGCACAAGGACACGGCGAACCGGCCGCGCTACCTGGACAACCCCCTGTTCGACATGGGTGTCCTGAGCAACGACCCGGCCGTCGCCGCGCAGATCCACACCCGGATGCGGACCTCGCTGACCCCGCACTTCTCGGCGAAGCGGATGAAGGCGTTGCAGGCGGGCATCGTCGAGCGCGTCAACGAACTGCTCGACGGCATCCTCGCCACCGGCTCGCCCGCCGACCTGCACCGGCAGTTGTCGGTGCCGGTGTCGTTCCTCGTCCTCTGCGACCTGCTGGGGCTGCCGGACCCGGAGCGGTTCATGGTGATGCTGTCCACCGCGGGCGACGTCGCCGACAGCGACAAGGCCGAGGGCGGCCAGCTCGTCCTGTTCGACTACCTCCTGGAGCTGGTGCGGTACAAGAAGGCCACACCGGGCGACGACCTGATCTCCGCACTGTGCGAGGCCGGGATCGACGACGACTTCGTCACCAAGCTGATCGCCATCACCAGCTTCTCCTACCTGGTGACGCCCAAGAACCTCAGCGCGGGCATCGCGCTGTTCGCCGAGCACCCCGAGCAGCGCGAGCTGGTGATCGCCGACCCCGACCTGATGGCGGGCGCGGTCGAGGAGGTGGTCCGGATGAGCAAGACCAGCGAGTCCTGCCAGCCCCGCTACGCCAGCGCCGACATCGACATCGCCGGGGTCACCATCCGCACCGGCGACCTCGTCCTGTCCGACCACTACGCGGCGGGCTTCGACGACCTGGTCTTCGAGTTCCCGGAGCGCTTCGACGTCACCCGCTCCCCCAACCCGCACATGGCCTTCAGCTACGGGAGCTGGTACTGCATCGGCGCCCCGCTGGCCCGCCTGGAGATCCGCGAGGTCCTGTCCGCGCTGTTCACCCGCATCCCCGACTACCGCCTCGCGGTCCCGATCGACGACATCCCCATGATCAGCGACCTCCAGTTGGGCGGCGGCATCGCCGAACTCCCGGTGGCCTGGTAGGCGGTCGTGCCGCCGGAACGGTGTCCGCACCCGCTGACCCACGTCGTTCCGGCGGCACCCCTCCTCGGAACCACCGTCGGACCGCGGCGGTCGCCACCACCGCTGGGCCTTTCGGGGCATTTTCCACCCGACCCCCTCACCCCGGCGGGTTCTCCCACGACTGGGGAGGTGAGCGGATGACCGACTCCGCCCCTGGGTGCGCGGCCGTCCCGAGCGCGCACCGACCCTGACTGAGGAGTGAACGGTGATTCCCAGATTCCACACAGTGCCGGTCGTGGCGCTGCTCGCGGTGTGCCTCGCGGCGGCACCCGCCCACGCCGCGGTGGACGTCCCCTCGAGCACCGTGGTCGAGACGGCAGCGCTCATCAACGGCCAGGTCGTCGAGGACGACGCCGTCGCGCAGCGGCTGATCGACGCCTACTGGACGCCCGAGCGGATGCGCGCGGCGAAGCCGGTCGCGGACCCGGGGGTCGTCGACGACCCGGAACTGGAACGCCTGGACCACCCGGAGAACACGGGCCCGGAGGAGACCGCGTCCGCGCCGGTCGGCCCCCTCGCGGCCGTTCGGTCCGCAGGCACGCGGTCGGTGGTGCTCTCCCCCGGCGCGGGCAAGGTCTTCTTCCGCGACCCGGTGACCCTCGACGACTACGTGTGCTCCGGCAGCACGATCAACAGCACCGCGAAGAACGTCGTGTCCACCGCCGCGCACTGCGTCCACGGCGGCAAGAACGGCCACCAGTACGACAACTGGATGTACGCGCCCGGGTTCCAGGACGGCATCGCCCACCTCGGCAAGTTCTCGGCGAAGTACTTCCACGCCACCAAGGGCTGGACCTCGCACAGCTACAACTGGTGGGACTTCGCCTTCGTCAACGTCCGCAAGCTCGACGGTGAGAACCTCGTGCACAAGACCGGCGGCAACGGCCTCCTGGTCAACTCCAGCAAGCAGAACGCGGTCACCGTGCTGGCCTACCCCGGGACGGGCCAGTACAACGGCAAGGACCAGATCTACTGCCAGGCGGACATGCACTGGGCCGCGGCCGCGCAGGTGAAGGTCTACTGCGGGCTGCCCGGGGGCGCCAGCGGTGCCCCGATGATCCACCAGTACAGCAACGCGGTGAAGTTCGGCAACGTCAACGGCGTGGTCGCGTACCTGTGGAACGACAAGAACTACAGCCCCTACTTCGACAGCTACGTCCTGGACGTGTTCAACACGGCGAAGAACAAGACGACCTGACCGGCTGCTGCCCGCGGGCGCTCGCCGCGCCGGCGGGCACCGGCACGATGGCGGTCGTGGCGCTGTCCGCCGAACAGGTGCGGGCACGGCTCGACGACCACCCGGGGCTGGAGGTCGCCGCGCTCGACAGCCCGGTGTCCACAGTGGTCTGCGAGGCCGGGCGACCGTCGAGGCGTTCGTGGGTGGCCTTCTACTCCACCACCACCGGCGTTCGAGGAGCCGGAAGTTGTCCCGCCCCTCGAAGCGCCCGGGTGTGGCTCCTCGCGGCTGTCAGCAGGCGGGGTGCTGGTCGCCGATCGGTTCGACGGCATGCCGGGCAGGGGCACCGCGGGCGGCAGGGTCGTTCAGATGTGGAGGACCTGGCGCGTGACAGCCGTGGCGCGGTCGAGGTGGTCCGGACCGCGGTGGATCTTCGCCATCACGCTCGCTCCGATCCACAGGTCGTAGAGGGTTTCAGCCGTCGCGCGGGGAGTGCCGTCGATGGACACGGAACCGTCCGCGACACCGTCGGCGATCATCCGCTCCAGCCGGTCGAGGACCGCCGTCGTCCCGACCTTCGTCGCCACCCGCATCACCTCGGAGAGGTCGGCGATCTCCGCGGCGAGCTTGACGACCAGGCAACCGCCCTGGCAGTCCCCCACGGCCTGGGTGTCGTGGAAGTTGCGCCAGTACCCCATCAGGCGCTCCGCGGCGCTCTTGCCCGTGTCGGCGACGATCGCGTCCATGGTCGCGAGGTATTCGTCGAAGTAGGCCAGCGGCACGCGCCTCGCGGTTCGGACGCGGTCTCACGCCACTCGACATCACCAGGAGAAACAGGACATGTGCGTTCTCATCGTCTTGACCTCGCACGACGAACTCGGCGACACCGGCCGCAAGACCGGGTTCTGGCTGGAGGAACTCGCCGCGCCGTACTACCGCTTCGCGGAAGCGGGCTGGGAGATCACGCTCGCCTCCCCCGAGGGCGGCAAGCCGCCACTGGACCCCAAGAGCAACGAGCCGGACTTCCAGACGGAGCAGACCCGCCGGTTCGAGACCGACGCGGAGGCGACCGCGGCCCTCTCGAACACCGCGCGCCTCGACTCGATCTCCGTCGACGACTTCGACGCGGTCTTCTACCCCGGCGGCCACGGCCCGCTGTGGGACCTGGCCGAGGACGCCGACTCCGCCCGCCTGATCGAGACCACCCTGCGCCAGGGCAAGCCGCTCGCCCTGGTCTGCCACGCCCCCGGCGTCCTGCGCCACACCGTCGACGAGAACGGCACCCCCCTGGTGCGGGGCAGGGACGTCACGGGGTTCGCCAACTCCGAAGAGGACGGCGTCGCCCTCACCGACATCGTCCCCTTCCTCGTCGAGGACGAACTCAAGCGCCTCGGCGGCACCTACTCCAAGACCGACGACTGGGCACCCCACGTGGTCCGGGACGGCCTGCTGATCACCGGGCAGAACCCCGCCTCCTCGGGCCCGGCGGCCGACGCCCTGATCGAACTGGTCAACGAGGCGAGTGCGTGAGCGCACACCGCCGCACCATCGTGTGACAGCCCGGGCCGGGACTCCCCCGATCCGGCCCGGGACGCTCGTCTCGCCCCCGCGACGGCGATCAGCCGCCCGTCACTCCGCCGACCGGCGGGATCGGGCTTGGCCGAACCCGCAACCTCCGGGGGCTCAGCGCCCCAATCGCCGCACAACGTCGGCGGTGATCGAAGTCATCAGCGCCTCCGCGGTCCGGACAGTGGCGGTGGGTGGGGTCTCGACATACCCGTAGCCGATGGCGATCCGGAGGACGTTGTGCCCGACCGCGACGGCGTTCTGCCGGAACACGAAGACCGCCGTCCGGCCGCTCTTGACGGCGGTCTGGGTGAGGGACACGGCCCTGCTCGGGTGGGGCTGTCCGGTGCTCGGCAGGAGCCGCATGGTCCCGTCCCAGTACGGGGTGTCGAAGCCCACCGCCGGGAGCCGGTACTCCGAGCAGGCCGCGACCTCCCGGTCGATGCCGGAGAGGTCCTGGGGATCGGTGTGGGACTCCAAGACCACGTTGACGTCCATGTCACCGACCGTGCCTTGGGCGGTCACGCTGTACGCCTTCTCCAGCCTCACCGCTGGCGCTGAGGCCGCCTCCTCCGCCGCCCCCTCCGCGATCACGTCGTCGCACGACTCCGGTTGGAAGGTCACCCTCGTGGTGGGCTGCGACGGCTCCTCCGCCTCGAACGGTCGGGGCATCAGCGCCGGGAGGCCGGAGAGCGCCGCGGTCGCTGTCGCGCCGTCCAGCGGCCGACCGGGATCGGCCGTCCCCGGGACGGCGGGAAGCGGCTCCGGGGACTGCTGGGCCAAGGCGGCCAGGCTGAACCGGGTGTCGTCTTCCCGCACGGTCACCGGGGCCAGGAACCCACCGACCAGGAGCAGAGCCAGACCGGCGGTGGCCAGGCCCGCGAGCGGGCCCCACGCGAACGCGCGGGGCCCGCGGTGGGAGCGCCTGGTCAAAGCGCTCACGACGAGCGCGACCGGCGCGCACACCAGGAGCGCCACGAACGACGACCAGGCGGGGTTCCGCACAGAAGCCCACAGCATGTTCCCGTTGCGACCGATGCCGTCGGCGAAGGTCACCGCGTACTGCACCAGACCCGCCCACAGCACAGCCAGCACCGAGGTGGCCACCGCGGTCGGCACCGACCTGCCCACCACCAGCGCGGCGAGCAGGGCCACGACCCCGACCAGCGCGCTGACCCACCACATCTGGGAGACGAGGAACGTCCGCCGGTCCACGTCGTCGCTGTAGCGCAGCACCAGTGACAGGCCCGCGACCACACCACCCACCGTGCCGGTGAGCAGGACGACTCCCGAGCACTGGCGCACGACCGACCACTCCGCGGGCCGCTTCCCCGACGCGATCAGGAGCGCACCCGCCAACACCACCCACGGGGTGTGGCCCCAGAGGTCGAACCCCGTCGACGCCAGGTGGAACCGCACCGCGGCGAGGTCCTCGAACATGGCGTGACCGATCGTGCTGTGAACCACGGCGGTGATCGCGCCCCCGAGCACCGCGGCCACGGCGACCACCGCGCCCACCCGGGCGAGCCGTGGGGCGCGGGTGCCCGGCACCCGGGCGCAGCCGATCGCGAACGCGGTGGCCGCGAAGCTCACGACGACCAGGAACAGCAGCAGGGCCGGCCAGCGCTCCCCCGCGATGCTCGCGATCCTGGAGTCCGCACCGGGCGGGTGCGCCAGGAACCCCAGCACCAGCCCGCACATCGACCCCACCCACGGCGCCGCCCACCCCGCCTGCCCCGCGGCGCGGCGCGTCCAGGCGGGCACCACGATGACCGCCCAGACCAGTGCGCCCAGAGCGGCCGAGATCGTGAGCGGCCACCGCTGGTCGTCGAACAGCGAGCCGAAGGTGTCCTGCGACAGCCGGAGGGCGAACTGGTAGGCGAACATGGCCGCCAACCCCGCCGCCGCGCTGAACAGGAACCCGCTCTCCCACAACCGGGCCTTGCCGATGTCCCGCCGTTCCTCCGGGGTCGGGTGCACGGCGAAGACCCGGCGCAGCCGGGGAACCGGCCGCCCGGCCGGGGAAACAGCCGCCCGGACGGCTTCGCGATCGCCCAGGGCCTCCGCCGCGTACCCGTCCGCCACCAGCTCGCGACGCCGGAGCAAGGCGGCCCGCAACACCAGGGCGGCAACCGCCGCGACGACCGCCGTGACCACGGACCCGTTGTAGTACCGCAGGACCAGGGAGAACTTCAGGCTCGACGCCACGCTCAGGACGAACGAGGGCACGAGCAGCCACCCCGTCCACCAGACCGCCGAGGCCCACAGCAGGTCCCGAGACCGGATGTGCCCGAGTTCGTGCAGGACCACCACGTCGAACGCGGTGGTCGACGCGTGCTCGTACCCCGAGGGCACCACCACCCACGGCGGCCGCAACGGCAGACCCGTGGTGTAGGCGGTGCGCACACCGGAGGCCGGTGGCACGAGCACCAGCCTGGGCCGGGAGCGCCCCACCAGCCCCTGGCTGTCGCACAGGACTCCGAACCGCTCGGCCAGGGACGCCACCGCGACCTCCCGGCGGTGGAGCCTGCGGCGGTCGGCGAACCCACCGACCAGCATGAGGAGCAGGGCCACCGCGGGGAGCACCAGCGCGCCGACCAGCGCGGCCGTTCCGTGCTGCGCGGTGTAGTCCGCCGTGCACGCCGCGAGCACGTCCTTCAGGTGCACGACCGTGGTCTGCCACCCCACCGGGTTGTCCCCCGGCGTGAACCCGGTCCCCGTCAGGCAGGCCAGGGCGGCGGCGTTGTCCCCGAGGTTGTTGACCTCGAAGAACGCCTGCGCGGCCCCGGCACCCGCACTGGCGAGCATCAGCAGGACGAGCAGGTGGACCCACCACAACCGCCGCGGCCGACTCGCCCGGCGCAAAGTCACCATGCCCCGGGGTCGACCCGAGGTCGCGTCGCGTTACGGGTGACCGCAGTGACGAACGTGATCGTCCGGAACCGTAATACCCCCTGGTCGAACGACGATGACCAGGCGAGACCCGCAACCACGATCGGATGGTCGGATGACAGGCATGGCGCGACCGGGAACCACCGGCGGACGCGGCGCGGACGTCCTGCGGGTCCCCGCGGTCGACGCCGCCCGCGCGATGGTCACCGCGGCCGCCCGAACCCAACTGCCCCACTTCGAGCAGGTCACCGACGCCTGGGACGAGGGCGTCCTCCCTGGCCGCGGCTCGGCGGCCTGGACCGGCGGCTCGGTCGGCTCGAACATCGACCCCCAGGTCCTCAGCGATGTCGTGTACCCCCTGCTGACCAGCACCGTCGCCCAGGTCGTCGGCGCGGCGGGCTTCGTGGGCCTGCAACGCCGCAGGTGGTGGCGCCGCAAGCCCAAGGGCCAACTGAAGTCGGCGGTCCTCGAGGTTCCCGCGGCCAAGCTCGACGAGTTCCACCGCAAGTGCGTCGCCCACGGCACCACCCTCGGCCTGTCGGTCGAAGAGGCGACCCTGATGGCCGACGCGTTGATCGGCTTCCTCCGGGACAACGGCTGACCCGCGCCGCCGCAAGACCGCTGTCCGGGGTCCGGGGCAGCGGCCGGGATCAAGGGCGCAGCAGGTGGCCGAGCAGCCTGCGGCGCTCGGCGGCGTTCTCCGGCCGCGGGTTGAACACCGCGTCGAGCAGTGGCAGCACCCGGGCGCGGGCCTCGCGGGTCCGCATGACCCGCTTCCAGAGCCACAGGTTGAGGTCGTAGCGCCACTTCGGCATGGTCGCCAGCCGGAGGATGTTGGCGACGTTGCCCCGGGCCTTGCCCGGCAGCGCGCGGACGTCCTCGGGCGCGGCGAGCAGCGTCTCGGGCAGCACGTCGAGGCCGTGCGCGGTCATGAAGGCGAAGTCGGTCGGCCAGGCCGCCGCCCACAGGTAGTCGACCATCCGGCACCAACCGCGCAGGAACGCGACCTCCTGATCGGGCCACGGGGTGGTGTCGACGTCGGCGAGCGCGCCGACCACCACGTCCAGGCACGTCTTGTGCGCCTTCCACAGGGCCATGCGCGCCGGTTCCGGGTCCGCCGCCCCGCCCTCGCGCACCAGGGTGAAGTAGGCGCTCCAGTCGGCCACCCCGGCGGCCAACTCCTCCGGTACGACCCCGCCGGTGACGTACCGGAACCGCGAGCGGGTCGGCGGGTCGGCCACCGGCAGGGCGGGCACCACCCCGGCGGCCGCGGCCCCCAGCCACGGGATGACGCTGAGCGTGTAGTTGCCGTAGCCCCACGGCGAATCCGGGTCGATCCGCCCGTCCCGCTGGGTGTCCGCGCCGAGCCTGCCGGTGCGGAACTGCCACTGGTGCTGGAACATCAGGCCCCACAGGGGGTTGTGCCGGTTGTCGGCACCGAACGCGTCCGCCGGGTTGGTGTTCTGGATCATCAGCCGGTAGGCGGCCATCCGCTGCTCGAAGCGGAACGGGTCGAGCACCGCCCCCAGGTCCTCCGCCGTGGTCCAGACCGAGTGCAGGTCCAGGGTCGCGAGTTCCTCGGGGTGGGCCATGGTCGGGATTCTCGCACGGCCCGCGACGCCGCCGGGGGGCACGCGGCCGGGTGGTCACCCATCGGGGTCCGCTCCCCCGCGTTCGGCGTGGTCACGGTTCAGTGCAGGGGTCCGCGGTGCTGCGCTGTTCGGCGAGGAAGATCGTCTGGGCCATCATCCGGTAGCCGGACATGCCCTCGCGCAGGGTTTCGATCGACTCCTCCGGGTGCACCGAGTCGATCACCGCGTGCGGGCCGACGGCGTTGAACTGGTGGGAGACCCCGCGGGGGATCTGCATGTCCACCCAGGAGTTCTCCGGCACCACCACGGTGTGCCGCTCCCTGGGCACCGGGGCGTCGGGCAGGGCGTCGACAACGGTCAGGAGGGGGGTGCCGGGCCAGTGGGCGTCGAGGACGGTGATGGGGACCAGGCTGGAGACGCGGATGGTGGTGGCGGGGCCGGTCATCATCCGCACGAACCGCAGGCCGGTGTGCAGGTGCATCCGGGAGCAGACGCCGCGTTCGCGCACGTCGTAGAAGTCCATCAGGTAGCGGTCGGCGAAGAAGCCCTCGAAGGGGGCCTCCGCCATGTACACGTCGCCCTCTTCGAACTCCTGGGCGCGCTTGAGGGTTCCTGGTGGGGTCGGGAACTCGCGTTCGCGGACGTGCGCCTCGCGCACCACCGCGGCCAGCGCGGTCACCACGGCCAGCGCCGGTTCCGGCGGCAGCCGCAGCAGCGGGGTGAGCCGGTTGCGGTCGGGGTCGGTGTGCGTGGCGAGGTCGATGTGTTCGTCCTCGTGGTCCGGGGAGCGCTTCATCCTGGTCATCGGGTGCACCTCACCTCGCTGGGGTGGTCGTCCGGTCGGTCCACAGCAGACCGCCGAGGTCGTGCCGCCCGGCCCGCAGGACGGCGGCGCCGCGCGGGCCGGTGCGCGCCGCCAGCCACGCCCACCGGTCGACGGCGGCGGACTCGCCGGTGAGGAAGGCCCACAGCAGGTCGAGCGCCGACCCGGTGTGGGCGAGCACCCGCCGCCCGTCGACGGTGGTTTCCCGGCCCGGTTCGACCGGGGCGCCCGCCAGGTCCCGGTAGGCGGTGAACGGCCAGGCGTCGAGCACCCGGCGCCGCCAGGTCTCGCACTCCGCGGCGTCGGGTCGGGGGGCACGGAGCAGGTCGAACGCGGCGAACACCGGGTCGTCGTCGTCGGCCCGCACGGGTGGGCAGCGCGGGACCAGGGCGGCCAGCCTGCCGATGTCCGTGCCGGTGTCGATCCCCTCCGCGCAGGCGGCGGCGTGGCCGAGGAGCCGTTCGTAGCGGCTCGGGGAGATGCGCCTGGCCACCAGCGCGCGGCCCATCGCGGTGCGCATCGGCTTGCCGGTGGCGGTGGTCCTGTACCCGCCGAAGGCCACCACCGATGGTCGGACCGCGGCCCCCTCGACGACCGCGCGGACGGCGTCGACCGCCTGGTCGGTGGCCACGAGGCCGACGTCGTGGCCGAGGGTGGGTTCGGGCACGGCGACCGCGGCGTACACCCCGGGCAGCGCCCAGTCGCGTTCCAGGTCGACCGGGTGGTGCTTCTCCCCGCCGCGGTCGATCCGCTCGGTGCGCCTGCCGCGCAGCACCAGGAGCCCGTCGCGCCATTCGCCGAGGTCGCCGGTGCGCAGCCAGCCGTCCTCGGTGACCGCGGCGGCGGTGGCGGCCGGGTCGTCCCAGTACCCGTCCATCAGGTCGGGGGTGCGCAGCCACACCTTCCCGGCCTCGATCCGCACCTCCGTCCCCGGCAGCGGGACGCCGACCGGTGGGTGGGCGTCGAGGTAGGCGGCGCGGAAGTCGGCCCCGGTGAGGCGGGGCGTGGTGAGGCTGAAGTTGACCGCCTCGGTGAGCCCGTACCCCTGCCGCAGGCGGTCGCCGTAGAGCCGGTGGAAGCGGGCGGCGAGGGCGCGCGGGAGCGGGGCGGCGGCGGTGACCAGGTAGTCCAGCGCGTCCGGCCACGGCGGGGCCGCCTCGACCAGGTCGGCGAGCAGGGCGGGCACCATCGAGGCGGTGCGCGCCCCGCCGCGGTCGAGGGCGGCGAGGTAGCCGGCGGGGTCGAACGCGGTGTGCAGGACCAGCGGGCTGCCGGTGGTGTGCGTGCCGAGCAGCGACAGCACCAGTGCGTTGCAGTGGTACAGCGGCAGGCACGTGCCGTGCGGGCGGTCCGGGGTGATGCCGTGCAGCTCGGCGGTCTTGGCGGTGTTGCCCAGCACGGCGGCCCGGCTGAGCACCGCGCCCTTCTGCGGCCCGGTGGACCCGGAGGTGAACATGATGAACGCCCGTCCCGCGCCCCGGCCTGCGTCCGGGTCCGGTCCGCCGACCCGACGCGCGCCCGCGGTGTCGACCAGCGCGGCGGCGTCGACCCGGGTCACCAGCGCGGCGACCTGCGCGTCCGGTGCGCGCGGGTGCAGCGGCACCGCGACGAGCCCGCGGTCGAAGCAGCCGAGCAGGGTGCGGGCCAGTTCCGGGCTGTTCGGCAGCCGGACCAGGACCCGCGAACCCGGGGGGAGGTCGGCGAGCACCGGCGGGAAGGTGTCGTCGGTCATCGGTTTCCCCTCCCGCGGTGGGCGGCCAGGGCGGCGTTGAGCCAGGCTCCGACGGCGGGGGTGTTGACCGGTTGCATGGCGCGGTGGTGGGCGGTGTCGAGGAGGTGTTCGGTGAGGTGGCCGCCGATGAGCGGGCGCCAGTCGACCCAGCCCGGCACCGCGCTCGGGCCGGTGGTGGCCAGGTAGACGGCGTCGCCGGGGTAGGGCGCGGGCCGGTGCCCGGACATCAGCCGGGCGTGGCGGCGGGACATGGCCACCAGGCGGTCGACGTCGTCCTCGGTGAACGTGGCGAGCAGGCTGCCCTCGCGCCGCAGCAGCGCGGACACCTCGGGGTGGGTCAGCCGCTCCGGCGGGTACTCGTCGTCGCGGTGGCCCACGGCGGTGAGCAGCACCCGGTAGACGCGCTGCTCGTCGACGGAGTCGGACAGGTCCGCACCCGACCGGGCGGGCGGGTCGATCAGGAACGACACCCCGACCTCCGCGCCGCGGGCGCGCAGCCGGATGGCCATGGCGTGCGACACGAGCCCGCCGAAGGACCAGCCGAGCAGGTGGTAGGGCCCGTCCGGGAAGCGGGCCAGCAGTTCCTCCACGTAGGACTCCGCCAGTTCCTCGATGGAGTCGGGGCCGGTGTGGGTGCGGGAGTCGTCGGCGTCGATGCCGTACACCGGGTGGGTGCTGTCGATGTGCCCGAGCAGCCCGGCGTAGAGCCAACTGATGCCGGACAGGGAGTGCACGCAGAACACCGGCGCGCCCGTGCCACCGGCCCGGAACGGGATGAACCGCCCGGCGGGTTCCTCGGGCCGCCCGAGGGCCGCGGCCAGGCCCGCCGGGGTGCCCGCGGCGAACACGTCCCGGGTACGCGGGCGCTGCCCGAGCACCGCCCCGATCCGCTCGACCAGGCGTGCCACCAGCAGCGAGTGCCCGCCCAGGGCGAAGAAGTTGTCCGTCGCCCCGACCGCGGGCAGCCCGAGCACCTCGGCGAACAACCCGCACAACACCTGCTCGCGCAGGGTCGACGGCGGGGTCACGACCCGGGTGGCCGCCCAGTCCGGGGCGGGCAGCGCGGCCCTGGCGAGCTTGCCGTTGGCGGTGAGCGGCAGCCGGTCGAGCGCCACGACCCGCGCCGGGACCATGTACTCCGGCAGGTGCGCGGCGGCGTGGGCGAGCACGGCGTCCGGGGTGGTCGTGCCGGTGAGGACCGCGTACCCGACCAGCCTGCGGTCGTCGGGGCCGTGCTCGCGCAGCGCGACCGCGGCGGCGCCGACCCCGGGGTGCGCGCCAAGCACCGCCTCCACCTCGCCGAGTTCGATGCGGTGCCCGCGCAGCTTCACCTGGTCGTCCTCGCGGCCGTGGAACCGCAGTTCGCCGTCCGCCGTCCAGGACGCGAGGTCGCCGGTGCGGTACATCCGGGTGCCGGGCGGGCCGAACGGGTCGGCGACGAACCGCTGCGCGGTCTGCCCGGGCCGGTGCAGGTAGCCGGTGGCGACCCCGGCGCCTGCGATGTGCAGCTCGCCGACCACGCCCGGCGGCACCGGGCGCAGCCGCCGGTCCAGCACGCGGCACGCCGTGTTCCACAGTGGACGTCCCAGCGGGACTGTCCCGGGGGCGCTGCCGCGCCGGGTGGTCGACCAGACGGTGGTCTCGGTGGGCCCGTAGCAGGCCAGGGTGTCGACGCCGAGCCCGGTCAGCTCGTCGACCAGCGCGCCGGGCACGGCCTCGCCGCCCACCACGCCCCGCAGGCCGCGCAGCGCCGCGGGGCGCCGGGCGACGAGGATCTGCCACAGCGACGGCGTGGCCTGCATGACCGTGACACCCCGTTCCTCGACGACGTCGAGCAGGGCGTCCGGGTCGCGCACGGTGCCCGCGTCGACGAGCACCGCGGCCGCCCCGGTGACCAGCGGCAGCAGGAACTCCGGGACGGACATGTCGAACCCCGCCGGTGCCGCGGCCAGCACCCGGTCCTCGGCGGTCACGCTGAGTTCGGCCCGCAGCGACAGCAGCAGGTTCACCAGCGCGGTCCTGGGCACCACCACGCCCTTGGGTGCCCCGGTCGACCCGGAGGTGTGCAGGACGTAGGCCGTGCCCGTGGGCAGCACCGACGGGTCCGCCGCACCCGCCCGGTCGCCGCCGACCACGACCCGGGGTCGGGCGTCGGCGAGCAGCGACTCGATCCGGGCGGCCGGTTGGTCGGGGTCCACCGGCAGGTAGGCGGCCCCCAGGGCGAGCACCGCGAGCATGGCCGCGATCAGGTCGGGATCGCGCGGCAGGCACAGCGCCACCAGGTCACCGGGTCCGACCCCGTCCAACTCCGCCGCGATCTTCCGAGCGCGCGTGTCCAGTTCGGCGTAGCTGAGCACCCGGTCGCCGTGCACCACGGCGGGTGCGTCCGGGGTGCGGGTGACCCACTCGGCGACGAGTTCGGGCACGTCGGCGGCGGGGACCTCGACCGGGTCCCGGCCGCCCAGCAGGCGGTGCGCCTCGCCGTCGAGGAGCAGCGGCAGGTCGCCGACGCGGGTGTGCGGTTCGGCCACGGCTGCGCGGAGCAGGACCTCCAGGCGGGTGTTGAGCGTGCGCGCGGCGGCGGGGCTGAACAGCTCGGTGTTGTACTCCAGGATGCCCTCGACCGCCCCGCCCCTGCGCGGGGTCAGGCTCCACAGCAGGTCGAGCCGGGACGCGCCGCCGTGCAGGGCCACCGGTTCGGCGGTGATCCCGGGCAGGTCGAACAACGGCGGCGGGGTGTCCTGGAAGGCCAGCATCACCTGGAAGACCGGGTGGTGCGCGGCGGAGCGGGGCGGGTTCAGCACCTCGACGAGCCGTTCGAAGGGCAGTTGCTGGTGGGCCAGGGCGGCCAGGTCGGCTTCGCGGACCCGGCCGAGCAGTTCGGCGAAGGTGGGGTCACCGGAGAGGTCGGTGCGCAGCACGACGGTGTTGACGAAGCAGCCGACCGCGTCGTGCAGCGCGCTGTCGTGCCTGCCCGCCACGGGCGTGCCGACGGGGATGTCCTCGCCCGCCCCGAGCCGGGCCAGCAGGACCCCGATGGCGGCGTGCACTACCATGAACGGGCTGGCCCGGTGCGCCGCGGCGAGGTCGGTGAGCGCGGTGTGCAGCCCGGCGTCGAGGTGGAAGGCGACGCTCTCGCCCCGGTGCGCGGACTGCGCGGGCCTGGTCCGGTCGGTGGGCAGGGTGATCGCGTCCGGTGCCCCGCGCAGCGCCGCGGTCCAGTGCGCCAGCTCCGCGTCGAGGTCGAGGCCGCGCTGCCACAGGGCGTAGTCCGCGTACTGCACCGGCTCGTCCGGCCACCGCGGTGCCCGGCCTTCGGCCCGGGCGGCGTAGGCGGTGGACAGGTCGCGGGCGAGGGGTGCCAGCGACCAGCCGTCGGCGGCGATGTGGTGCAGGAGCAGCAGCAGCACGTGCCGGTCGGGGGCGGTGCGGGCGAGCGTGGCCCGCACGGGCGGTTCGGCGACGAGGTCGAAGCAGTGCGTGGCTTCGGCGCGCAGCAGGTCGCGCCACCCGGTCCCGGTCGAGTCCAGCACGGTGAACGGCACGGCGGCGGCTTCGCCGAGCACCTGGTGCGGCTCGGGGTCGGTGTCGGTGACCTCGGAGACGGTGGTGCGCAGCACCTCGTGCCGGTCGACGACGTCGCGCAGGGCGGCGGCGAGCGCGCCCGCGTCGAGCGGCCCGACGAGTTCGGTGGCGAACGCCATGTTGTAGACGGGATTGGGTCCGGCGAACCGGTCGAAGAACCAGAACCGGCGCTGCGCGGTCGACAGCGGGACGCGGTCGGGGCGCACCTGCGCGGTGAAGGCCACCCGTTCGGTGCCGCCGGTGAGCCTGCGCGCCAGTTCGGCGGGGGTGGGCGCGTCGAACAGGGTCCGCAGCCGCAGGTCGGCGCCCGCGCGGTCGCGCAGCAGGTTGACCACCCTGGTCGCCAGCAGCGAGTGCCCGCCGAGGTCGAAGAAGCTGTCGTCGGCGCCGACCGCCGCCAGGCCCAGCGCGTCCGCGAAGACCCGGCACACCAGGCGCTCCGCGTCGGTCTCCGGTGCCCGGCCGGGGCGCACGGTGGACTCGGGCGCGGGCAGGGCGGCCCGGTCGACCTTGCCGTTGACCGTCAGCGGGATCTCCGGCAGCGGCACGACGAAGGCCGGGACCAGGTGGGCGGGCAGCACCCGGGCGGCGTGCGCGCGCAGCGCGGCCGGGTCGGCGGTGCCGGTCACGTACGCCACGAGCGCGTCGGCGCGCGGCAGCACCACCGCCCGCCCCACGTCGGGCGACTCGGCGAGGACCCGTTCCACCTCGGCCGGTTCGATCCGGAAGCCGCGCACCTTCACCTGCGCGTCGGTGCGGCCCAGGTACTCCAGCGTGCCGTCGGGCAGGCGCCGGGCGCGGTCACCGGAGCGGTACATCCGGGCGCCCGGCGGCCCCCACGGGTCGGCGACGAACCGGGTCGCGGTGAGCCCCGGCCTGCCGAGGTAGCCCAGCGCGACACCGGGACCGGCCACGTACACCTCCCCCGGGCAGCCCGGCGGCACCGGTCGCAGCGCGTGGTCGAGCAGGTGCACGCGCAGATCGTCGAGTGCTTCGCCGACCACGCCGCGGGTCTCGTCCGGGTCGCGCAGGGCGTGGAAGGTGGTGTGCACGGTGGTTTCGGTGATGCCGTACATGTTCACCAGCAGCGGGCGGCCGGGGCCGTGCCACCGGCGGACCCGGGTCGGGTCGAGGGCTTCACCGGCGAGCACCACGTGCCGCACGGACAACGCGGTGGGCTCCTCGGGGTCTTCGGCCTCCGCGCGCAGCAACTGGTCGAACGCGGACGGGGTCTGGCTCAGCGAGGTGACCCGCTCGCGGCGCAGCAGGTCGAGGAATTCGCGCGGGGAGCGGACCAGCTCGCGCGGCACCAGCACCAGCCGCCCACCCCGCCCCAGCGCCGACCACAGCTCCCACACCGACACGTCGAAGGCGAAGGAGTGGAACAGGGTGTGCACGTCGTCGGGACCGTGGCGGAAGTGGCGGTCGGTGACCGCCAGCAGCCGCACCACGTTCCGGTGGGTGACCACGACGCCCTTGGGGGTGCCGGTGGACCCGGAGGTGTGGATCACGTACGCCGGAGCACCCGGGTCGACGCGCACCCCCGGGTCGGGCCCGGCCTCGGGGGCGGCGGTGAAGGTCTCCGGGGTGACGGTGAGGACGGGTCCGGCGTCCTCGGTGATGCGGCGCAGGCGTTCCGCCGGGTGGGCGGGGTCGAGCGGCAGGTAGGCGGCGCCGGTCTTGAGGACCGCGAGGAGTGCGACGACCAGCTCGAACGACGGGGTCAGCGAGACGCCGACCAGGGTTCCCGGTCCCGCCCCGTCGGCGATGAGGCGGGAGGCGAGCCCATTGGCGCGGCGGTCCAGCTCCGCGTAGGTGAGGTGGTCGTCGCCGCAGGTCAGCGCCCGGGCGTGCGGGTGCGCGCGGACCTGGGCGGCGAACAGGTCCACAAGGGACTCCCTGACCGGGGCGGGCTCGGCGGGGGGCGCGGGGCGGGGCTCGCCGGGCAGGAGCAGGTCCAGCTCCGCCAGCGGGCGGTCCGGGTCGGTCGCCACGCGGTCGAGCACGGCGGCGACGCGGTCGAGGAACGTCCGGGCCGCAGTGGGGTCGAGCACGTCGCGGCGGTGGTCGAGGCGCAGCCGCAGCGAGTCGCCGGGGACGACGATGAGCGTCACCGGGTAGTGCGTGCCGTCGAGGCCCCTGGCGTCGGTGACCTCCAGGCCGGGTGCGCCGAGGGCGGTGCCGTCGACCGGGTAGTTCTCGAACACCAGCACCGCGTCGAACAGCTCCTGGTGCCCGGCCAGCCCCGGCAACCGGGCCAGGTCGGCGTGCTGGTGCTCCAGCACGGACAGGTGCTGGGCGTGCAGGGCGGCCAGCACCCCCGCCGCGCTCGCCCCCGGGTCCAGGCGGCAGCGCACCGGCAGGGTGTTGATCATCAGGCCGAGCACGCGCTCCACCCCGGGCAGCTCCGGCGGCCTGCCGGACACGGTGGCGCCGAACACCACGTCGTCGCGGCCGGTCAGCGCGCCGAGCACGGTGGCGAAGGCCAGGCGCAGCACGGTGCTCGTGGTGATCCCGCGCTCCCGGGCCAGCCGCCCGATCCGCTCGGTGGCCGCGGCCCCCAGGTCGAGGTGCGCCTCCCCGCGCGGCCCACCGCCGCGCCCGCCGCCCGCGAGGAGGGTGGGTTCGTCAATGCCCGCCAGCAGTCCGCGCCACACCCGGTCGCCCGCCTCGGTGTCGCGTGTGGACAGCCAGTCGAGGAAGGTGCGGTACGGGGTGGGCGGCGGTGGTTGGCCGCCCGCGTACAGGGTGAACAGCTCGGAGACCAGCACCGGCATCGACCAGCCGTCCACCAGCAGGTGGTGGGTGGTGAGCACGAGGGTGTGCCGGTCGGGGCCGCGGCGCAGCAGCGCGCCGCGCACCAGCGGCGGCCTGCCCGGGTCGAACCGGCGGCGGCGGTCCTCGGCGAGGAACCGCCCGACCGGTGCGGCGCTCTCGGTCCACTCGACGACCGGGTTGTCCGGCACCCGGTGCACCGGCCTGCCGGTCTCGTCGTTCTCCACCCCGGAGGCCAGGTGCGGGTGGCGGCGCAGCAGCGCGTCCAGCGCGCCGCGCAACCGGGTGCGGTCGAGGTCGCCCGCGAGGTCGAAGGTGAACTGAACCAGGTACGGGTCCACGCCGTCGTGGTCGTGCAGGGAGTGGAAGAGGATGCCCTGGGCCAGCGGCGTGAGCGGGTAGGTGGCGCGGGCCTCGGCGCGGGCCACCAGCAGGCGCAGCGCGTCGACCCACCGCGCGGCGAGCGCCTCGACGGTGTCCTCGGGCAGCAGCCGCCCGGCCCAGGTCCAGTTCGCGGTGAGGCGGGGGCCGTCGGTGATCACGGTGTTGAGTTCGAGGGCGTGCCCCAGGGCCAGGTCGGGCGGCATGGAGGAACCGATCGCGCCGTCGCCGAGCCCGCTGACGCGGCCGAGGTGGTTGAACGCCACCGCCGGGTCCGACCGCGCGGCCAGCACGGGTGCGGTCTGCGGGTCGAGGTGGCGCAGCAGCCCGTACCCCAGCCCCTTCTCGGGCACCGCCTCGACCGCGGCCCGCACCCGGCGCACCGCGTCGTCGAGGCGGGCGGGGTCGGCCTCGACGTCGGCCAGGGTGGTGCCGGGGTCGAGGACCAGGGGGAACAGGGTGGTGAACCAGCCGACGGTGCGGGTGGTGTCGACGCCCCCGGCGATGTCCTCGCGGCCGTGCCCCTCCAGGTCGAGCAACACCGCCGGATCGTCACCGCCCTCCCCCACCGCGAGGGCGAACGCGGTCAGCAGCAGGTGGTGCAGCGGGCACGAGAAGACCTCGGCGGCCCGGTCCAGGGCGGCGGTCACCTGGTCGGGGACCGTGCTCGGGTGCCACCGGCGGGTGGTCTCGGTGTCCAGGGCCGGGTCCGGGGCGGGAAATCGCCCGGCCGGGCGCGGGAGCGCCTTCCAGTGTCGGAACTGGGCCCGGGCGCTGTGCCGGGTCAGCAGCCGCGACCAGCGGGCGAAGGAGGTGCCGACCGGGGGCAGCGGGTCGCCGTCGAGGGCGGTGTGCAGGTCCTCCAGCAAGATTCGCCAGCTCACGCCGTCGACGGCGAGGTGGTGCACGACGAGGACGAGGGTGCCGGGGTCGAACCACAGCGCGTGCAGGACGGGCCCGGTGGTGGGGTCGAGTGCGGCGCGCGCCCGCTCGGTCAGCCCGGCCGCGTCGGCCCCCTCGCCGTGGTGGTCGAGGCGGAACTCCGGTTCGGCGGTGAGGTGCCAGTCCCACAGGCCGTCGGTCACCGCGAGCCGGGCGCGGAGCATCGCGTGGTGGGCGACGAGCGCGCGCAGCGCGGCGGGCAGGGCTGCCCGGGCCTCGGGCGGGAGGGAGACCTCTACGGACTGGGTGAAGCCCGCGACCGCGCCGCCGAGCCCGCGCAGCCAGTGCATGATCGGGGTCAGGGGCAGGTCGTCGGTGTCCGGGGAGTCGGGTTCCGGGGAGTCCTCGCGCGGGGGCGCCGCGGTGCGGGTGGCGGCCAGCGCGCGGACGGTCGGCGTGCGGAACAGGTCCGGCACGCCGAAGGTGAACCCGGCGCGGCGGGCGCGGCCGGTGAGCTGAATGGCGGTGATGCTGTCGCCGCCGAGCCGGAAGAAGTCCTGCTCGACGCCGACGGTGGGCACCCGCAGCACCTCGGCGAACAAGGACGCCAACTCCTGCTCCGCGGCGGTGCCGGGCTGCGCGGCGGGCGCGGGGGCGGTCGTGGCGCCGGGGGCGGGGAGGGCTGCGCGGTCGAGCTTCCCGTTGCGGGTCAACGGGAGCGCGTCGAGCACGACGACCTCTTCCGGCACCATGAACGCGGGCAGCAGGTCGGTGAGGGCCGCGCGGTCGGGCGGGGTGGCGCCGTCGGCGAGGACGACGTAGGAGACGATCCGCCGCCGCCCCGGGGCGTCCTCGCGCACCACGGTCGCCACCCGCCCGACCCCGGGGAGCCCGGCCAAGGCGGCGTCGACCTCACCGGTCTCCACCCGGAAGCCGCGCAGCTTCACCTGCCCGTCGGCCCGGCCGACGAAGTCCAGGGTGCCGTCGGGGTTCCAGCGCGCCAGGTCGCCCGTGCGGTACATGCGCGCACCGGGCGGCCCGGTCGGGTCGGCGACGAACCGGGTGGCGGTCTGCCCCGGCGCGTCCCGGTAGCCGCGGGCCAGGCCCGCCCCGCCGACGTACAACTCCCCCACCACCCCGGGCGGCACCGGGCGCAGCGCGCCGTCGAGCAGCGACAGGCGCCTGCCGTCGATCGGGCGGCCGATGGGCACGGCCGACGCCCCCGGCGCGACGCGGTGGCGGGTGGCGAAGACGGTGGTCTCGGTGGGGCCGTAGCCGTTGACCACCTCGGCCCCGCGCACCCGGCGGACCGCGGCGGGCGAGACGACGTCGCCACCGGTCCAGACCTGGCGCAGCCCCTCGAACACCTCCGGCCGCTCCTCGGCCACCGCGGCGAACAGGCCCGCGGTGAGCCACAGGCCGGTGACGCGGTGGCGGGTCACGACCTCGGCGAGCGCGTCGACGTCGAGGCGGCCGGGCGCGGCGACGACGACCTCGCCGCCGGTGAGCAGCGGCACCCACACCTCCAGGGTGACCGCGTCGAAGGCGTGCGGGGAGTGCAGGAGGAACCGCTCGGCGGCGCCCTCGGCCCAGGCGCGGTCGGTGGCGAGGCGGGCGACGGCGTCGTGCGGGACCGCCACGCCCTTGGGGACGCCGGTCGAGCCGGAGGTGACCATGACGCAGGCGAGCTGGTCGGGCGCGGTCGCCGCGTCGGGCGCGGTGGGGCCGGGTTCGACGGTGATGTGGTGGCGCACCCCGGTCGCCACGGGGTCGGCCCGGGTGGTGGCGTCGACGACGAGGTGATCGACGCCCGCGGTGAACGCCCGCAGGCGGCGCACCGGGTCCGCCCGGTGCAGCGGCAGGTAGGCCGCACCCGCCTTGAGGATGCCCAGCAGCGCCACCACGAGGTCCGGGGAGCGGTCGAGGAGCACACCGACGAGCGTCTCGGCGGTGGTGCCCGCCTGGAGCAGGCGGTGGGCCACGGCGGCGGCGCGCTCGTCGAGGACGCGGTAGGTCAGGGTGCCCCCGGTGGCCGCGCACCGGACCGCGACGGCGTCGGGGGTGCGGTCGCGCTGGGCGGCGAACGCGGTGACGACCGTCCCGCCGGGCCGCGAGGGGTGGCCGATCCCCAGCCGCGCCAGGGTTTCGCGCTCGGTGGGGGTGGTGAGGTGCAGCGCGGCGACCCGCGTGCCCGGCTCGGCCCCGGCGAGGGAGCGCAGGACGTGGCCGAAGCGGTCGCGCACCTCGTCGAGCAGTGCGTCGGGGTGGTTGGCGGGGTTGCCGTCGAAGTCCAGGCGCAGCGTCCCGTCGCCGAAGTCGTAGGCGACGATCGAGAGGTCTTCCGACGGCGGCGCGACGACGTTGTGCACCGACGCGGTGGCCGCGCCGAAGCGCAGGTCGTAGTCGAAGCGCTGGATGTTGACCACCGGGCCGAAGAACTTGCGCCCGTCGTCGGCGTACCCCAGGTCGCGGCGCAGGCGCTCACCCCGGTAGCGCTGGTGCTCCCGCACCCCGCGGATCGCGGCGTCGACACCGGCGACCAGGTCGGCCACGGTGGCGCCCGGGTCGACCGCCACCCGCAGCGGCAGCACGTTGGCGGCCATCGCGGGCACCCCGCGCCCCGCCGCGTCGGTGCGCCCGGTGACCGGGAGGCTGAGCACGACGTCGCGGTTGCCGGTCACCGCGTGCAGGTGCACCGCGGCGGCGGCGATGACCAGCCGGTTCCACCGCTGCCCCAGCCGGTCCGCGGCGGCGGTGAGGTCGGCGAACGCGGCGCGGTCGAGGGTGCTGGTGCGCCGGGTCGAGCGGCCCTGGGCGGCGGCGGGCCGCTCGGCGAGGCTGAGGAAGTCGGGCCGGTCGGCCATCACCCCCAGCCACCACGCCCGGTCGGGCCCGGACTCGTAGGCGGCCTCCTCGGCCAGCAGCGGCGCCAGCCGGTGGTCCACCGGGGGCGGCACGGCGCCGCGGGTGAGGTCGGAGTGGACCCGGGCGATCCTGGCCGAGAGCAGGGTCATCCCCACCCCGTCCAGCGCGATGTGGTGCACCCACTGGAAGAGCCAGTGCCGCCGCGGACCCAGCCGCAGGATGGCCGCGCCGTACACGGGCCCGGTCTCGAGGTCGACCGGCCGCGCCAACCGGCCCCGCATCCACCGCAGGGCAGCGGCTTCGCCGTCCACGTCGACGTGCTCGACGACCACCGGCAGGCCGGTGCGGCGCTGGCGCAGTTCGCCGTCGCGCTCGAAGAAGACCACCCCGAGCGCCTCGGCCTCCCCGGCGGCGTGCGACACCGCCCGGCCCAGCACGTCGGCGTCGAGGTCACCGCGGATGTCGGCGTACTCACCCCAGAGGTAGGAGCCCGGAGCGGCCTGCTCGGCGAACCACACCCTGGCCTGGGCGGCGAGAACGGGCAGGTCCTCCAAGGTGATCAGTTCCCCTCGACTCGGGCGGACTGGTCATGACTCCGTGCGACCTCGACGTTACACAAAGTTCTCACAAAGCAAAGTAATGCACTGGTAAAGTGATCTGCGTCATGCCCACCCCGCGCACGACCCCGGAGCGGGGCTCCCGATCGCTGCTGCGATTGGCGGTTCTACGCCGTGCGGCGGCTCCCTAGGCTGGCCGCAGGAATGCGGCGCGGGGTATGGAGGAACGACGTGTCCCCTTTTCGCACGACGCGCAGGCGGCGGTTCGGGCGTGTGCTCGCGGTGGTCCTGGCGGCCCTGGCGATGCTCGTCGGGGTGTTCGTGACCTCGGCCGGCGCCTGCTCGTGCTTCCCCGGCGGCGAGGGCTCGCGCTACGTCCGGGCGGACCACGTCTTCACCGGCTTGGTCCTGAGCAAGGAAACCCTGACGGGCACCGACCCCGACAGCCCGCAGGACGACGTGTTCCGCTACCGGGTCCTGCGGTTGCAGACCCACAAGGGACAGCCACCGATCCTGGTGAACGTCGACACGTCGGTGGCGGGCTCCACGTGCGGGATCTCCCTCAACGTCTGGGAAACGTACCTGGTCTTCGCCTCCGGCGACGCGAGCGACCGGGTCATCGAAACCGGCCTATGCTCCGGCACGCGCCTGGCGTCGCAGGGGCCGCCGATCACCGAGGAACCGCCGACCACCACCACGACCGCGCCCGCACCGACCACCACGGCCGTCGCGCTGGCCGCCTCGACCCCTTCGCCCTGCGCGGCGGCGTAGCGCACCGCGTTTCGCACCACTCACACCCGACAAGCGAGGCGTACCCCCGACAACGGCTGCCTGCACGCCTTCGACGTCGACGTGTGGCAGGACCCATTGCGCGTCGAGGGGGATCAGCCTGCTGGCGACCGATGGTCGACGTCTGTCAGCCCAGGAAAGGAACGTGCTTGAGGGCGTCGTCGATCATCTTCTCGACATCCGGGACGTGAACCCCGGTTGCTCGCAGCCAACTCAGGACGACCGGCAATGGCCGACCAACCGAATGCACCATCTCATCCAGCGAACGCAAGTCGATCCGAGGCTCGGCAAAACCGATAGAGGTCTCGCGATACACCAGCCTGCTCAATTCGGTCGCATCACCGAATGTCATCCCTTGCGGCAGAATCCTATCCGACACCGCCAACCCGTACCCCTCGATGCGAGCGACCACATCTTCCACCGTGAGATCCAGCACGCCCGCCTGGGGCGCGACGAGCAACAATGGAAGAACGTCTGAAATCCACGAAAGACGAAAGTACCCGTCGACTGCCAGGAACAACTTTTCATCCATCCTGTCCGCAGTTTCGGGCAGATGGACGCGGCTGCGGATGCCCAGTTCTCCGATACGCTCGATCCAACGCCGAACCTCTGCAATGTTGCGCGGCTTCGGCATGTCGAGACCCAGTCCGACCTCAGCGCTCCACAGGGTTGCCCATTGCAGGATACGACGATCGCGCACATCCGTTTCCCGAGGCACTTCCGGTGTTTCGAAGCCCAGAAAACGCAACGCAAGAGCAATTTCTTCACAATCGAAATTCAAGCGCAGCGCCGCATCCAGGACATCCACAGCCAACAAAGGTCGTCTTCGCCACAAGCCGATGGACTCGTCCTCCATGGCGAACAAGAGCGCGGCCAAAGGATTGAGGTCATCTGGAAACATTTCCTCGATGGGCTGAAAATCAAGTCCGAGCAGCATCTCGCACAATTTTTTTGCAGAAGTACCTCGCCTCAGTTCCGCCACCACTCGCCTGACACGGCCAAGCCTTTTCCCTCGGACCAGCCCGAATTTTCTACGATCTCCAGCACTCAACGTTTGGCCAACATACGACGCGCTGACTACTGTCTCATCGGAGATCTCCACACCAGCCGCGCGCCAAGAAGAGACGATTTCGTCAGTCGACATATGCGTCCTTCGGCCTGCCGAACGTATGTCGCCCGCCCTGATTTGATCTCCCGCACACAAGGGGCGGCCGCCAGACGAGTGCAAGAGGACGAAGTTGCCGACCGTGAGCGGCTGATCGTCAATTTCCGGAATCCGGATGCATTCGAAACCGAAGAGTGCCATCAACGCAATCAAGTCAGACACGGTCGGACACAGCGTTGAACGGATCGAGTCAACCAATCGTGATATTGACACCTTTTCCCGGAAGCCATTCCCGCTCCAGAATTCAAGCACCGGGACATGCATCGGCATGGCGGTCAAGGTTGCTGGGTTTCGCGAGTATCCCCGGTATTCCAAGAATTCAACAAATGCCGACTCCTCCTCGTGAGCGAATACACGCCACAGGTACGTCGCATTTATCAGATCATTATCGCGTATGCGATGCTCCCAGACTTCGGGGAAGCTGGATGCGAAACCGACACCCCATTCAGCATCGCACGGGTGAAAACCGACCTCCACGAGATCCACGACCCCGAAGCGGCTGGGGAGTTCCACCCGCCTCCGCATCGCGGCATCGACAATCGAGTGGGCCAGGAAAGGACTCGCCGAGAAAACAGCGAGGAGCCACTCATAAGCGAAAAGACCGCAGTCCAGCAGCAGGTCGATGGTGTCACCCGTGAATTCGGCCAGCACCTCGAACCCATACTTCTCATCGTCCATGATTTGCGTTCGATCGAGAGACAACCGCTCTGGTGCGTGTCGGCCCGACAGGTTCACGACGAACGGCAGGTTTAGGGCAAGATCCTGATGTCGCCAACTGCTCGGGGTCCGCACGACCACCCCGTCAACCAGCACCCCACCTGCGGTCTCACACCACGCGAAGTCGATACCCGGCGGCGTGTTGGCGACCTGCACCATTCGAGCGTCGAACCGGCGCCGCTCGTTCCTGCGGATGACACTGGCGTCCACGGGCACCAGGGACTTCGGTTCCCAAACCTCCGACTCATTGTGGTCGACGGCCGTGGTGCGGAACTCTGCCATGCCCAGGAGTTGTCTCAGGATGTGAACCACCGACCGCGAGCGGATTCCCTGCTTCAGGTAGAGGCGGACCGTCGTGCCGGGCGCCCGACTGCCCGCGGGCAGGTGTTGGATTCGGAACAGGTGGCCAGGGCCGAAGATCGTCGCCCACAGCACGGCACCGCCCCCACCGTCCCTGCCCACCCGGCACGTGGTGACCACAATTCTCTCGGCGAGCATGAAGTAGCTCAGAACGCCCACACCGAAGCGGCTGTTGGGGTGCAGTTCGACAGGCGGGTCGAGGTGCGACCACTCAGCCAGCTCAGCCAGGAACTCCGGCTGCTCGGCGAACCTGCTTCCCGCCTTGCAGAACACGCCCCGCAGCTCCACGTCCCCCATGCCGATGCCGTTGTCCCGGCACTCGACGTACGCACGGCCGTCTTCGTCCTCGGACTCTTCGAACTCGATCAGCCCTTCGTAGGCGTGGGTGTTCTGCCGGGTCCGCTCCAGGTATTCGGTGCGGGCTCGGCGGTAGCGGCACGCGTCGAGGGCGTTCTGGTAGAGCTCGCGGATGGCCAGTTCGCTGTCCTTGTAGAGCGTGTCTCCCACCAGCAGATCCCGGACCCGGTTGCTGTCCAGGCGGAACCCCGCCCAGCCCGCCAGGCCCTCGTCAGCGGGGAGCACCTCGTGGGCTGACAGTCGGGCGGGTAGTACCGGGAACCGGTAGGGCACGCGCTCACCGACCGTGCGGTGAACGGCGTGCAGGAGTTCATCGGTTCGGGCGACGTGGTCGCGGACCGCCTCGATGACGGCGGCGTGTGGGCAGGCGGCGCGCAGGACGGGCACAGCGGGCGCACCACCCCAACTCGCCTCGTGCAGGGTGGCGCGGAGGGCATCGAGGTCGACCGGGTCGGGGATGGCGAGGTGCTCGGCCACCACGTCGGGGAGCGTGAACGCCTCCACCGACATGCCGTGGGCGAGGGCGAGCACCAAGGTCAGCAGGTGTTCGCGGACCCGCTGCCCGGACATGCCGCGCACCTGGTCCTGGACGCGCAGCCCGGACAGGAACTCGTCGCCGCACACGCCGGGGCCCCGGCGCAGGCCGGGCAGCACTCGGGCGATCCGCCGAGGGTCGGCCACCGATGGCAAGCCCAGTGGGTCGCACAGATCCGCAACCGTGGGCACAGTGACCGAGTCGGCTGGGGATGCGGCGCCCCCGGTCAGGTTGCGGCGGACGATCCAGCGGTGGAACAGCCACCAGCCGATGGCCGCGCCCTCCGCCGGACTGCGGCGGGCGCGGTCGACAAGGGCCGGGTGGTGGTCGGCGGACTCCTGGAACGACGCGCGGACTCCGGCTGTCGAACGCGGGTTCCAGGGTTCGACCCCCACCAGTGCGGCTGCGACGCGCAGGTGGTGCACGTGGTGGATGAGGGGGACCAGGGTGAACAAGGCCGCCTCAACCGGGTGGAGTTCCACCTCTCCTGCGTCCCCGAGCAACCAGGCGGTGTTGTCCAGGACGCGCAGAGGGAAGTCCGGTTCGTACCACGGGTCACCGGGTAGGGCCGCCGCTGCCGCGTCGCGGTGATCCGACAGGACACCCGCGGCCACCGCGACCTTGTTCCGCAGGTCGGTGGCGTCCGCCCGGACGTGGTTCCACGGCGGGGCGTTGTGCGCGGCTTCGGACCAGCCACTCAGCGGAGGTGGGGTGGGTGGGGAGGTGAAGATGATGTTGCCGTGCAGGTCACGGAGCTGCACCACCTTGTTGCCGTTGCCGTGGACCCGGCTGATGTCTGCCACGCTCATCCTTCCGCACCCTGGTTGGTCCGGAAGTCTACGCACGCTCGCTTTCTCGGAAATACGATTCCGGACCGGTCTCAGGCCTCAGCAGTGCCCTCGACACCGCTGTCCACGGCCGCCTCAGCCCGCGGCGACCTCGTCGTCGGCGCGGGGCTTGAGGCCCGAGGCAGGGGCGAGGCCCCACTCCTCCAGCGCGGACCGGACCTGCTCGGCGGCGTCGATGTTGAGCGGGCTGCTGGTCCAGAGCGCATAGGGGAGGTTGAGGAAGCGGCGTTGCTTCACCGCGGGGAGGTCGGCGATGCCGGGGCGGGCGGTGAGCAGGTCGATCTTCTGCTGGAAGGTCTGCGGCGGGTAGTCGACGAACAGGAAGGCGGCGGGGTCGGCGGCGGCGGCGCGCTCCCAGGAGACCGCGGTCCAGGTGTCGTCGAGGTCGGCGAGGGCGTTGCGGGCGCCCGCGGCGTCGAGGATGGCCTGCGGGGCGCCGAAGCGGCCGCTGGAGAACACCGTGTCGCTTGCGCTGTCGAAGAGGAACACCGTCGGCGGGGTGGGCGGTTGCGGTGCCGCGCGGAGTGCGGCCAGGCGGGTGTCGAGGTCGGTGAGCACGTCTGCGGCCCGGGGAGCGCGGCCGGTGATGGTGCCGAGGTTGGTCAGGTCCTCGCGCAGTGCCTGCCACGGGTCGACGATCCCCCGGGCGCGTTGGCCGTCCTGCTGCCTGCAACTCTCGGTGAGGATGTACGGGGCGATGCCCTGGGCGCGCAGCGAGTCGGGGGTCAGGCCCTTCTCCTCGCTGTAGCCGTAGTTCCACCCCGCCACCACCACGTCGGGGCGTTGGGCGACGATGGTTTCCTTCGACGGGTACTGCGGGGCGACCTGCTTGAGCGCGTCCACGGCCGGGCCGTAGTGCGCGCGCAGGGTGGCGGCGTCGCGCTGGAGGCTGGACACGGCGGCGACCTGGTCCTGGGCACCGACGGCCAGCACCATGGCGATCATGTTGCCGTCGTTGACGAAAAGGCGTTGCGCGGGCGCGGGGAACTCCCCCGCCGTGCCGCAGTTGGTCACCGTGGCGGTGCCGCCGCCCCGCGGTTGTTCGGGCGCGCTGCCGCACGCGGTGAGCGCGAGCGCGCAGGCGAGCAGGACGGGAGTGCGGTTCACGAATCCTCCAGGGACATCAGCAGGTGGGTGCGTCCGGTGTGCGGGTCGATCACCGGGGTGGCGCGGACACCGAAGGCCGTGCGGACCACCTCGGAGGCAAGCGCCTCCGCGGGCGGGAGCGCGGGCGCGGTCCGTCCACCGTGGACGACGATCAGGCGGTCGCAGGTGGCCGCGGCCAGCGACAGGTCGTGCATGGCGACGACGACGGTGCGGTCCAGGCCGCGCAGCAGTTCGACCAGGCGCAGTTGGTGGCCGACGTCGAGGTGGTTGGTCGGTTCGTCCAGCACCAGCACCGGGGCCCGCTGGGCCAGTCCGCGCGCCAGGGACACCCGGCGCCGCTCACCGCCGGACAGGTCCTCGACCGGTCGCCGCGCCAGGTCGGCGAGGCCGACCTCGGCCAGGGCCGCCAGCACGATCGGCCGGTCGGCGTCGTCGGTGTCCCACGGCGCGGCGTGGGGCACGCGGCCGAGGGCGACCGCTTCGCGCACCAGCAACCCCGAGGGGAGGTCTTCGTCCTGGCCGACGAACGCGACCCGCCGGGCCCGGGCCCGCGCGGGCAGCCGGTGCAGGTCCTCCCCGTCGACGAGCACCCGCCCCCGGGGCGGTCGGGTGATCCCCGCCAGCGCCCGCAGCAGGGTCGACTTGCCGCTGCCGTTGGCCCCGACCACGCCGACGACCTGCCCGGGCGCGATGTCGAACGCCACGTCGACCAGCACCGCCCGGCGGCCCACCGCGCAGGTCAGGCCCACCGCGCTCAGCGCGCTCATGCGCCGAACCGGTAGCGGCGCCTGCCCAGCAGGGCCAGGAACGCCGGGGCACCGATGAGGCCAGACACGACGCTCAGCGGGATCTCGGTGGGCCGCACGGCGACCCGGGTGACCACGTCGACCCACACCAGGAACAGCGCCCCGCACAGCGCCGCGACCGGCAGCACCGCCCGGTGCCTCGGACCCACCAGCAGCCGCGCGGCGTGCGGGACGACGAGCCCGGCGAACCCGATGCCGCCCGAGACCGCGACCAGGACACCCACCAGGACGCCCAGCGCCACGAACAGCCCGACCCGGACCCGGCGCACCGGCACCCCGACCGCCGCCGCGGTGTCCGGTCCGACGAGCAGCGCGTCCAACCACCGGCTGCCCAGCAGCAACAGCACCACCATTGCGGGCACCACCGCGGCGGGCAGCAGCAACTGCTGCCAGGTGGCGCCTGCCAGGCTCCCCAACAGCCAGAACAGGACCGACTGGGCGGCGGCGGGGTCCGGGCTGCGGAAGACCAGGTAGCTGGCCAGCGCGGAGAACATCGACCCGAGGACGGTCCCGGTCAGCACCAGCCGCAGCGGGGTCAACCCGCCCTGCGCGGTGGCGACCCCGAACACGATCAGCGCCGCCGCCAGCGCACCCACCAGGGCACCGGCGGTCAGGGCGAAGATCCCGGCCGAGGCGAACAGCCCCGTCGTGATCACCGCCGTGGCGCCCACCCCCGCCCCGGAGGACACCCCGAGCAGGTAGGGGTCGGCCAGCGGGTTGCGCACCAGGGTCTGCATCCCGACGCCCGCCACGGCCAACCCGGCACCCACCAGGGCGGCGAGCAGCACCCGGGGCACCCGGAACTGCCAGACGATCGTGTCGGCGGCGAGGTCCACCGCGATCCCGCCGTGCAGCCGCCCCCACAGCGCGCGACCCACCTCGGACAGCCCCAGCGGCTCGGCGCCGAACGCCGTGGACAGGACGAGGCTGAGCCCGAGCACCACCACGAGCACGGAGGCGGTGGTGCCGACGCGGAGCCTCACCAGCGCCCGGACCGGGTGCGGTTCCCCTCGTCGTCCGTCATCGCGACCTCCTCGTGGCTTGCGCGGCCTGGGAACACCAGCGACGGGGAGGGGTCTGGCTGCCGGTCGTCGGTGAGGACGACCGGTCACAGTGGCGCGACCGCTCCGGATTCCCACCGGATTCCCGCACCCGTCGCCGACAGCCTAGGCACCCCCACCGGTGCCCCCCGGAACCGGCCCGGGTTCGCCGCGCACCGCCATCGGCAGGACGCGCGAACCCGAGCGGCCCTCGACGCCGCCCGTTCCCGGTGCGGGCCGCGGTCAGGCGGCGTCGCGGGGCAGGCCGAGCATGCGTTCGCCGATGACGTTGAGCTGGACCTCGGTGGTGCCGCCGTAGATCGTCATGGCGCGGCAGGCCACGACCTGGTCCATCCACCGGTCGCTGGGTTCCCCGGCGACCGCCACCACCCCGGCGACCCCGAGCTGCGCCACGCAGAACTCCGCGATCTGCTGCCCGAAGCGCATGCTGAGCAGCTTGCCGACGCTCGACGTCGTGCTCACGTCCACCCCGGAGAGCTGCTTGAGCACCGTACGGGCACCGAGCAGATCGAGGACGTGGTTCTCGCAGGCGAACTCGCCGACCCGGTGCAGCGCGGTCGCGTCGAGGTCGCGGCCGTCGACGAACTCGAGCAGGTCCGCCAGCGTGGGATAGGAGGCGTTGCCACGGCCCAGGGCGACGCGTTCGCTGGACAGGGTCGCGCGGGCGACCGTCCACCCCTGACCGGGTTCCCCGACGACGCAGTTGTCGGGAATGAACACGTCGTCGAGGAAGACCTCGTTGAAAAGCTGGGAACCGGTCGCCTCGCGCAGCGGCCGCACGGTGATGCCGGGGGTGGACATGTCGAGGATGAAGTAGGTGATGCCCTCGTGCTTGGGCGCGTCCGGGTCGGTGCGGGCGATGAGCATGGCCCAGTCGGAGAACTGGGCGACCGTGGTCCAGATCTTCTGGCCGTTGACCTTCCACCCGCCCTCCACCCGCGTGGCCCTGGTGGTGAGGGAGGCGAGGTCGGAACCGGCGCCGGGCTCGGAGAACAACTGGCACCACACGACTTCACCGCGCAGGGTCGGCACCACCACGCGCTGCTTCTGCTCCTCGGTGCCGAAGGCGACGATCGGCGGGACCGCCCAGCCGCCCATCAGCAGCTCCGGCAGCGGGATGCCCGCGTGCTTCAGTTCCTCGCTGATGACGACCTGCTCCAGCGGGTCCGCGCCGCGGCCGTGCGGGCGGGGCAGGTGCGGTTGGACCCAGCCGCCGTCGCCGAGCGCCACCAACTGCTCGTCGGGGCCGAGTGCGGCGATCGCGGCCAGTTCCCCGCGCACCGCCTCGCGGATCGCCTCGGCGCCGTCGGGCAGGTCGATGCGGACCCGGCGGGCGTCGCCGCGCAGGGCGTGCCGGGCCACTTCCGCGGACCACTGCGCGCTGCCGCCGAGCAGGCCGCGCAGCGTCAGCGCGCGCCGGTAGTACAGGTGGGCGTCGTGTTCCCAGGTGAACCCGATGCCGCCGAGGACCTGGACGCAGTCGGCCCCGCAGCGCACGGCCGCGTCGGGGGCGACCACCGCGGCCACGGCGGCGGCGAAGTCCGCGGTGTCGTCGCCCGCGTCCAGCGCCCGGGCGGCGTCCCAGACGCTCGCGCGGGCCCGTTCGAGTTCGACGCCCATGGCGGCGCACTTGTGCTTGACGCCCTGGAACTGGCCGATCGGGCGTCCGAACTGGACCCGCACCTTCGCGTACTCGGCGGCGGTCGTGGTGCACCAGGACGCCACGCCGACCGCTTCGGCACCGAGCACGACGGCCGCGATGGAGCGGACCCGCTCGGCGCTCAGGTCGCGCAGCACCCGGTCCTCGGGCACCGGCACCGGTTCCCGCGTGGCGACCAGGGCGGAGCGGCGGATGACGTCGAGGCTGTCACGCTCGCGGACGTCGAGGTCCGCCCGGTCGAGGACGACCCACCGGAGCCCGTCGTCGATCCGCGCGGGCAGCACGAGGACGTCGGCCACCGCTCCCCCGAGCACGCCGGTGGTGGAGCCGGTGACGGTCACACCGTCCGGGCCTGCGGTCGCCGTCAGCGGTTCGGCCAGGCCGACCGCGGCGGTGGTCGAGCCGTCCGCCAAGCCGGGGAGCAGGTCGCCCCGCACCTTCGCGGTGGAGGCGACCAGCAGCGCGGAGGCGAGCGTGGTCGGCAGCAGGGGGCCGGGCTGCGCGGCCCGGCCGAGCGCTTCGAGGACGACCGCCAGTTCCAGCAGCCCGGCGCCCGCGCCGCCGTGCTCCTCGGGCACGTGCAGGCCGAGCAGGCCCTGGGCGCCCAGCGCACCCCAGAACGGCGGCAGGCTCTCGCGGTCGGCGTCGACGGCGGCGCGCAGGACGTCCGCGCCGAGGTGTCGGGCGGCGAAGCCGCGCACGGAGTCGGCGAGCGCGGTGTGTTCCCCGGTCAGGCCGAGGCCCAGCTCGTGGGCGGTGGTCATGGTGTTCCCCTCAGGCCCAGTCGGCCAGTTGTTCGTCGATCCCCGCCACCGTCCACGGGCCGTCGGTCTCGACGGTCCGCTCGCCCCGCCAGCCGCGCAGCTCGGAGATCGCGCCGCCCTGGACCGAGAACACCTTGCCGGTGAACGGGCACTTCTCGGTCGCGAGGTAGGCCACCATCGGGGCGATGTTGGCCGGGTCGAAGGCGTCGAACTCGCCTTCCTCGACCTCCTGGGCGAACAGCGCGCCCATGCCCGGGGTCGCCAGCGTGAGCCGGGTGCGGGCGATCGGGGCGATGGCGTTGACCCGGACCCCGTAGCGGTCGAGTTCGTCGGCCGCGACCAGGGTCAGCGCGGCGATGCCCGCTTTCGCGGCGCCGTAGTTCGACTGCCCCGCGTTGGGCATGAAGGTGCCCGAGGCGGACGCGGTGTTGATCACCGACGCGCGCACGGTCTCCCCCGCCTTGGTCCGTGCCTTCCAGTACTCCGCCGCGTGCCGCAGCGGGGCGAAGTGCCCCTTGAGGTGCACGGCGATGACGGAGTCCCACTGCGCCTCGTCCATCCCGGCGATGAACGCGTCGCGCAGGATGCCCGCGTTGTTCACCAGGACGTCCAGCCCGCCGAACTCCGACACGGCCTGCTCGACCAGCGCCTTGGCCCCGGCCCAGTCGGCGACGTCGTCGGTGTTGGCCACGGCCCTGCCGCCCGCCGCGACGATCTCGTCGACGACCTCCTGCGCGGGGCCGGTGTCCGCGCCCGCGCCGTCGTTCGCCCCGCCGAGGTCGTTGACGACGACCGACGCGCCCTCCGCCGCGAACAGCAGCGCGTGCTCGCGGCCGATCCCCCGGCCCGCGCCGGTGATGACGGCAACCCGCCCGTCGAGTGTTCCCATGGTGTGTGGATCTCCTTGCCGGTTGGTCGTTCGATCAGCGGGTGAACTCGGCCAGACCGTCCCTGATGACCGGCTCGTCACCGACCGTGGTCTCGTAGGCGTAGGTCCCGGGCGCGGCGGGCCAGACGCGGGTGGTCAGCTCCTGGCCGGGCAGCACCGGTTTGGCGAACCGGACGGCGAGGCGGCGCAGGTACTCCACCCGCGACCCGCCCACCTCGGTGAGCAGCGCCCAGGAGGTGAACGCCATCGTGCACAGGCCGTGCGCGATGATCCCCGGCAGCCCGGACAGCCTGGCCAGCTCGTCGTCGAGGTGGATCGGCATCGGGTCACCGGAGGCGGGCGCGTACCGGAAGGTCTGGTCCTCGTCGACGCGCGCGACGACCCGTGCCACCGGGTCGCCCGCGCGCAGGGTTTCGTCGAAGGTGTGCGGGGGCGCCGGTTCGCCGACGCTGCGGCCTGCGTCGGCCCTGCGGAAGAACGCGGTCATCCACTGCTCGTTGACCAGCGCACCCCCGGCGTCGACCGTCTCGGTCCGCACCACCACGGCGGTGCCGTTCGGCTTGCCGGTGAACCCGGTGGGGCGGGCGCGCGAGGTCAGCACGTCACCGGGGCGGATCGGCCGGTGGAACCGGAAGTCCTGCTCACCGTGCACGAGCTTCGACAGCAGTTCCACCGGTGCGACCGACAACGCGGCCGGGACCAGGGAGTTGAACACCGGCACGACCGCGAACACCGGCGGCGCGACCTCGCCCGCGCGGTGCCGGGCGATCGGGTCGTTGGTGGCCTCGGCGTACCGCGCGATCCGCTCGGCGGTCACCTCGAAGGTGTCCGGCTCGGTCCACTGCCCGATCCCGGCCTCGTCGAAGGCGGGCGCGGTCACGCTCAGCCCACCAGTTCGGCGAGCTTGGCGACGGACTTCTCCAGCTCGCCCTTGGTGTTCTTGCCCACGGCCATGCCGATCGGGCCGACGATCATCTGACCGGTGAACTCGGCGTCGATGTCGGCCCGGCTGCCCGCGCCCTCCGGCTTCACCGACAGGGTGAAGGAGACCTTGACCCCGGCCATGCCGGTGCCGCTGATCTTGAGCGAGCGCGGCGCGTCGTACTCGTCGACCGTCCACTCGATCTTGTTGGCCATCCCCATCACCGCGAGGACCTCGGTGACCTTCGAGCCCACCCCGATCTCCGAGGGCAGCTCGCCGCTCCACTTCTGGTGGATGGTCAGCCACTCCTCGAACCGGCTCAGGTCCGAGATGGTGGCCCAGGTCTTCTCGGGCGTGCTCGGCAGGGCGACGGTGACGTTGACCTTGGTCATGGTTGTTCTCCTCGGTTGTCGTTGTGGAGGGGTGTTCAGCGTTCGGCGGGCCGGTAGGCGGTCACCACGACCGCGCCGCCGAGCCCGATGTTGTGCTGCAGGGCGATCCGCGCGCCGTCGACCTGGCGCTTGTCGGCCGTGCCGCGTAGCTGCCAGGTCAGTTCGGAGCACTGGGCGAGCCCGGTCGCGCCGAGCGGGTGCCCCTTGGAGATCAGCCCGCCGGAGGGGTTGACCACCCAGCGGCCCCCGTAGGTGGTGTCCCCCGCGTCGACGAGCTTGCCGCCCTCGCCCTCGGCGCACAGGCCCAGCGCCTCGTAGGTGATCAGCTCGTTGGTGGAGAAGCAGTCGTGCAGCTCGATCACGTCCACGTCGGACGGCTCGATCCCGGCCTGCGCGTAGACCGCGCGCGCCGCGGTGCGGGTCATGTCCGCCCCGACCAGGCTGATCGCGCTCTTGTCTGCGAAGGTGCTCTCCAGGTCGGTGACCATCGCCTGGCCGACGATCTCGACCGCCTGCCCGGACAGCCCGTGGCGGTCCACGAACGCCTCACTGGCGATGACCACCGCGCCGGAGCCGTCCGAGGTCGGCGAGCACTGCAACTTGGTCAGCGGGTCGTAGACGGTCTTGGCGGCCAGGACCTCGTCGAGGGTGTACTCGTCGCGGAACTGCGCGTATGGGTTGTTCACCGAGTGCCGGTGGTTCTTCACGCCGATCTTGGCGAACTGCTCGGCGGTCGTGCCGTAGCGCTGCATGTGCTCGCGGCCCGCGGCGCCGAACATGTACGGCGCGGGCGGCATCGCGAAGTCCTGCAACTCCGCCAGGGCGAGCAGGTGCTTCATCATCGGCTGCTCGCGGTCGTCGAAGGTGGAGCCGAGCGAGCCCGGCTGCATCTTCTCGAAGCCCAGCGCCAGCGCGCAGTCCGCGATCCCGCCGCGCACGGCCTGCGCGGCCAGGAACAGCGCCGTCGACCCGGTCGAGCAGTTGTTGTTCACGTTGATCACCGGGATGCCGGTGAGGCCCAACTCGTAGACCGCCCGCTGGCCGGAGGTCGATTCGCCGTAGACGTAGCCCACGTAGGCCTGCTCGACCAGCGGGTACTCGATCCCGGCGTCGGCGAGCGCGTTGCGGCCCGCCTCGCGCGCCATGTCGGGGTAGTCCCAGTCCCTGCTGCCGGGCTTCTCGAACTTCGTCATGCCGACGCCGATCACATACGCCTTGCTGCCCACCGGGCCTCCTCGGTCGTCCGCCATCTGCCTGAGACAGTGTGTATCAGACAGATACGCGTGACAAGATGTATCAGGTACTTTTCCGAGAAGTAGACTCCCGCCATGCCCACCGCGAACGAGCCCGCCCCCGAAGTCGACGGGCGCTCGACCCGCTGGGACGCGCACAAGGCCCAGCGCCGCCTCCAGGTGCTCGACGCGGCCCTCGCGGTGATCGAGCAGCACGGCCCCGACATCGGCGTCAAGCAGATCGCCGACCGCGTCGGCGTGCCGCGCCCGGTCATCTACCGGCACTTCCAGGACCGCGCCGACCTCGACGAACAGATCCGGGCGCACGTCATCGGATCGCTCATGGCCGAGCTGGCACCCACCCTGCGCCCGGGCGGCACGGTCACCGAGGCCATCCGCCGGGCCGTCGACACCTACCTCGGCTGGATCGACCGGCACCCCCGCCTGCACGCCTTCCTCGGCGCGCACACCCGCGAGGCGACCGGCGGCTCCCGGGTCGTGGCCAGCACCAAGACGGCGATCGCGGTCGAGGCGGGCAAGCTGTTCGCCGCCGTCCTGACCCGGTTCGGCAAGGACCCCGACCTCGCCCCCTCACTCGCGGTCGGCGTGGTCGGCTTCGTCGACGCCACGGTCAACCGCTGGCTCGCCGACAAGCGCCGCCCGCTGAGCAGCGCCCGGCTGGCCGAGTTCCTGACGGTCTCCATCTGGTCGCTGATGAGCGGCAACCTGGCCGCACTGGGCGTGGCGATCGACCCGGACCAGACGGTGGCCGAACTGCTCGACGCCTGAACCGGGGAAGCAGTGCGGCGGTGAACCGGTGGCGCCCGACCCGGTGTCCCCTTGCGACTTTCCCTCCTTCGAGTTAATTGCCGTCGGGTCCTCAGCGGGGTACGCGAGACTGGGCCCATGACGGTCACCCGACGTGTTTTTGTCAGCGGTGCCATGGCGGCACCGTTCCTCGCGCAGCTCGGTGGCGCGGCGCCCGCGACCGCGAGCGCCCCCCTCGACACGACGTTCAGCCTGCTCGACGGGTTGGGCGAGATCCGGTTGACCGAGTTGGCGCTGAGCCGGTTGGCGGCGGAGGAGATCGAGGTCCAGGCGGTCGCCCCGGCCACCGCGCTGCTGGGAGCCGACGGGACGACCGTCGTGGGCGTGACGCTGCCGCCCGAGTACGCCACCGGGACCGTCAACCCGCTCGGTCAGCCCGCGAAGGGCTCCGCGCGGGTGTCGGGCGGGGTGGCGTTGCAGAACTCGAAGGCGCGGATGGAGATCACCAGCATCCGGGGTTCGATGCCGGAGGGTCGGATCTCCGCCTTCCTGAAGGTGGACGACGAGTGGATCGGTGAGCAGCCGCTGTACGCCGCCGACCCCAGCGCGGTGCGGTTGTCCGTGCAGCCGGGGGCGCCGGGCCAGCCGACTACGCTCAAGGGCAGCGGCATCCCGATCACCCCGACCCAGGAGGGCGTGGACGCCTTCACCGAGGCCTTCGGGGTCGCGCTGTTCGCCGTGACGGACCGGGTGTTCACGGCGTCGGGCACCGGCCGGGCGTGGCCGTTGCCGAACCTGCCCGTCTGACCCTCAGCCCGCGCCGAGGACCGCCTCCCCGGGGTGCCTCCTGGTCGTGGCGATGGCCACGGACTGCAGGCGGCTGGCCCGCAGGAAGGGGTAGGCGGCCTCGCCGTGGGTGCCGCCGCTGTGGCCCGTGCCGCCGAGGCCGGGCAGGTGCGGGGCGTGCGCCATGTGCGAGTCGTTGACCTTGAGCACTCCCCCGTTGGTCACCGCGCCGGTGAACCGCTCGATGACCTGCGGGTCCTCCGCCCACAGGGAGTTGCGCAGGCCGAACCGGTTGCCGTTGAGGAAGGCCACGCAGCGGTCGAGCAGGTCCGGGCCGTCCTCGGGCACGACGACCGTCAGCAGCGGGAAGAAGGACTCCTCGCGCACGGCGGCGATGGTCTCGGCCAGCTCGAACCCGTCGACGCGCAGCACGGTCGGTTCGAGGAACACGCCGTGGGGGTCCGGTTCGCCGCGCAGGTCGATCTGCGTGCCGCCGCAGACCTTCGTGGCGCCCGCGCGCAGTGCGCTGTCGAGGGTGCGCCGGAAGGCGGTGGCGCGCAGGACGGGGCTGAGCACCGTGTCGGTGTCCTCCGGGTCGCCCGGCCGCAGGGCGGACGCCGCCGCGCGCAGCCGCGTCAGCAGTTGCTCGGCGACGGCCGGGTGGACGATGGCGTACTTGGGGCTGAAGCAGGTCTGGCCCGACGCGTAGAACGCCTCCAGCAGCGCGGCGGTGGCGTGCGGGAGGTCGGCGTCGGACCACACGAGCACCCCGTCCTTGCCGGACAGTTCCAGGATGGCCCGCTTGCCCCGCTCCACGCACCGGCGTTCCAGGTCCAGCCCGTTCTCGCTGGAGCCGAAGTAGTAGACGGTGTCGACCAGCGGGCTGTCCAGCCACTGCCGCATGGTGACCTCGTAGTCGGCGCACACCACGTTGAACGTCCCGGCGGGTGCCCCGTGGGCTTCGAGCACGGGGATGACGATGGTGTGCAGGGCGTAGCTCAGCGAACTGGCGCAGCTACGGGGAACGCGGATCACCACGCTGTTGCCCGCCAGCAGCACGAGCGAGGCGATCAACCCGAACAGCGGCGCGTTGGCGGGCGGGTCGATGCAGACCACCCCGTCGGGCCTGCGCTGGAGCACGATCCGGTGGTGGGGCGTGGTGATCTCCTGCCGCAGCAGGGACCGCGCCAGCTCCAGGCTCTCCGGCCGGACCAGGTCGAGCACCACGTTGAGCTGCGCCTCGGCCAGCGCGCGCGGGCACCCCTCCATGCGCAGGACCCGGGACAGTTCCTCGCGGTGCTCCTGGAAGGCCGCGAACAGGTCACCGACGCAGGTGATCCAGTCGGCCAGGGGCACCGCGCGCACCCGTGGCGCGGCGTCGGCCGCCGCCCGCAGCGCGGCCCGCCCCTGTTCGGGGGTGGACAGCGCCACGGAGCAGAGGACGTGCGGGTGGGCGTGCAGTTCCTCCTCGGTGCCCTCGCGCAGCAGCCGGAACAGCGTCGCCGCGTCGCTCCCGCCCGGGTCCAGGACGGTGCGGACGCTCATGCCGTACGCGCGTTCGTCGGTGTCGACCCGTTCGCCGCCGATGTAGAGCGGGAAGTGCCGGACCGCTGCCCGGGTCACTTGTCGTCCTCGGCCTTGAAGTGGGTGACGAGCGAGCGGGACAGGTCGTCGATCCCGCTGCTGGCGGCGAAGCGCATGATCGAGATCTCGCTGCCGAACCGGCGCCGCATCTTGGTGACCAGCTCCGCGGCCATCAGCGAGTCCACGCCCAACTGGTCGAGCGGGCGGTTGCGGTCGATGCGCTCCGGCGCGACGCCCAGGACCTCGGCGAGCGTCTTCACGATGTTGTCGGCGACCAGGGCGGCCGCCTCCTCCACGGACGCCTCCCGGACCCGCTCGCGCAGGTCGTCGTCCTCGGCGGTGGCCGCGTGCCCACCCGCGCTGAGCTGCCCCAGGCGCGGCGTGCTCAGGTGCGGGTACAGCCTGCCCAGGAACTCCCCGTCGTGCCGCCACACCACCGCGACCTCCGGCCCGCCGACCAGGTCGTCCAGCGCCCGCCGCACGTGGCGCAGCGACAGCAGGCCCAGGCCCGCGCGGGTGACGGTCCGGGCGGTGGCCTCGTTGCGGGCCACGTAGCCGACCTCGCCGAGGGCACCCCAGGCGATCGCCTGCCCGACCAGCCCCCGCTGCCGCCGGGCCCGGGCCAGGGCCTCCAGGAACAGGTTCCCCGCGCAGTAGGCCGCCTGCCCGGCGTTGCCCACCACGGCCGCCGCCGAGGAGAACACCAGGAACAGGTCGAGGTCGTGGCCGTCGGTGACGCGGTCGAGGACCATCGCCCCGGCCAGCTTCGGCGCGAGCACGGCGCGGAACCGGTCGGCGGTCAGGTCTGCGGTCATCACGTCGTCGAGCACCATCGCCGCGTGCACGACCCCGCGCAGCGGCGCGTCGGTGGACTCGACGATCCCGCGCAGCGCGGCCTCGTCCGTGACGTCGGCGGCGTGGACCGACACCCGCACACCCCGCGCGGTCAGCTCGGCGACGAGGTCGTGCGCCTCCGGCGCGGCCATACCCCGCCGGTTGACCAGGGCCAGGTGCCGGGCGCCGTGGTCGGCCAGCCAGCGCGCCACCTCCGCGCCGAGCCCACTCGCACCGCCGGTGATGAGGTAGGTGCCCGCCGGGTCGGGTGCGAACCCGCTCTCCGGCGCGACCTGCTCGACCGGGGGCCGTCGGTCGAAGGTGAGGACCAGCTTGCCGATGTGGCGGGAGTGCTGCAACGACCGGAACGCCTCCGCCACCCTGGTCGCCGGGAACGCCCGGTACGGGATGGGGCGCACCGCCCCCGCCGCGAGGTGTTCGGCGTCCTTGTCGTGCCACTCGGCCATGTCCCGGCGGCGCAGGCCGCTGAGCTGGTCGACGTCGACGGCGAAGTAGCTGATGTTGTTGCGCAGCGGGAACAGGGAGACGTTGCGGTCGCTGTAGAGGTCGCGCTTGCCCAGTTCGACGAACCGCCCGCCGACCCGCAGCAACTCCATGCTGCGGCCGATGAACTCCCCGCCGAGGGAGTTGAGCACGACGTCGACGCCCTGCCCGCCGGTGGCGGCGAGCACGTCGGTGACGAAGCTGAGGCTGCGCGAGTCGAAGACGTGCTCGACGCCGAGCAGCCGCAGGAAGTCCCGCTTCTCCTCGGTGCCGGCGGTGGCGATCACCGTCGCACCCGCGTGCCGGGCGCACTGGAGCGCGGCCAGGCCCACTCCCCCGGCGGCGCCGTGCACGAGCACCGTCTCCCCCTCGCCGAGCCCGGCCAGGCCCAGCAGGCCGTGGCTCGCGCTCAGCAGCGCCACCGGCATCGTCGCGGCGGCGGCCATGCCGATCGTGGGCGGCACCCGGGTGACCAGGGTTTCGTGGGTCAGCACGTGCGAGGCGAACGCACCCGGGGCCGACCCGAAGACCTCGTCACCCGGGCGGACCCGGGCCACGCCGGGGCCGACCGCGGTGACCACACCCGCGCACTCGCCGCCCAGCCGCATGCCGGTCATCCCCGCCTCGACCACCCAGCCGGGCAGCATCCCGACCGCGAGCAGCGCGTCGCGGTAGTTGATGCCCGCCGCGCGCACCTCGATCAGCACTTCGCCCGCGGCGGGTTCCGGCATGTCCATCGCCACCCACGCCAGCTCGTAGGACGGTCCCGCGTCGCGGGCGATGAGCCGGTAGGGCGCCGAGCCGTCCCCGGCCGGGGGCGGGGGCAGGTCGCGCAGGCGGGGCACGAACCGACCGGCCCCGGTGAGCACCACCTCGTCCTCGTCGGTGGGGTCGAGCAGTTCCCGGGCGACGCGGTCGACCGCCACGTCCCGTCCGACCGAGACGCGCCGGACCTGCACCAGGCTGTCCTCGGCGGCGACCGCGCGGGTGGCGCCCCAGAGGGCGGCGGCGGCCGGGTCGTCCGCCCGTTCCGGCGCGGGGTTCACCCCCGGGGAACCGCTGACCAGCCACAGCCGGATCTCCGCGCCCGCGGGCAGCTCGGCCGCGGCGAGCAGCAGCCCGCGCACGAACCCGAACCGCCTGGCGGCGGCTTCGACGGCAGCCGCGGGGTTCGGGTCGGACTCGTCGAGCACGAACACGACGTCGGTCCGAGGTGGGGCGAACCAGGTGACCGGGTCCGCCCCGGTCGTCGTCGTCATCGCGCTCGCGCCCAGTCCCGCCAGGCTCGCGGCGAGCGCGGCGGCCAGGTCCGCCTTCGCGCCGTCCTCGGTGACGACCACGACGCGCGTGGTGGCTTCGACGCCCGGGCTCTCCGGCAGCGCCGCGCCGCGCGGTGCCGCGCTCGCCACCGTCACCGAGCACAGGTCGCCTTCCACGACGGTCCGCACATCGCGGAAACCGCCCTCCCGCAACAGTTCCCGCCACTGCCGCGCGGGCAGCACGGGCGAGGTGGGGCGCAGGTCGAAGTCGGACATCGACCAGAACCCCGGCACCAGCCCGAACGGCAGCGCGAGCAGCAGCGGGTCGTGCACCTCGGTGAACACCAGCCGACCGTGGTCGGCCAGCACCCCCGACACCGCGCGCAGCGCCGAACGCAGGTCCGTGGCCTCGCGCAGGGCGTGCCCGGCGACCACGACGTCGAAGGCACCGGGCTCCACCTCGGGGGCGTCGAGGTCCAGGGTCCGGTACTCGACGAAGTCGTGGCGGGCGAACCGCGCCTCGGCCGGGGCGAGGAAGACCTCCGAGACGTCGGTGAACACGTAGCGGGTGCGGTCCGGTGGGAGAACAGGCAGCAGCGCCGCGGTCAGGGCGCCGGTGCCGCCGCCGACCTCGAGGACCCGCAGCGGGCGGTCGGCGGGCCACGCCTCGACCAGGGACCGCAGCACCTCGGCGGCTGCCTGGTTGGCCGCGAGCAGCCCCGGTGACAGGTCGTGGTAGTGGGCGAGCGTGTCGCTGCCGTGTGCGGGCGAGAGGATGTCGAGCGCGTCCCGGTCACCGCGCAGCAACTCGACCAGGTGCATCCCGCAGCGGCCGAGCAGGGTCAGTTCCGGTGTGTGCTCGGGGAAGTCGGCGACCAGCTCGGCGAACCCGGGGTCGGCGTCCGCTGCGCGCGACCGCCAGCGGGTCCGGCCCTGGAACTCGCCGAGCCAGTCCAGGTGCCCGTGGTCGGCGGCCAGCCCGGCGAGCAGGTCGAGCAGGCGGGAGAACTCCGGCCGCACCCCTGCGGCCGACAGGTCCTCGGTGAAGAACACCTCCGCGCCGTCGAGCAGGGTGGTGAAGGCCCGCACCGCGTAGGCGGCCGTGGTCGCGAGCCGCCGCCGCCGGAACTCCGCGTGGCCGGTGGCCGGGGGCGCGTCGACCGCAGGCGGCTCCCACACCACCTCCGCGGCGGGTGGTAGTTCGCGCGGTGCGGCGCGGAGTTCGGTGTGCTGGCGCAGGACCGGGCGGCGGCTGGGCAGCTTGACGCGGAGGAACCGGCAGTCGACCAGCTCCAGCAGCACCGCCCCGGCCTCGTCGGTGAGCACGATGTCGGCCGACGCCCAGCTCTCCGAGACCGTGCGGCAACGCAAGTGCACCGCGCCCGTCCCGGTCGGTGATCCCCACAGGCGCGCGGCGCCGATGGCCACCGGCATGTAGGAGTCCTCATCGGTGACGTGGCCGTGGCGGATTCGGCCCAGTTCGATGCCGACCTGCAGCGCCACGTCGGTCCACGCCGGGTGCGCGTGGAACCCGGTGGTGTCGAGGTGGGTGCAGTCGTAGTCCCCCAGGACCTCCATGCCGTCCACCCACAGCCCCGACAGGACGAGGAAGTCCGCGCCGTAGCCCAGCCCGAGGCGTTCGCCGTCCGCGTAGAGCGCGTCGCGGTCGACGTGCTCACCGCGCCCGGTGAACCGGTCCCGCAGCGCCGCGAGGTCCAGCGGCGGCGGGGGCGCGGCCACCCTGCGCCGCACCCGGCCCCGCGCGTGGGTGAGCCACGGTTGACCGTCGACCGAGCGGGTCGCCACCCGGAAGACACCGTCCTCTTCGGACAGCGAGACCTGCGTGCGCGGCAGCGCGGACTCGTCGTCGGGGGCGATCATCGGCTTGGTGATGTGCAGTTCGCACACCTCCGCTGGCCCGTCGAAAACCAACTGCCCGGCCGCCCAGCCCATTTCCAGGTACCCGGCCGCGGGCATGATCGGCATCCCGTCCGCGCGGTGCCCGGCGAGCCACGGCAGCCTCGCCGGGTCCACCGTGGACTGCCACGTGGGGTCGGCGACCGGGGCCCGGCCACCGAGCAGCACGTGGTCCGGCGGTGCCCCGGTGTCGCTCCAGGTGTACTGGCTGCCCATCCAGAACCGCTCGCGCTGCCACGGGTACGCGGGCAGCGGCACGACCGCGCCGGGCTGAGGGAAGTAACCGTCGATGCGCACCCCGGCGGCCAGCGCGGACTCCACCGTCGCCCGCAGGGCGGCCGACCCGGGTTCGGACCTGGTCAAGGTGGGCAGCACGGCGAGCACGCCGTCCTTCGCGGCCCGCTTGAGGTAGGTCTGGAGCACCGGCTTCGGCCCGATCTCGATGACCGTGTCGAAGCCCGCCGCCACGAGGTGGTCGGTCGCGGCGGCGAACAGCACCGGCTCGCGGACGTTGCGCCACCAGTACTCCGCGTCGAGTTCTTCACCCGCCAGCGGCTCACCGGTGACGGTGGAGACGAACTCGACCGTGGCCGGTTTGGGCGCGAGGTCCGCCAGCGCCGCCGACAGCGACGCGCGCAGCGGGTCCATGGCCGAACTGTGGAACGGGTAGTCGAGGTCCAGCACGCGGCAGAAGACCTCGTCCTCGGCCAACCGGTCCGCGAGGTCAAGCAGGTCCGGCTTGGGTCCGGCCACCGTGACGTCACCGGCGCTGTTGATCCCGGCGACCTCGACCCGCCCGCCGTAGCGCGCGAGGACCCCCTCCGCGTCCTCCGGTGCGAGGTTGACGGCCGCCATGCCGCCCGAGCCCGCGGTGCCCGCCTGGGCGGCGCTGCGCGCCACCACCAGCTCCACGGCCTGGTCCAGGTCGAAGACCCCGGCGGCGAACGCGGCGGCGACCTCGCCGACGCTGTGCCCGTACACCGCCTCCGGGTGCAGACCGGCCTCGGCCAGCACCGCCGCGATCCCCACCTGGACGGCGAACAGCAGCGGCTGGATCACGGCGGTGTCGTGCAGCCTCGGCTCGGCCGAGCGCAACTCGTCGGCGACCGCCCAACCGACGCGGGGAGCCAGGGCGGCGTCGACCTCGGCGACGACCCTGGCGAACACCGGATCGCTGTCCAGGAGGTCGACGGCCATGCCCGGCCACTGGGCGCCGTGCCCGGAGAAGGCGAAGGCCACCCGCCCCCGCTCGGTGCCCCGCTGCGGCCTGACCTGCTGGGCCAGCCGCTGCCGCGCCTCCCCCGCGCTGGCGGCGAGCACCACGCGGCGGTGGGTGTGCTGCCCGCGCCGCTGGTGGGAGGTGTAGGCGACGTCGGTGAAGTCGGAACAGTCCGCCAGCCGCTCGTCCATGCGGGACAACGCCTCGGCCAGGGCCGCTTCGGTGTGCGCGGAGACGACGACCGGCACCGCGGAACCGGGGTTCGGCGTGGGCTGCGGGGGTGCGGGGGGCTTTTCCAAGACCACGTGCACGTTCGCGCCGCCGAACCCGAACGAGTTGACCCCCACCAGGCGACCGGTCGCGGGCCTCGACTGCTCCACCGGGGTCAGGGCGAGGCCGTCGAAGTCGATCCCGGTGCTGCGCGGCTCGGCGTACGGGGTGGCCGGGACGACGTCGTGCCGCAGCACCAGGATCGCCTTGCACAACCCCGCCATGCCCGACGCCGGTTCGAGATGCCCCAGGTTGCCCTTGACGGACCCGATCGGCAACGGCCCACCGCGGCGGCGGACCCCGAGCGCCCGCCCGATCGCCCGGCACTCCACCGGATCGCCCACCGGGGTGCCGGTCCCGTGCGCCTCCAGGTAAGCGAGGTCGTCCGGGTCCAACCCGAAACCGTCGTAGACCTGGCGCAGCAACGCCTCCTGCGCGTCACCGCTCGGCAACACCAACCCACTGGTGCGCCCGTCGCTGTTCGTCCCCGACCCGGCGACCACCGCGTGCACCCGATCCCCGTCCGCGACCGCGTCCGCCAACCGCTTGAGCACGAGAACGCCCCCGCCCTCGGCGCGCACGTACCCGTCCGCGTCAGCGGAGAACGGGCGGCAGTGCCCCGTGGGCGAGAGGAAACCGGCCTTGGCGAACCCGACGTAGGTCATGGGGTTGAGCAACAGGTTCACCCCCGCCGCGAACGCCACCCGCCCACCACCGTGGCGCAGGTGCTCGCAGGCAAGGTGGACCGCGTTCAGGGAGGAGGCACAGGCGGTGTCCACCTTCAAGCTCGGCCCGTGCACGTCCAGGTGGTAGGACAACCGGTTCGCGGTGTTGGACAGCGCGGAACCGGAGTTCGTGTACGGCCCGATCGAGGTCCGCAACACCATCTGCTGCGCGCCGTAGTCCAGGGCGGACACCCCGACGAACACGGCGGCATCCGTACCCGACAACGCCCGCGGGTCGATCCCGGCGTCGTCGAGCGCCTCCACGGCCAGTTCGAGCAACAGCCGCTGCTGCGGATCGATGCACACCGCCTCACGCGGACTGATCCCGAAGAAGTCCGCGTCGAACCCGGCGATGTCGTCGAGGTAACCACCCGCGAACGTGTAGGACTTCCCCGGCCGCACCTGGTTCGAATCCCAGTACTGCCCCACGTCGAACCGCCCCGACGGCGGCGCCCCCACCGCCTCCCGCCCCTCGGACAGCAGCGACCACAACCCCTCCAGCCCATCAACCCCACCGGGAAAACGACACGACACACCCACGACCGCAATCTTGTCCACCACACGCCGATAGTTCCGGAACCCGACGCCCCCATCCACGCCGCCACAACGGCTCACCCGGATGACCAACCGATCGAGTGACACTTCCCGCCGGAGCCATGCGGGATCGGGCAAGGTCGTTGGATGCCTCCGACGCCGATGTGAGCCGGGGGCAGGTCGTGCCCGCTTCACGCGATGGGGCCAAGTGAGCGCACTCGCGTGGCGTGTTCCTCAGTAGTCGGCGGGCACCGCCGAGACCACAAGAAACGTGCTATACACGGAGAGTGGCTATGCCACTACACAAGTTCGAACCTGGGCAGGAAGTGATGCTAAAACCTGCTTCAGTCACCTAAACGCCCAGGTCAACAAGTGTCCTCCCCGCGCGAGTGGGGCTGTTCCGACCGCCGCGAAGGCCGCGTGGGACTGGGTGGTGTCCTCCCCGCGCGAGTGGGGCTGTTCCCTGCGGTACCAGTCCGGCCCCGGGGCGCCGGTCGTCCTCCCCGCGCGAGCGGGGCTGTTCCCCAGTGCAGGTTGAGAGGTCCGCCGCGGCACGCGTCTTCCCCGCGCGAGCGGGGCTGTTCCCTGCCACAGGGTGCCCCGTTCCTCGATGTCGGCCTCCTCCCCGCGCGAGCGGGGCTGTTCCCTGGCCTTCCCCGCCGACTCCACGCCCGAGGCCGTCCTCCCTGCGCGAGTGGGGCCGTTCCCAAGAACCCCTTTGCCCGGCGTCTCCAACAGCACCGTTCTCCCCGCGCGAGCGGGGCTGTTCCCGAGGTGGTCGCGCCGTAGGGGACCGACTGCGGGTTCTCCCCGCATGAGCGGGGTTGTTGCTTGAAGCCGGTTCGAGCACAAGCACGGGAGCCCCCATCCGTCGGGACCGCTCGCGGTAGGTGTGCCTGTCAACCGCTGCGGTACCGGGAGCCGTTCGGCAAGCAGGTCATCCGGTGGCCAGGTCGGGGGCGACGAACAGCCGAACCCGCTCTCGGAGCCTTTCACCGATCCCCCTCGGGCGCCCTCCTCCCTCCACGAGGGCCACGAGCACGCCCAGCCGATGAGCCGCAGCCGCCTCCCGCATGCGCGGGACCAACCCGGCCGACCATCTCCACGATCCACCACCGGGTCAACCGTCCGAGCCGTGACGTCGACGGCCTCGTGCGCGGTTGGCCGGGTGAGGGCTCCGCCACCCGCACCTTTCGCCGAACTTGTCGGTCATGATAATCATTGTCAGGTAAATTGTCCCCGCAGATTGGCAGGGCCGCTGTGCCTCTCCTCCCCCCTGGTCGATGGCGGTCCCTGTTCGCCGTCCTGGCCGCCTCGGTCGTGGCGGCCGGGTGCGCCGCGCCGCCCGCGTTGAGCGACCGGGACGGTCGGGTGCAGGTGGTGACCACGACGGGACTGCTGCGCGACCTGGTGCGGAACGTGGGCGGTGCGCGGGTGAACGCCACCTCGCTGGTGCGCGACGGCGGTGACCCGCACTCCTACGAGCCGAGCCTGCGGGACGTGCGGAACGTGGTCTACGCGGACGTGGCGTTCAGCAACTACGTGATGCTGGAGGAGCACAACGTCATCAAGGCGCTGGACGCCAACCTGCGCCGGGGTGCGGCGAACGTCTCCCTGGCCGAGGCGGCGGTCAAGTACGCCGCCGAGGTGATCCCGCTGGTCGAAGACGTCTCGCTGGACGCGGTCTGGCTCGGGCTGCGGGCCGCGGGCGACGGGGCGGGCCACGGTGCCGATCGGTCCTCGGAGGTGCTGCTGAGCATGACCGGCGCGCGCGGTCCCGGGAACGTCTTCGGGTACCTCACCGGGTCCTTCGGCGACACCGACGTCCACTTCGACTCCAGTGACGGGTTCGACGCGGGTGACGGGTACGGCGAGGACACCGCGACGCTGCCCGCCGACGCGCACACGCACATGTCGTGGGCGTTCACCGAGCCCGGGGTGTACGAGTTGACCCTGTCGGCGAGCCTGCGCGTGGACCGGCGGTCGCGGCCGGTGCCGATGGGTGGGTCGACGTTCACCGTCGCGGTCGGGGTGCCCGCGCCCTCGGGGGCGGTGGTGCTGGACCGCGGGCACGCCGACCTCACCGTCGACCTGGACCGGGGGGAGGTCTACGCGCTGTACGACCCCCAGGGGGGCGGGGAGGCGGCGCAGCGGGTCGTCCCGGCGGACGAGGCCGTCATCGTGGTGCCGAACAAGGCGTTGGCCGAGGTGCCCGCCGGGTCGGGGTTCGGGTTCCTCGGCCGCCCCGGTGATCGGGTCTTCCAGTTGGCCCAGGCGGTGCTGGGCAAGCACGTGCACGGTGAGATCGACCCGCACCTGTGGCAGGACGTGCGCAACGCCATGGCCTACGTGCACGTCATCCGCGACACCCTGACCGCCGAGGACCCGGCGGGGGCGGTGGACTACCGGCGCAACGCCGAGGTGTACCTCGACGAACTCGACGCGCTCGACCGGTACGTGCGGCAGCGGGTCTCCGAGATCCCCGAGGCGCGCAGGCACCTGGTGACGACGCACGACGCGTTCGGCTACCTCGCGCGGGCCTACGGGATGTCGGTGGCCGGGTTCGTCACGCCCAACCCCGCCGCCGAGCCCTCGCTCGCCGACCGCCGGAAGTTGACCGACACGATCCGCAACCTGGCGGTGCCCGCGGTGTTCCTGGAGCCGAACCTGGCCGGTCGGTCCTCGACGCTGACCGAGGTCGCCGCGCAGCTTGGCGTGCGGGTCTGTCCGATCCACGGCGACACCTTCACCGGGGCGGTCACCACCTACGTCCAGATGATGCGGTTCAACGCCGACTCGTTGCGCGACTGCCTGCGCTGAGGGAGAAGAGGAAACCGAAATGAGATCCGTCCTCGCGCTGCCGGGCGCGGCCGTGCTGGCGGCGGTGCTGCTGACACCGGCTGCCGCGGCGCAGCCGCCGCCCGACGACCTGGAGCAGACGATCGCCCCCGACCAGCCGGTGGCACCCGAGCGGGCCGTGCTCGCGCGGGGGCACGTCGACCTCGGGCCCCGCCACGACGACGGTGCGTGGCGGTTGATGGTGCACGACGACTCGGCTGCCCCTGCCGTGTGGCGGGCGCTGGACCGGACGGTGCTGCGGGTGCCCGACCAGGCGGTGCTGCCGGTGCCGGACGACCCGGCGTACTCGTTCCTGGGCGAGCCGGGCAGGCCGGTGCACGTGCTGCCGCAGACGCAGGACCCGGACGTGCCGTGGATCGGGTGGAACACCCAGGACCCGCGGGTCATCGACAGCGTCGACCGCGGTGTCACCCTGACGCTGACCGGTGTCGAGGGGCCCGGCGAGGTGTTCGTCTACCTCCAGGCGGGCAACTTCGCCGGGGCCGATGTGCTGTGGGACTCCACCAAGGCCGAGCGGCAGGACATCTGGGTCGACACCAACACCCACACTCACGCCAACTGGGTGTTCACCGCCCCTGGCGTCTACCTGGTCCGGGTCGAGGTGCACGCCGACCTGGTCGACGGCAGCCGGGTCGGCGACCCGGCGACGCTGCGGTTCGCCGTCGGCGACGCCACCGACGCCGAGGCCGCCTTCGCCGCGACACCGCAGGCGCCCCCGGCGAGCCGGGAGCCCGTTGCAGGCACCGCCGCGGAGCCGGAGAGCGGTTCGGGACCGGCGGTCGCGCTCGGGGTCGCCGCGGTCGCACTGGCCTTGGCGGCCGGTGTGGTGGTCGTCGTCGTCCGGGGCCGTGCCGCGAAGCGCCGCGGGAGCGCGGGGTGAGCGCGCTGCGGGTCTCCGGCCTGGCGGTGGACCTCGGCGGGCGGCGGGTCCTGACCGACGTGGACCTCACCGTGGACCGGGGCGAGCTGGTCGGGCTGATCGGACCGAACGGGGCGGGCAAGACCACGCTGCTGCGCGGGTTGATGGGCCTGGTGCGGCCGCGGGCGGGCGTGGTGGTCGTCGAGGGCGGGCAGCCGGGGTACGTGCCGCAGCGGCACGAGTTCGCCTGGGACTTCCCGATATCGGTGGAGAACGTGGTGATGACCGGTCGCACCGGCAGGCTCGGGCTGCTCCGCCGCCCCGGGGCGGGCGACTGGCGGGCGGTTTCCGAGGCGCTGGAGCGGGTGCGGATGACCGACCTGCGCACCCGCCCGGTCGGTGAGCTGTCCGGTGGGCAGCGCCAGCGCGTGCTGCTCGCCCGCGCACTGGCCCTGCGACCGTCGGTGCTGCTGCTCGACGAGCCGTTCACCGGGCTGGACATGCCCACCCAGGAACTGCTGTCAGACCTGCTGCTGTCGCTGGCCGGGGAGCACGCGGTGCTGACGACGACCCACGACCTGCCCGGCGCGCTGCACACCTGCGACCGGCTCGTCCTGCTCAACCGGACGGTCGTCGCCGCGGGCACGCCGGACGAGCTGCGCGACGAGCGGCCGTGGGTGGACACCTTCGGCGTCGGCGCGGGCAGCCCGCTGCTCAAGATCCTGAAGGCGGGCTGATGTCACCCCCGGACTTCCTGCACGACCTGCTCAACCCCGACCTGGCGTTCCTGCCGAAGGCGCTGCTGGTCGCGGTCATGTCCTCGATCGTGTGCGGGGTGGTGGGCTGCTACGTGGTCCTGCGCGGCATGGCGTTCATCGGCGACGCGGTCGCGCACGCGGTGTTCCCCGGCCTGGCCGTGGCGTTCGCGGTGTCGGGCAACCTGATCCTCGGCGGCACGCTGGCCGGGGTGCTGACCGCGGTGCTCGTCGCGGTGTTCTCGCAGAACAGGCGGCTGCGGGAGGACTCGGTGATCGGGGTGTTCTTCGTGGCCGCGTTCGCCCTCGGCATCGTGGTCATCTCCCGGACACCGGGCTACGCCGGGTCGTTGCAGCAGTTCCTGTTCGGTTCCATCACCGGCATCCCGGACGAGGACCTGCTCACGGTCGCGGTGATGGGTGTGGCCGTGCTCGGCGTGGTGTTCGGGCTGCACAAGGAGTTCGTGGCGGTCACGCTCGACCGGGAGATGGCGCGGGCGATGGGGCTGCGCGTGTTCTGGCTCGACGTCGTGCTCTACGTCCTGGTCACGCTCGCCGTGGTGATCTCGGTGCAGACCATCGGCAACATCCTCGTGCTGGCCCTGCTGGTGACCCCGGCGGCGACGGCGCGGCTGCTCACCGACCGGTTGGCGGTGATGATGCTGCTGGCCCCGGTGGTCGGCGGGCTGTGCGCGCTGGTGGGTCTCTACGTGTCGTGGTCGTGGGACTTCCCGACCGGCGGCACGATCGTCCTCGTGCTGACCGCCGTCTTCCTCGCCACCTGGGCGCTCGCGCCCAGGCACGGCCTGCTGGCGCGCGGTCTGGTCCGCCGCCGGTCCGCGCGGGTCTGAACCGCCGGTGTCGCGGAGGGCACACCGGTCCACCCGCTTATTGAAAACGATAATCCTTTGCTTTATGTTGAGTCCGATTGGTCCCAGAAGGGGGAAATATGCGGGTTCGCGCACGGATGGCGGCGGCAGCGACGGTCACGGCCGTCTTGGCCGCGTTCACACCGGCGGCGCCCGCGGTCGCGGCACCCGGTCCCGCGCCCGCGCCCGGCGCGAGGCAGGTGCTCGCGGGCGGGCACGCCGACCTGGTGACCGTGCTGCTGGAGGGCGGCGGCCTCGTCGTCACCGGCAAGACGGACGCGGGCCGGTTCGACCCGGGCGCCACCACGCTCCACGTCACCGACGCCGCCCGGCGGCCCGCACCCTCCTCCCCCGCCTACGGCTTCCTCGGTGTGCCCGGCGGGAGCCCGATCCACGTCATCCCGCAGGCGTTCCGACCGGACGTGCTGTGGGCGGGGTGGAACACCGAGGCGGTGCCGCGCGGCGCGCTCGCCGGGGACGCGGTGGACCTGGCACTGCGGTCGGCGCGCGGGCCCGGCCGGGTCGAGGTCTACCTCTTCGGCGCGGACGGCCCGGAGCGCGTGTTCAGCTCGCACGACAGCGCTGTGCGCACGACCCGCGTCGCCGTGCCCACCCACGCGCACGCCAACTGGGTCTTCACCGCTCCCGGCGTCTACGAGCTGGAGTTCCAGGCCACGGCGACCGCCGCCTCCGGGGTCCCGCTGTCCTCGCCGCCGACCCGGTACGTGATCGCCGTGGGACCGCGCACGGCCGAACCGACCGCGACCACCCTGCGCGTGGACGGCACCGGGACGGGTGTCGAGCTGGCGAGCGCGGTCACCGGCGGACCGGAGCACCTCGACGGCGGTGTGCCGCGCGGTTGGGTGGAGTTCGTCCGGCACACCCCGGCCGGAGACCGGGTGGCGGGCCACGTCGCGCTGACCGACGGGTCAGGCACGCTCAGCCTCCCGGAGGACGCGGAGGCGCTGGCGTTCACCGCGCGCTTCGTCCCGGCGGTGGGCGACCTGGTGGCCGGGTCCCGGTCCCCCGCGGTCGCCAACCCGGCGGCCCCACCGGGCGCGGTGGTGACCGGGGTCCGCGACCGCTACGCGCCGGGCGAGACCATCGCCGCGACCGCGCTGGTCAGCCCCGAGCGGCCCGACCACACCGTGTCGTGGTGGACGCGGTCGAACGGGACCACCACCGCGCGGGACGGGGACCGGACGCTGGGCCTGACCGCGAGCGGCGACCTCGACGGCGCCGAACTCGGCTTCGACCTGCGCGACCCCCGGGGTGAGGTGGTGGGCTCGGCGCGCCCGGTCGCCCTGTCGGTGACCGCCGTCCAGCCGACCACCCCACCGAGCCCCAAGCCGACCGGGACCACCCCCGCGCCCGTCGCCCCGACGAGCACGGTCCCCGCACCCCGGGCCGCACCCGCCGAGACGGCGGCGGCGGAGACGTGCGTGCCCACGGCGGTCACGCGCCCGGCCGAGCCGCGGGAGGTCGAGGTCGTCACCGACGGCCACTTCGACTACGGGCCCGTGGTCGAGGGCGGCGCGCTGTCGGCCCGGGTCAAGGACGACCGGCAGGGCGCCCCGGTCCACCGCGACCCGGGCGGGTACGTCTTCCACCTCGACGACACCGCGCGGGCGACCCCGCCCGCGGGTTCCGGACTCGACTTCCTCGGCTCCGGTCCGGTGTGGATGGTCCCGCTCACCCAGCGCTCCGGAATCCCCTGGCTGGGCTGGAACACGCAGCACCCGTCCGTGCTGTCGGGGGTGAGCGGCGACGTCACGATGACCCTGGAGAACGTCGAGGGGCCCGGCGAGCTGGCCGTGTACGGGCAGGACCCGTTCGGTGGCGTGGGCGAACGGTACTTCGGCACCGCAACCGGCTTCCCCCGGTCCACGATTATCCCAGTAGGACAGTCAGGTGTGCACGTGCACGCGGTGTGGGCGTTCACCGAGCCCGGCGCCTACGCCGTCACGTTCTCCTTCGGCGCCTCCGTCGGCGGGCGGCAGACCAGTGCCAAGAGCACGCTGGCCTTCCACGTCGGCCCCGGCGAGCCGCGGGCGGCGCCCACCGGGCCACCGGTCGTCGAGCAGGTCGGCCGCACCTCCGACGGCCGGGAGTGCGCCCTGCCCGGCGGCGGGGGCGGTCTGGCCTCGACCGGGCTCGACGGACCGGTGGTCGCGGGCCTCGTGGTCGCCGCCGTGCTGCTCATCCCCCTCGGTTTCCTGCTCACCAGCGCGGCCACCCTGGCCGCCGCCCGGCGCAGGCGTTGAACTTCCCGATCCCCCTAGGAAAGGCACAACCGCAGTGAACGCAACGAAGGCAAGATCCAAGATCGCCGTGGCGGCCCTGACCGCCCTGGGCTTGGCCCTGGGCCCCCTCGCCGGGGTCGCGGCGGCGCAGGCGGACCGGCAGGTCGTCGCCGAGGGCCACCTCGACCTGTTCTACGTCGACGTGCAGGGCTCCGCGCACGTGCTCGTCGCCCACACCGACAGCGGCACCGTCGCGCCCGCCGACCTCGTGGTGCAGGCGAAGCCGTCGGTGGCCGCGCGCACGGTCAGCGCGACGGTCGCGACCCTGCCGGGGTGGAAGGCCCAGGGCGAGACCTACTACCTGCTGCCGCAGAACTCGCAGCCGGGCCAGGTGTTCGCGGGCTTCGGCCAGAGCCCGGCCGTGGCCGAGGGCACCTCGGTCACCTACACCCTGGACTCGGTGCGGGGCCCCGGCGCGTTCGCGCTGTGGCAGAACGGCGAGGACGGCCCGAACGTCTTCCTGGGCTCCGCCGAGGGCGCGCCGAAGTCGTTCACCAGCACGGCCGACCACGAGCACGGCAACTGGGGCTTCACCGAGCAGGGCGAGTACGCGCTGACCGTCAGCGCCACCGCCACCCCGCCCGGCGGCACCGCGACCGCGATCGCGCCCGTCACCTACACGGTCTTCGTGGGTGAGGAACTGCCCTCCGGCCCCGGTGCGGACCCGGGCACGCCCACGACCCAGTTGTCGATCACGGGCCTGTCGAACCACTACCACGCGGGCGGCGTCGCGGCGCTGACCGCGGTGCAGACCCCGGAGACCGGTGAGGACCACTACCACTGGTTCACCCGCGCCGCCGGGCAGGCGGAGTGGACGGTCGTCCCCGGTGCCCTGTCCGCCAGGTACGGGTTCGTGGTGCGCACCGCGGACAAGGGTCGCGAGGTCAAGGCGGTGCTGTACGACCACGACCACGGGGTGATCGCCGAGTCGGCCCCGGCCACGATCGTCGTCGACGACCACGGCAACGACCCGGTCAACGGCCCGGCCATCACCACGTCGCTGGCGGCGGAGCAGGGCGTGCTGGCCATCAGCGTCGCCCCGGAGAACCGCGAGGTCGACCTGGGCGCCCTGGCGCTCAACGCCGCCGCCGACCGCTACACCGCCTCCGGCGCGCTCAAGCCGATCACGGTGACCGACACCCGCGCGGACAACCCCGGCTGGAACGCCTCCGGCCGCGTGCGGGCGTTCACCACCGTCGACGGCGCGCAGATCGGCGGCAAGCACCTGGGCTGGACGCCCGCGGTGCTCTCGGCATCGGCGAACCAGGCGGTCACGCCCGGCCCGCCCGTCGCCACCGGCTTCACCAGCGGCAACGGCCTGTCCGCCTGGTCGCAGCTCGGCGCGGCGCCCGCGGGCGCGGGCCGGGGCACCGCCCAGCTCGGGGCCGAGCTGACCCTGGAGGCCCCGGCGGACACCGCCCCGGGCGCCTACCGGGCGATGCTCATCCTCACCGCCATCTGATCACCGCCACCTGACACCAGGACGCGGGCCCGCCGACCACGGCGGGCCCGCACCCGTCTTCCGCAGCCGGAGCACCCCCTTTGAGAACCCTGCCCGCCCTGTGCGCACTGGTCGCCGCACTCGCGCTCGCCCCCGCCGCCCCCGCCGCCGCGCAGCCCGAGCGCCTCACCTGGTCGGTGACCCCGGCGCGCGCCGAGGGGCCGGACGCCCGCCCGAGGTTCGAGTACACCGTCGAACCCGGGATGCGCTACGACGACCACCTCGCCGTCCGCAATCTGGGCGGGGGTGAGCTGACCGTCGACCTGTACGCGGCGGACGCGGTCAACACCGACAGCGGCGGCTTCGACCTCCTCGCCCGCGACGAGCACTCCCCCACCCTCGGCGCCTGGGTCACCCTCACCCGGCAGCAGGTCGTGGTGGCACCGCGCTCCACGGCCGTCGTCCCGTTCAGCCTGACCGTCCCCGACGACGCCGAACCCGGCGACCACGTCGGCGGCCTGGTCGCCGCCGTGACCACCGGGGGCCAGGTGCGGGTGGAACGCCGCGTCGGCGCCCGCCTCTACGCCCGCGTCGCGGGCCCCGTGACCCCCGCGCTGCGCATCGACCCACCCGCAGCCGCCTACCGGGGCACCCTCAACCCGGCGGGCCCCGGCGAGGTCGACGTCACCTGGACCGCGGTCAACGACGGCAACATCCGCGTGGCCGTCCGCCCCTCGGTCCGCGTCCACGGCCCCTTCGGCCTCACCGAGGTCTCCTGGACCGGTGACACCCTGCCGGAACTGCTCCCCGGCAACGCCGTCACCCTCACCAGGACCCTCACCGGTGTCTGGCCCCTGGGACCGCTGACCGCCCACGTCGAGGCGGAGCCCGTCACCTCGGCCGACCAGCCGCTCGCGGGGGCGGTGGACCCGGCCACAGCCGAGACCACCGTCTGGGCCGTGCCCTGGACGGCCCTGGGCGCGCTGCTCCTCCTCTCGGGCACCCTCACCGCCCTGTGGCGCGTCCGCCGCAGGACCCGCGCCCTGACCGCGAGCGCGTAGCCCCGCGCGGGTCGGTCAGCCCCAGGTGATCGGCAGCTCGCGGACGCCGTAGACCAGGGTGTTGTCCTTGTAGCGCACCGACTCGCGCGGAACCGCCAGGCGCAGGTCGGGGATGCGGCGGAACAGCCGCGTCAGGGCCTCCTGCAACTCCACCCGCGCCAACTGCTGGCCGACGCACTGGTGGGTGCCGAAGCCGAAGGCGATGTGCTTGCGCGGGGCCTCGCGGTGGAAGTCGAGCTTGTCGGCGGCGGTGAACTGGGCTTCGTCGCGGTTGGCGGAGTTGAGGGCGGCGACGAGCCACTCGCCCGCCTTGACCGCCCGGTCGCCGACGCGGACGTCCTCGGTGGCGTAGCGCAGGACGCCGAACTGGACCACGGACAGGTAGCGGAGCAGTTCCTCGATGGCGTTCTCCGGTTCGGCGAGGACGGTGTCGCGCTCTTCCGGGTGGTCCAGGAGGGCCAGGGTGCTCAGCGCGATCATGTTGGCCGTGGTCTCGTGGCCCGCGACTAGCAGGCTGAGGCCGAGGATGATCAGCTCCGGCATGGTCAGGGGGTCGCCCGCGGCCTCGGCCCTGGCGATGATCCTGCTGATCAGGTCGTCCTGGGGGTCGCGGACCTTGCCCTCGAACAGGGTGCCGAGGTAGCCCGCCAGCTCGCCGAACGCCCGCTGGCCCTCCTCCAGCGTCATGTCGGTGCTGACCAGGACCGTGCTCTGGGTCTGGAACCGGCCCCGGTCGGCGTACGGGACGCCGAGGAGTTCGCAGATCACCAGCGACGGGATCGGCAGCGCGAAGTCCTCCACCAGGTCGACCGGCCCGTCCTTGGCCAGCATGGCGTCGATGTGGTCCTCGACGAGCCGCTGGACGTAGGCGCGCATGGTCTCCACCCGCCGCACGGTGAACTCGGCGACCACCAGCCGCCGCACGCGCGAGTGCGCCTCGCCGTCGAGCTGGATGATCGAGCCGGGAGGGGGTTCCTCGTTCGGGTCACCACCCGCGTTGACGTGCACCGAGGCGCCGCCGCGCGAGCTCATCGACCGGTCGGCGAGCAGCGCCCGCACGTCGCCGTACCGGGTGACCAGCCAGGCGTCCATGCCGCCCGGGCAGCGGACCTTCGCCACCGGGTCGTCCTCCCGCAGGCGGGTGTAGAGCTCGGGCGGGTCGAAGGGGCACCCGTTCGGCCGCCCCGTGGGCAGGGCCGGGATCTCGGCTTCCGCGGTCACAGCAGATCACACCTCTCGTCGGTGGGAGGGCTCCAGGACAGACCGATGATCCACACCAACGCCCCGTGGCAATACCGCCAGCCCGGCAGGATCGCCGGACCGGATGAATAAACGAAAGGTGGCCCTTGTTCGACCCGATGAGAGCAGCAACCGAGAAGGGCGGATCATGAAGGCGATCGTCTACCGCGACCACGGCGGCCCCGAGGTCCTGGAACTGGTCGACCGCGACCTCCCCGAGCCGGGTCCCGGCGAGGTCCGGGTCCGGGTCGCGGTGTCGGGGGTCAACCCGACCGACTGGAAGACCCGCTCCGGCGCCACCAACCCGAAGGCGTTCCCCGAGGTCACCCCGCACCTCGACGGCGCGGGGGTGGTCGACGCCGTCGGCGCGGGGGTCGACGGGGGGCGGGTCGGGCAGCGCGTGTGGCTGTTCATGGCCACCGCCGGTCGCCCCACCGGGACCGCCGCCGAGTTCACCGTGGTGCCCGCCGAGGCGGCGGTGCCGCTGCCCGACGGCGCCGGGTTCGACCTCGGTGCCTCGCTCGGCGTCCCCGCCCTCACCGCGCACCGCGCCCTCACCGTGGCCGAGGACGGGCCGACCCGCCTGCACCCCGGCGCGCTCGACGGCAGGGTGGTGCTCGCCGCGGGCGGGGCCGGGGCCGTCGGCCACGCGGTGATCCAGCTCGCCCGGTGGGCGGGGGCCACGGTGATCAGCACCGTCAGCGGCCCGGAGAAGGCCCGGCTGGCCACCGCGGCGGGCGCCCACCACGTCGTCAACTACCGGGAGGGCGACCCCGCCGCGCGGATTCGCTCCCTCGCCCCGGACGGGGTCGACCTCGTCGCCGAAGTGGCGCTGGGGGCGAACCTCGACCTCGACCTGGCCGTCCTGCGCACCCGGGGAACGATCTCGACCTACGCCAACGACGGTGACAAGCCGGTGGGGCTCGACGTCCGCCAGAACATGATGCTCAACACCCGCTTCCAGTTCCTGGTCCTCTACACCGTCGGGCAGCAGGCGCTCACCGCGGGCGCCGAGGACGTCGCCGCCGCGGTCGGCGACGGCGCGCTGCCGGTCGGCGAGGAACACGGCCTGCCGCTGGTCCGCTTCCCCCTCGACCGCACCGCCGACGCCCACCGCGCCGTCGAGGCGGGCGCCGTCGGCAAGGTCCTGGTGGACGTCGAGTCCTGACGACCGCGCGGTCGCCTACGCGCTGACGCAGTCCGCCGCCGCCAGGGGCACCCCGGTGCGGTCGGTGTCGCTGTGCCGGGGCTGGTGGCGCAGCAGGAACCCGTTCTCCTGGAACGAAGTGAGGCCGAACTTCTGCGCCATCCGGTGCTCCGGTTTGGGCTCGGCGAACACCTGCTCCACGGCGAAGGAGCCACCGAACCGCTCCGCCACCTCGGGCAGGCCGACGGAGAACGGGGGCGAGGGCAGCAGCGGCGCGTACTCCAGGGTGTTGAGGAACCACGCCGCCCCCGGCCGCACGAGCCGGGTGACCGCCTCGACGTAGCGGGTGCGCATGTCGGGCGGGAACGCGATGAGCGAGGCCCGGTCGAACACCACGTCGACCGGGCCGACCTCCTCGGTGCTCAGCGCGAAGAGGTCCTGGTTGCGCAGCACGACGTTGCCCGCGCGGAACACCCCGGGCGACTCCTCGACCGGGATCAGCCCGTTCTCGGCGAAGAACTGCTCGACCGCCGTCGCCACCAGCTCCACACCCACCACCTCGCGGGCGTGCTCGGCGAAGAACAGCAGATCCACCGTCTTGCCGCACAGCGGCACCAGCACCCGCGCGTCCGCCAGCAGACCGGTCTCGGCCAGCCAGCGGGCGTGCGGGTGCACGGCGGGGACGTGGAAGCTGGTCTTGGTGCCACCTTCACGCCAGGAGTCGAACCAGAAGTCGGGTTCCACCGGTATGCCCTCGTCATCGCTCGGGGCCGCTCTCCACGAGCGACTGTCCTGATCACCATCGCCGCCCGGACCGGAAACGTAAGCACCGTTCCCCGTCGGGTTTCCGGCGGTGCCGGACGTGCTGTGGCGCGGCGAACACGCCCGCACCCCCGGTTCCGTCGGTACGGTTCGGGTCATGGGCACCGTCGAGGCAGTGAGCCGCAGTGGCAGGCACTCGTTCACCAAGCCGACCGAGGAGGGCATCACCCTGCTGGCCCACCTCGGTGTCGAGGGCGACGCCCACGCCGGGGAACTGGTCAAGCACCGGTCGCGGGTGCGCCGCGACCCCACCCAGCCCAACCTGCGGCAGGTGCACCTGATGCACGCGGAGCTGCACGACGAGCTGGCCGCCCTCGGCTTCACCGTGGCCGCGGGCCAACTCGGCGAGAACGTCACCACGCGCGGTGTCGACCTACTGGGCCTGCCCACCGGCACCCTCCTGCACCTGGGTGAGGAGGCCGTCGTCGAGGTGACCGGCCTGCGCAACCCCTGCCCGCAGATCGACGCCTTCCAGGACGGCCTGCTCCGCCACGTGGTCGGGCGCGACGAGCGGGGCAACGTGGTGCGCAAGGCGGGGATCATGTCCGTGGTCCTGGTCGGCGGCCGGGTGCGCCCCGGCGACACCATCCGCGTCCAGGTGCCCGCCACCCCGCACACCCCGCTGCAACCGGTCTGACGCACCGGACCGGCCACCCGATGGCACCGGCGGGCCTGCGCGCGGGGCCGCCCGACCGGGCGGCCCCGCCGCACCTCACCACCGGTGGGCGACGTCCACGACGACGTGGCCGGGCAGGGTGAACACCCGGAACGGCAACCGCGCGCGGACACCCAGCCCGAGGTCCGTGGTGCCCTCCCACGACCCGGCCCAGGCGAGCTGCCGGGCACCGGGTTGCCCGACGGCGGCGGGGCATGTCGCCGCCATGGGTGAACCGGTGCCATCGACCGTCGCCGGCCCTGGTCGACACGCTGGACGAGGACGGCGACGGGTCGATCTCGAAGCCGGAGTTCATCCACCACTGGGTGGAGTTCTGGGTCGGGGACGACGCCGACGCCCCCGGCACCCACCTGTTCGGCGAGGTCTGACCGGGTCGGCTTCGGGCGGGGCAACTCGGCCCACACCCATCGGTCACCGCCCCCACAATTACTATACCGTCCAGACGGTATAGTAACGGCATGACCCAGAACCACACCGTCCACGCGGCACACCCGCCACAGGCACCGGACCGGCGGCGGTGGGCCGCGTTGGGCGTGTTGGTCGGGGCCATGCTGCTGCTGGCCGTGGACGGCACCGTCCTGTACCTGGCCGTGCCGTCGCTGGTGGCGGACCTGGCGCCCAGCGCCGACCAGGTCCTGTGGATCGGCGACGTCTACGGGCTCGCGCTGGCGGGACTGCTGATCACCACCGGCACCCTGGCCGACCGGCTGGGGCGCAAGCGGGTGCTGCTGGCGGGCACCGCCGCCTTCGGGGCCGCCTCCGCCCTGGCCGCGTTCGCCCCCGACGCGGGGACGCTCATCGCCGCGCGGCTGCTGCTGGGCGTGGCCGGGGCGACGATCATGCCCTCGACCCTGTCCATCATCCGCGACCTGTTCCCCGACGACCGCGAGCGCACCAGGGCCATCGCGATCTGGTCGGCGGCCTCCGGCGGCGGCATGGCCGTGGGGCCGCTGCTGGGCGGGGCACTGCTGGAGCACTTCTGGTGGGGCTCGGTGTTCCTGATCAACGTGCCGATCGTGGTGGTGTTCCTCGTCGCGGGCGCGTTCCTGCTGCCCGAGTCGCGCAACCCCCGGCCCGGCCGCTTCGACCTGCTGTCCGCGGCGCTGTCGCTGGCCGCGGTCGTGCCGCTGGTCTGGGCGGTCAAGCACGCCGTCGGCTCCGGTGTGGACGGGGCGACCCTGCTCGCCACCGCGGTGGGCGTCGTCGCCGGGGTGGTGTTCGTGCGCAGGCAGCGCCGCCTGGACACGCCGTTGATCGACGTGGGCCTGTTCGCCGACAAGGCGTTCAGCGGGGCGGTGTTCGCCAACGTCATCGCGATCTTCGCGCTCAGCGGGCTGCTGTTCTTCTTCTCCCAGTACCTGCAACTGGTCCGGGGCATGGGCCCACTGACGGCGGGCCTGGCCGAGGTGCCCACCACCGCGGCGGCCATCCTGGCGGCCGGGGTCGTCGGTGTGCTCGTGGCCCGCCTGGGGACCGGGCGGGCCGTGGGCGCCGGGCTCGCCGCGGCCGCCGTCGGCCTGGGCCTGGTCGCCGTCGCCGAGGGTTCCGACCGCTACCTGTGGTTGGGCCTGGCCCTGGTCCCGGTGGGCCTGGGCATCGGGGTCGCGATGACGCTGACGACCGACGCCGTGGTCTCCGCCGTGCCGCCCCGGCGGGCCGGGGCGGCGTCGGCGATCGCCGAGACCGCGTACGAACTCGGCGCGGTCCTGGGCATCGCCCTGCTCGGCTCCGGCGTGACCCTGGCCTACCGGTCGGCCCTGGAGCTGCCCGCCGACCTGCCCGACCCGGTGCGCGCCGCCGTGGTGGACTCCCTGGCCTCCGCCCTGCACGCCGTCGAGCCCGGTTCCGGCGCGGCCACCGCGGCGCGGGAGGCGTTCACCAGCGCCATGCAGGTCACCTCCGTGCTGGCCGCCGTCATCACCGCCGTGGCCGCCCTCGTCGCCTGGCGCACCATCCCCTCCGGTAGGAAGACCCCGACCACGACCGACCAGGGCGAGGAGTGACGCACATGCCGCGCAAAGCCGGGCGCAGCGCCGAGGACACCCGCCGCGCGCTCCTGGACGCCGCGGGCGCGGCCGTCCGCGCCCGCGGCGTCTCCGCCAGCCTGGACGACATCGCCAGGCAGGCGGGGGTGTCCAAGGGCGGGCTGCTGCACCACTTCGCCTCCAAGGACGAACTCGTGCGCGCCCTCGCCGAGGACCTCCTCGCCGGCTTCCGCGCCGACGTCACCGCCGCGGTCGACCCGGCCGACACCGCCCCCGGCGCGCTCACCCGCGCCTACGTCCGCGTCTGCGCGGACTTCGCCCGCGACGACGTGGCCGTGCACGAACTCCAACCCCTCATCGGCCACCTGTCCACCATCCCCGAGGTCGCCGAGATCGCCCGCGCCGACGCCCGCCGCTGGCGCGACGACCTGCGCGCCGACGGCCTCCCCGACCACATCACCGCCCTGGTCGTCGCCGCCGCCGACGGCATCAGCGCCGCCCCCGACTGGAGCACCCCGCTCGACGACAGCGCCCTGCGCGGGCTGGAGACCCTGCTGCTCGCCCTGACCACCGACACCCGCCTCTGGGACCACCTCGACGTCGCGCCGGGGCAGCTCCCGCGCTGAGCACCCGGCAGGCCGCCGACCCTGTCGGAAGACAAGGTGGGTCGATGGCTTCCGGCTGAGGCCCGAGGTCACGGATCTCCCTAGCGTCGGTTCCATGCTGGAGTTCGTCGGAAGCGAAGAGCCGAGTGGCGTGGTCGGGGTTCCCGACATCAGTGCGGAGTGGTACCTCGACGTCGCCGGTCTGGGGGCGGGGAGTCCGGGGGTCGTGCGGGTGGTCGGTGCGATCGCCACCGAGGCGGTCGTCGGGGTGTTCGCGGTGGTGTTCGTGGTGCTGTGGTGGCGGGCGCGGCGTGGTTCCGCGGCGGGTGTGGCGCGGGCGGTCCTGGCCCCGGTGGTGACCGTCCTCGCCTACGCGGCGAGCGAGGTGATCAAGGACCTCTGGCAGGAAGATCGCCCGTGCCGGGTGTTCGGGGAGGTCGCCACGATCGTGGCCTGCCCGGAGTTCGGCGACTGGTCCTTCCCCAGCAACCACGCGACGATCGCCGGTGCCGCCGCGGTCGCGATCCTGTGGTCGAGCCTGCCCCTCGGCTGCCTCGCGTTCGGCGCGGCCCTGCTGACCGCCGGGTCCCGGGTGTTCGTCGGAGTGCACTACCCCCACGACGTGCTGGCGGGTCTGCTGATCGGCGCGGCGATCGCGGCGGTCCTGCCGTTGTCCGCACGCGCGGTGACCCCGGTGATCGCCCGCCTCCGCGCACACCCAGGCGGGGCCGTGCTGTTGGGCCGCGGTCCACAGGGCCTGCCCTGGGATGATGCACCGACGATCACACTGCCGAGAGCACAGGGATGAGTGGCCGGGGATGATGCCGATCGTGCGCGCGGTGAGCCTGTGGGGGTGCACGGCCCTGCCGGTCGCCTGGGCGGCGGTCACCTCCTGGCCGGGCAGGCTGGCCCCGTGGGAGGCGGCGGGGTACCTGGTCTTGCTCGCCGTGGTGGTGCCGCTGGTCCGGCACCGGCCCGTCGGGGCGCTGCTGCTGGCGATCGCCGCGTGGCAGGTCGCTTTCCTCTCCCGAGCCGAGGTGGACAGCACCCTGGGAACGGTCGTGCTGGCCGCCGGGCTCGTCTCGACGAGCTTCCTGGCCGGTCGGCACGCTTCGGCAGGCCACCGGGGCGTTGTGGTGCTGGTCCTCGCCGCGGCGGGCGCGATCACCGCGGCGTTCGTCGTCACGGGCGGGGTCGACACGGCGATCGCGTCCGCCGCCGGAACGGCGGTGCTCGCGGTCGTGCCGTGGTCCACCGGCCGTTACCGGCGCCGGTACGTGGAGATGGTCGAGGCCGGGTGGGACCGCGCCGAGCAGTGGGAGCGGGACGCCGACCGCGCGGCGGAACAGGCGCGGACGCGGGAACGGGCGCGGCTCGCGGCGGAGATGCACGACCTGGTCGGGCACGAGCTGGCGCAGGCGGCACTGCACGTCGGCGCGCTCGAAGTCTCCCCCACGCTCCCGGCGGAGCACCGCGACGCGGCCCACGCGGCGCGCGCGGGCGTCACCAGGGCGGCGGAACGGCTGGCCGACGCGGTCCGCCTCCTGCACGCCGAGCAGGACGAACCCGTCGAGTCCGCCGAGGAGGTCGTCGACCGGGCGCGGCGGTCCGGTCTGCTCGTGGACCTGGTCACCGGTGGTGCCGGGCGACCGGAACCGGTGATCGCGCGCACGGTCCACCGCGTCCTCATCGAATCGATCACCAACGCGATCAAGCACTCCCCCGGCGCACCGGTCGCAGTCCACCTGAGCCATCGCCCGGACCGCCTCGACGTCCGGGTCGTCAACGGGCCTGCCCAGCGGACCCCGACCGACGCGGCGGGCAGTGGTCAGGGGTTGCTCGGGCTCGCCGAGCGCGTTGTGCTCGTCGGCGGCCGGTTCGACGCCCGCCCCCGCCCCGACGGCGGGTTCGAGGTCACCGCTTCCCTCCCGGCCAAGCCGGTCACCACGACCACGACCCGCGCCCCGGTGACCCACGCGCACCGCAGGCTCGCGGAACGGCAGG
>NZ_AYXG01000207.1 GCF_000564855.1 Actinokineospora spheciospongiae
CAGCTTGGCAGAGGGTCTTCTCCCCCAACCAAGAACAACCACCCGATCCAGCGCTTCACCGCGTTGCCGCGCCGTGGCCGCCCGCTCGCGCCGACGCCCGGCCCGGGTGCGCGTGGTGGTGGATCACCGCCACGCGCATGCCCACTGGCTTGCTCTGTGACTGGGCCGGCCTGCGACTTGCGGGGGTCCTGCGACTTGCGGGGGTGCTGGGGGGGCAAGCCTGTGGGCGGCTGGCCGCCCACCCGCGCCCACACCGCCGCCTCGATTGCGCGCACCCGCAACCAACCCTGGTTGCAGATGACCACAGGCCCCACCGACGCCACCGCCCCGGCTGGGGCGGTGCTGCTCCGCTCCCTCTCCAGGCGCGGCGACCCCGAACACACCACCGCCCGGGTCCGCGAAGCGTGGCTTCGCGGACCCGGGCGGTGGGCAGGACCGATCAGGTGCGCTTGCGGCGGGACGGGCGGGGCTTGCCCGTGAGTTCCCAGTCGTGCTTCTCGCCCTCGGCCAGGGCGAGGAGTTCCTCCGCGTGGGCGCGGCCGGTTTCGGTGGACTCCATGCCCGCCAGCATCCGGGCGAGTTCCACCACCCGGTCGCCCTCGTCCAGGGTGCGGACGTCGCTGCGGGTGACGCCGCCCCGCATGCCCTTGTCCACGATCAGGTGGCGGTCGGCGAAGGCGGCGACCTGGGCGAGGTGGGTGACCACGATGACCTGGTGGCTGCGGGCCAGGCGGGCCAGGCGGCGGCCGATCTCCACCGCCGCCCGACCGCCCACGCCCGCGTCGACCTCGTCGAAGACGAGGGTGGGGACCGGGTCGGAGTGGGCGAGGACGACCTCGATGGCGAGCATCACCCGGGACAGCTCACCGCCGGAGGCGCCCTTGTGGATGGGGAGGGGGTGGGCGCCGTCGTGGGCGACGAGCAGGATCTCCACCTCGTCGACGCCGCCGGTGCCCGCGTGCAGCAGCGTCCCGTTGACCTCCAGGGCCAGCGGGTCGTTCGCCTCGGCGGGGCGGGGGCGGACGCTGATCTGGAGGCTGGACTGGCCCATGGCCAACCCGCCCAATTCGTCCGTCACGGCCTTCGCCAGGGCTTCGGCGGCCTCGGTGCGGGAGGCGGTCAGGCCGGTGGAGATGTCCGCCAGCTCCACCGCCAGGGCCGAGCGGCGGGCGGCCAGCTCGGCGAGGGCCTCCTCCGAGGTGTCCATGCCCGCCAGCCTGTCCACCGCGTCCCGCGCCCAGGCCAGCACACCGTCGACGTCGGCGGCGTACTTGCGGGTGAGGGCCTTCAGCTCCGCCTGGCGGGCCAGGACCTGCTCCAGCACCGCCGGGTCGGCGTCCAGGTCGTCCAGGTACGCCGTCAGCTCGGCGCCCACGTCGGTCAGCAGGACCGCCGCCTCGGCCAGGCGGGGCTCCAGCTCGCGCAGCCGGGGGTCCTCGGAGGCGGCCAGGCGGCGCTGGGCCTCCCCGATCAGGCCCAGGGCACCGGGGACGTCCGGGTCGCCGTCCGGGGAACCGGAGACGGCGTAGGAGGCGCCGGTGGCCCCCTCGCGCAGTTGGTCGGCGTCGGCGAGGCGGCGGGCGCGCTCGACCAGCTCGGTGTCCTCGCCGGGCTGGGGGTCGACCGCGGTGATCTCCTCCACGCCCAGGCGCAGGACCTCGGATTCGCGGGCGAGTTCCTTCGCCCGGTTCGTGCGGTCGGCCAGCTCGGTCGACACCGAGATCCACTCGTCGCGGACGCGCTGGTAGGCCGACAGGGCCTCGTGGACGTCCTCACCGGCGAAGCGGTCGATCACCGCGCGCTGCTCGGCGGAGCGCAGCAGGCGCAACTGGTCGTTCTGCCCGTGCACGGCGATGAGCTGCTCGGCCAGCTCACCGAGCACGCCGACCGGGACCGACCGGCCGCCCAGGTGGGCCCGGGACCGGCCGTCGGTGCTGATGCTGCGCAGCGCTATCAGGCTGCCGTCGTCCTCCGGTTCTGCTCCCGCGTTGCCCGCGACGGTGGCGGCGGGGGACCCGGTGAGCCCCTCGAACCGCCCCTCGACCACGGCCTTGGACTTCCCGCTGCGGACCCGCGACGCCTCGCCCCTGCCACCGGAGAGCAGGTGCAACCCGGTGACGACCATCGTCTTGCCCGCACCGGTCTCCCCGGTCACCACGGTGAAACCGGGGTGGAGCTCGAGCGTGGCCTCATCGATGACGCCGAGGTCCTGGATGCGCATCTCGGCTAGCACAGAGCGCACCCTAGCGGTTGGGACCGTCAGCCGGCAGGCTCGCACCCCGCAGCCGGGCCGAACACCGGGTCGGGCACGTGGGCGGGGTCACCGCAAGCGCCACCCGTGCACCGGCAGGTCGAACTTGTCGACCAACCGGTCGGTGAAGTGCTCGTCACCCAGGCGGACCAGCCGGACCGGGGTGCGCCCACCCCGGACCTCGATCCGCGCCCCCGGCGGGATCTCCACCGTGCGGCGGCCGTCGCAGCACAGCACCGCCTCGTGGCCCTCCGGGTCAACCTCGATCGCCACCCGCGAGTGCGGGCCGACGACCATGGGCCGGGAGAACATGGCGTGCGCGTTGCTCGGCACCACCAGCATGGCCTGCACGTCCGGCCACACGATCGGCCCACCCGCGGAGTAGGCGTACGCGGTGGACCCGGTGGGCGTCGCGCACAGCACCCCGTCGCAACCGAAGGACGACACCGAACGCCCGTCGACCTCGATCATCACGTCCAGAATCCGCTCCCGGCTGCTCTTCTCCACGCTGGCCTCGTTGAGCGCCCAGGTGTCGGCCACCACCACGCCGTCGACGGTGGCGGTGACGTCGACCGTCATCCGCTCCTCCACCCGGTAGGTCTGCTCGACGACGCGCTGCACGGCGTCCTCCAGCGCGTCCGACTCCGCCTCCGCCAGGAACCCCACCCGGCCCAGGTTCACCCCCAGCACCGGCACCCCGGTCGCGTGCGCCAGCTCGGCGGCGCGCAGGAACGTGCCGTCACCGCCGAGGACGAACACCAGCTCGGCGCCCTCCGCGGCCTTGGGCCCCACCGGCACCACCCGGCTGTAGCAGGACGGGTCCAGGTCGGGCGCCTCGCTCTCCAGCACCCGCAGCAGCACCCCGGCCGACCCGAACCACCCCGCCACCTTCTCGGCGGTGCGCCGGTTCTCGGTGCGACCGGTGTGCACGACCAGCAGGATCTCCCGTGCAGGGCTCATTGCGGACCTTCCCGGACAGCGGTCTCCACCAGCTCGGCGGCCACCTCGGCCGCCAACGGCTCGCCCCGGCGCAGCCAGGCGAAGTACTCCACGTTGCCCGCGGGCCCCGGCAGCGGGCTGGCCGCGACCCCGTGCACCCGCAGGCCCGCCTCACCGGCCGCCCGCAGGACGTTGCGCACGGCGTCGGCGCGGTCCGCCGGGTCGCGCACGACCCCGCCCGCGCCCAACCGCTCCTTGCCCACCTCGAACTGCGGCTTGATCATCGGGATGACGTCGGCGTCGTCGGTGGCGCAGGCGGCCAGCGCGGGCAGCACCAACCGCAGCGAGATGAACGACAGGTCCGACACGACCATGTCCGCCGCCCCGCCGATGCCCTCCGGGGTGATCTCGCGGGCGTTCGTCTTGTCCATGATCACCACGCGGTCGTCGGTCTGCAGCCGCCACACCAACTGCCCCCGCCCCACGTCGACCGCCACCACCTGCCGCGCACCCCGGCGCAGCAGCACGTCGGTGAACCCGCCGGTGGAGGCACCCGCGTCCAGGCAGCGCTTGCCGTCCGGGGACAGGTCGAACGCGTCCAGCGCGCCGATGAGCTTGTGCGCGCCGCGCGAGGCCCAGTTCGGGTCGTCCACCACCTCGCGCACGACCAGCGCGGCACCGGTCTCGACACCGGTGGCGGGTTTGGTGGCCACGGTCCCGTGCACGGTCACCCGGCCGTCGGCGATCAACTGCGACGCGTGGTCACGGGAGCGGGCCAGCCCGCGGCGGACCAGCTCGGCGTCCAGTCGCGCCCTCCTGGGCACCGGCTCAGACCTTGTCGATGGAGGCGAGCGCGGCGGTCAGCGCCACGTGCACGGCGTCGAACCGGGCCACGTGCTCGTCGACCGGCAACCGGTCGAGCCCGTCGAGCCCGGCCACGGCGTCGGCGATCGCCTCGTCGCTGACCGGCGGGGGCCCGGGAGGGCCGGGGAGTGGAGCTGGGTGCACGGGCTCCACGCTAGCCGATGCGGAAGCCGAGGGTGGTGAGGGCGGCGGCCGCGGCGGGGTCCGGGTGCAGCGCCCGCGCGTCGCCGCCCGCCGCCCAGCAGGCGGCGCAGAGGGTGCGCAGGAGGTCGAGCGGATCACCGTCGCCGGTGATGGTGACCCGGCCGCCGTCGACGGTCACGGCCCACCCGGGCCGGGCCCGGATCACCAGCTCGTCCGCGGGCCGGTCGAACGCGGTCAGGTCGGCCGCGACGTAGGTGGGGCGCTCGTGCGGCCCGGCGGCCAGGAGGTCCGCGGCGGTGGCGACCCCGGTGAGGACCAGCAGCGAGTCGACCCCGGCGCTGACCGCGCCCTCGATGTCGGTGTCGAGCCGGTCGCCGACCACCAGCGGGCGCGCGGCACCCGCGGAACGGATCGACTGGTCCATCAGCGGGGTGGCCGGTTTGCCCGCCACCTCCGGCTCCTGGTCGGTCGCCACGCGCAGGGCGTGCACCAGCGAACCGTTGCCGGGCAGCAGACCGCGGTCGGTCGGGAGCGTGCGGTCGACGTTGCACGCCACCCAGAACGCGCCCGCCCGGATCGCCAGCGCCCCCTCGGCCAGGTCCTCCCAGGTCATCTTGGGCGAAAGGCCCTGGCATACGCCCTTGACGTCGGCGGAGAACCCGCGCACGGGCGTGAGGCCCACGGCGGTGACCTCGTCGGCGAGGGCGTCGGTGCCCAGGACCAGCACGTGGTCACCGGGCGCCAACCGGCCCCGCAGCACCGCGGCCGCCGCCTGCGCGCTGGTGGACACCTCGGCGGCGTCGGCCCGCACCGCCATGCCCCGCAGGTGCTCGGCGACGGTCTCCGGGGCCCGGGAGGCGTTGTTCGTCACGAACCGGACGACGACGCCCGCCGCGTGCGCGCGGTCCACGACCTCGGCCGCGGCGGGCAGGGCCTGCCCGCCGCGGTAGACGGTGCCGTCGAGGTCGAACAGCAGGGCGTCGTAGCGGTCGAGCAGGCCGTCGCTCATCGGTTCTCCGGCTGACCCGCGGTCCGGTCCTCGGGACCCTCGGGGTTGGCGGCCCGGGGGCGGCCGTCGCCGTCGAGGAGGTCGCTGCCCGTGGGCAGGTCGCCTTCCGTCGGGAGGTCGCTCCCGTTCGGGAGATCAGCGGTCGCGGGGGAGGCGTCGCTGCCCGGACCGCCGCTGTCGGGAACATCTCCCTCGGAAGGGCCGCGCTCGACAGCGCCGCTGCCGGAGGCGGTGCCGTCCGGAGCGCCACCGTCGAAAGCGCCGCCATCGGGGGCACTGCCATTCGGGGCGGTGCTGTCGGAGGCGGTGCTGTCGAGGAGGACGGCGTCCTCGATCGTGTGGCCGGTGCGGTCGGTGGCCACGGGGGCGTCGTCGGCGTCGTCGGCGTCGTCCTCGATCTCGACGGTTTCACCCGGGAGGGCGGCGGCGATCTCGGACTCGTCGGCACCGAGGGCGAAGGCGCGCTCGGCGGCGTCGGTGTCCTCGTCGTCGTCGGCCTGGGCGGCGTTGAGGAACCAGCGGATGGCGTCCTGGTCGCGGCCTGCGGCCTCCAGGTTGTCGGCGTAGGCGTAGAACAGGCGCGCACTCCACGGCTTGCGCACCTTGACGTCGAGGTCGGGGCCCTGCAGGGCGACCACGGCCGCGTCCAACTGGCCCATGTCCCGGCGGGCACCCGCGCTGACGATGCGCAGCTCCACGGCCACCTCCGGGTCCAGGTCGGTGCCCGCCTCCTTGGCCAGCTCCAGCGCCCGCTCCGGCCTGCCCAGCGCCCGCTCGCAGTCCGCCATGACGGCGACGTGCGTGTTGCCGCCGCTCATCCGCCGCACCGCGCGCAACTCGGACAGGGCCTCGGCCCACTCCCCCGCGTGGTAGGCGGTCAACCCCGCCGCCTCCCGCACGATGGCGACCCGGGAAGCGCGCTCCCGGGCGTAGCGGGCGTGCACCAGGGCCCGCGCGGGGTCCTCGTCGATCAGCATGCCCGCCGCCACCAGGTGCCTGCCGACCATCTCGGCCAGCGACTTGGGCAGGCTGCGCAGCCCGGCCCGGGCCTCGACGTCCAGTTGCGAGTAGTCGGCACCCTCCGGCACCGCCGGTCCGTTGTGGACGGGGGCGACGTCGTCGTCCTTGCGGGGAGCGCGCCGGTCACCGGAGCGCGGCTTGTCGAACTCCTTGCGCGGACGGCTTTCCCGGTCGGCGAAGCGATCCCGACTGTCCGTTGTGGACGCGCCACTCACCGCACCGGAAGCGGATGCGCCCTCGTTCTCGCCAAAGGTTCGTTCACCCTGCGCGGCGGCGCGCTCGTCGGTGGTCGCAACGGAGTCGCCCTGGCGGTCCGCGCGCCCACCACCCGGCTCACCGTCAACGGTGTCGTCCCCGCGCGGGGAGTCGGCGTCGGAGGTGCGCTGGGGTTCGAGGTTGTCCTGGCGGTGGAGGTCCGCCTCGGGCTTCGAGTCGCGGTCGTCGTCGCGCGGGAAGGTGCCGGTGTCGCGCTGGGGAGTGCGGTCATCGCCGGACGGGGTACGGGAGTCGCGGCTGTCCTCGCGGGAGGAGCCATGGTCGCCGTCGCGCTTCGAGTCGCGGTCGTCGCGGGAGAAGCTGCGGTCGTCGCGCTTCGGACCACGATCGTCACGGGAGAAGCTGCGGTCGTCGTCGCGCTTGGGGCCACGGTCGTCACGGGTGAAGCCGCGGTCATTGTCGCGCTTGGGGCCGCGATCGTCGTCACGGCGGAAACCGCGGTCGTCGTCGCGTTTCGGACCACGGTGGTCGCCGGAGAAGCCGCGGTCGCTGTCGCGCTTGGGGCCGCGGTCGTCACGGGTGAAGCCGCGGTTGTCGTCGCGCTTCGGGGTGCGGTCATCGCGGAAGGAACCGCGGTCGTTGTCACGGCGCGGGTAGCCGCCGGTCGAGCGGGAACCGCGGTCGTTGTCACGGTCGTCGCGGCGGGGGTAGCCACCGGACTGGGGGCGGTCGTCGCGGCGCGGGGTGCGGTCGCTGTCGCGGGAGGTCGTGCGGTCGTCGCGACGGGGGTAACCGCCGCCCGTGGGGCGGGAGCCCCGGTCGTCGCGGCCCTGGTAGCCGCCGCGGTCGCCCGAGCGGTAGCCGCCGCCACGGGAATCGCGGTCGGAGGACTTGCCCTGGTAGCCACCGCCGC
>NZ_AYXG01000208.1 GCF_000564855.1 Actinokineospora spheciospongiae
CGGCCAAACACATCCACCCACCCGGGCAGTCCGCTCGCCAGGCCGGCGGTTTGTTGGGTGGTCGGCGGCTGCGCCGATGAGGTTCGGGCGGCCGGTTGCCAGCCAGGGCTGCGGTTGGCTGGGTGGCCGAGCGGCTTCGCGAGCAGGTCTAGGCGCGTTCCAGGAAGGTCAGCACCGCGCGGACCCGCCGGTGCTCGTCGCTGCTGGGTTCCAGGTTCAGCTTGGCGAAGATGTTGCCCACGTGCTTCTCCACCGCGCCGTCGGAGACCGTCAGCGAGCGGGCGATGGCCGCGTTCGACAGGCCCTGGGCCATCAGCCCCAGCACCTCGCGCTCGCGCGGGGTCAGCGCGTCGACCGGGTTGCGGCGTCCTCGGGCCATGAGCTGCGCGATCACCTCCTGGTCGATGCTGGTGCCGCCCCCGGCGACCCGGCGCACCGCGTCCACGAACTCGGCGACGTCGGCCACCCGCTCCTTGAGCAGGTAGCCGACCCCGCCGGTGCCCGCCGCCAGCAGTTCGACGGCGTAGCGCTCCTCGACGTACTGCGAGAGCACCAGCACCGGCAGCCCCGGCACCCGCTCCCGCGCCCCCAGGGCCGCGCGCAGCCCCTCGTCGGTGAACGTCGGCGGCATCCGCACGTCGACGATCGCCAGGTCGGGCCGGTGTTCGAGGACCGCGTCGAGCAGGCCGGAGCCGTCCTCGACGGCGGCGACGGTCTCGATGCCCTCGTCGGCGAGCAGGCGGGTGACCCCGACCCGGAGCAGGACGGAGTCCTCGGCGATCACGACGCGCATGCCGGTCATGGTGTCACCGGGCGGTGTCACCACGCGCACGGCAGGTCCGCCCGGACGACGGTCGGGCCGCCGAGCGGGCTGACCACGGTCATCACCCCGTCGATGGTCGCGGCCCGGTCGGCCAGGCCCGCGAGCCCGCCGCCCGCGCGCACGGTCGCCCCGCCCACGCCGTCGTCGGTGACCTCGACGACCACCTGGTCGGCCGGGGTGCGCCAGACCTTGACCGCCACCAGGCGCGCGTTCGCGTGCTTGGCGATGTTGGTCAGGCACTCCCCGACGATGAAGTACGCCGTGCTCTCCACCGCGGCGGGCGGGCGGGGGTCGACGGCCACGGTGACCTCCACCGGCACCGGCGACCTCGCCGCCAGCGACGACAGCGCCGCGTCGAGCCCCCGGTCCCCGAGCACCGCCGGGTAGATCCCCCGCGCCAGGTCCCGCAGCTCCGCGACGGCCAGCTTGGCGTCGGCGTGCGCCTCCTCGATCAGCGTCCTGGCCGCGTCCGGGTCGGCGTCGAACTTGCCCTTGGCCCGACCCAGCCCCATGGCCACCGCGACCAGCCGCTGCTGCGCCCCGTCGTGCAGGTCCCGCTCGATCCGCCGCCGCTCCGCCTCCGCGGCGTCGACCCCCCTGGCCCGCGACGCCTGGAGCCGGTCGGCCCTGGCGGACTGCTCGGCGGTCCGGTCCGGTCCGAGGACGGCCACCGCGAACCGCGCGTGCAGCCAGGCCACCCTCGGCGCGACCAGGAAGGCCAGCGGCACCAGCGGGATGCTGACGACGCCGACGGCGAAGCAGAACACCGAGATCGGGAAGGCCACCAGCACGAAGGCCAGGTCGCGCCAGGTCCGCCGCTCGGTCAGCAGCTCCCGCCACTGCCGCAGCACCCCGGCGTCGGTCTTGGGCAGCAGCGGCCGGGCGGGCAGCTCCACGTCGGCAAGCGCTTGCGCCCAGGCCCGGTGCGCGTTCCCGAACGCCCGCGCCGCCACCGCCGCCCCCACCAGCACGGCCACCCCGACCCACACGACGACCGTGCCGACGCCCACCGCGACCAGCACCACGGTCGTGATGAAGGCGGTCAGGCCCAGCGGGAACAGGCCGATCAGGTACAGGATCGCCTTCGCCGGGTTCGGGTACCGGCGGTTCACGCCAGGCTCCGGGCGGGCCCGAGCAGCGCGCGGGCGAACCGGGCGTGCGCCCGACCCAGACCCCGGGTCACCAGGACCGTCAGACCCAGCAGGACCACCCCCGCCAGCGCGAACGGCACCGCGTCCGGGATGGAGTCCACCACGACCCAGGGCCGGTCCCAGTCGAACACCCGGAACTCACCCTCCGGCAGCCACCGGTAGAACAGGGGCAGGAAGACCAGCCCGAGGCTGGTCGACCACAGCGTGACCACCACGGTGAACTCCGCGATCCCCACCGGCAGCATGAGCAGGAAGTACAGGGCGTCCCGGTAGGTGTTGACGTCCTTGACCCGCGCCCGCCACCGGTTCTCCTCCGGCAGGGCCGGGTAGGGCAGGTCGATGTGCGTGTCGAGCATCGCGTACACCCGCGCCCGCTCCAACCGGGCCCCACCGCGCGAGAGCAGGATCGCCAGCGCCAGCACCGGCAACCCCACCCACACGACCGCCGTGCCCACCCCCACCGCGAACAGGGTCACCACCACGGTGAACCCGATGATGCCGACGGCGAGGTTCATGGTCAGGAACCCCAGGGACCCGACCACCGAGGGCCGGGGAACCGCTGCTGGTGTCACGGTTGCCGGTGTCACGGCTGCTGATGTCATGGCCCCAGCATCTCGGGACCCGGCGGCGGGGTCGATGGGGAGCGCAGGCGGGTCCGGGGTGGGGCTGTCCCCACCCCCGTCCGGGCGCCTCCCGCGGGCCCGGGGAAGACCCGTGGGGGGAACCGGGATGAAACCGGGGCCGCGGGGCGTTAGGATGGGCGGAGCAACGTCAACACCCAGGGGGTGAACGGTTTCGACTCTGGCCGTGGATTCAGGAGAAGCGTGCAGGTGCAGGCGGGATTGACCACCTCAAGCGTCGCCCGCAAACCAATAAGCGCCAAGACTAACAGTCGCGCTGACTTCGCCCTCGCTGCCTAAGCGAGTGTGAGTCTGTCGGCCCGGGAGTGCCTCCGTCCCGGTCGCCGGCATCAGCTAGGAGGCTCACCGCCAGTCCCGGTCACGGGGCCTGAACGGGAAGCTCACAGTGACTGGGCCCGTCACACTGGCTTGTTCGCGTGACCAGTGGGGCCGAGTAGAGACAATGCGAACTGCGCACGGAGAAGCCCTGTTGAAACGACAGAGGACCCGGGTTCGATTCCCGGCACCTCCACGAGACGACCTCGACCGACCTGTGTTCGCGGAAAGCGCGAACACAGGTCGGTCGTCGTTTTCCCTGGGGGGCGACCCCCCAGACCCCCACGGTGCGGTGTGTTGCGTTCCGGGGTGGTCCGGTTGGGCGGGGGACGTTCCGGGGCGGTCCGGTTGGGCGAGGGTCCTTGTCGGTCCGACGGATGGGCGGGCCGCGAGGCGTCGTGATGCGGGAGCTGCCGGTTTGGTTGCCGCTCGATCGGGTGGTAATCGTTTCTGGGCGTTGCGCTCGTCGGTTGCGCCGAGGAACCTGACTGTTCAATAAGCAAACACATCATGCCCGTCCGGTCTGGAACGTGGCCCGGGTACGGCGACTGGCCTCGACGCGGTGGAACCGCTCGACTAATCGGCCAGCCGCTTTCAGCTGCACCCAATCGTGTGACGATCCCCGGTGTGTCGGCGCTTCCTTGCGCGGTAGTGTGTGTCGTGCAGTGAAACGGGATCGAGAGCAACCCGGACAATGGTCGACCGCTGAACGTGTTGTGGACGCCATTGGGCGCAATCCCGGGTTTGGATTGGAATCGGTCTCGCGTCTCGTGCATTCTTCAGGTGGAGCGTCCCAGGAAGGGAAAAGGCACGGCGCCCCGGGTGGCAGCCCAGGACACCGCGCCCCTTCTGGTGGCCGCGCCAAGTTCGACGTCCAGTGGATAGGAACGAAGGAGCAACGCGGCCGATGGCCACACTACAAGGCTTTCCCGAAGAAGTTCCAGATGATCATGAGCACGTCCCCGGATCGTGGTCGCCGCCGCGAAGGGGCGCCGACGACGACACCGTCTCCCTGCCGGAACTGCTGGCCTACGGCGAGTTGGACCACCTGCTGCACTCCCGCGGCAGGCGGTACGACCGACCCGACGTGCAGGACTGGCTGCGGCAGGTGGAGCGGGTGACCACCCACCGGTCGGTTTCCACGACGGCCTTCGTGTGGAAGTCGGTGGCGATGGGCGTCCTGGCGGTGTCCTTCCTGCTGCTGTTCCAGTGGTTGGTGCCGGAAACACTGCCCGCCGTGGCTCCGACGCTCGGGGCGATCGTGCTGACCAACTGGATTCGACTCTTCTGGCAGTGGCGTCACTGACTGCCGGGAGAAAACCCGAGGGGGGCGGGGGCAGCCTGCTGCTGGTGTTGGCAACAGCAGACCACCCCCTGCTCGGGAGGTGACGGCCGTCCGGTTTGCCCTGCCGGCGGAAAGGACGGCCGTCACCGCACTTGCGGTTTCCTCGTGTCCTGGCGTCATTGCCGGTGCACGTGCAGTCAAGCGTGCAGTCGGCCGCAACAGAATGACCGGCGACCGCAGCCACACCATCGTGTGGAGCACCTTGCATTTCGCCATTTCCCGTGCCGTTGAACGGTGCCGCGCTCACCTGCACCGCGAGCCGGGGTGGCGACTTCCGGTCACACGCGAATGCATTTCATCCTGAGCGTGTGAATCGTGGGGAAACGCGGCAGCGCGGGCCGACACCGGGTGGTGTCGGCCCGCGCTGCCGTTCTCACGCCGCCAGGACCGCTGCCTTGTCCTCCTCCAGGGCCAGTTCCACTGCCTCTCGGACGTCGGTGACGAAGTGGATGGTGAGTGCTTCGCGGACGGCGTCGGGGACGTCGTCCATGTCCGGTTCGTTGCGGTGGGGCAGCAGGACCGTGGTGATGCCCGCCCGGTGGGCGGCCAGCAGCTTCTGCTTGACGCCGCCGATCGGGAGCACCCGGCCGGTGAGGGAGACCTCGCCGGTCATGGCCACGTCGGAGCGGACCGGGCGGCCGGACAGGAGCGAGGCCAGGGCCGTGGTCATGGTGACGCCCGCGCTGGGGCCGTCCTTGGGCACCGCGCCCGCCGGGACGTGGATGTGGACCCCCCGGTCGGCCAGGGTGGCCGTGGGCAGGTTCAGCTCCGCGCCGTGCGAGCGCAGGTAGGACAGGGCGATCTGCGCCGACTCCTTCATGACCTCGCCGAGCTGGCCGGTCAGCGTCACCCCCGCGGCGCCGGTGCCGGGCTCGGCCAGCGACGCCTCCACGAAGAGGACGTCGCCGCCCGCGCCGGTGACGGCCAGGCCCGTGGAGACGCCGGGGACCCCGGTGCGTTCGGCGGACTCCGGGGTGTGGCGGGGCCTGCCGAGGTGGGTGCGCAGGTCCGCCGCGTCCACCCGCAGGGGCAGCTCCGAGGAGCCCAGCGCCAGCCGCGCCGCCACCTTCCGCAGGACGCGGGCGATGGAGCGCTCGAGCTGCCGCACGCCCGCCTCCCGGGTGTACTCCCCCGCCAGCAGGCGCAGGGCGTCCCGGGACACCGAGACCTCCTCCGCGGTGAGCCCGGCCCGCTCCAGTTGCCTGGGCAGCAGGTGGTCGGCGGCGATGGTGACCTTCTCGTCCTCGGTGTACCCGTCGAGCCGCACCAGCTCCATGCGGTCGAGCAGCGGGGCCGGGATGGACTCGACGACGTTCGCCGTGGCCAGGAACACCACGTCGGACAGGTCGAGCTCGACCTCCAGGTAGTGGTCGCGGAAGGTGTGGTTCTGCGCCGGGTCCAGGACCTCCAGCAGGGCGGCGGTGGGGTCGCCGCGGTGGTCCGAGCCGACCTTGTCGATCTCGTCGAGCAGGACGACCGGGTTCATCGTGCCCGCCTCCTTGATCGCCCGCACGATGCGGCCGGGGAGGGCGCCGACGTAGGTGCGGCGGTGGCCGCGGATCTCGGCCTCGTCGCGGACGCCGCCCAGGGCGACGCGGACGAACTCGCGCCCCATGGCGCGGGCCACCGACTCGCCCAGCGACGTCTTGCCGACCCCGGGCGGGCCGGACAGGGCCAGGACCGCGCCGGAGCGGCGGCCGCCGACCACGCCCAGGCCGCGCTCGTCGCGGCGCTTGCGCACGGCCAGGTACTCGATGATGCGGTCCTTGACGTCGTCGAGGCCCGCGTGGTCGGCGTCGAGGACGGCGCGGGCGCCGGGGATGTCGTAGGAGTCCTCGGTGCGCGTGGTCCACGGCAGGTCGAGCACGGTGTCGAGCCAGGTGCGAATCCAGCCGACCTCGGGGGACTGCTCGGAGGTGCGCTCCAGCTTGTCGACCTCGGCCAGCGCGGCGTCGCGGACCTTCTCCGGGAGGTCGGCGGCCTCGACGCGGGCGCGGTAGTCCTGCTCCTCGGAGGCGGGCTTGCCGTCCAGCTCGGCCAGTTCCTTGCGGATGGCGGTGAGCTGTTGGCGCAGCAGGAACTCCCGCTGCTGCTTCTCCATCCCCTCCCGCACGTCCTTGCGGATGGTCTCGTTGACGTCGAGTTCGGCCAGGTGCTCGCGGCCCCACTCCAGCAGCCGGGTCAGCCGCTCGGCGACGTCGGTGGTCTCCAGCAGCCAGACCTTGTTCTCGTCGGAGACGTAGGTGGCGTACCCGGCGAGGTCGGCCAGCGCCGACGGGTCGTCCACCGAGGCCACGCTGTCGACGACCTGCCACGCGCCCCGCTGCTGCAGGATGCGGGTGACCAGGTCCTTGTAGTCGCGGGCCAGCTCGGGCACCCGCTCGTCGACGACCTCGTCCAGCACCTCGACCTGCACCCACAGCGCGGCGCCGGGGCCGGTGGTGCCCGCGCCGATGCGCACCCGGCCGGTGCCGCGGACGACGGCGGCGAGCTGCCCGCCGGGCAGCCTGCCGACCTGCTCGACCACGGCCAGCGTGCCGACCCGCGCGTACCTGCCGTCCAGCCGGGGCACCAGGACCACCCGGGCGGGCTCGCCGCCGGAGCGGGCGGCCTCGACGGCGGCGCGGGCCTCGTTCGCGTTGTCGCCGCCGGTGAGCTGGATGGGGACGACCATGCCGGGCAGCAGGACCGTGTCGTCCAGCGGGAGCACCGGCAGCGTCAGAGCCTCGGACATGCGGATCACTCTCCAAGAAGTTGAGTCTGATCAGCTCAACCTCCCTGAGCCCGGTGCTGTTCCCCCCTCGTGTTCGCCGTGAGCGAGCGCGGAACGCGGTATACCTGTGATCGACAAACCGGACTAGGAGCGGCCCTGATGAGCGACCTCACCCTGCACATCGACGCGGAGGGCACCCCGGCGACGCTGGACCGGCTGACCGACGGCCTCGCCGACGACCTGCGCGCCGCCCGGGTCGGCACGGTTTCCCGGGGCACCGCCGCAGGCGCCCCGGGCAGCAAGTCCGGCCTCGCGCAGACCATCGGCGAACTTCTCGTCGGCGGGGCGGTGCCGGGCAGCCTGCTGGTGGTGCACCGCACGGTCGTCCAGTTCCTGGAGCGGTCCAAGGCGCGCTCGGTCACCGTCGAGGTGAACGGCAAGAAGATCACCATCACCGCCGCCACCGCCGGGGAGACCGCCGAGGCCCTGCGCATCGCCGCCGAGGCCGAACCGGGGGAGTAGCCGTGGCCGAGCGCAGAGCGCTGCTGATCGGGACCTCCCGCTACCAGGACCCCGCGCTGCCCACGCTGCAGGCGCCGGGCAGGGAGACCCGGCAGCTCTCGGAGCTGCTCAACGACCCCGACATCGGCGGGTTCGCCGCCACCGCGCTCATCGACGAGCGCAAGGCCGTCGTCGAGCGCGAGATCGAGGAGCTGTTCGCCGACCGGGGCGTCGACGACCACGTGCTGCTCTACCTGTCCGGCCACGGCATCAAGAACGCGGACAACCAGCTCTTCTTCGCCACCACCGACACCCGCCAGGACCGCCCGTACTCCACTTCGATCCCGGCGGTGCTGGTGCAGCGGCTGCTGCGCGAGTGCCAGGCCCGGTTCAAGGCGGTGGTCCTGGACTGCTGCTACAGCGGCTCGTTCGCCCCCGGCGCGGTGGCCAAGTCGGGGGCGGCGGTCGACGTCAGCGCGCTCGGCGAGGGCACGTTCGTCATCACCGCCACCAACGCCCTCGACCCGGCGTTCGAGGACGAGCGGGTGGTCTTCGGCAACAGCACCCCGTACTCGGTGTTCACCGACGCCCTCATCGCGGGCCTGGAGACCGGGGCCGCCGCCCGCCCCGGCTCCGACGAGATCAGCGCCGACGACCTGTACGACTTCCTCGACCGCGAGCTGCGCAAGCCGCGCGCCGACGGCCGGGTGCAGCGCCCGCACCGGCTCAACCACGGCCTGGGCGAGTTCAAGGTCGCCGGGGCGCGCACCCGGCGGCTGGCGGTCGACGAGACCACCGCCTCGCCCCGGCTGGCCGAGCTGGTCGCCAGGGACGACCCGGCGGCGGCCCGCGCGCTGCGGGTGCCGATCGGGCAGGCGCACCGGGCCACCGCGCGCGGCGACGACCTGGTGCGGCTCGACCTGGCCGGGCCGGACGGGCACGTGTGCGTGGTGGGCCGGATCTGGTCGGGCAAGTCGACGCTGCTGCGCACCCTGATCGGCGGGCTGCGCACCGGCCGCTCCCCCGCCGAGGTGCGGTTCGTCTGCCTGGACGGGGGCGGGCAGCTCGCCGACCTGGCCGACACCCCGTACGTCGACCGGGTGGTGGCGCCCTCGGACACCGAGGGCGTGCGGGCGGCGCTGGCGCACGTGCTGGCCACGATCGAGTTCCGCGACCGGCTCTTCCGCGCGGGCTCGATCCGGCTGACGCACCACTACCGCGAGCTGCGCCACCGCAACGCGCTGCCCCCGGGCGACCACGCCGACCTGTTCCTGGTGGTGGACGGCTGGGACCGGTTCCACACCCGCGGCGTCGCCGAGGACGTGCGGCGGATCGCGGGCACCGGCCTGGGCCGGGGCGTGCACGTGGTGCTCACCGCGCGCACCTGGTCGGAGGTGCCGCCGGAGATCAGGAGCCTGCTGCGCGGCCGGATCGAACTGGGCCTCGACGACCCGCGCGAGTCCCACCACCCGGAGCTGTCGGCGAGCCTGCCCAGGACCGCGGGCTGGGGCCTCTGCGACGGGCGCCCGTTCCTCACCGCCGTGCAGGAGCACGACCAGACCGAGGAGGAGATCAACGCCGTCGCCGCCCGGCTGGCCAGGATGGCCGGGCCGGAACCCGCCCCGGCCGACGAGGCGGCGGTGGCCGACCCGCTGCTGTCGAACCCCCCGCTACTCGATCTGCTGGGTCTGCCGAACGCCCAGGCCATCCCAGGTTCCCCGAGCAGGCCACCGGAGCTGCGCCACCGGGCGGCATTCGGGGTCGACGAGCATGGCGACCCGGTCGAGCTGGACATCAAGGAGGCCGCCGAGGGCGGCACGGGCCCGCACGGGATCTGCGTCGGGGCGACCGGGTCCGGGAAGTCGGAGTTCCTGCGCACCCTGGTGCTCGCCATGATGGCCACCCACAAACCCGCCGAGCTGAGCTTCGTGCTGGTCGACTCCAAGGGTGGCGCGACCTTCCGCGACCTGGACGGCGCACCGCACGTCGCCGCGTCGGTCGCTGGCCTCGCCGCCGACCCGCTGCTGGTCGACCGGCTTGGCACCGCACTGCACGGCGAGATCTCCCGCAGGCAGGAACTGGTCGGGCACCGCGGCTTCAGCGCGGTGCCCGGCCACCGCGGGACCCGCCGCGGCTGGCACGACCTGCCGCCACTGCCCGCGCTGTTCGTCGTGGTGGACGAGTTCTCGGCGCTGCTGGACGCCCGACCCGACTTCATCGACGTGTTCACCACGATCGGCAGGCTCGGCCGCTCACTGCGGATACACCTGTTGCTGGCCTCGTACCAGTTGGAGGAGGGCAGGCTGCGGGAGCTCGACTCGTACCTGTCGTACCGGATCGGGCTCAAGACGTTCTCTGCGGCGGAGTCGCGCGCGGTGCTGGGGCTGGCGGACGCCTTCGAGCTGCCCCCCGTCCCCGGGTCGGGCTACCTGCGCACCGTCGTGGGCGAGGTGGTCCGGTTCAAGGCCGCGTACGTCTCCGGTAGCGCCGCCGGACGGTCGACGCTAGACGAGGTGGTGGCGGTGCTGCCGGACACCGGCGACCCGGTGGCGCCGATCTGGCTGCCACCGCTGGGCGAGTCCGACCCGCTGGACCGTATGATGCCTGCCCTGCGGACGCGACCAGGCCGCGGGCTGAGCACCGGTGTGCGACGCGGCGCGCTGACCGTGCCCCTGGGCATGGTCGACCGGCCGTACGAGCAGCGCTACGAGGTGCTCCTCGCCGACTTCTCCGGCACCGCGGGCCACGCCGTGGTCGCCGGTGGCCCGCGGTCGGGCAAGTCGGCGCTGCTGCGGACGCTGGTGCTGGCCGCGGCGCTCACCCACACCCCGGCCGAGGTCCGGTTCTCCTGCCTAGACCTCGGCGGCGGCACGCTGGGCCCGCTGGCCGGGCTGCCGCACGTCGGCGACGTGGCGGGGCGGACCGACCCCGACCGCGTACGCCGGATCATCACCGAGTGCACCGACCTGCTCGTCGAGCGCGAGCGGCAGTTCCTGGCCGAGGGCTTTGACTCCATGGCCGAGGCCCGCCGCGCCGGGGTGCCGGACGTTTTTCTGGTCATCGACGGCTGGTTGAACCTGCGGCAGGAATTCGAGGACGTCGAGGACGCGGTCACCACCATCGCCCACCGCGGCCTGACCTACGGCGTGCACCTGGTCCTGACCGTCACCCGGTGGGCCGAACTGCGGGCGGCGGTCCAGGACCTGATCAGCACCCGGCTGGAACTACGACTCGGCGACCCGGCCGACTCCGGGATCGACCGGCGGGCCGCCGCGGCGGTGCCGGAGCGGACCCCGGGGCGGGGCATCACCACCACCCGGCACCACTTCCGCGCGTTCCTCCCCCGGATCGACGGTTCCCGCGACACCGAGGACGTGGGCGCGGCCCTGCGCGCGGCGGTGTCGGCGGTCGACGCGGCCTGGACCGGCGAGCGGGCGCCCCGGGCCCGGCTGCTGCCAACGACCGTCGACCGGTCCGCCCTCGACGGGGACGAACGGGTGGGCAGGCGGTTCCCGATCGGCCAGGACATCCGGCTGCGCACGGTCTACCTGGACCCGGAGGCCGAGCCGCACTTCGTCGCCTTCGCCGACGGGGAGTCGGGCAAGACGAACCTGCTGCGCACGATCATGACCGGCATCACCGGGCGGTACACCGGCCGCGAGGCGGTGATCCTCCTGGTCGACTACCGGCGGACCCTGCTGGGGTTCCTGAACACCGACCACCTCCTCGCCTACGCGGTCTCCTCCATCCAGCTCGACGACATGATGCGCGACGTCCGCGACTCGATGCGCAAGCGGCGGCCGGGCCCCGACGTCACCCAGGAGCAGCTCCGCAACCGGTCCTGGTGGCGGGGCCCGGAGCTGTTCATCGTGGTCGACGACTACGACCTGGTCGCCACCGCGGACGCCAACCCGCTCGGCCCGGTCGTGGAATTCCTCGGCCAGGCCAAGGACGTCGGCCTGCACCTGGTGCTGGTCCGGCGGACCGGCGGGGCGGGCCGGGCGGTGTCCGACCCGGTGCTGGGGCGGCTGCGCGAACTCGGCACCCCCGGCCTGGTGATGAGCGGCAGCCCGGACGAGGGGCACCTGCTGGGCCGGGTCAAGCCCGCGCCGATGCCGCCCGGCCGGGGCACGCTGGTGAGCCGCCGGTCCGGGCAGGAGCTGATGCAGGTGGCGTGGACCGACCCGTCAGCCGTGCTCCAGCCCGAGCTGCCGGGCACCGTCCTGCCCGATCCCGAGCAGCCGGGCGCCGTTGTCGTGCAGTACGGCTCGCAGGAACGGGTCGCCGAGGCCGGGGGCGGCGGCCCAGCCGGTGATGGCGGCGACCTGCTCGGCGTAGGCGTAGGGGATGCTCGGGAAGTCGGTGCCGAAGACCACGCGGTCGGCGACGTCGGCCAGCCTGCGGGTCCAGTCGGCGGGCAGCGGGGCGATGTCGGTGGTGAAGGGGACGCCGACCATGGTGGTGTCGAGGTGGACCCGGGGGTGGCGGTCGAGGAGGTCCAGCGCGAGGGACAGCTCCGGCATCCCGGCGTGGGCGAGGACGGCGGTGAGCGCCGGGTGGCGGCGCAGCACCTCCTCGAAGACGGGCAGGCCGGTGTGCTCCCCGGGGAGGGGGCCGTGGCCGCAGTGGACGACGACCGGGACCCCGGCCTCGGCGAGCAACCCCCAGGCGGGGTCCAGTAGCGCGTCGCGGGGGTCGTAGGCGCCGACCTGGACGTGGGCCTTGACGCAGCGGGCACCCGCGCGGACCGCCGCGTCCAGGTAGGACACGACGCCCGGTTCCGGGTAGAGGGTGGCCGTGGGGACGGCCTCGGGGACGGTGGCGGCGAAGTCGGTGACCCAGTCGGTGAGCCAGGCGGCCATGCCCGGCTTGTGCGGGTAGACCAGCGGGGCGTAGGCGACGACGCCGAACGAGCGCAGCAGCTCGACCCGCTCCGGGACCGGCAGGCGGTAGTGGATCGGCCACGCCCGGCCGTAGTTGCGCTCGGCGTCGTCGAAGTACTGCCAGACCTTGCGCTGGACCTGGTCCGGCAGGAAGTGCACGTGGATGTCGACCAGGCCCGGGACGCCGAGGGAGCGGGCCAGGCCGACGAGGTCCCCGTCGCGCATCAGCGCATCCCCTTGGCCGCCCGCCCGAGCGAGCGGGTGATCTCCTTGTTGGCGTCGCGCTTGGCCAGGTCCTGGCGCTTGTCGTAGGACTTCTTGCCCTTCGCCAGCGCCAGCTCGACCTTCACCTTGCCGTCCTTGAAGTACAGCGACAGCGGCACCAGCGACAGGCCGGACTCCTTGATCTTGCCGATCAGCCGGAGGATCTCGCCCTTGTGCATCAGCAGCTTGCGGGTGCGCCGCGGCTCGTGGTTGGTCCAGGTGCCCTGCGTGTACTCGGGGATGTGCAGGTTGCGCAGGTAGACCTCGCCGTCGTCGACCGTGGCGAACGCGTCGACCAGCGAGGCCCGGCCCTCCCGCAGGCTCTTGACCTCGGTGCCGACCAGGACCATGCCCGCCTCGTACGTGTCGACGACCGAGTAGTCGTGCCGCGCCTTGCGGTTCGACGCGATCACCTTGTTCCCGCGCTCCTTCACCATGCCGCGAACTCTACGGAAGCAGCCGGGTGGGCGGCGACGCAGTTGTCATGTGCGCACGTAGAGGCGCAGGGTGACGTAGCCGGTGATCGCGGAGATGCCCAGCGCGACCAGCAGCAGCCACGGCGAGACCAGCAGGATGTCGAGCCCGTCGACCGAGCGGACCACGCCCGCGTTGATCGGGTCGGCCAGCACGTCGTCGAGGAACACGACCTTCAGCCCGACCAGGCCGAGGATCGCCACCAAGGCGCCGATGAGGCCGGTGACCATGGCCTCCAGCAGGAAGGGCAGCTGGGTGTACCACCGGGTGGCGCCCACCAGGCGCATGATCCCGACCTCGGTGCGCCGGGTGAACGCCGAGAGCTGCACCGTGTTGGAGATCAGCAGCAGCGCGGCGATGGCCATGAAGAGCGCGACCGCGAAGGTCATGTTCCGCACGCCGTTGAGGGCGTTGAAGAACCGGTCGAGGAACTCGCTCTGGTCGGTGATGGTGTCGATGCCCGCCTGGCCCTGGTAGGCCTGGGTGACGACCTCGGGCCGCTCCGGGTCGACGAGCTTGACCCGGAAGGACGCGGGCAGCGCCTCCGGCCGGGCCAGCTTCACCAGCTCCGGCTGCGCCTCGAAGATCTGCTTGAACCGCTCGAAGGCCTGGTCGCGGTTCTCGAAGGTGATCGAGTCGACCGCGGGGTCGCCCTCCAGCTTCGACCGCAGCCCCTTGCACGGGTCGTTCTGGCACTCCTTGTCGGTGGAGGACACGTCGTCGGTCAGGTAGATGCTGACCTCGACCTTGTCCTGGTAGAGCGCCTGGGTCTTGTCGATCATGCGCACGACCAGCAGTCCACCGCCGAGCAGGGCGAGCGAGATGGCGGTGGTGATGATCATCGCGATGGTCATCGTGATGTTGCGGCGAAGGCCGGTCAGGACCTCGCTGAACACGAAGCTGGCACGCATGGGGGGCGGTGTTCCTCGCTGTTTCGGGGCAGTCGGGGGCTGGGGTGATCGACTAGCGGCCGACGCCGTAGACGCCGCGGGCGTCGTCGCGGATCACGCGGCCCAGGTCGAGCTCGACCACCCGGCGGCGCATGGAGTCCACGATGGAGTGGTCGTGGGTGGCCATCAGGACGGTGGTGCCGGTGCGGTTGATCCGCTCCAGCAGCAGCATGATGTCCTGGCTGGTGTCCGGGTCCAGGTTCCCGGTCGGCTCGTCGGCCAGCAGCATCAGCGGCCGGTTGACGAACGCGCGGGCGATCGCCACGCGCTGCTGCTCACCGCCGGAGAGCTCGTGCGGCATCCGCTCGGCCTTGCCCTCCAGGCCCACCAGCTCCAGCACCTCGGGCACCACCTTGCGGATGGTGTGCCGGGGCTTGCCGATGACCTCAAGGGCGAACGCGACGTTCTCCGCGACGGTCTTGTTCGCCAGCAGCCGGAAGTCCTGGAACACGCAGCCGATGGACTGCCGCAGCCGGGGCACCCGGCGCCGGGCCATCCGCGCGACGTCGAAGTTCGCCACGTAGACCCGCCCCTTGCTGGGCACCTCCTCGCGCAGCAGCAGGCGCAGGAACGTCGACTTCCCCGACCCGGACGCGCCGATCAGGAAGACGAACTCACCCTTGTCGACCTCGACCGAGATGTTCTCCAGGGCGGGCCGGGTGGAGGTCTTGTAGACCTTGGAAACCTCTTCGAGCCGGATCACGGTGGGCGAGTCTACCTTCGGTCGTTATCGAGCCGTTGCCTCGGTCCCGGCGAGGAACCGCCTGGTCACACTGCGTAAATCTCGCACACCCCGGCACTACGGCGCGCATGCGCGGCGCACTCCCGGATGCCGCCCTACTGCGTGCGGCGCCAGCGGATGCCTGCTTCCAGGAAGCCGTCGATGTCGCCGTCGAGGACGGCGCTCGGGTTGCCCATCTCGAACTCGGTCCGCAGGTCCTTGACCATCTGGTACGGGTGCAGCACGTAGGAGCGCATCTGGTTGCCCCACGAGCCGCTGGAGCTGTCCTTGAGCGCGTCCATCTTGGCCTGCTGCTCCTGCCTGCGGCGCTCGAGCAGCTTGGCCTGCAGCACGGCCATGGCCGAGGCCTTGTTCTGCAACTGCGAGCGCTCGTTCTGGCAGGAGACGACGATGCCGGTGGGCAGGTGGGTGAGCCGGACGGCGGAGTCGGTGGTGTTGACGCCCTGCCCGCCGGGGCCCGAGGAGCGGTAGACGTCGACGCGCAGGTCCTTCTCGTCGATGTCGACGTGGTCGGTCTGCTCGACGACCGGAGCGACCTCGACCGCGGCGAAGGAGGTCTGGCGGCGGCCCTGGTTGTCGAACGGCGAGATCCGGACGAGCCGGTGCGTGCCCTGCTCGACCGACAGGGTGCCGTAGGCGTAGGGGGCGGCGACCTTGAAGGTGGCGGACTTGATGCCCGCCTCCTCGGCGTAGGAGGTGTCGTAGACCTCGGTGGGATAGCCGTGCCGCTCGGACCAGCGGATGTACATCCGCATGAGCATCTCGGCGAAGTCCGCCGCGTCGACCCCGCCCGCCTCGGAGCGGATGGTCAGCAGCGCGTCGCGGCCGTCGTACTCGCCGGAGAGCAGGGTGCGGACCTCGAGGGAGGAGATGTCGGCGCGCAGCTTGTCGCGCTCGGCGTCGGCCTCGGCGAGGGAGTCGGCGTCGCCGCCGCCCTCCTCGGCCAGCTCGTAGAGCACCGGGAGGTCGTCGAGCCTGCCGCGCAGCTCCTCGATGCGGCGCAGCTCGCCCTGGCGGTGCGAGAGCCTGCTGGTCACCCGCTGGGCGGACTCCGGGTCGTCCCACAGGTCCGGGGCGGCGGCCTGCTTCTCCAGCTCGGCGATCTCCACGCGGAGGCCGTCGAGGTCCATGACGGTCTCGACGCTCGTCAGCGTGGCGGAGAGTTCCTTGAGGTCAGCGGCGACGTCCGGGTTCACGTCGGGAAAGATTACGCGGACGCGGACGCCGCCGCTGCGGCGGTAGGCCCCTGGTGGGGCCTCGCCGGGGCCTCGGGCGGGGGACTGGAGGTGCGGGTGCGGTCGGCTAGGCCTTGGGGATGGAGTCGAGCAGCTTGAGCACGGCCTTCGCCCTGGCCACCCCGAACTCGGCGATCGCCTTGGCGTAGGGGTCCTCGGCCGACTTGACCGCGGCGCGCGCGGACTCGTGCTCGCCGTTGTAGACCTGCTTGGCCGAGTCGATCAGCGCGGCCCGCTGCTTGGCGGTCAGCGTGGAGGCGTGCACCAGGCGCAGGATGAGCGGGCTGCGCAGGTGGTCGGGGCCGGGCTCACCGCCCAGCCACGCCTTGAAGGCCTTCTTGCCCGCGGCGGTGATCACGTACTGCTGGCTGGACCGGGGGCCCTGCTTGCCGAGGCGGACGAGGCCGTCCTCGGCGAGCGCGGGCAGCTCGCGGTAGACCTGGCTGCGCGTGACGCTGAAGAAGGAGCCGAAGCGTTCGCGCGCGGCCGCCACGAGCTGGCCACCCGTCTGCGGGCCCTCGTGCAGCAGGCCGAGGAGTGCGGCTGCGGTTGCGTTCAATTCAGACACCGCTCCACGGTCCCACGCAGGGCCCGCGCTGTCCACAGTGGCCATGAGGCTGAGTCCACAGTGGCTGATCGCACATAGACACCACCGGTCCGTTCGGCCCGCCACCGAACAGCCGAACCGGACCCCCCTGTCCGGAGCAAAATCCGGCGGTCCCAGGTGGACACGGGGCGCGCACTCGCCTGAACGAGTGGATCTCCGTACGGCGCACTACCCGTTCAGAGCAATGCCCCCGGGCGCGCGGTAGCCGTCCGAAACCCGCCGAAAACCCCGGTAATGTGACCCGGATCACTCTGATATCCGCAGGTCAGGGGGTGAATCAAAACCGGTTGCAGAACTGAGGCGCACCTGTTATCCGAATCCCTACTAAAGTAGGTTCCTCGCGAGCGGTTCACCACTGAGTATCCCCTTCCCAGAGGCGACACCACCGTGCTGCGGCGATTATTCCACCGCAGACCCGCGCACCCCGGTCCGGCCCGGGGCCGCACCTGACCAACCGGGAAAGGCTGGAACCCGCGTGATCGGCTTTCTCCTCCGGCGCCTGGCGAACTACGTCGTCCTGTGCCTGGCGGCGACGTTCCTCGCGTTCGCGCTCGCGTCGGCGACGTTCGACCCCATCGCGATCCTGCAACAGCGCAACCCGCCGCCGCCCGCGGCCGTGCTCGATGCCAAGCGCGCCGACCTGCACCTGGACCAGCCGGTGCCGCAGCGGTTCCTGACCTGGGTTGGCGGGGTGGCGCACGGCGACTTCGGCCGGACGGTCACCGACCGGTCCGTCGTGGAGGAACTGCCGCGCCGGGTCGGGGTGAGCCTGCGGCTGTTCCTGATCGGGGTGGTCCTCGGCGTCGGCTTCGGCGTGCTGCTCGGGGTGATCAGCGCGATCCGGCAGTACAGGCTCAGCGACTACCTGGCGACGCTGTTCTCCTTCGTCATCCTCTCCACCCCGGTGTTCGTGCTCGGCACGCTGCTCAAGCAGCCCGCCCAGGGCTTCAACGACCTGATCGGCACCAACTACCTGCAGACCCTCGGCGAGCAGACGCCCGGGTTCCAGGGCAGCTGGTTCGCCTCGCTCGGCGACCGGCTGCGCTACCTGATCGTGCCGACCGCGACCATCGCGCTGGGACAGATCGCCTACTACAGCCGCTACCAGCGCAGCGCCATGCTCGACGTGCTGGGCAGCGACTTCCTGCGCACCGCCCAGGCCAAGGGCCTGACCCGGCGGCGGGCGCTGTTCAAGCACGGGCTGCGCACCGCGCTGATCCCGATGGCGACGCTGTTCGCGTTCGGGTTCGGCCTGCTGATCACCGGCGGCACGTTCACCGAGCGCATCTTCGGCTGGTACGGCATGGGCGACTGGCTGATCACCGGGGTGGTGTCGCAGGACGCGAACATCGTGGCCACGGTGACGCTGTTCATCGCCGTGCTGGTGCTGGTCTCGGGCTGGCTGTCCGATGTGCTCTACGCGGTGCTGGACCCGCGGGTCCGGGTTTGAGGGCGGGGAGAAGGACATGGTGACTCTGACCGAAGACGGCGCGACCCCCGGCGGCTCCCCCGTGGACACCTCGGTGGCCGCGGAGCGCTCGCCGAGCCGCTCGCGCCTGGTGCTGCGGCGGTTCCTGCGGCGCAAGCCCGCGCTGATCGGGCTCGTCGTCGTGGTGCTGCTGTACGCGGCGGCGTTCCTGTCGCCGCTGTTCGCGCCGTGGGACTACGCCGAACCCGACTACACCGCGTTCCTGCAACCGCCAGGCGGCACGCACTGGTTCGGCACCACCAAGATCGGCGAGGACGTGTTCGCCCAGGTGATGCGCGGGTTGCAGAAGTCGCTGACGATCGGGCTGCTGGTCGGGCTGATCTCCACCTCGCTGGCCGCGGTGGTCGGCGCGGCGGCGGGCTACTTCGGCGGCTGGACCGACCGGGTGCTGATGTGGCTGGTCGACCTGCTGCTGGTGCTGCCGTCGTTCCTCGTCATCGCGGTGGCCTCGCCCGCGTTCAAGGGGCAGAGCTGGCTGATCTTCGTGCTGCTGCTGGCCGGGTTCAGCTGGATGATCACCGCGCGGATCGTGCGCGGCATGACGCTGACCCTGCGCGAGCGCGAGTACGTCAAGGCGGCGCGGTTCATGGGGCAGGCCCCGTTCCGCATCATCGCCAAGCACATCGTGCCGAACATGGCCTCGCTGCTGATCATCGACGCGACCGTCACGGTGGGCGCCGCCGTGCTGTCGGAGACCGGGCTGAGCTTCTTCGGCTTCGGCGTGCAGCCGCCGGACGTCTCGCTGGGCACGCTGATCGCCTCGGGCACCGAGTCGGCCATCACCTACCCGTGGCTGTTCTACGTGCCCGCCGGGTTCCTGGTGGTGTTCGTGCTGTCGGTGAACCTGTTCGGCGACGGCCTGCGCGACGCGCTGGACCCGAGCGCCGCGGGCAGCCGCAAGCGGGACAAGAAGGTCAAGAAGGGCAAGACCGGCAAGACCGGGACGGGAGCGCAGGCATGACCGCCGCGGAGACGCTGTTCGAGGGACCGGACGCGGAGCGGGCCGGGCCGGTGCTGGAGGTCGACGACCTGCGGGTGTCGTTCCCCAGCGAGGACGGCCGGGTGCAGGCGGTGCGCGGGCTGAGCTACCGGGTCGCCCCGGGCGAGGTGCTCGGCATCGTTGGCGAGTCCGGCTCGGGCAAGTCGGTGTCGTCGCTGGCGGTCATGGGCCTGCTGCCGGATTCCGCCAGGGTCACCGGGTCCATCCGGTTCCGCGGCCGCGAGCTGCTGGGCCTGTCCGACGGCGAGCTGTCGAAGATCCGCGGCCGCCGGGTGTCGATGGTCTTCCAGGACCCGCTGTCCGCGCTGACCCCGGTCTACACCGTGGGCGACCAGATCGCCGAGGCCCTGCTCACCCACGGCCGCGGCCGGGTGAGCAGGCAGCAGGCCGACCGGCGCGCGGTGGAACTGCTGGACCTGGTGGGCATCCCGAACGCGGCGGCGCGGGCGAAGGCGTTCCCGCACGAGTTCTCCGGCGGGATGCGCCAGCGGGCGGTCATCGCCATCGCCATCGCCAACGACCCGGACCTGATCATCGCCGACGAGCCCACCACCGCGCTCGACGTGACCGTGCAGGCGCAGGTCCTGGAGGTGCTCAAGACCGCGCAGGAGGTCACCGGCGCGGGCATCGTGATCATCACCCACGACCTGGGCGTGGTCGCCGGGTTCGCCGACCGGCTGCTGGTCATGTACGCGGGCCGCGCGGTGGAGACCGGCGACGTGCACGAGGTCTACCGGCGGCCTCGGATGCCCTACACGCTCGGCCTGCTCGGCTCCATCCCCCGGCTGGACGCGGCGCAGAAGCAGCCGCTGGTGCCGATCGAGGGCCAACCGCCGTCGCTGACCGACCTGCCGCCGGGGTGCCCGTTCGCGCCCCGCTGCCCGATGGTCGTCGACGCCTGCCTGACCGAGGAACCCCCGCTGTTCCAAGTGGACGGCTCGGTCGACGCGACCGGGGACGGCACCGGGCACCGGGCCGCGTGCATCCGCAGCGCGGAGATCGCCGAGCGCGAACCGGACGCGGCGGAGGTGTTCGGCGCCGAGGTCATCGGCGAACCGGAGATCGCCGCGGTGCCCCGCGCGGAGCGCGAGGTCGTGCTCGACGTCGCCGACCTGGTGAAGACGTTCACCGTCACCAAGGGTTCGGTGTTCAAGCGCAAGGTCGGCGCCGTGCACGCCGTCGACGGCATCTCCTTCGACATCCGCGCGGGCGAGACGCTGGGCCTGGTGGGCGAGTCCGGCTGCGGCAAGACGACCACGCTGATGGAGATCCTGGGGCTGGAGGAGCTGATGGGCGGCTCGATCAGCGTCCTGGGCAAGCGGGCCGCCGAGCTGGACAAGGCCGGGCGCAAGGCCATCCGCCGCGACATGCAGGTGGTGTTCCAGGACCCGCAGGCCTCCCTCGACCCGCGGATGCCGATCGGCGACGTGCTGGCCGAACCCATGCAGGTGCACGGGTACCCCGCCGCCGACATCGCCAAGCGGGTGCCGGAACTGCTCGACCTGGTGGGGTTGCGCCGCGAGCACGTGGGCCGCTACCCGGCGGAGTTCTCCGGCGGTCAGCGCCAGCGCATCGGCATCGCCCGCGCCCTGGCGCTGAACCCGCGGCTGATCGTGCTCGACGAACCGGTCTCGGCGCTGGACGTGTCGATCCAGGCCGGGGTGATCAACCTGCTGGACCGGCTCAAGGCCGAACTGGGCCTGTCGTACCTGTTCGTCGCGCACGACCTGTCGGTGGTCCGGCACATCGCCGACCGGGTCGCGGTCATGTACCTGGGCAAGATCGTCGAGATCGGCGACGTGGACGCGGTGTTCGGCGCCCCCCGGCACCCGTACACGCAGGCGCTGCTCTCGGCCATCCCCATCCCGGACCCGGTCAAGGAGCGGCAGCGGGAGCGGATCATCCTCGAGGGTGACCTGCCGAGCCCGGCGAACCCGCCCACGGGCTGCCGGTTCCACACCCGGTGCTTCCTGTACGCCTCGCTCCCCGAGGAGCGGCGGCGGATCTGCGTGGAGACCGAACCCGCGCTGGAGGGGTCCGGCGACCACTCCGACGCGTGCCACTTCGCGCGATCGCGTGCGGTGGTCGAACCGATGGCGGACGATCACCGGTGAGTTTGCCGCCGCGCACGAGTGCGGCGGCATGAGTGAGGAGGCTCGATCCTGTGAGTCGGAGCAAGTTGGCAGCGCTCGTCGCGCCCCTGACCGCGGTCGCGCTGGCCCTGAGCGCCTGCGGCAGCGGCGACAGCGGCGGCGGCGGTGGGGTCCAGGCTGGCGACCAGGCCACCCAGGGAAGCTGGGACATCAACGAGGTGGACGTGTCCAAGCTGAAGGAGGGCGGTGAACTCAAGTGGCCGCTCGACTCGCTGCCGGACAACTGGAACTACAACCAGCTCGACGGCACGCTGCAGGACGGCGACTACATCATCAGCGCGATCCTGCCCAAGCTGTTCAAGGCCGACAAGGCGGGCAAGGTCGTCATCAACAAGGACTACCTGGAGTCGGCCGAGCTGACCTCGACCGGGCCGCAGGTCGTCACCTACAAGATCAACCCCAAGGCCAAGTGGAGCGACGGGACGCCGTTCACCTGGGAGGACTTCGACGCCCAGTTCAAGGCGCTCAACGGCACCAACACCGAGTTCTCGGTGTCGGGCACCACCGGCTACGAGGACGTCGAGAAGGTCGAGAAGGGCGCCTCCGACCAGGACGTCAAGGTCACCTTCAAGCGCAACTTCGGCGAGTGGACGAACCTGTTCACCCCGCTGTACCCGAAGTCGCTGAACGCCACCCCGGCGGAGTTCAACACCGGCTGGCAGACCGCGCCGAAGGCCACCGCGGGCCCGTTCAAGATCGGCACCATCGACCCGACCGCCAAGCTGGTCACCGTGGTCCGCGATGACGCCTGGTGGGGCGACAAGCCCAAGCTGGACAAGATCACCTACCGGGTGGTCGAGCGCGCGGCCCTGGCCGACTCGATGACCAGCGGCGCCATCGACTGGTACACCATCGGCTCCAGCGTCGACCTGTACCAGCGCGGCAAGGCCATCCAGGGCGCCGTCATCCGCCAGGGCCCCGGCAAGGCCTACTCGCACCTGACCTTCAACGGCGCGCCGACCTCGATCCTGTCGGACCCGAAGCTGCGCATCGCGGTCATGAAGGGTCTGGACCCCGCCACCTACGCCAAGGGCATCCTCGGCCCGATCGTGAGCGACCCCAAGCCCCTGGGCAACCACTTCTTCCTCCAGGGCACCGGCAACTACGCCGACAACTCCGCCCCGGTCAAGGCCGACAAGGAGGCCGCGAAGACCGAGCTGGACGGCCTCGGCTGGAAGCTCGACGGCGAGTTCCGCAAGAAGGACGGCAAGCAGCTCGACATCCGGCTGGTCTCGACCGCGGCCAACCCGATCTCCGAGCAGATCTCGAAGCTGACCCAGGCGCAGCTCAAGGAGATCGGCATCAACGTGGTCATCGACGCCCAGCCGTCGTCGGTGTTCTTCAAGGACTTCGTCAACACCGGCAACTTCGACATGGTCGGGTTCCAGTGGTCGCAGACGCCGTGGCCGATCAGCTCGTCCAAGGGCATCTACTACCTCGACGAGAAGAACGTGAACCAGAACTACGGCCGCATCGGCTCCGAGGAGATCAACAAGAAGCTCGACGAGGCCAACCAGGAACTCGACGAGGCCAAGCGGGTCGCGCTGACCCAGGACGCGGACAAGCTCATCTGGGCCGAGGGGCACCACCTGCCGCTCTACCAGACCCCGGCCGCCCGCACGGTGCGCGCCACCCTGGCGAACTTCGGTTCGTTCGGCGTGGCCGACCCGGACTACACCAAGATCGGCTTCACCGGCTGATGACCGCCCCGACCGGACCGCGCGCGCTCCCGCGGGTGCGCGCGGTCCGGCAGGTCGCCGCCCGGACCCTGCTGCTGCTCGTCGCCTGCGCGGCGGTGGCGGCGGTGTCCGGGCTTTCCTCTTCCACCGCCTCGGCGGCGCTGTCCGGCCTCACCGCCCGCGCCACCGGAACCGTCTCGCCGCTGCGCGAGGGCGTGGTCCTGGCCCGCTGGGAGGTCGACGGCCGCGCGGTGTCCGCGGAGGTCGAGATCGCCGTCCGCGCCCCCACCGGGACCACCCCGGCGAACATCGCCTACTCCCCCACCGACCCCACCCGCGCGGTCGTCCCCGGCGCGACCCTGCTCGCCACCGCCGACCGCGCCGCGAGCGGGGTGGTGTTCGCCGCCCTGGTCGCCGCCCTGGCGGTCCTGTTCGACCTCTGGCTGCTCCTGAGCCGCCTGCACTCCGCCCGCGGCCCCGGCCGCCCGCTGGTGGTCCGCCGGGTCCGCGTGCAGCGCGGCCTGCTGGCCCGGTCCTGGCTGGAGACCGAGTCGGGCCCGGACCGCTGGATTCCGGTGCACTTCGACCCGGCGCTGCTCACCCTCCCCACCCCCACCGAGGTCACCGCCACCGGGGGCCGCTGGAGCACCGTCCGCCTCCCCACCGGCGAAACCCTGCACCCGTCCGGCCCCACCCGCACCACCGAACCGCGGGGCCGCCGCACCGACAACGCCACCGCCCCCGACCCGGCCGCCGCCCCCCGCTGGACCCGCCAGTGGCGCGTCGACGCGGCCGCCGCCGTACCCGCCCCGGTCGTCGGCCTGTTCTGGTCCCACCTCGACGGCAGCGGCTTCCCCGGCTGGCTCGCCGCGACCACCATCACCGCGGCGGTCGCGGTCTGGCTCTGGTCCGTGCGCGGCTCCGACCCGAGCTGACCGCCCCTCCACTCAGGACTATCCGGCACCACATCCAGCCAGGCGCCCGAGCGCCGGTGGTCGTCGGCGTTCGTGGTCCCGACCCCGGAACCCGCCCCGGATCGGTCGACCGCATTGCTTGACCTCTCGTTTACTGGAGGTTTTAGCGTTGTCGGCATCCCACGGAGAGGCGAGGACATGACGATGGAGCGGATCACCCTGGCGGTGGTCATCGGCAGTGTGCGGGAGGGCCGGTTCGGGCCGACGGTGGCGAACTGGTTCGCCGAGCGGGCCGGGGCGGACGGCGCGTTCGAGGTGGTGCTGGTGGACGTGGCGGACCGGGACGGCGACTTCGCGGCGGCGGTGGACCGGGCGGACGCGTTCGCGGTCGTCACCCCCGAGTACAACCACGGCTACCCCGGCGCCCTCAAGGAGGCCATCGATTCGGTGCACACGGGGTGGTTGGCGAAGCCGGTGGCGTTCGTGTCCTACGGCGGGTTGTCGGGCGGTCTGCGGGCCGTGGAGCAACTGCGGCAGGTCTTCGCCGAGCTGCACGCGGTGACGGTCCGCGAAACCGTCAGCTTCCACAACGCCCACACCCGGTTCGCCGGGGGCTCCCCTGTGGACCCCGGTGCGGACGTGGCGGCGAAGAAGCTCCTCACCCACCTGCACTGGTGGGCCACCACCCTGCGCGAGGCCAAGCGCACGAACCCGTACCCGGCCTGAAAAAGCGCGAGAGGCCGGTCCCACCGGGACCGACCTCTCGCGTTCGTAGCGGGGACAGGATTTGAACCTGCGACCTCTGGGTTATGAGCCCAGC
>NZ_AYXG01000209.1 GCF_000564855.1 Actinokineospora spheciospongiae
CGCTTCCCCCACCCAAGCACATCCACCCACCCGGGCATATCCGTAGCCGGGCCGCCGGTTTCTTGGGTGGTCGGCGGCTGCGCACGGTGGGGTTGTGGGTGGCTGGCCGCCCGGCTTGGGGTTGGCGGGCTGGTTGGCGGCTGCGCACGGTGGGGGTCGGCGTGGCTGGGCGCCGGGCCGGCGGTTTCGAGGATGGTTGGCGGCTGCGCCGTGTGGGCCGCTGGAGGTGGGTGGCCTGATCGGTCTCAACCCGGGTGGGCCCGGCCGGTCGCGTGCACCGGGGTCGGTGTGTCCTGCCAGACTGTCCGCCGTGGAGGAGAGCCTGGTCGCGGCGATGTGGACCGCCGTGGAGTGCGCGGAGGCGGTGCGGGGGACCACCAGTCCCAACCCGCCCGTCGGGTGCGTCGTGCTCGATCGGGACGGGGTCGTGGTCGGGACCGGGGGGACTCAGCCCCCGGGTGGGGCGCACGCCGAGGTGGGGGCGCTCGCGGTGGCGGGGGAGCGGGCCAGGGGCGGTACCGCCGTCGTCACCCTTGAACCGTGTTCGCACTACGGGCGGACCCCTCCCTGCGCCGGTGCGCTGTTGGCCGCCGGGGTCGCGCGGGTGGTCTACGCCGTGTCCGACCCAGACCCGCAGGCCGCCGGGGGTGGGCGCGTGCTCGCCGACGCCGGGGTGCGGGTCGAGGGTGGGGTGCTCGCCGACGAGGTCGCGGCCGGGCCGTTGCGGGCGTGGTTGCACTCGGTGGCCACCGGGCGGCCGCACGTGACTTGGAAGTACGCCGCCACCCTCGACGGGCGGGTGGCCGCCGCTGATGGGACCAGTCGGTGGATCAGTTCGGGTGACTCGCGGGTCGAGGTGCACGAGGTGCGCCGCAAGGTCGACGCCATCGTCGCCGGGCGGGGCACCGTGCTGGCCGACGACCCGGCGCTGACCGCTCGGGACGCGGGTGGAACACCGGCGGCCCGGCAACCGTTGCGGGTTGTCGTGGGACTCGGTGACCTCCCGGGCGGCGCGCGGGTGCTCGACGACGCCGCCGAGACGCTGCACGTCCGCACGCACGACCCGGCGGAGGTGCTCGCCGTGCTCGGTGCGCGCGGTGTGGTCGACGTGCTGCTGGAGGGTGGGCCGACCCTGGCTGGCGCGTTCACCCGGGCCGGGCTCGTCGACCGGGTGCTGGCCTACCTGGCGCCGACCCTGCTCGGTGCCGGGCCGGTGGCGCTGGGTGACGCCGGCGTGGCGACGATCACCGGGGCCCACCGGTTGCGCGTCGAAGGGGTCACCATGAGTGGGCCGGACGTGCGGGTGTCCGCCGTCCCGGTCCGGGACTGACCCGGACCGACCGACCGAGGAGGAGAGTGGCGTTGTTCACCGGGATCGTCGAGGAGCGCGGTGCGGTGGTCGCCGTGCGCGACCTCGCGGACGCAGCACGGGTCACCATCTCCGGACCGCTGGTCACCAGCGACGCCAAGCAGGGGGACTCGATCGCGGTCAACGGCGTCTGCCTGACCGTGGTCGAGTTGGACGGGGGCACCTTCACCGCCGACGTGATGCACGAGACGCTCAAGCGCAGCAGCCTCGACGGGGTGGCCGAGGGTGACTCGGTCAACCTGGAGCGCGCCGCCGCCGTGGGGCAGCGCTTCGGCGGGCACATCGTGCAGGGCCACGTCGACGGGACCGGGGTGCTGATCAGCCGCGAGCCGTCCGAGCACTGGGACCTGGTCACCATCGGCCTGCCGCCGCACCTGGCCAGGTACGTGGTGGAGAAGGGGTCGATCACCGTCGACGGCGTGTCGCTGACCGTCGTGCAGGTCGGGGACGACCGGTTCTCCGTCAGCCTCATCCCCGAGACGCTCCGGGCGACCACCCTGGGGCAGCGCGCGCCGGGCGACAAGGTCAACCTCGAGGTCGACGTGATCGCCAAGTACGTGGAACGCCTGACAACCCCACACCTTCCCGTCAGCGGTGCGGGGCACACTGGGGGAGATCCCGCCGGACAGGAGGACCAGGGTGAGTGACTTCCCAGACATCGACCGCGCCCTCGCCGACATCGCGGCGGGCAAGGCCGTCGTGGTCGTCGACGACGAGGACCGCGAGAACGAGGGCGACCTCATCTTCGCCGCCGAGAAGACCACCCCGGAGCTGCTGGCCTTCATGGTCCGCTACTCCTCCGGCTACGTCTGCGTCGCGCTGCCCGACGCCGACTGCGTGCGGCTGGACCTGCCGCCGATGTTCCACACCAACCAGGACGCCCGCGGCACCGCCTACACCGTGACCGTGGACGCCAAGGAGGGCATCAGCACCGGCATCTCCGCGCACGACCGGGCGCACACCATCCGGCTGCTGGCCTCCGCCGAGGCCACCGCCGCCGACTTCAACCGCCCCGGGCACGTGGTGCCGCTGCGGGCCAAGGAGGGCGGCGTGCTGCGCCGGCCCGGGCACACCGAAGCCTCGGTCGACCTGGCCAGGATGGCCGGGCTGCGGCCCGCGGGCGTGCTCTGCGAGGTCGTCTCGCAGAAGAGCGAGGGCGACATGGCCCGCCGCGACGAGCTGGAGGTCTTCGCCGCCGAGCACGACCTGGCGATCATCACCATCGCCGACCTGATCGCCTACCGCAGGCGCACCGAGAAGCAGGTCGTCCGCGTCGCCGAGGCGCGCATCCCCACCGCGCACGGCACCTTCCGCGCGGTCGGCTTCGACAGCCTGCTCGACGGCATCGAGCACGTCGCGCTGGTCTACGGCGACCTCGGCGACGGCGAGGACGTGCTGGTCCGGGTGCACTCCGAGTGCCTGACCGGGGACGTGTTCGGCTCGCTGCGCTGCGACTGCGGCCCGCAGCTCGACGCCGCCCAGGAGGCCGTCGCCGCCGAGGGGCGCGGCGTGGTGCTCTACATGCGCGGGCACGAGGGCCGCGGCATCGGCCTCATGCACAAGTTGCAGGCCTACCAGTTGCAGGACGAGGGCCAGGACACGGTGGACGCGAACCTCGCGCTCGGCGTGCCCGCGGACGCCCGCGACTACGGCACCGGCGCGCAGATCCTGGTCGACCTCGGGGTGAAGTCGATGCGGCTGCTCACCAACAACCCGGCCAAGCGGGTCGGCCTGGAGGGCTACGGGCTGACCGTGGTCGACCGGGTGCCGCTGTCGGTGTGGCCGAACCCGGAGAACCTGCGCTACCTGCGCACCAAGCGCGACCGGATGGGCCACGAGATCACCGAGCTGGAGCAGTACGAGGACGGCATCGCCGCCGGGGCGGTCGCCCAGCGCGGCGGGGAGGACCGGGCATGAGCGGCGCGGGCAGGCCCGAGGCGGTGGCACCGGACGCGACGGGCATCCGGTTGGCCATCGCGGCGACCAAGTGGCACGCGGAGGTCACCGGTCAGCTCCTGACCCGGGCGTTGGCCGCGGCGGAGGACGCCGGGGTCGAGGAGCCGACCGTGGTCCGGGTCGCGGGCGCGGTCGAGCTGCCCGTGGTGTGCCAGGAACTGGCCAAGCACCACGACGCGGTGGTGGCCCTCGGCGTGGTCGTGCGCGGCGGCACCCCGCACTTCGAGTACGTGTGCGACGCGGTCACCGCGGGCCTGACCCGCATCTCGCTCGACGAGTGCACCCCGGTCGGCAACGGCGTGCTCACGGTGAACGACGACCAGCAGGCGGTGGACCGCTCCGGGGTGCCCGGGGCGGCCGAGGACAAGGGGTACGAGGCGTGCGTGGCGGCGTTGGAGGCGGCACTGGTGCTGCGGGGACTGCGGCAGCCCTGGACCGAGCGGGGCTTCCGGTGACCGTCACCTCCCGGCCGCGCAAGGTCCGCTTCGTCGCCGCCGCGTTCGCCGTGGTGTTCGTCGCGGTGTTCACGGTGGTGGCGGTGCTGCTGCGCGACACCCCGACCGGGGTGTACTTCCAGGTGTCCGACCAGGTCGCCATGGTCGGCATCGGCGTGCTGCTGGCCTGCGGCGCGCTGTGGCTGACCCGGCCCAGGGTCGCCGCGGACGCCGACGGCGTCACCGTCCGCAACCTGCTGGGCAGCACCCGCTACCCGTGGGACCACATCCGCTCGATCAGCTTCCCCGACGGCGCCTCCTGGGCCCGCCTGGAGCTGCCCGACGACGAGTACGTGCCGGTGATGGCCGTGCAGGCCATCGACGGCGACCGCGCGGTGGCCACCATCCGCGAGCTGCGCAAGCTGCACCGGGCCGCCACGGTCACCGAGGCGGGCTGAGCCCTCCGGGTGGTGCGCTCGGGGTGATGCCCCATGGGTGCCACCCGGGGTAGCATCGGGGGTGTGAAACTGAGTGTGAGCCTGCCCGAGGAGGACGTGCGCTTCCTCGACGAGTACTCCGCGCGCGCCGATGCGGCCACGCGCTCCTCGGTGATCCACACCGCCATCGCGCTGCTGCGGCAGACCAGCCTGCAAGATTGCTACGCCGCCGCCTTCGACGAGTGGGACGCCGACGAAGCCACCGTGTGGGAACCAGCCACGCCCGACGGCCTGGCCGAGGCCCGCGGCTGAGCCCCACCCGAGACCACCGATGCCCACCCTCGAACCCCGCCGCTGATGCCCGAACCCGACGCCCGCGCGGCCGAGACCCGCGCCAGGCACTTCCGCCGCGGTGACATCCACCTGGTCGACCTGGAGCCCGTCCGCGGCTCGGAGGCCGACAAGGTCCGCCCCGCCGTGATCGTCTCCAACGACGCCGCCAACCAGGTCGCGGGCCGCACCGGCCGCGGTGTGCTCACCGTCGTGCCGATCACCTCCAACACCACCCGGGTGTTCCCCTTCCAGGTGCTGCTCCCCGCCGCCCCGTGCGGGCTGTCGGTCGACTCGAAGGCGCAGGCCGAGCAGGTCCGCTCACTGGCCACCGCCCGGGTCCGCCGCCGGGTGGGCAGCCTCCCCGCCGCGCTCCTCGCCGACTTGGACGCCGCCCTGCGCGTGCACCTCGGGCTGTGAGCGCCGCCGCCCCCTGGTCGCGCCGCGCCACAGCAGCACCGCCGAGACGACCCCGGGGCCGCAGTGCACCAGCAGCACGCCTGCCAGGCTCGGCCCGCCCCAGTCGTCGGCGTAGGACGCCGGGTCGAACACGTCGATGACGAACGGCTCCGCGAGTGCCCGGAACACCAGGTAGCCGCCGAGGAACACGGCCAGGGCGATCAGTGCTTTGCGCATGTCCCCACCCTCGCCGGACCCGCGCACCGGCGGCATCCGGGAAGCCCCCGACCCCGCCCGGAGTTCGCCCCCCACCTGAGGCGAACCTGTGAAAGCCCGGATCGGGTGAACCCCCCGGCGCGGGCCCGCGTACCGACCGGGGTAGACCCCGGACGTTCCCGTGCACCGAGGAGGCACCCCGCGTGACTGTCGAAACCACCACGACGACACCACAGACCCCCGCCGAGCCGCGCTCCCGCCGCCAGGTCCTCTGTGGCCTGATGGTCGCGCTGGTGGCGCCCGGCGCGCTCATCGCCGCCTGCGGCACCGAGACCGACTCCGGCTCCACCGTCGACAACCCGAACACCCCCGGCTCCAGCGCGGGCGGCGCGAGCCCGACCGGCGGGTCCGCCCCCGCGGGCGGGTCGGCGCTGGCGGCGCTGGCCGACATCCCCGACGGCGGCGGCGTGCTGGCCGACGGCCCGAACGGGCAGGTCCTGCTGGTCCGCACCGGCTCCGCGGTCAAGGGCTTCGACCCGAGCTGCCCGCACCAGGGCGCCACGGTCACCGCGCCGCAGTCCGGTGTGATCACCTGCCCGCGGCACGGCAGCACCTTCACCAGCACCGACGGCGCGGTCACCAAGGGCCCGGCGAAGACCGGCCTCAAGGAGGTCGCGGTCAAGGTCGACGGCGCGAACGTCGTCCTCGCCTGACGGTCCACTGTGGAGTGTCCGTCCCCGGCCGGGTGGTCGGGGGCGGGCACCGGGTCAGACCCGTTCGGGTAATGGCTTCGCGTGGTCACTCCTGGTTGAGTGGTGGTCACACTAGGCTGTCGCTGAACCCCGGAGGCCCCCCGCATGCTGCCCGCCCGAACCCTCGGCACCGCGGTCGCCGCCGTGCTGGCCGCGGCACTCGCCGTACCGGCCCTGACCACCCCGGCCCGGGCCGACGACCGGCCCACCGCCGTGGTGTCCCTGGGCGACAGCGCCATCTCCGGGGAGGGCGCGGGCGACTACGAGGCGGGCACCGGCGGGGAGGGCGGCAACTGGTGCCACCGCTCCCCGCACGCGCTGATCCACCAGACCCGGCTCGCCGACAAGGCGGTCAACCTGGCCTGCTCCGGCGCGAACGCCGCGAACGTCTCCCTCGCCGACACCACCCACCACACCGAGGGCTCCCAGGCGCGGCGGCTGATCCAGGTGGCCACCGAGAACCGGGTGACCGCGGTCGTGCTCCAGGTCGGCGCCAACGACGACCCCGACTTCACCGACACCATCATCGACTGCGTCCTCAAGTGGTTCAACCCGTTCGGGTCCGACTGCTCCGCGGCGCTGCGCGACCAGTGGCCGGGGCGGCTGTCGGCCATGGCGCCCCGGGTCGAGGCGGCCGTCGCCGACGTGAAGTCCGCCATGCGCCAGGCCGGGTACGCCGACACCGACTACCGGTTCGTGCTGACCTCGTACTCCTCGCCCCTGACCGAGAAGATGGACCCCACCACCCACGGGTTCGACGGGTGCCCGCTGCGCCTGGCCGACGCCAAGTGGGCGCGCACCGAGGCGGTGCCGCAGCTGGCCGAGACGCTGCGCGGCGTCGCCACCCGCGCCGGGGTGTCCTTCCTGGACTTCGGCCGCGCCACCGAGGGGCGGGAGGCGTGCAGCGGCACCCGCGACAGCGAGTGGCAGAACCGGCTGATGGTCGACCCGCAGGCGCTGGCCACCGGCGGCCTCGACGCCATCGGCGTGCACATGGCCCAGCAGTCCTTCCACCCGAACGCCCGCGGGCACGCCCAGCTCGGCCGCTGCGTGGCGGAGTTCGTGACCTCCGACGCGGACGCGGCGGCCTGCGTCATCGGCGGCGACGGGAACCTGCACTCCGTCGCCTGACCCGCCCGATGCGACCGGCTCGGGCGTTCCCCGCGCTGATCGGCGCCGCGCCGGTCAACCCTGCGGCCGGGAGTGTCGTACCCCGGCCGTAGGGTTGACGCCGTGCCCGACCCGTCCGCCTACCGCCCCGCCACCGGCACCATCCCCGACGCCCCCGGCGTCTACAAGTTCCGCGACCCGGGTGGCCGGGTCATCTACGTCGGCAAGGCGAAGAGCCTGCGCAGCAGGCTGAACTCGTACTTCGCCGACGTGACCGCGCTGCACCCGCGCACCCGGCAGATGGTGACCACCGCGGGCGGCGTCGAGTGGACCGTGGTGGCGACCGAGGTCGAGGCGCTGCAGCTCGAGTACAACTGGATCAAGGAGTTCGACCCGCGGTTCAACGTCCGCTACCGCGACGACAAGACCTACCCGGTCCTGGCGGTGACGCTGAACGAGCAGTACCCGCGGCTGCACGTCTACCGCGGCCCGCGCAAGCGCGGCGTCCGCTACTTCGGCCCGTACGCGCACGCCTGGGCCATCCGCGAGACCCTGGACCTGCTGCTGCGGGTCTTCCCGGCGCGCACCTGCTCGACCGGGGTGTTCAAGCGGCACGGCCAGATCGGGCGGCCGTGCCTGCTCGGCTACATCGACAAGTGCTCGGCGCCCTGCGTCGGCCGGGTCAGCGCCGAGGAGCACCGCGGGATCGTGCTCGACTTCTGCGACTTCCTCTCCGGCAAGACCGACGCCATGGTCCGCCGCCTGGAGCGGGAGATGGCGGCGGCCTCCGACGAGCTGGAGTTCGAGCGGGCCGCCCGGCTGCGCGACGACATCGGCGCGCTGCGCCGGGCCCTGGAGAAGCAGGCCGTGGTGCTCGGCGACGGCACCGACGCCGACGTGGTCGCCTTCGCCCACGACGACCTCGAAGCCGCCGTGCAGGTCTTCCACGTGCGCGGTGGCCGGGTGCGCGGGCAGCGCGGCTGGGTCGTCGACCGGCTGGAGGAGGGCGGCGCGGAGGGCTCCACCAGCCCGGTGCCCGCCCTGGTGGAGCAGTTCCTCAGCCAGTTCTACGGCGACCAGGCCGAGATCGTCGAGCCCGGCACCGAGCCCGCCGCCCGCCCGACCGGCGACGGCCCGGTCAGCGACGGCACGGCCACCGACAGCCCGCCCGCCGACGACTCGGCGGGCAGCCCGGTGCCGCGCGAGGTGCTGGTGCCCGAGCTGCCCACCGACGCGGGCGCGCTCGCCGACTGGCTCAGCGGGCTGCGCGGCTCCCGGGTCGCCCTGCGGGTGCCGCAGCGCGGCGACAAGCGGGCGCTCATGGAAACCGTGGAGCGCAACGCGAAAGAGGCGTTCACCCAGCACAAGCTGCGCCGCGCGGGCGACCTGACGGCCCGCTCGGCGGCGTTGCAGGAGTTGCAGGAGGGCCTCGGGCTCGACACCGCCCCGCTGCGCATCGAGTGCGTCGACATCAGCCACATCCAGGGCAGCGACGTGGTCGCCTCGCTGGTGGTGTTCGAGGACGGCCTGGCGCGCAAGTCCGAGTACCGCCGCTTCGCCATCCGCGAGGCCGCCACCGAGGGCGACGTGGCCGCCATCGCCGAGGTCACCCGCCGCCGGTTCGCCAAGTACGCGGGCGAGGCGGGCGGGCAGGGGCCCACCCCCGGCATCGACCCGGAGACCGGCAAGCCGCGCCGCTTCGCCTACCCGCCCAACCTCTACGTCGTCGACGGCGCGGGCCCGCAGGCCGACGCGGCCGCGGAGGTGCTCTCCGAGCTGGGCGTCACCGACGTGGCGGTGGTCGGGCTGGCCAAGCGGCTGGAGGAGGTCTGGCTGCCCGGCGACCCGGACCCCACCATCCTCCCGCGCACCAGCGAAGCGCTCTACCTGCTGCAACGGGTGCGCGACGAAGCCCACCGCTTCGCCATCGCCTACCATCGGCAGAAGCGCTCCAAGCGCCTCACCGCGTCGGCGCTCGACGACGTGCCCGGGCTGGGCCACACCCGCAAGGCGGTGCTCATCAAGCACTTCGGCTCGCTCAAGCGGCTGCGCGCGGCGAGCGTCGAGGAGATCGAGAGCGTGCCCGGCATCGGACCGGGCACCGCCCGCGCCGTGCACACCGCGCTCGCGGGCGGCGCGCAGGACACGACCGCCGCGGCAGGCGGGCAGGAGAGGCAGCAGTGAGCGACGCGACAGTGCGCGACGAGCAACCCCCCGTCGGGGGACCGGGCATCGAGGTGGCCGTGGTCACCGGGCTGTCCGGGGCGGGCCGCAGCACCGCGGCCAAGTGCCTGGAGGACCTCGGCTGGTTCGTGGTGGACAACCTCCCGCCGGAGCTGATCTCCACCATGGTCGAGCTGGGTTCCCGGGCCAGGGGCGCGATCACCACCGTCGCGGTGGTGATGGACGTGCGGTCCCGGGCGTTCACCGAGGACCTGTCGGCGATCATCAAGGACCTCGACGCCCGCGGCTACAAGCCCAGGGTGCTGTTCCTGGAGGCCACCGACGACGTGCTGGTCCGCCGGTTCGAGTCGGTGCGCCGCGGCCACCCGCTGCAGGGCGAGGGCAGGCTGATCGACGGCATCACCGCCGAGCGGCAGCTCCTGATGCCGCTGCGCGGGGAGGCCGACCTGATCCTGGACACCTCGACGCTGTCGGTGCACCAGCTCCGGGCCAAGATCGAGGACGCGTTCGGCACCGAGTCGAGCACCGCCACCCGGGTCACCGTGCTGTCCTTCGGCTACAAGTACGGCCTGCCGATGGACGCCGACCTGGTGATGGACGTGCGGTTCCTGCCCAACCCGTTCTGGATTCCGGAGCTGAAGGACCAGACCGGCCGCGACGCCGACGTGCGCAACTACGTGCTCAGCCAGGAGGGGGCGGACGAGTTCCTCGACCGCTACCACGAGCTGCTGCGGCTCATCGGCGCCGGTTACCGGCGCGAGGGCAAGCGCTACCTGACCCTCGCCGTGGGCTGCACCGGCGGCAAGCACCGCAGCGTGGCGATCTCCGAGGAGCTGTCGCGCAGGCTGTCCGACGAGGACGGCATGGCGGTCAAGGTCGTGCACCGCGACCTGGGGCGCGAGTGACCGGTCGACCGCTGCGCGCGGTCGCGCTGGGCGGCGGGCACGGGCTGCACGCCACCCTGACCGCGCTGCGCGGGATCACCGAGGACGTCACCGCCGTGGTCACCGTCGCCGACGACGGCGGCTCCTCCGGTCGGCTGCGCCGCGAGCTGGGCCTGCTGCCGCCGGGGGACCTGCGCAAGGCGCTGCTGGCGCTGGCGGGACCGGATTCCGGGCCGTGGGGCACGGTCTTCGGGCACCGCTTCGGCGGCACCGGCGCGCTCGCCGGGCACGCCGTGGGCAACCTGGTGCTCGCCGGGCTGCTGGAGACCGTGGGCGACCCGGTGGCCGCGCTCGCCGAGGCGGCCCGGCTGCTCGGCGTCGCGGGGCGGGTGCTGCCGATGTCACCCGAACCGGTGGACATCGAGGCGGACGTGACCGGCCTGGCGGAGGACCCGGCGACCGTGCGGCACATCCGCGGGCAGGTCGCGGTGGCCACCACCCCGGGTCGGGTGCGCCGCATCCGGCTGCTGTCGGCCACCCGCCGGGGTGAACGCCCGACCGCCTGCGCCGAGGCCGTCGCGGCGGTCCTGGCCGCCGACGTGGTGCTGCTCGGCCCCGGTTCCTGGTTCACCAGCGTGCTGCCGCACCTGATGGTGCCGGACCTGCACGACGCCCTGGTGCGGACCGGGGCCACCCGGGTCGTGGTGCTCAACCTGGTCCCCCAACCTGGGGAAACGGAGGGGTTCTCCCCGGAGCACCACCTCGACGTGCTGGCCGAGCACGCGCCCAGGCTGCGGGTGGACGCGGTGATCGCCGACGTGGACTCGGTGCCCGTCCCGGACCGGCTGCGCCAGGCGGCGAAGGCCCTGGGCGCGGACATCCGGCTCGACCACGTCGCCGCCGCCGACGCCGCCGACCGGCACGACCCGGCGGCCCTGGGGGCCAGCGTGACCCGCGCGGTGGCCACCGCGCTCGAACGGTGAGGGGCGCACGGACCGCGATGCGGCACGTGGTGGGATGTAGGCCGGGTACGCCCGGGACCGGGCCCGGAGAGGAGGACCAGTGGCGATGACCGCCGCAGTCAAGGACGAGCTGAGCAGGCTCACGGTGTCCAAGACCTGTTGCCGCCGGGCCGAGGTGTCCTCCCTGCTGCGCTTCGCGGGCGGGTTGCACATCGTCGCGGGCCGGGTGGTGGTCGAGGCCGAGCTGGACACCGGCGCGGCCGCGCGGCGGCTGCGCAAGGAGGTCCACGACCTCTACGGCCACCACGCCGACGTGCACGTGATCACCTCCGGGGGCCTGCGCAAGGGCACCCGCTACGTGGTCCGCGTGGTCAAGGACGGCGACGGCCTGGCCCGGCAGACCGGGCTGCTCGACCCGCGCGGCCGACCGGTGCGCGGCCTGCCCGCCCCGGTCGTCTCCGGCGGCGTGTGCGACGCCGAGGCCGCCTGGCGCGGGGCGTTCCTGGCGCACGGCTCGCTCACCGAGCCCGGCCGCTCCTCGGCGCTGGAGATCACCTGCCCCGGTCCGGAGGCCGCGCTGGCCATCGTCGGCGCCGCCCGCCGGATGGGCATCCAGGCCAAGTCGCGCGAGGTGCGCGGCGCCGACCGGGTCGTGGTCCGCGACGGCGACGCGATCAGCGCGCTGCTCACCCGCCTCGGCGCGCACTCCAGCGTGCTGGCCTGGGAGGAGCGCCGGATGCGCCGCGAGGTGCGCGCCACGGCCAACCGGCTGGCCAACTTCGACGACGCGAACCTGCGCCGGTCCGCGCGCGCCGCGGTGGCCGCGGCGGCCAGGGTGCAGCGGGCGATGGAGATCCTCGGCCCGGAGGCGCCCGAGCACCTCACCGCGGCGGGGGAGCTGCGGCTCAAGAACAAGCAGGCGTCGCTGGAGGAGCTGGGCCAGCTCTCCGAGCCGCCGATGACCAAGGACGCCGTCGCGGGCCGCATCCGCAGGCTGCTGGCCATGGCCGACAAGCGGGCCAAGGACCTCGGCCTGCCCGACACCGAGTCCGCGGTCACCCCGGACATGCTCGAGGCCGACGCCTGAGGCGGTTCCCGCCCCGGGCGGGAACCGCGCGGGTGAGCACCGCTCGGTTCAGCGGTCCACCGTCGGTGGATCTTGGTCGGGAATCACCGACCGTCGCCAGAATTTGTGACCTGGGTCTCATCGTGTATCCGGGGTGGCACCCGGAACTCTTCTACTGGTGTGAGGCTCGGGTGCCGCTTGGGGGAGGGGCATCCGGGATGGGGGAGACGGAGCGGGGTTCACCGGGCGTGGGGGTCGGTGAACCCCGCTCCGCTGTTTTCCGGGGGTTGTCCAGGGGTGGCGGCCGAGCGGTGTCCGAAGGTCGCGCGGGCGCACGAGCCGGGGGCGGCGGGTGCGCGCCCGGAGACAAAAACCACGCCGCGCGCAGATCGGTCTGGCGATCACCACACCGATCTGATTCGATAAAGAGAGACCGCTGACCTCCTGACCTGCGTCCGGCCGTCCGGGCGCTAGGGTTCCCGGTCAAGAGGTTCGCAAGAAGCACCCAGTCGCAAAGAGGAGACACAGGTGACGGTTCGCGTTGGTGTCAACGGCTTCGGTCGGATCGGTCGCAACTTCTGGCGGGCGGTCGCCGCCAGTGACCACGACATCGAGATCGTGGCCTTCAACGACCTCGGTGACGTGGCGACCATGGCGCACCTGCTCAAGTACGACAGCATCCTGGGCCGCCTGCCCCAGGACGTGTCGGTGACCGACGAGGGCATCAAGGTCGGCGACCACACCATCAAGGCGCTCGCCGAGCGCGACCCGGGCAAGCTGCCCTGGAAGGACCTCGGCGTCGACGTCGTGGTCGAGTCGACCGGCTTCTTCACCAAGGCCGCCGACGCCCGCAAGCACGTCGACGAGGGCGGCGCCAAGAAGGTCATCATCTCCGCGCCCGCCTCGGGCGAGGACCTGACCGTGGTGCTCGGCGCCAACGAGGCCGCCTACGACGGCTCGCAGACGGTCATCTCGAACGCCTCCTGCACCACCAACTGCCTGGCCCCGCTGGCGAAGGTGCTGCACGACTCGTTCACCGTGGAGCGCGGTCTCATGACCACCATCCACGCCTACACCCAGGACCAGAACCTGCAGGACGCCCCGCACAAGGACCTGCGCCGCGCCCGCGCCGCCGCGCTGAACATCGTGCCCACCTCGACCGGCGCCGCCAAGGCGATCGGCCTGGTGCTGCCCGAGCTCAAGGGCAAGCTCGACGGCTACGCGCTGCGCGTCCCGGTGCCGACCGGCTCGGCCACCGACCTGACGGTGACCCTGTCCCGCGACGTCACCCTCGACGAGGTGCAGGAGGCCTACCAGGCCGCCGCCGCGGGCCCGCTCAAGGGCATCCTGCGCTACAACACCGACCCGATCGTGTCCTCCGACATCGTCACCGACCCGGCGTCGTGCATCTACGACGCGCCGCTGACCAAGGTCACCGGCAACCTGGTGAAGGTCGTCGGCTGGTACGACAACGAGTGGGGCTACTCCAACCGCCTCGCCGACCTGACCGCGCTCGTCGCCTCCAAGCTCTGAGACGGACCACAGTGAAAACCCTGGACGACCTGATCGCCGAGGGTGTGGCGGGTCGGCGCGTGCTCGTGCGCGCCGACCTCAACGTCCCCCTCGACGGCGACACCATCACCGACGACGGCCGGATCAAGGCCGCCCTGCCGACGCTGCGCGCGCTCACCGGCGCGGGCGCCAAGGTCGTGGTGGCCGCGCACCTGGGCCGCCCCAAGGGCACCCCGGACAGGAAGTACTCGCTGGCCCCGGTCGCCGCGCGGCTGGCCGACCTGCTCGGCAGCACGGTCGTGCTGGCCGCCGACGTGGTCGGCGAGTCGGCGAAGACCGAGGTCGCCAAGCTGCCCGACGGCGGGGTGCTGCTGCTGGAGAACGTCCGCTTCGAACCGGGCGAGACCAGCAAGGACGAGGCCGAGCGCGGCGCGCTCGCCGACGCCTACGCGGCGCTGGCGGACGTGTTCGTCTCCGACGGCTTCGGCGTGGTGCACCGCAAGCAGGCCTCGGTCTACGACGTCGCCACCCGGCTCCCCGCCTACGCCGGTGGTCTGGTGCTGGCCGAGGTCGAGGTGCTCAAGCAGCTCACCGGTGAGCCCCGGCGCCCGTACGTGGTGGCGCTGGGCGGGTCGAAGGTGTCGGACAAGCTGGCCGTGATCGAGTCGCTGCTGCCCAAGGTGGACGCGATCCTCGTCGGCGGCGGCATGTGCTTCACCTTCCTGGCCGCCGAGGGCCTCGGCGTCGGCGACTCGCTGCTGGAAGCCGACATGATCGACACCTGCAAGAAGCTGCTGGCCGAGCACCCCGGCAAGGTCCTGCTGCCCGCCGACGTGGTCATCGCCGACGACTTCTCCGCCGAGGCGAACACCCAGACCGTGCTCGCGGCCAACATCCGCGAGGGGTGGAAGGGCCTGGACATCGGCCCGATCACCGTCGAGCGGTACTCCGACGTCATCGCGGGCGCGGGCACCGTGTTCTGGAACGGCCCGATGGGCGTGTTCGAGCTGGCCCCGTTCGCCGAGGGCACCCGCGGCGTGGCCAAGGCCATCGTCGACTCCCCGGCCTACTCGGTCGTCGGCGGCGGCGACTCGGCGGCCGCGGTGCGGCTGCTGGGCCTGCCCGAGGACGGCTTCTCGCACATCTCGACCGGCGGCGGCGCGTCGCTGGAGTACCTGGAGGGCAAGGAACTCCCCGGCGTCGCTGTGCTGGAGGCGTGATGGCCAGGCAGGTCCTCATCGCGGGCAACTGGAAGATGAACCTCAACCACCTCGAGGCCATCGCCCTGGTGCAGAAGATCGCGTTCTCGCTGCCGGAGAAGTACTACGCGAAGGTGGAGGTGGCCGTGCTGCCGCCGTTCACCGACATCCGCTCCATCCAGACCATGGTGGACGGCGACAAGCTCCTGCTGCGCTACGGCGCCCAGGACGTGTCGAGGTACGACTCCGGCGCCTACACCGGCGAGGTCTCCGGACCCATGCTGGCCAAGCTCGGCTGCTCGTACGTGACGGTCGGGCACTCCGAGCGCCGCGAGTACCACGGCGAGACCGACGAACTGGTCAACGCCAAGGTCAAGGCGGCCCTCAAGCACGGCATCGCCCCGATCCTGTGCCTGGGCGAGCGGCTGGAGGTCCGCGAGGCGGGCGGCCACGTCGACCACTGCACGGAGCAGTTGGTGGCCGGGCTCAAGGGCCTCAAGGCCGACGCGGTGTCCAAGGTCGTGGTGGCCTACGAACCGGTGTGGGCCATCGGCACCGGCAAGGTCGCCACCGCCACCGACGCCCAGGAGGTCTGCAAGGCCCTGCGCGGCAAGCTCGCCGAGAAGTACGGCGACGAGGTCGCCTCGGCCGTGCGCGTCCTCTACGGCGGTTCGGTGAAGTCGGGCAGCATCGGCGAACTGGTCGCCCAGGAGGACATCGACGGCGCCCTCGTCGGCGGCGCCAGCCTCCAGGCGGACGAGTTCACCAAGCTCTGCGCCCTGGCGGCGGGCGGCCCGCTGCCGTAGTCGCAGTTCGGTCGTCAGGGGCGCCGGGGGATTCCCCCGGCGCCCCTGCGCCTTTCAGAGGACCCGGTGGGCGGCGGCGCCGTTGTGCAGGAAGCGGGCGCGGCCGTGCCCGTCGGAGCCGACCAGGGACAGGACCTGGTGGGCGCCCGCCCGGGGTTCGGCGGTGATGATCGCGCTGTCGTCGAGGCGGACGACCTCGAAGCGGTCCTCGGACTTGCCGAGGAAGGACCTGGCGAGGTCGTTGCTCGGGCGCTGGACCAGGAACGCGCGGTCGCCGTCGGTGGTGAGGGTGGTGTCGTACAGGGTGGTGCGGTAGGTGCCGCACATGCGGTCGGCGTCGATCGGGGTGGGGTCCGCGGGCGGTACGGGCGGTGGTGTCGTCTCGACGCCCGCGAGGTTCCCGAGCGCCGCGCTGAGGATGTCGTGGGCCAGCGGCTCGCCGCGCGTGCTGTTGGTCAGCACGGCCACCGCCACACCGGCCGAGGGGGCGACGCGCAGGAATGCCTTCTGCCCCTTGGAAACCCCGGTGTGCCCGACGACGCCGTCGCGGTGGAGCATCCAGCCGAGCCCCCAGCCGAGGATGCCGCCGCCGAAGTCCGGGACGGAGGCGAGCTGGGGTTCGCGCAGCGCCGCAAGAGCCGGGGCGGTCAGGTGCAGCCGGACGAACTCCATCAGCTCGCGCGCGCTCATCGCGAGGTAGGACCCGCTGGCCGCGGCGTAGTAGGACACCGCCCACGTCGTCGTGGGCACGAGTTCCCCACCCACCTCGACGTGGCCGATGGCGGCGCGGTGCAGGATCGCCTCCTCCGCGTCGGTGGCGACGGTGCGCAGCCCCAGCGGTCTCACCAGGCGTTCGCGGAGCACGTCGTGGAACGGCTTGCCGCGCAACACCTCCACCAGCCTGCCGAGCACCGCGAACCCGCTGTTGGAGTAGGAGAAGACGGTGCCCGGCGGGAAGGGGTGCACCGCGTCGGCGAGGGTGGCGACGAACTTCTCGACCGCGTCGTCGTTGCGGCCGGTGTCGATGAAGTGGTTGCCGTCGACGCCGCCGGTGTGGGTGAGCAGGTGACGGGCGGTCAGCGACCCGGTCGCGCCCGGGTCGCTCAGCCGGAAGCCGGGGATGTAGTCGCGAAGGGCGCGGTCGAGGTCCAGGACACCGTCGTCCACCAACTGCTGGATGAGCGTGGCCGTCCAGACCTTGGTGATCGACCCGATCTTGAACACCGAGTCGGCCGTCACCTCGACCCGCGTGCGCAGGCTCAACACGCCCGCGGCCTCGTCCCGGATCTCCCCGCCCGCCAGCACGGCCACCTGCGCGCCCGGCACGTCGTACTCCGCGATCAGCTCGCTCAGATCCCACCCCATCCCGCCAGCCTAGAGGTGAGCCGGCAACACATCCCGAGCCCGCCACGCCCGGTGCAGCAGCGTCAGCCCGTTCGCCGACAGCCGGGGGTCCAGGCGGCGGATCGCCTCGGCCGTGAACGGGATGTGCCTGCCACCCCGCCCGACAACCCGCCCCTCGTCGTTGACCGCCACCATCCCCGCGAACAACCGGTCGAACACCGGGGCGTCGAGCACGGCCACGGTGAGCTGCTGCACCCCCGAGTTCCAGCGGCTCCACCACCAGCCCGAAGTGCCACAGCCGCAGGCCCCCGCCCGCCCGGGGGGTGATCCCGGTGAGCCGTTAGCTCAGCCGGTTCTCCAGCTTGCGTCCGCGTGCCCCGGGCGCCTGCCGGACCCGCAACCACTCTGCTTGCTCAACAGCCATTCGCTTACCTGCTGGTGTCTTGCCCCGGTGGGCGGGCCGGGAGCCCGCCCACCACGGCGTCAGAAGGGCGTGGCGGTGACCGTCATCGTCCTGGGGGCGCCGTCTTCGATGTACGGGGCGTGTTCGCACACGTCGTCGAAGGCGAAGCCGTAGGCCTTTCTGTCCACTGTGTTCTCGTGCATGATCCGCGAGTAGTGGTTGCACTGGGCGATCCGGTAGTACGACCCGGCGTCGGTGACGGGTTGCTGTGGGGTGTTGAGCAGGATGCCCCGGTTGAGTCCGGCGCCCAGTACCGCCGCCACCGGGCCGGTGACCCCGTCGTTGGGGGCGGCGAGGGTGCCGTCGCAGAACAGGACGTCGCGCGTGGAGGGCTTGGCGAACGCGCGCACCCCCCGGTCGAACACGAACAGGTCGCCCTGGACGCGGCCGGTGAACGTGGTGTTGTTGGCGTTGACCACCATGTTCTGGCCTCGATAGCGGGACCAGACCTCGTCGATGTGGCCTGCCAGGTAACCACCGGAGAAGCGGCCCGCGTTCAGGCCGTGGCCGGGGGCGATGACCCGGAGGTCGTCGATCACCAGGTTCGAGAAGCCCGACTGGGCGCGCATGGACTGGAACACCCGGGATCGGCCGCCCGCGACGAGCCGTCCGGCGGACTGGGTGCGGTTGCCCACGAGGTCGATGCTCATCGGCACCGACAGCATGTCGACCATCGTGGTGTTGCAGTGCATCCCGGAGCCGTCGTAGGTGAACTCCACGCAGTCGTGCAGGACGCGGTAGTTCGGGTCGGTGCTGACCCAGCCCGCCGGGTACGCCAGGGCGTCGCCGGGGTTGGCGCGGAACTTGAGCTTGTCGCCGACCGACAGGTAGATCCGGCCGGACATGCCCTGCGGCAGGGGGATGGTGCGGCTGCCGTTGACCGCGATCGCGTAGTCGGTGTAGCCGTCGCCGCCGTTGTCGGCGGTGGAGACCGGGACCAGGGCGCCGTCGGCGGTGACTCGGGACTGCCTGCCGGTGGCGAGGTTGGTGCCGACGACGTAGGCCCACAGGGTCTTGCCCGCGTGGGCGCCGGTGCTGTTGACCAGGGTCAGGGCGAGGGACGCGCGGGGCGTGGCGGACGCGAGCGCGGAGCCCGTGAACGGTGCGGTGGCGGCTGCGGCGGCGAGGCCGCCGAGGAGGGTCCTCCGGGTGATCATCGGCCGACTCCCTTGTTGGACGACGGGGTGCGGGGGTGGGTCGAGTATCGGCCCGGTTTGTTCTGAAACACAACAAATTCGCCCGAATGGTCCAGACCAACCCGGTACTGCACGTGCGTCCGCACGAGCTTCGGCGCCTGCGGCAAAAGGGCGGCGGAACTGCGGGACTTCCGTTGTGGGGCGGTGGTCGAACTCGGCGCGGTCACCAGGTAGCCTGTGTTCTCCACCGTCTCGACAGCGAGGATGAAATGACTGCTGTTCTGATCCTGCAGATCGCGCTCATCGTCACCAGCCTGCTGCTGATCCTGCTGGTGCTGCTGCATCGCGGTCGGGGTGGCGGCCTCTCCTCGCTGTTCGGGGGTGGGATGCAGTCGAGCCTCTCCGGTTCGAGCGTCGTCGAGAAGAACCTGGACCGGATCACCCTGTTCGTGGGCTCGATCTGGATCATCTGCGTCGTCGGCCTCGGGCTGCTGGTCAAGGTTTCCTGAGTGCGCCCCCACCATGGGGGCGTTTCGTTTTCCGTGATCCGGCGTGGGCATGGCGCCGGGTCGAATCACGCGGTGGGGGTGTGAACATCAATGGCCGGTGGCAACGCGATCCGGGGCACCCGGGTCGGTGCTGGTCCGATGGGTGAGTCCGAGCGCGGTGAGTCGGCACCCCGTCAGCGGGTGTCCTACTGGTGCGCGAACGGGCACGAGTCCCGTCCCTCGTTCGCCCTGGAAGCCGAGCGGCCCGAGTCGTGGGACTGCCCACGGTGCGGTCTCCCCGGCGGGCTGGACGAGCAGGCGCCGCCCAAGGCGCCGCGCAACGAGCCCTACAAGACGCACCTGGCGTACGTGAAGGAACGCCGCTCCGACGAGGACGGCGAGGCCATCCTCGCCGAAGCCCTCGCCAAGCTGCGCGCCAAGCGCGAGCTGTAGGCGACACGCGCCAGACCCCGCCCCGGAACCCCGGGAGCGGGGTCTCGTGCGTTCCGGCCCCGCTCAGCCGACCAGGGGGTAGGTGGCGCGGACGCGGAAACCGCCCTCGGCGGTGGGGCCCGCGTCGAAGGTGCCGCCGAGCAGGGTGGCCCGCTCGCGCAGCCCCAGCAGGCCGTGCCCGCCCGAGGGCAGCCCCGGGCCGCGGCGGCGCCGGGGGCGGTCGTTGTGCACCTCGACCAGCAGCGCCTCGCCCGAGGTGCGCACCCGGACCGAGGCGCGCGAGCCCGACGCGTGCTTGCGGACGTTGGTCAGCGCCTCCTGCACCGTCCGGTACGCCGCCCGCGAGACCGGCCCGGGCAGTTGCTCCGGTGAGGCGTCGATGGCGACGTTGATCTTGACGTCGTCGTTGTCGACCAGGTCGCCGACCTCCTCCAGGCCCGGCTGGGCGTCCACCTCGTCCCCGCCGGAGCGCAGCACGCCGACCAGCTCGCGCAGCTCCTCCAGGGTGCGGGTGCTCAGCACGCGGATGGTCTCGGCGCCCTCGCGGGCCTCGTCGTCCCTGGCCCCGACCTGCAGCGCGCCCGCCTGCATGGCGATCAGCGTGACCTGGTGCGACACCACGTCGTGCATCTCCCTGGCCAGCTTCGCCCGCTCCGCCGAGCGCACCGTCGCCGCGTACAGCCGCTTCTCCCGCTCCCGGCTGCGGTCGAGCTGCCGGATGCGGGCGAACAGCTCCGAGCGCATGGTCAGCAGCAACCCGATCGCCAGCGGCATCCCGGCCACGATCACCCCGTAGATGGCGTCGAGGATGTGCTCGCGCCAGGTCGTGGCGACGAAGTCCGCCCACGGCCACACCACGAACCGCGACACCCAGACCAGCGCCGCGCCGACCCAGGTGCGCCAGCGGGCCTTGTCCAGCCTGGCCAGCGAGCCCAGCGCGATCATGGCCGCGAGCTGGGCCCAGCCGTAGAAGAAGCCGGGGATGGCGACGAGCAGCGCCACGAACGGCACGTGCCTGCGCAGCAGCATCGCGGGCACCGCCAGCCAGGACAGCCAGATCGACCACGGCGGCGCGTCCGGCGGGATCACCAGCCACACGTCCAGCGCCGCGACGACCATCGCCAGCAGGTCGCCGAGCAGGCCGCGCAGCACGCGGTTGACCCGCAGCGCGGCGGGCCAGCGCGGCCAGCGCAGCGCCACCCTGGGCAGCAGGTCGGCGGAACCGGGCTCGCCGCGCTGTTCGGCGGGGCCGAAGGCGTCCGGGGTGACCGCGTGCGCGACCAGGGCCGCACCTCCTCGTTCGGCGGTGGTCCCGGGGGTGTTCCGGTCCACTGTGCTCTCGGTGCCCGTCCCGGTGTCGGTGTGCTGTCCGCGCAGCTCAGACCGGTCGTGGGCGCCCGCGCGCTGCTCGGGCACCGGTTCGGGGGCGGTAGCATCACGGCCGCCCCGGGCAGGTCCGCTCTGTCGCTGTGGCATGGCTCGCCCTCCCTGCGGCGCGACGTGCTGCACGGTCGTCACCCATCAAGACAGAGAAGGCAGGCCGGGGGACGTCGGGTTACAAACAACTGTGCGTCAGCAAATCCACAGTTGCCGTTCAGCGGGAGGGGCTCGGTGCGCACCCTGGTCGTCGACAACCACGACTCGTTCACGCACAACCTGGTGCAGGCGCTGGCCGTCCTCGACGGGGTGCGGCCGACGGTCCTGCGCCACGACGAGCCGTGGGACCCGGCCCGGCTCGCCGACTTCGACAACGTCGTCGTCGGTCCCGGCCCCGGGCACCCCGGCACCCCGCGCGACCTGGGCCTGAGCCGGGCGGTGCTGGAGCTGGCCCGGCAGCCGCTGCTCGGCGTGTGCCTGGGCCACCAGGGCCTGTGCCTGCTCGCGGGGGCCCGGGTGGGACCGGCGCCGGAGGTCCGCCACGGCAGGCTCTCCGCCGTGCGCCACGACGGCCGCGACCTGTTCGCGGGCATCCCGTCGCCGACCGAGGTGGTGCGCTACCACTCGCTGTCCGTCCACGACGTGCCCGCCGACCTGGAGGCCACCGCCTGGAGCGACGACGGGGTGCTGATGGGCGTGCGGCACCGGCACCGCCCCGCCTGGGGCGTGCAGTTCCACCCGGAGTCGATCTGCACCGAGCACGGGCCCGAGCTGCTGGCCAACTTCCACCGCCTGTCCCTGGCCTGGCGCGAGGAGCACCCGAGGGAGACCGCCGTCGCGGTGACGCGCCCGCAGCCGCCGCCCGCGCCCGCACCGCTGCGGGTGGTGGTCGAGCGGCTGACGCTGCCGGTCACCGCCGAGGAGGTCTTCGCCGAGCTGTACCGCGACTCCCCGCACGCGTTCTGGCTCGACAGCGCGGCGGGCGGCGGCTTCTCCTTCCTCGGCGACGCGAGCGGCCCCCTGGCCAGGACCGCCGCGGCCGACGTCGGCACCGGCCTGGTCCGCGTCACCGGCGCGGACGGCCGGGTCGAGGTGGTGGCGGGCCCCTTCTTCGACTGGCTCGACCGCGACCTGGCCGCGCACCGCGCGCACGCCCCGGACCTGCCGTTCGGCTTCGCCCTCGGCTGGGTCGGCCACCTCGGCTACGAGCTGAAGGCCGAGTGCGGCGGCGCCCGCGCCCACCCCGCCCGCGACCCGGACGCCCAGCTCGTCTTCGCCGACCGGGCCGTGGCCGTCGACCACGGCACCGGCGAGCTGCACCTGCTGGCCTTCGCCGGGGACGAGCGGTGGCAGACCGACACCGCCGCCCGCCTCACCGCCCTGGCCCGCCGCCCCCGCGCGGCCGGGCCGGGGGGCACCGGGCTGGTCCCGACCGGGCCGCTGACCGCCCGGCACGACCGGGCCGCCTACCTGGCCCGCATCGCCGAGTGCCACGCCGCGATCGACCGCGGCGAGAGCTACGAGGTGTGCCTGACCAACCAGCTCACCGCCGCCGCCGACACCGACGTGTGGACCGCCTACCGGCACCTGCGCCGGGCCAGCCCGGCCCCGTTCGGCGCGCTGCTGCGGTTCGGGCCGCTGTCGGTGCTGAGCACGTCGCCGGAGCGGTTCCTGTCGATCACCGCCGCCGGGGCGGTGGAGTCGCGCCCGATCAAGGGCACCCGCCCGCGCGGGGCCACCCCCGAGGCCGACGCCGCCCTGCGCGCGGAGCTGGCCGCCTCGGAGAAGGACCGGGCCGAGAACCTGATGGTCGTGGACCTGGTGCGCAACGACCTGGGGGTCACCGCCGAGACGGGGTCGGTGAGCGTGCCCGGCCTGTTCGAGGTGGAGACGTACGCGACCGTCCACCAGTTGGTCAGCACGGTGCGCGCCCGGCTGGCCCCGGACCGGTCCCCGGTGGACTGCGTGCGCGCGGCGTTCCCGGGTGGCTCGATGACCGGGGCGCCCAAGGAGCGCACGATGGAGATCCTCGACCGGCTCGAAGGCGGCCCGCGGGGGGTCTACTCCGGCGCCATCGGCTACTTCGCCACCACCGGCGCGGTGGACCTCAGCGTGGTGATCCGCACGCTGGTGGTCCGCCCGGGGGAGGTGTCCTTCGGCGTCGGCGGCGCGGTCACCGCCCTGTCGGACCCGGACGCTGAGTTCGAGGAGACCGCGGTCAAGGCCACCACCATGCTCGACCTGCTCGGCACGGCCTTCCCCGGCCGGGTGCCCGCCCCGTGACCCCCGCGGGTCAGGGCAGTGCGGTGGGCAGCCCGAACGCGGCGAAGTGGGCCGCGCCGATGAACGAGGTGACCTCGGCGATCCGGTCGCCGCGCAGGGTCAGCACGTTGATCGCCCAGGCCGTGTGCTCCACGGCGGTGTCGCCGCGCAGGTAGGCGGCCACCGCGGCCTGGCCGTTGGCCGTGACCGGGACGTGCCGCCAGGAACCGCAGGTGCTCAGCGGGACGCGCGTGGCGAAGTCCACCACCGCGTCCAGCCCCCGGTACCAGTGCGGCAGCGGCGGCATCGACCACGTGACGTCCTCGGTCAGCAGCGCCACCAGGGCTTCGGCGTCGCCGCGCTCCAGGGCGGTGGCGTACCCGGTGACGACCTCGCGCAGCCGCGCGTCGCCGATCATCCGCAGGGTCCGCTGCTGGCTGGGCACCGGGACCCGCTCGGCCACGACCCTGCGGGCCCGTTGCAGCGCGGAGTTCACCGAGGCGGTGGAGGTGTCCATGACCTCGGCGATCTCGGCGGCGGAGAAGCCGAGCACCTCGAACAGCAGCAGCGCCGCCCGCTGGTTGGCGGGCAGGTGCTGCACCGCGGCGACGAACGCCAGCTCCACGGTCTCGCGCTGCTCGTAGGCCGCCCCCGGCTGCTCGGCGAACGGCTCCAGCCAGGCGACGTCGGTCAGCGGGGTGTCGCCGAGGACGGCGTGGGTGCTCGACGGCCCCAGGTCCACCGGCAGGGCGCGGCGACCGCGCGACCGCGCGGTGTCCAGGCAGGTGCGCGTCGCCACGGTGTACAACCAGGACCTCAGCGTGCCCCGGCCGGTGAACCCGGGGAGCCCGCGCCAGGCCCGGACCAGCGCGTCCTGCAAGGCGTCCTCGGCGTCGTGGGTGGAGCCCAGCATCCGGTAGCAGTGCGCGTGCAGCTCGCGGCGCAGCGGTTCGACGAGGCGGGTGAACGCGGTGTCGTCGCCGTCGCGGGCGCGCGCCAGGTCGTCGGAGTGCAGCAGGTCGCCCATGACCGATGATTCTGCCCGACCGGGCCGGTCACACCCGGTGCACAGCAGGTTTCCCAGGAGGCTCACATGAACGGCACCACCACCGTGACCGGCTCGACACTGCGCGTACCCGACGGCGAGCTGTACTTCGAGCGCCGAGGCTCCGGCCCGCTGGTCGTCCTGGTCGGCGCCCCGATGGACGCCCACCCGTTCGCCGGGCTCGCCGACCTGCTCGCCCCCGACCACACGGTCCTCACCACCGACCCGCGCGGCATCAACCGCAGCCGCCTGGACGACCCCGAGCGGGACTCCACCCCCGAGCAGCGCGCCGACGACCTCGCCCGCCTCATCCGCCACGCCGACGCCGGTCCCGCCGTGGTGCTGGGCTCCAGCGGCGGCGCGGTCAGCGCGCTGGCGCTGGCCCAGGCCGAACCGGGGCTGTGCCGGGTGGTGATCGCGCACGAGCCCCCGCTCACCCGCCTCCTCGACGACCACGAGGACCTGCGCGCCAAGACCGAGGACATCATCGCCACGCACCGGGCGGGCGACCCGCTCGCCGCGGGCCGCAAGTTCCTGGCCCTGGCCAACCTGGACCTGCCGGAGGAGTTCATCCTGGAGATGTTCGGCGGTTCCCGCACCCCGCAGGAGGTCGCGGACGCCGACTACCAGAACAACCACATGCTGCGCCCCACCACCGCCTGGTTCCCCGACCTCGACGCCCTGCGGGCGAGCCCGGTCCGCCTGCTCGTCGGTCTCGGCGAGGACTCCACCGGTGAACTCTGCGAGCGGACCTCCGTGGCGCTGGCCGCCGCCCTGTCCACGACCCCGACGTACTTCCCCGGCGGGCACGTGGGCTTCGCTGAGGACCCGACCGCCTTCGCCGCCCGGCTGCGCGAGGTCATCGCGGGCTGATCCACCGCCCGTGGTGCCGCCGGGGGAGCGGCACCACGGGCGGTCCACCGGTTGACTGCCGCCCCGTGCAGGCGCTGGGTTTCCTGCTCATCGGTCTCCCGGCGGGCGTGTGGTGCGACCGCGTGCGCCGCAAACCGGTCCTGATCACGGCGGACCCCGTCAGCGCCGTGGTCCTCGGGTCCATCCCGGTGGCCGCGCTCGCGGGCGCGCTGACGCTGCCGCACCTCTGCCTGGCGGTTTTCCTCGCGGGCCTGTGGCTGTTCTTCTCGCCACTGCGCTCCCTGCGCGACTTCCCCGCCGTGGAACCGGAGGCCGCGCGGGCCCTGACAGCGCGGGGTTCAGTGCGGGGCGTTGAGGATGCCGTCGAGCAGGCCGGGGTAGAGGGCGTCGAGGTCGTCGCGGCGCAGGGTGGTGATGCGGGCGGTGCCCTCGGGGCGGACCCGGACCACACCCGCCTCGCGCAGCGCGCGGATGTGGTGGGTGCGGGTCGACTTGCTGATCGGCAGGTCGATGCTGCCGCACGGGGTGCCCTCGGGCAGCGTGGACAGCTCGCGCACGATCATCAACCGTATCGGGTCGGCCAGCGCGTGCAGCACGGCCTCGATCCGGATGTCGGCCCGCTCCGGGTGCGGCAACTCCTCGGTCACCCGTCCATGATACGAAATACATCGTAGTTCGACCAGTGACGTACTACGATCCCCGTCGTACCAAGTTCGGATCGACCAGCCGTCCCCCGGGAGTGCCATGTCCGCCCGCATCCACCTGCTCGCCGTCGGTGCCTTCACCGTCGGCTCCAGCGGGTACATCGTCTCCGGCGTGCTGCCCGCCGTGAGCCGCGAACTCGACGTCTCCACCGCCACCGCGGGCCAACTGGTGACCGTGTTCGCCATCGCCTACGCCATCGCGTCCCCGCTGCTGGCCACCGCCACCGGCCGCTGGGAGCGGCGCACCCTGCTGGTCGCCGCCCTGGGCCTGACCGCACTGGGCAACCTGCTCGCCGCGCTCGCCCCGAACTACGCGCTGCTGCTCGTCGCCCGGGTCGTCAGCGCGCTCGGCGCGGCGGTGTTCACACCCGTCGCCACGAACGTCGCCACCGTCCTGTCCCCGCCGGACCACCGCGGCCGCGCGGTCGCCACCGTGTTCGGCGGGCTCACCTTCGCCCTGATCATCGGTGTGCCCGCGGGCAGCCTGCTCGGCGACCCGATCGGCTACCGCGGGGTGTTCGCCCTGGTCGCGGGCGTGTCCGCGCTGGCGGCGGCGGCCACCTGGATCGGCATGCCCCGGGTGGCGGCGCCCCCGCACGTGCCGATCCGCGCCCGCCTGGCCGCCGCGGCCGACCCGCGCGCGCAGCTCGTGCTCGGCATGACGGTGGCGGGCTGCCTCGCGGCGTTCGCCGTGTTCACCTTCATCGCCCCGCTGCTCGCGGCCACCGCGGGCGTCAGCGGCACCACCCTCAGCGTGCTGCTGCTCGTCTACGGCCTCGGCGGTGCGGTCGGCAACACCCTCAGCGGCAGGCTCACCGACCGCTTCGGCAGCAGGCGCCCGCTGCTGGTCGTGTTCACCGCCTTCACCGTCGTGCTCGCGACACTGCCCCTCACCGCCACGACCGTCGTGGGGGCGGGGATCGCGCTGTTCGCGTGGGGCCTGGTGACCTGGTCGGTGAACCCGCCGATCCAGAACTGGCTGATCGAACTGTCCCCTTCGGACAGCGGACTGCTGCTGTCGGTCAACGCCTCCGCCGTCTACCTCGGCGTCGGCCTGTCCGGCCTGTTCGGCGGCTTCGTCATCGGCACGGCGGGCATCCTCGCCCTGGCCCCGATCGCCGCGATCGTCGGCGCGCTGGGCCTGGTGCTGCTGCTGTTGGCCGCCCGCGCGTCCCGCCGCGCGGAGGTGGTGGCGCCGCTCGAACCGGTGGCCGCCTGACCCCGCTCCCGGTCAGGCAGTCCCGTTCGCGGGCCTGCCGTCACCGCCGCCCGTGGGAACCGGCTCCGCGCTCGACGCCTCGACCGTCTCGGACCCGTCGGCCGGGTCGGGCGCGGAGCGGCGGCGCACCGCGGTGACGACGGCGACCACCGCGGCGCCGATCAGCGCCAGGAGGGTCACGTCGAACAGGTAGGCGGCGAGCCAGACGTGCTTGGCGACCTCGAAGTACCCGTCGCCGAGGATCGCGAGGGCGACCACACCCAGACCGATCAGGGCGGCGACGCCCGCGGTGCGGCACAGGACCGTGAGCGCCCGGTTCGTGCGGCGCAACAGCGCGAACACCCCCGCCAGCAGACCGAGGACCGCGACCACCCACGGCTTCCACGGCAGCGCCACCGACGACAGCCACGCGCGCAGGCTCTCCCGGTCCGCGCCCTGGCTGCCCGCGACGGCGGGCTCCGGCGCTGTCCACACCATCCCCGGCAACCACTTCCGCGACGGCAGGTAGACGAGATCGCGGCTCTCGGTGGCCACCACGCCGACCGACAGCGCGGTCAGCGCCGCGCCGGGGTGAGCGGCGAGGACCTCCCACGCCCGGGTGCGGTACTCGCTGCCCTTGGCGATGATCTCGTCGGCGCCGGGTACACCGGCGGGACCGTTGGGGAAGTACGCGTTCCCGGCGTAGGACTGGGCCTCGGGGGTGAGCCCCAGTTCAGCGGTGGCGCCGGGGATCTCCTCGAGCACGACGGTGTAGACGAGGTTGAAGGTGTTGACACCCTTGTAGGAGCTGTCCTGCCAGGCCACGGTGGCGGTGAGCGGGCCGAACGCCGCCGCCACCACGGCGACGGCTGCGAGCGGCCCCACGACCCGGCCTGCCCAGCCGCGCGACCCGAACCGCAGCACCGCGCACAGCACGACCGCCGCGGCCAGCACCGGTGCGAACGACGGTTTCGCCGTTCCCGCCACCAGTCCGCCCGCGCCCATCAACACCAGCGCGACCACCCGTTCCACCCGGTTCCCGGGGTCGGTGGTGAGCGCGACGGCCAGACCGCACAACACCGCGTAACCGCCCACCAGCCCGGCGGGTTCGGCGAACATGGACACGAAGAACCGGGCGAAGTCGATGTTGAACAGCGGCACGGCGGCGGGCAGCAGCACCAGTGCCCACGCCGGACCGCGCTTGCTCAGCGCCCACGCCGCCACCCCGGTGACCACGGCCGCCGCTATCGCGTAGAGCCAGCCCAGGCGGGTGAGGGAGAACGGGTCTTCGCCCATCCCGGCGAGGCGCAGGGCCACCAGTGCCGACGACGGCTGCGGTACCCCGCAGGCGGGCCCGCGGACGAAGTCGATGGCCACGCCGCCGAGCCAGTTGGACCGCCCGGTGGGGGTGTCCGGGATCATCCCCGCGCCGCAGAACAGGCGGATGCCGTCGCCGTTGTCCCCGGCGCCGGAGGGGCTGTTCCCGAACAGGCCGAGGGTGAGGGCGATCCCGAACAGCATGACGACCGCGGCCGAGACCGCCACAGACAACCGTTGCACCGGTTCGAGAGTAGCCGGTCGATCACCGTCTCCGCCGTGGGCTCACCAGTTGACCGGTACGGCGGGCGACGTTCCGGGTCCGCGGGTCCGGTGGTCGCCCGCCCCTCGCCCACCTGGGCCTGCCGCCACACGCACTCGGCGTGCCGGGTGGAGTCGGCAGTGACGAACAGCAGGTCCGCGAGGCGACCGGAGGCGAGCGGCGTCGGAGCCGGAACACGGAGCGGGGGCCGGGGATGGCCCCCGACCCCCGCTCCACGCACGTGCCTCAGTCCCGCTTCACCTCAGCGGCAGCTTCCTCGTCGAGGAACCAGACCGTCGCATCCCGCCCCCGAGCGCCAGCAGCGGGAATCTCCACCTCCGAAACCCCCGCCAAAGCCTTCCCCACGGCCTCGGCCTTCGCCGCCCCGGTGGTCATCAACCACACCTGCGAAGCCGACCGCGCGGTCGACAGGGTCAGGCTGACCCGCGTCGGCGGCGGCTTCGGGCAGTCGCGCACCGCCACCACGACGTCCGTGGAGTGCACGGCGGGGGAGTCCGGGAACACCGACAGCGTGTGCCCCTCCTCGCCGACGCCGACCAGCAGCACGTCGAACTCCGGGGACCCGCCCAGCAGTTCCGCGTACGCGGCGGCGGCCGCGTCCGGGTCGTCGCCGAACCTGCCGTCGGAGGGGGCCATCGGGTGGACCCTGGTCTGGTCGACCGGGACGTGGTCGAGCAGGGCCGCGCGGGCCTGGGTCTCGTTGCGCTCCGGGTTGCCCGCGGGCAGGAAGCGCTCGTCGCCCCAGTAGATGTCCACAGTGGACCAGTCCACCGCGGACGCCGCCGTGCGGACGGCCTCCAGGACGGCGATCCCGGTGCGACCGCCGGTCAGCACCAGCGACGCCGAGCCCTTCGCGGCCTGGGCGGCGGCCACCGCGGACAGCAGCCGGGTCGCGACCGTGGCCGCGAGGTCCTTGGCGTCGGGGAAGACGACGACCTCGTTCCCGCCGGTCACGACGACGCCTTCGCCTTGGCGCGGGTGGTCGTCGCGCGTCGCGGGGTCGCCTTCGCCTTGGCGGCGTCGCCGGTCTTCGCCTTGGACTGCGAGACCTGGTGGGCCCGCGCCGCCGACGGCTTCGGGTCGGCGGCGGGCGCCTCCGCGGCCCGCTCCGGGGCCGGTCGGGTGCGCGCCGACGCCCGGGCCCGGACGATCTTGGTCAGCCCCTTGAGGGTGTCCTCGTAGATCTCGTCCGGGTCCAGCCTGCGCAGTTCCTCGGCCAGGCAGTCGCGCACCTCGCGGCGCTGCAGCGCCACCCGGCGGGCGGGCTGCCCCGGCTGGGTCAGCGTGCCGACCTTGCCGTCCGGGCGGGTCAGCTCGATCGAGCCGGACTTGCGCTCCAGCACCACCGAGACGATGCCCTCGCCGTCGGTGGCCTTGACCCGCTTCACCGGCACCCGCAGCGTGTGCGCCAACCAGCCCGCGAGCAGGTCGGTCGACGGCGAGTCGCCCTCGCCGGTCACCGCGGCCGCGGTGACCTTCTCGAACGGCGGCAGGTCCATCGACGCCGCCAGCACCGCCCGCCACAGGGTCAGCCGGGTCCAGGCCAGGTCGGTGTCGCCGTCGGAGTAGTACCGCTGGCGCACCTCCAGGGCCTTGATCGGGTTCTTGTCGGTGGCCGAGTCGGTGATCCGCCGCTGCGCCAGCCGCCCGATCGGGTCCTCGGCGGGCTTGGCGGGCGCCTCGAACGGCCACCACGCCACCACCGGGGCGTCCGGGAGCAGCATCGGGATCACGCAGCTCGCGCCCTCGTCGGCCAGCGCGCCGTAGAGCCGCAGCACGATGACCTCCGAGGCACCCGCGTCGCCGCCGACGCGGATCTGCGCGTCCAACCGGGCCGCGGCCCGCTTGGCGCCGCGGGCCACCACGATCACCCGGCACGGGTGCTCGCGGCTGGCGTCGTTGGCCGCGTCGATCGCGTCCTCGGTGCGCTCGCCGTCGTCGGTGACGATGACCAGGGTCAGCACCCGGCCCAGCGTTGTCGCCCCGCCCAGCTCGCGCACGTGCAGGAGCTTGGAGTTGATCTGGGCGGTCGTCGTCGAGGGAAGGTCTACGATCACGGTCGCCTCCAGTGCCTGCCGTCGCGGGCCAACATCTTGTCCGCGGAGTCCGGTCCCCACGTGCCTGCGGGGTAGCTGTCCGGCTTGCCCGCCGACTTCCAGTGCTTGAGCACCGGCTCCAGGATCTCCCAGGACAGCTCGACCTCCTTGTTCACCGGGAACAGGGAGGGCTCGCCGAGCAGCACGTCGAGGATCAGCCGCTCGTAGGCCTCCGGGGAGGCCTCGGTGAACGCGTGCCCGTAGGAGAAGTCCATCGACACGTCGCGCACCTCCATCGAGTTGCCCGGCACCTTGGAGCCGAACCGCAGGGTCATGCCCTCGTCCGGCTGCACCCGCACCACCAGGGCGTTCTGCCCCAGCTCCTCGGTCGCGGTGGCGTCGAAGGGCAGGTGCGGGGCGCGCTTGAAGACCACCGCGATCTCGGTGACCCGGCGGCCCAGGCGCTTGCCGGTGCGCAGGTAGAACGGCACCCCCGCCCAGCGCCGGGTGTTGACCTCCAGGGTGATGGCCGCGTAGGTCTCGGTGGTGGAGTCCTTGGAGAACCCCTCCTCCTGCAACAGCCCCGGGACCTTCTGCCCGCCCTGCCAGCCGCCCGCGTACTGCCCGCGCGCGGTGGTGTCGCCGAACGGCCCGACCGGCTTGGTCGCCTCCAGCACCTTGATCTTCTCGGTGCGCAGCGCGCCCGGCCGGAAGGAGACCGGCTCCTCCATGGCGGTGAGCGCCAGCAGTTGCAGCAGGTGGTTCTGGATCACGTCGCGGGCCGCGCCGATGCCGTCGTAGTAGCCCGCGCGCCCGCCCAGGCCGATGTCCTCGGCCATGGTGATCTGCACGTGGTCGACGTAGTTGGCGTTCCAGATCGGCTCGAAGAGCTGGTTGGCGAAGCGCAGCGCCAGCAGGTTCTGCACCGTCTCCTTGCCGAGGTAGTGGTCGATGCGGAACACCGACTCCTCGGGGAAGACCGCGTTGACCACCTTGTTGAGCTGGTGGGCGCTGGCCAGGTCGTGGCCGAACGGCTTCTCGATGACGACCCGGCGCCACTCCTCCGGGTTGTTCGCCTTCGCCAGGCCGGAGCGGGCGAGCTGCTTGGTCACCACCGGGAACGCCCCCGGCGGGATCGACAGGTAGAACGCGTGGTTGCCACTGGTGCCGCGCAGCTCGTCGAGTTCCTTCACGGTGGCGGCGAGCTTGTCGAACGCCGCGTCGTCGTCGAAGGAGCCCTGCACGAACCGGAAGCCCTCGGCGAGGCGGTCCCAGACCGCCTCGCGGAACGGGGTGCGGGCGTGCTTCTTGACCGCCTCGTACACGACCTGGCCGAAGTCCTGGTCGGCCCAGTCGCGGCGGGCGAAGCCGACGAGCGAGAAGCCCGGCGGCAGCAGGCCGCGGTTGGCCAGGTCGTAGATCGCGGGCATCAGCTTCTTGCGCGACAGGTCACCGGTCACACCGAAGATCACCAGGCCGCACGGCCCGGCGATCCGCGGCAGCCGCTTGTCCCGCTCGTCGCGCAGCGGGTTGTTCCACGTCCGCTGGCTCACCCGTGCACCTCCGCCAGTGCCGCGACGAGGTGCGCCAGGCCCGCGGCCCGGTCGGTGAAGTGCAGCCGCAGCACCGGCCTGCCGTGCTCGACGAGCACCTGCCCGTCGCCGAGGGCCTGCGCCTGCTGGAGCACGCCGAGGGTGTACGGGCGGTCGGGGACCTCCAGGTCCTGCTCCACCGCGCCGGTGACCTGCAGGAAGACACCGTTCTGGTGCCCGCCCTTGTGGTACTGCCCGGTGGAGTGCAGGAACCGCGGACCCCACCCGAAGGTGGTCTGCAACCCGGACTTGCGGGCGACCTCGGTGCGCAGCAGCACCGCCGAGGCGTCGTCGAGCCGGTCCAGGTAGGCCTGCACCGACACGTACCCGTGTTCGGGCGCGGCGGACAGCAGCGCGTGCACGGCGGCGGCGACGGTGGTCGTGCCCTCCGGCAGCAGGCCCTCGGAGGCGTGCACCTCGATCGGGCCGTCGACGAGGGCGGGCTCGTCGGCCTGCTCGTCGCCGGTGGAGTCCAGCAGGGCGCGGGCGGCCTTCTTCGCCGCCTCCACGTCCGGCTGGTCGAACGGGTTGATGCCCAGCAGCCTGCCCGCGACCGCGGTGGCGTACTCCCACAGCAGCACCAGGCCGCCGAGGCTGCCCTCGGTGGCGATCCGCGCCGCACCGGCGGCCGGGCCGATCGCCACGGCGGTGGCGTCGGAGCCCGCGTCGTGGAAGCCCGCGGCGTCCGGGCCGTCGACGACGACCGGCAGCAGGCCGGTGCCGTTCTTGCCGGTGGACTCGGCCACCAGTTGCTCGGCCCAGTCGCCGAAGCCCTTCACCGCGGACCCGGTGTCGGCCAGCACGACCTTCTCCGCGCCGCGCGCGTGCGCCGCGGCCAGCGCCGCGCCCAGCACCAGGCCGGGGTTGTCGGGGGAGTCCACCGACAGCTTCTGCGCCGCGGCGGCGGCCTCGTCGAGCAGCCCGGCCACATCCGCGCCCGCCAGCCCGGCGGGCACCAGCCCGAACGCGGTCAGCGCCGAGTACCGGCCGCCCACGTGCGGGTCGGCCTGGAAGACCCGGCGGTACCCGGCCGCCACCGACGACTCCTCCAGCGGGGAGCCGGGGTCGGTGACGACCACGATCCGGCTCGCCGCGTCGATGCCCTCGTCGGTGAACGCCTTCTCGAAGATCCGGCGGTGGCTGTCGGTCTCCACTGTGGAACCCGACTTCGACGACACCACGATGACCGTGCGCGACAGCTCACCGGCCAGCGCGTCGGCCACCTGACCGGGGTCGGTGGTGTCGAGCACGACCAGCGGTACGCCCGCCGTGCCCGTGATGACCTCGGGGGCCAGCGACGACCCGCCCATGCCCGCCAGCACGACCCGGTCGACGCCCTCCGCGCGCAGTTCCGCGCGGAGGGCGTCGATCTCGGCCAGCAGGGGACGGGAGGAGTCGTGCAGCGTCGTCCAGGACAGCCGGATGGCCGCCTCGGACTCCGCCTCCTGACCCCACAGCGTGGGGTCCTGCGCGGTGAGCTTGGACGCCACCTGGTCGGTGACCAGCCCAGCCACCAACGGCTTCGCCTCCTCGGCGAGCCGCTGGTCGAGCAGGGTTACTGCGACATCTCCGGGGTGCTCTGCCATGTGTGGCGTCAGCCCTCTCCCTGATTCCTCTTGTTCAGACGGGCACTGTGTTTGCCCGCTGTTCTTCTGCTGTCCTGCTCGGCAGCCCTGCTTGGCAGCCCTACTTGGCGCTGTCGAGCTGACCCTTGACGGAGTCGAGCAGTTCCTGCCAGGACTTCTCGAACTTCTCCACGCCCTCGACCTCGAGGGACTTGTAGACGTCGTCCACGTCGATCCCCACGGCGCTGAGCCGGTCGTAGACCTCCTGGGCCTCGGCGGCCGTGCCGGTGACCGCGTCACCGGTGATCTTGCCGTGTTCGGCCACCGCGTGCAGGGTCTTCTCCGGCATCGTGTTGACCGTGTCGGCGACGACCAGCTCGTCGACGTACATCGTGGGCGAGTAGTCCGGGTTCTTCACCCCGGTCGATGCCCACAGCGGGCGCTGCTTGCGCGCGCCCCGCGCGGCCAGCGCCTCCCAGCGCTCACCGGAGAACGCCTCCTCGAACGCGGCGTAGGCGAGCCGGGCGTTGGCCACGGCCGCCTTGCCGCGCAGCGCCTTGGCCTCGTCGGTGCCGATCGCGTCGAGCCGCTTGTCGACCTCGGAGTCCACCCGGGACACGAAGAACGACGCCACCGAGTGGATCGTGGCCAGGTCGTGGCCGTTGGCCTTGGCCTGCTCCAAGCCCGTGAGGTAGGCGTCCATGACCGCGCGGTAGCGCTCCACGGAGAAGATCAGCGTGACGTTGACGCTGATGCCCTCGGCCAGGGTCGCGGTGATCGAGGACAGGCCCTCGACCGTCGCCGGGATCTTGATCAGCAGGTTCGGCCGGTCGACGGTCTTCCACAGCTCCTGCGCCTCGGCGGAGGTGGCCTCGGAGTCCGCCGAGATGGTCGGGCTGACCTCGATGGACACCCGCCCGTCCACGCCGTCGGTGGCGGCGTGCACGTCGCGGAACAGGTCGCAGGCGTTGCGCACGTCGGTGGTGGTCAGCTCGCGCACCGCCTGGTCCAGCGTCGCGCCGCGGGCCGCCAGCTCGCGCACCTGCTCGTCGTAGGCCTCGCCGTCGGCCAGCGCGGCCGCGAAGATCGTCGGGTTGGTGGTCACCCCGACGATGTGCTTGTCGCGGATCAGCTCGGCCAGGTTGCCCGAGACCAGGCGCTCGCGGGACAGGTCGTCCAGCCAGATCGAGACACCGGCGTCGGACAGCTTCTTCAGGTTGTCGGTCACTGGGTTCCTCCGGTCGCTTCGAGCGAGCGGCGCGCCGCGTCCACGACGGCCTCTGTGGTCAGTCCGAACTCGCGGTAGAGGGTCTGGTAGTCCGCGGAGGCGCCGAAGTGGTCGATGGAGACGACCTCGCCCGCGTCGCCGACGAACCGGTGCCACGGCTGGGCGATGCCCGCCTCCACCGCGACCCTGGCCTTGACCGAACCCGGCAGCACCGAGTCCCGGTAGTCGAGGTTCTGCGCGTCGAACCACTCGACGGCGGGCATCGACACCACGCGGGTCGGGATGCCGTCGGCCTCCAGCACCGCGCGCGCCTCGACCGCGATCTGCAACTCCGAACCGGTGCCGATCAGCACCACCTTCGGGTTGCCGTCACTGGCGTCGGCCAGCACGTACCCGCCCTTGGCGACGCCCTCGGCGGCCTTCTCCTTCGTGCCCTCGAGCACCGGCAGGTTCTGCCGGGTCAGCGCCAGACCGACTGGCTGCTGGTGCTGCTCCAGCGTCGCCTTCCACGCCGCGGCGGTCTCGTTCGCGTCGCCGGGGCGCAGCACCACCAGGTTCGGGATGGCGCGCAGCGCGGCCAGGTGCTCGATCGGCTGGTGCGTCGGGCCGTCCTCGCCCAAGCCGATGGAGTCGTGCGTCCACACGTAGGTGACCGGCAGGCCCATCAGCGCGGCGAGCCGCACCGCCGGGCGCATGTAGTCGGAGAACACCAGGAACGTGCCGCCGTAGGGCCGGGTCGGGCCGTGCAGCACGATGCCGTTGAGGATCGAGCCCATGGCGTGCTCGCGGATGCCGAAGTGCAGCGTCCGGCCGTAGGGGTTGGCGTTCCAGTGCGCGGTCGCCGACGACGTCGGGCCGAACGAGTCCGCGCCCTTGATCGTGGTGTTGTTGCTCTCGGCCAGGTCGGCCGAGCCGCCCCACAGCTCCGGCAGCAGGCCGCCGATCGCGTTGAGCACCTCGCCGGAGGCCTTGCGGGTCGCCACGCCCTTGGCGTCGGGCTCCCAGGTGGGCAGCGCCTCGGCGAAGCCCTCGGGCAGCTCGTAGGCGCTCGCCCGGTCCAGCAGGGCCTTGCGCTCCGGGTTGGCCGCGGCCCACGCGTCGAACGCGGTCTCCCACTCGGTGCGGGCGGCCTTGCCCCGGTCGCCGACGGAACGGGTGTGGGCCAGGACGGCCGGGTCGACCTCGAAGGTCTTCTCCGGGTCGAAGCCGAGGATCTTCTTGACCGCGGCCACCTCGTCGTCGCCGAGGGCCGAGCCGTGCGCCTTGCCGGTGTTCATCAGGTTCGGCGCCGGGAAGCCGATCACCGTGCGCAGCAGGATGAACGACGGCCGGGTGGTCTCGGCCTTCGCCGCCTCGGCCGCGGCCAGGATGCCGGAGACGTTCTCGCCGCCCTCGACCACCTGCACGTGCCAGCCGTAGGCCTCGTAGCGGGCGGCCACGTCCTCCGACAGGGCGATCGCGGTGTCGTCCTCGATGGAGATCTTGTTGTCGTCGTAGAACACGACAAGGTTGCCCAGCTCCTGGCGGCCCGCGATGGACGACGCCTCGGAGGTGACGCCCTCCTCGATGTCACCGTCGGAGGCGATGACGTAGACGAAGTGGTCGAACACGCTCTCGCCCGGCGCGGCCTCAGGGTCGAACAGGCCGCGCTCGCGGCGCGCGGCCATCGCCATGCCGACCGCGGAGGCCAGGCCCTGGCCCAGCGGCCCGGTGGTGATCTCCACGCCGTCGGTGTGCTTGTACTCCGGGTGCCCCGGGGTCTTCGAGCCCCACGTCCGCAGCGCCTTGATGTCCTCGATCTCCAGGCCGTAACCGGAGGTGAAGAGCTGCAGGTACTGGGTGAGGCTGGAGTGCCCGCAGGACAGCACGAACCGGTCGCGGCCGATCCAGTGCGGCGCGGCCGGGTCGTGGCGCATGACCCGCTGGTAGAGGGTGTAGGCGAGCGGCGCGAGGCTCATCGCCGTGCCGGGGTGGCCGTTGCCGACCTTCTGCACGGCGTCGGCGGCGAGGACGCGGATGGTGTCGACGGCCCGCTTGTCGAGATCCGACCAGTCGTCCGGCACCGACGCGCGGGTGAGTTCGGACAGGTCGTTGGGCACTTCACTGCTGACGGACACGGACTTCGGCTCCCACTTCCACAGTCTCGGCGGGTCGTGGCGCCCAGTCTTCCGCATCGGGTTCTAGATCGATCCCGCAGGCGGGTGACAAGGTTCGACCCGCAGTTCATCCCTGGTCCACGGGTAAGCGTAGTCCGCCCGCGGATCGGATGTGATCTCCGACCGAAAGCGGGCCACGCCGGACCACCCGGCAGGGGTACCCGATAACCGCGCGGTTAACATTTGCCCGGTGCCGCGGTCGTCGCCGCGGTGCGGACGCACTCGCCGTGACCGGCGTTACACCTGGTCGTGGCGGGTACCCACCACCTGAGGAGCGCGATGTCGTCGGTGACCCCCGTGCCCGTCGACCCGCGCGCCGAACAGGCACCGCGCACCACCCTCTCGGTGGTGAAGGCGTACGTCGCGCTGACCAAGCCGCGCATCATCGAACTGCTCCTGGTCACCACCGTCCCGGCGATGATGCTCGCCGCCCGCGGCATCCCCTCGCCGTGGCTGGTGCTGACCACCCTCATCGGCGGCTCGATGGCCGCGGGCAGCGCCAACGCCCTCAACTGCGTCGTCGACGCCGACATCGACGCGGTCATGAAGCGGACCAAGTCCCGCCCCCTGGCCCAGCACGCGGTCCCGACCCGCTCCGCGCTCATCTTCGGCGTGGTCCTGGGCGTGCTCTCCTTCGCCTGGCTGTGGACGACGACGAACCTGCTCGCCGCGGCCATGGCCGTCGGCGCCATCCTGTTCTACGTCCTCGTCTACACGATGATCCTCAAGCGCCGCACCGCGCAGAACATCGTCTGGGGCGGCGCCGCGGGCTGCATGCCGGTCGTCATCGGTTGGTCGGCGGTCACCGGCGAAGTCGCCTGGCCCGCCCTGGTCATGTTCGGCGTCATCTTCTTCTGGACCCCCCCGCACTTCTGGGCCCTGGCGATGAAGTTCCGCGACGACTACGCCGCCGCGGGCGTCCCCATGCTCCCGGTCGTGGCCACCCCGCAGCAGGTGGCCAAGCAGATCGTCATCTACTCCTGGGTGATGGTCGCCTGGACCCTGCTCCTGCTCCCCGCCACCGGCTGGGTCTACGCGGCGTTCGCGCTGCTGGCGGGCGCGTGGTTCCTGGTGTTCGCGCACCGGTTGAACAGCGCGGTGCGCAAGGGCGAGCCGAACAACCCGATGAAGCTGTTCCACCTGAGCAACTCGTACCTGACCCTGGTCTTCGTGGCCCTCGCGGTCGACTCCGCCCTGTCCCTGCCGGTCCTGGGCCTGCCCTTCTGAGCGGGACCGCCGCCACCCACGGCTGAACGGCCGTGATGAACCGGGTGCGGCGATGGACACGGCTGATCCACCCCGCGTCCAGGCGCATGGCATCCGGGGTCCGAGCACTTGGTGGCCTGGGTGGACGGCGATCGTCTCGATGGTGGTCAGGGTTGCGCGGACCCGTCCACCTCGTCGCCGTCCACCGCGACCTGGGGACACGTCCACCGGCGGCTCCGGGTGGGCACGTCGCTGACGGTCAGGACGCCACTGCCGTCAGGAGGCGTTCCACTGTGGGGTCGTCGAGGGATTCCTTGATGCAGTGCCACAGTTCCAGGTTGGCCGTGGCCCAGCGGGAGTACGCCGTCGCGGCTTCGGGGGAGTAGAAGTAGAAGCCCTCTTCGTGCGGGACGTGCTGTTCGCCGACGATCTTGTTCGCCAGTTCGCGTAGGCCGATGCCGTTCTCGGCGAGGTACTTGTGCGCGAGCACCACCGGGGTCACCGGCAGGGCCTTGAACAGCGTGTCCGCGTCCGACAGGGCCTGGGCCTCCAGCGAGATGTCGCGGTGGCGGTTGGCCATCTCCGCCTCGTCGACCAGTGCGTCGATCCAGTCGACGAGGTCGGGGGTGACGCCCGCGGAGTCCAGGATGTCGCGGCGCAGGCCGCTGCCCGCCGCGGCGGGGGAGTTGCGGCGGACCAGGTAGTTCACGTCGTGGACCAGTGCCGCGGTCTCCACCACCGGGGTGTCCGAGCCGTTGAGGTCGGCGAACTCGACCGCCTTGTCCCGGACGAAGCTGACGTGGTGCCAGCCGTGGAACGGCAGGTTGCGGGCGTAGTGCGTGCACAGGTCCCTGACCTGCTTCTCCACCAGTTCGATCGTCGAGCGTGTGATGGACATCGGTAGTACCCCTCCCATAGGCCGTGGGTGGGGTGATGGTAAGCCGCCGCTCAGAGCAGGCTGGTCAGTTCGGCCAAGCGCGACTCGACTGGGGTGTGCCGGTGGCCGATGCCGGTGGCGGGGTCGTAGGACAGGCTCCAGGCGCGGACCGGGCGCGACTTGACCAGGAACGTCATCGTCGTGTCCAGGGCGGTCGGGATGCGGTGGAACTGCTCGGCGGTCAGCACCCCCGACTCGCCCGGCAGGCAGTCGGCGCGGCTGGTCAGCTCCGCTCCGGTGATCAGGCCGGTGTGCTCGTCGACCGTCGCGCGGAAGCGCTCGTGGCGGTAGCCGCCGGAGAGGATGACCGTGCAGAAGTGGTAGCGGTGGTTGTGCACCGAGTCGGCGTAGCCCGCCCGCCAGTCCTGCTGCGGCTTGTACTCGTGCAGCCAGAACGAGAACGGCTCGGCCGTGCGGTCGCGCAGGCACCAGGCGAAGTGGGTGGTGGTCTCCCGGGAGCGGGCGATCAGCGCCGCCGCGTTGGCCGGGGCCATCCCCAGCAGGTGGCTGCGCAGCACCGAGCGCAGCCCGGGGCCGTCGGCCCAGGACAGCACCTGTTCGTGCGCGGCCGCCCACCGCTGGTGGCCCAGGTCCGCGGCGCGCATCCGCGCGGCGAGGTCGGACAGGTCCGGCACGGGGTCAGCCTCCCAACTCGGCTTTGGCGGCGAAGTCGCGGCGGAACGCGTGGAAGCGCTCGGCCAGCTCCCGGAACCGCTCCTCGGTGGGCTGCTCCCCGGTGACCGCGGCGAAGTGCGCCAGGAACTCGTCCCGGGTGGTCTCCGGTGTGATCACGAACCGCGCGCCGTCGGTGGCGTGCAGCCGGGCGAACTCGGCGCGCTGCATGCCGTAGAGGAACGACCCCTCGGAGAACCGCAGCGACCGCGGGTAGAGCGACTGCGAGCCGGACACCGAGCTGTAGAGCGTCACCCACACGCTGTCGTCGAACATCTCCAGCCGGTCCAGCGGCGGGTCGGCCACCGCGGTGACCTCGATGGACGTGCACCGGCCGCGGGCGAGGAACAGCCCGACCAGCCCGATGCGGATCTCCTCGTGCAGCGCCTCCTGCACCCGCTCGTACTCGGTCTCGTAGTCGGCGTCGGCCCCCTTGTGCCGCAGCTTGTGCCGGGCCCGGCCGGTGACCGAGCCGCGGGCGCGCGGGTCGGCGACCACCGCGCGCACCTCCCACTCGGCGTGCGCCAGCAGCAGCCGCACCGCGGCATAGCGGCCGGAGAACCCGCGGAAGAGGAACTGCCGGGTGGCACCGAGGTCGCGCATCATCAGGGCGTTGAACGCCGGGTCCGGGTCGGTGGTCGCCTCGAACACGTGCGTGGGGAAGAACTCCGCGTTCAGCGAGCGGTACTCGTCCGACAGCTCGCGCAGGGCCTTGCGGCTCTCCTCGACCAGCGGGGTGACCATCGCCCGCTGCGCGGCGGAGGCGGTGATCAGCGTCTGGCCGAACCCGATCACCGCCGAGACGAACGTCCCGGTCCCCAGTGCGGTGAGCAGGTTCTTCGGTGTCCCGGCGTCGATCGAGCCCGCTGCCCACGTGGACAGACCGGACACGACGAGCAGGACCGACAGCAGCAACCCGGTTCGGGTCCAGAACATCTCCTGGATCGCGTGGGTGCGGAGCCGTCCGGCGTCCGCGGGCACGGCAAGCCACCTCCTGGTGCCCCGGGGAGAGGGCAGGGTGTTGGGCGGGGGGAAGTCACGGAAAAGGTGCGGAAGGTCACCCTACGCGCAATTTGCTGACGGGAAAATGCGTAATTCGGGTGAGAGTTCACCGCCGGTCACCCGGTTGACGCGTACCGGCCGGTATCTACACTGCTCGACCATGCGGAACCTCGGCAAGATCGTGCTCGCGGCGGCCCTGGCCACCGGTCTGACCGCCTGCGGCTCGTCGGACCAGGCGTCCCCCGGTTCGGCCGGTGGGGTCACGATCGGCAAGACGACGACCACCACCACGGCGAGCAACCTGCCCGCCTGCACAGTCGACCAGATCCCGATCGGCGGCCAGGCGGGGGCGAAGCCGACGATCACCGTCCCGGACACCTGCTCGCCGCCGAAGGAACTGCTGAGCAAGGACCTCGTCGTCGGCACCGGCAAGGACGTCACCGCCGGGGTGACCATGCAGACCCACTACGTGCTGGTCACCTGGTCGGACAAGGTCGAACTGGACAACTCCTGGGACCGCGGCGAGACGTACCCGCTGCAGAACGTGGGCAAGGCCGGCGTCATCGACGGCTGGAACGAGGGCGTCATCGGCATGAAGGAGGGCGGCCGCAGGCTGCTGGTCATCCCGCCGGACAAGGGCTACGGCCAGGGCGGCAACGGCGTAAAGCCCAACGAGACCCTGGTCTTCGTGGTCGACGCGGTGGCTGTCTCCTGATCCCGGAGGGGGCGGGCGCGACCGACGCCGCGACCGACGCCGCGACCGACGCCGCGATCGACGACGTGGCCGATGACGCGGTCGCGTCCTGGCCGACCGGTCGGCTGTTGTCGGTGGCCGCCCGGCTGGTCGAGGGCTCCTGGGAGCGGGCGCTGGCCGAGCGCGGGCTGACCCACGCGGGACTGATCGCGCTGCACCTGCTGGTCGGCGGTCCGCAGTCGCAGCGGGCGCTGGCCCGCGGTGCGCGGGTCACCGACCAGACCATGAGCCGCACGGTCGACCGGCTGCTCCGGGCCGGGTTCGTCGACCGGGTGGTCGACGGCGCGGACCGGCGGCGGATGCTGGTGACGCTCACCGAGTCGGGCCGCGCCGTGCACGCCGAGGCGGTGCGGGCTGAGCGTGAGGACCCCGCGGTGCTGGGTGCGCTGGTGGACTACGAGGCGTTTCGTCAGCAGTTGGTGGCGTTGGTCCAGGCGCTGGGGCCGGGTGGGCAGGCTGGGCCGCAGTAGTACCCAGCTTCTGTTTCAGGACCGGTCTTTTTGGCGGGGGTGCCGGTCTTTTGCTGGTGGGTGCCCGGCTGGGTGGATGTGTTTGGCCGGGGCCCCTATGGCGATCAT
>NZ_AYXG01000210.1 GCF_000564855.1 Actinokineospora spheciospongiae
CTCGGTACTGCGCGACTGCGCACCGGAGTGGCGCGACGCCGAGGCCATTCCCAAACTGGCGGTGAACGTGCTGGTCGACATCGTGTCCGTGAGCCAGGCCGCGGCCGACTCCTACCCGGAGCCGGTCCGGCAGCGGATCTACGACGCCAGTTTCGAGCTCTACGACCTGATCATCGAATGCGTGGCGGCGGAGCCGAGCTGACACCCGCCCGCCGGGGGACCGAAGGGGGAAGCATGAGACGAGGAGTGCCGGCCGGGCTGGGGGCGCTGCTGGCGGCGGCGTCGGTGGTGGTGGCGCCCATGGCGTCGGCCGCGTCGGGCCTGCCGTTGTCCGGGTTCGGGGATGTGGTGGTCGATGCCGCGCACCGGCAGGTGTTCGTGTCCGGGGGGCCGTCGTCGAATGGCGTCGTGGTGGTCGACTTCAACGGGTTGGTGCGGAGGACGATCCCGAACCAGGCCGGGGCCGACGGGTTGGAGTTGAGCGCTGACGGCTCCCGGCTGTTCGTGGCGTTGTCGGCGGGGGACGCCGTTTCGGCGATCGACACGGTGACCCTCGCCGAGGCGGCGCGGTATCCCACGGGGGCGGGGACGTGCCCCACGCACCTGGCGCGCACCGGCGACGTGGTGTGGTTCGGCTACGGGTGCGCGGGCACGTGGGCGGGGAAGATCGGAAAGCTCGACCCGGCGGCGGCCACCCCGGTCCAAGGCGACCGCCAAGGGGCCACGCGGTTCCAGCGGGCACCGCTGCTGGCCTCGTCCGGCACCGCGGGTGGGCCGCTGGTGGCGGGGCAGTTGGCGCTGAGCCAGTCGTTGGTGCAGGTCTACACCGTGACCGACGGCGCCCTGACCTCCGGCGCGTCCAGCGACGCCGTGGGCGCGAACCTGACCGACCTCGACGTCACCGGGGACGGTGCCACGCTGTTCAGCGCGGCGGGGTCGCGGGACCGGGTGGAGGGCTTCGCCACCCAGGACTTCGCCCGCCGAGGCGCGTACGCGACGCGACCGAGGCCGGTCGCCGTGGCCCTGTCACCCGACAACGCGCACGTGGTCACCGGCACCTCCGCCACCGATCTCCTGATCCACCCGACAGGCGGCGCCACCTCGACCCGCACGATCACCCTCGACGGCGGCGAGGCACTGCTGCCACGCGGCCTCGCCTGGTCGGCGGACCAGGAGTACCTGGCCGTGGTCAGCCGCTACGGCAACGAAGCGCAACCGCGCCTGTCGCTCAAGTACCGTCCCCTGGACTGGTAGGCCGTTCCCGGGGCCGCCGCCCGGAGATTTCCGGGCGGCGGCCCCTCCCCGGTCACCGCGGGGCTTGACCGCGATTTCGGCGAACCGGCGCTGTCCTTACCTGAACGGGCTTCATGCGGTGTCGAGCACCCGACCACCGACGCGGCCATCGCCTTCACCAGAACTTCCGCTCGGCGACCGTCGTGCACGGCGGTGACCGGGTCACGGTGCTCCCACCCACGGGGGCGACTCCGGAGACGACCACCCCCGATGTCCGACCCCGGATGGTGGAGGCCCGAACCCACTCGACCGCATCGCCGGTCACCGGGAACGTTGTGGCCGGCGACGTCTTGCGGAACTCATCGACCAGAGCCAGGTGACAACCGCTTCGGGTCATAGGCAAATCTTCCCCAACCGGCCGTGTGGTCGCTGTGGCTGCAGTCCAAAACTGTTTAAGTCGGTTGAGGTCGGATACTTGAAATAGGGTCCCCCTGGGCCCCAGATACGTCCCGGTCATGCCCTGACCTGCGGAAACACAACTCCGGGCACTTTCTTGATGACGGTTGACGTCACTCTGGAGCGCTTGGCGTCGGGTTGAGTGCTCTGAAACCTCCAGTTTTACTCCTTTGTGGTGGCTGTAGAGGGCGTAGAGATATTCCGTGTATCGCCTGAAAGGAAATCCGAGCGGTCAAGTCGGGTGGGTACTGGATGCATTCGAGTCGGTTCTTCGTGATCGCAACCAGATCGTGGATGCCGTGAATGGCGGGGTTGGCCAGGCTGCGTTTGAGGTGCGATCGCGTGTGTTCGGCGAGGGTTGAGGTCTGATGCGTGGGCCATTAGTCGGATCACGTACAGCCAATTTCGCGTGGCGATCATGGCGCGCATCGCGATACTCACGTGAGTGTTCAGGTTGTTCCAGATCAGCACGATTGGGCCACCGGGGGGTAATGAAGGAGGAGTTGTCGGACATCATCGGCGACCTCACCGGCCTCAACGACATCAAGGACTGTTTCGCCAAGCTCGACCTGTGGGCCTGTGCGGGTCCGATCCCGTGGGGCAAGCTGCTGAAGCTGGTCAAGTCCGCGGGGAAGATCATCTCAGTCGTCCGCAAGGCCATGGCCTATGAGCAACGCCTCTCCGCCATCCGCCAGAAGCTGAACCGGTGGCGGGAGCGGACCCTGGAACTGGCCAAGGCGGGCGAGCAGAAGCTCGACACGATCCTGGCCGGTTGCACCAAGCACAGCTTCCCCCCCCGGGCACCAGGGTCCTGATGGCGGGCGGTGCGACCAAATCGATCGAACGGGTCCAGGTCGGCGATCACGTCGTCGCCACCGACCCGGTGACGGGCGTGTCGTACGACCGGAAGGTCACCACCACCTGGGCCCACGACAACGGCACACGACCTCACAGTCGAGCAAACCCACACCTACCACGTGCTGGCAGGCACATCCCCCTGCTCGTCCACAACTGCGGCAGCGAGTCCGGTCACGTGGTCGGCAAGGGCGACGACCCGCTGGTCCCCGAACTGGTCGAGGACATCAATGCCCGCTATCCCGGCCACGTCAAGGCCCAGGGCGTCACCATCAATGGACCGGACGGCAAGACACTGACAGACTTCGACATCGTGACAGGTAACGCGGTGGTGCAAGTGAAGAGTGGAAACGGCAAGAAGGCGCTCAAACAGGCGTTGGCCACCCAGGAGTTCACCGACTATCCGGTCATCGCATACGTACCGGATGCACGGGGGAGTGTGGTGAAGGGATTGGAGAAGAGTGGGATCATGGTGACCAGGGACAAGGAGAAACTCCTCCAAGTCCTGCGCCCGTGAGCACTGGGTCAAGAGGGAGTCTGTGCGACCGACCATTGTCCTCCTATCCACGAAGGACGGAACACAGGAGTTGATGTCGCGCCTGCGCGACGCCGGAACCTATGAGCCCAAGCCGCTGTTCGACCGCTTGACGGTCGGGGAATGCTGGTACGGGGTTGACCTCTCCGTGGATGTGGTCGAGGAGTACGAGCAGGACGAGTTGGACGAGATCGATGAGCGCCTCGGCGAGTTCGATCCGGTCTCACTGGAGTACTCGGGTGTCCCGTGCATCCGGGCACTCCTACAAGCCCTTCTCCCGGGGTTGACGGGTCTGCTGGACACCAACTTCGGAGAGCTGATTGGTTTCGACGAGGTGCTGTCCAGGTTTGCCGCAGAACCCGACTGGGACTGGCGGGTCTGACGCAGGACGAAGGCGGTGCGGGGAGGGCCACCTCCCCGTACCGCCTTTGCGGCCTCTGCGATACAGCGCCGAGGCGCCTCCGAGTGGCAAGCTTCACCCCCGGTGCCCGAGGGTCAGCCATCCAGGCCGCGTGGTGGTCACCGCCGTCGGGTATGCCGGGGTCCGGGGACCAGGAATTGGCAGCCGTTGTCGTCGAAGCCGATGCGTAGGCCGCCCCTGCCGTCGCTCTCCAGGGTGAACGGGGAACTGTGAACGCCGTCAAGACCCCTTCGTGCGGCAGCCACTTGGCTGCCACGTAGCCCAGCACCAACTTACAGGTCTTCCCTCGCAGACGACCATGTCCGCCCACCGACCACAATCGCGGGTGATGCGATGACACCGAGTCATTCAAGGACCAGTGCACCGCGCTGGGGATCACCCACGCCCTGCGCGACGCGGAGTTGACCGCGGAAGCGGTCGGCCGGTGGCTCGGCAGGGAGTCCGATCGGAACGCGGCATGGCCGGGTACACGGCCAAGCGGCGCAGCCAGACTGCCGCCGCCTACTACGACTACGTGTGCACGCTCGCGGAGATGAAACCGCCGCGGCACGACGAGTCGCAGATTTTTTCGATCCTGCGCAGCATCCAGGCCGAGACCGACTGCTTCATCGCCAGTCTCCGGCGACAACCAGCGGATCGACTGGGACGCGGCGGGGCGCACCGAGAAGGCGGTCCACCAGGACGGGCGGACCTCGGACTACCTCTACGACGCGAACGGTTCCCGCCTGATCAAGCGGGAACCCAACGCCACCACGCTGTACCTGGGCGGCATGAAGTTGGTGCTGCAGAAGGGCACCAACTCCGCCGCCGGGCGGCGGTACTACGAGCACGGCGGCACGGTCGTGGCGGTCCGCACCTCCAACCTCGACAAGGGGTTGTCCTGGTTGCTCGGTGACCACCAGGGCACCACGGCCATGACGGTCAACGCCGACACCCTCGCGGTCGGGCAGCGCAGGCAAGACCCGTTCGGCAAGCCGCGCGGCGGCGAACCTGCCGAGGGTGGGTCGTGTAACTGGTGTGGTGGGATGTGCGATCTTGCGGTTGTCGGTGGGGAATGGCCGTATGAGCGGTGCGTCCTCCTGGTTGGCGGGAGGGGTACGTGACCGGTCTTGTGATGGACGATGCCGGGTTCGAGGTGGTCATCGGGGTTGATCGGGTCGGTCCTCGGCGTGTGCTGACCAGTGACGACGTGGAGTTTCTCGACAGTGTGTCGGTGCGGTACTTGCGAGCGGTACAGGGGCGTGCTGATGAGGATGTGCTGGTGGGGTTGGGCCATGAGTTGTTCGCATGGTGTGAGGGTTCACAGGGGCAGTTGAGCGCGTTGGTGGAGCGGTCGCGGTCGCCGATGGTGTTTGAGGTGCGGGGGTCGCGGTCGCCGTCGGAGATGGCGTGGTCGGTGTTGCGGGCGCCGTTCGAGTTGCTGGCCCGCCCGGGTGGTGGGTTCCTGGCCGCGGACGGGCAGCCCCGCTTCAGCGTGGTCCGCAGGCTCGGGCCGCCGGAGAAACCTCCGACGTTGAGCGGGCACCGATTGGGGTTGGCGTTCATCGTTCATGGCGTCGTCTCCGGTGGGGCAGGACGAGCTGGATTTCGAGGCGGAGGAGTCGACGATCCTCGACGCGGTGGGCGACACCGGTCTGGATCTGCTGGTGGAGGACACCGGAGATCCCGTGCAGCTGGGCTCCCGGCTGGGGGCGGCGGATGGGATGCAGGTGGTGCATCTGTCGTGTCATGGTCACAACAACTGGCCGGTCACCCCGGGGCGACGTGGTGAGCCGGTGTTGTTGATGGAGGACGAGGTCGGTGCGGCCCGGCCGACTGTCTCGCGTGATCTTATGTCGATGCTGGACAGGGGGAAGCCACAGTTGTCCGCCCGGAAGTCGAACCTTCCAGGTGTCTGCGACCGCGCACACGTGGGCGGCGCGGTACCGGGAGCTGGGCGAGGCGGGCATGGTCGACCGATCCTCACGTCCGCACTCGTCCCCCGGCCGGACACCGACGTGCACCGAACGTCGGATCATGCAAAGAGCATGTCCTGCGGCGGTGGAGACCGGCGCGGATCGCGTTCCACCTAGGGTTGACGCCCATCACCGAGCACCGGGTCCTGACCCGGCACGGCATGGCCCGCCTGGCCAACTCGATCAAGTCACCGATCTGCCGGTGCGCCGCTACGAACGCGCCCCCCCCCGGCGAACTGGTGCGCTTCGACATCAAGAAACTCGGCAACTTCCCCGAGGGAGGCGGCCACCGCGTCACTAGTCGCAGGGTCGGGAAGCGCCACCGCACCACCACCCCTGGCAAGCACCTCGACCCGGCGGCAACAGCCACGTCGGCTACTTCCACCTGCACAATGCCGTCGACGAACACTCCCGCCTCGCCTACTCCGAAACCCTCCCGACGAGAGAGACCGCCGCCGCGTTCTGGCACCGCGCCAACCACTGGCTGCACACCTACAACCACCTCCAGGCACCGCTTGCTGTCCCCAGCCGCTCGTCGACGGGTTTGCAGAAGCCCACCTGTTCGGCGTCGACCCCAACCGGCGCGACCCTGCGCAGCCCGGAGTCAGCTGACCCGGTGGCAACCGGCTGCAGTCTTTCGGTCTTCCGTGTCTCTACGGGCGGCCATTTGGGGTGGCAGCCACCATGGTGGCGGGTCACGATGGTGGCACAGCGTGAACGTGGTTGTACATGGAGTTCGATGTGTGGAGAGTGGTCGTTGGCGTGGTGGTGGGCGCGGTGCTATGCTACCTCTAAAGCTCTAGGCACGCGGCTGAGACAGGTTGTCATCGGTCGTGGTCTCAGGGCTTTTTGTCGTCTTGAGAGGAGGTCTGATGCCTGACACCTACGAGCCCAATCCCCGCCACAAGGATCGAACACAACCCGGGAAGCGAGGCACTCTGTGTCCGCGAGACGTCGACGGTGTCAGTCTCTTCGCCACTGCTACTGCAGACCCTGACAAGCCCGGTAAGCGGTACAGCACCGATGGCAATCGTGTCTTCTGTGCGCATCCGAACATGAAGAATGTAGCCCCGGAACAAATTATCGCGTGGCATGGGTTTCCGGTGACGTGGCGAGACGTGCCCACGTCGGTTCAGCGGCAGTGGGTAGACGAAGGCAGGATCACTCGACTGCGCTTGAGGGGATGACGTGACGTCCACGACTTGGAGCTTCCTGTCCGGTGACACGTCGTCTTTTGCCATAGAGTTGTCGTTGATCAATGATCGTACTGACGACTGGATGGTCGACGAAGCCGAGCGCGCCAGTTGGGGGTCGATGTCAATCTGGGTGAAAAGCGCGAACGTCTGCGAACACATCATCCAGGGGGAGACATTGCGTGCCGCTCACTGGTATCTGCTTCCTGTGGTCGAGTGGATCGTTGATAACTGGGATCCGCTGCTGCACGAGGAACGGCTGCCTCACCGTGACGCGTTCGACGCTGCCACGGCGTTCGGCTCTGCTGCGGCAGCCGCTGAGCTCAGCACAAACCCCGCGACCGCGCATATCGTGGACAGTGTCCAGAGTTTCTATGCTCACCATGGCCTGCGGGCCTCTGCGCCAGGAGGTGTACTCCCGGATCTCTTCCTGCGCAGGTACGGGGATTTCGTGGAGTTCTCTACCGGCGTCGAACCGCTCGCGGGCGAGGACACGGGGGTGTATTTCGCAAAGCTGACGCGGGCATACCTCCCAGTCACTGAGGTGGCGGACACTCTGTACGAGGCGATCTCGGCACTGAGCGACAAATTACTGAAACGGGATCCAAAGAACAAAACATTCACAGACCTGCGCGATAGGATCGAACGCCTGACGCAACCTGACCGGCAGCATTCGCGTTTCGCTTGGCTGGCAGGCGCGGGCGACCATCAGGAGGAATTCAATCGGCGCTGGTCCAAGATTGTCGATGTCCTCGGAAGCGAGACAGCCAGGGATGTGTCCGATCTAAGGCTGGAGAACAACAGTGGCTTGACGATGCAAGCGACCCCGGCCGCGCTGCTGTTCGGGTCGCTGGCCCCCAACGTCTCGTCGCGCGACCTGCTCAACATCTACGGATCATTCATTACACGACGGTCGTCCAGCACGCCAACTGCCGAGAAGTTGCGCAGACTCGGCGATAAGATCATCGAATCTTGGAACTCTGGATTTGACTCTCCACCGGAGTTGGGAAGCTTCTGCGGAGAAGCTGCTTGGACCGAGTTGGCAAGCGACGGCGGTGACACTCCCGTCGATATCGATGCGATTCTCGAACAGCTGAACATTGATGTCGACTACGTGAACCTCGGCGACCGCACTGTGCGCGCAGTAAGCCTGGTCGGGGCAACTGGTACAGCGCATATCTTGGTCAACCAGAACTTCAGCCGCGGTACCGATCGACACGTCCAGAGATTCACCCTGGCACACGAACTGGGGCATTTGCTGCTGGATCAAGGGCGCGCTGTGGAGATGGCTGTAGCGAGCGGTCCGTGGGCTCCTGCCGCCATCGAGCAACGGGCAAACGCTTTTGCTGCGGCTTTCTTGATTCCGTCGCCGGTGTTGAACAGATCGTGGACCGCTTCGACCACGGACGTGGACCATGTCCGGAATTTCGCTAGAAGTCTGGGCGTCAGCTTCAGCGCGGTGCTGCGCCGTTTGCAGAACACGGCGTTGATTTCGCGGGCAGACGCGGAGAACCTACTGGCTGCGGCCACTGACCGGTTGTGATCGTTGTCAGGTGAAACCGTGATGCACCGAGGCGCTCTGGTATGCCGCCGGGTGTCATCTCAACCATGAGATGACACAGTTGGCAAAGCCCCATGGTTGCAGTCAGTGTGCGGCAGCAGCGTGAAACACTCCGCTGCTGCCGAGACCGACACTCAACCCGGTGCGCAGCGGGTCAAACCGGGTAGTCACCAGCTTTCTTGCTGTTCAGACTCTTGGTCTTGGCCCACCACCAGTATCGTCACCAACGCCACGGTTGCGGCGGCGACCTAAGACCGTGTCCTACATGGCGATCTGTGGTTGAGTTGATCATAGTTGAGGGTCGGTGGTCGTAGATCGTTCCGGCGGGCTTGTGGGAGCTGGCGCGCCCGTTGCTGCCCGCGGCGAGGGTGCGTTCGCAGGATGGTGGGTGCGGAACATCGACGATGAGGCTGTTTTCGCCGCGATCGTGTACGTGTTGGTATCGGGGTGTGCGTGGCGGGTGTTGCCGCCGTGCTTCGGCGCGTCGAAGTCGACGGTGCATCGCCGGTTCACGATCTGGGTGGTTCGGGCGGTCACCCGGGCGGCCCGATGTGGCCCCACCCTGGGAATCGAGTCGGGCGCCGGACAGCGGTTGAGCTGGTCTTTCCGCTGTCGTGGCCGCCCTGTTTGTCCTATCGGTGGGGCCACGACAGGCCGCCCGGGTGGGGCCCATCAACCGCCAGAGCCAATCTGGGCCAGGGCGGGGGAGTGGGCCCGCCTTCACCGGGCTGCGTTGACAAGAATGAGCGAGGCGGGCCTGATCGACCTGTCCAGGGTGCTGCTGGACACCGCCCACGTAAGGGCGAAAAAAGGGGCGAACACACAGGTCCGAGCCCCATGGACCGGGGTAAGTTGGGCACCAAGATGCACGTCTTGTCCGACCGGTCGGGAATGCCTCTCGTGGTTGGTGTCTCACGTGGCAACACAGTCGACGCCGACGGCCTGAAGCCGATGCTCACCAGCCTGCTCTCACGCCACGATCCTGATCGGGGCCGAAACAACAAGCCGCGCAAGTTGCACGCGGACAAGGCCTACGACCACCCCGGCCTGCGGCAATGGGTCCGCGGCAAGCGGATCGGGGTGCGCATCGCCCGCAAGGGCGTCGAGTCCTCCCAACGCCTGGGCCAGCACCGCTGGGCCATCGAGCGTACCATATTCTGGCTGACCGGTTACCAGCGACTTTCCCCCTGCTACGAAAGGCTTCTGCGCAACTATCTGGCCTTCCTCGACCTGGCCGCGGCCATGCTGTGCTGGAAACGCTTACTCAAGATCACCATGTAGGACACGGTCTTAGGTGGAGTCCGCAGACCGGATGACGAGCTTGGCGCCGGTGAGGTCGACCCCCGGTGAGGTCGACGCTGGTGAGGTCGACGCCAGCGAGGTTGGCGTTGGCGAGCCTGGCGTTGGTGAACTTGGCGCCGAAGAGGTCGGCCCCGGTGAGGTCGGTGCCAAGGAGGGCGGCGCGGGTGAGATCGGCGTCGGTGAGGTCGATGGGTCCTGCCCAGTAGAGGTCCGTGTCAGCCTGGCGGTGGCGGGTGAGGATGCGTTGGGCGGTGAGGCGGACTTGGTGTTCGAGGACTCGGTCGTGGAGGAGTTGCCGGTGGGTGGCGTGGTCCTCGGATGTGGATTCGATGGTGGGCTCGGGATTGGTGGGGGTGGGCATTCGCAGGTAGGCGCAGAGGACGTTGAGGATGGTCTCGCGTTGGTCGGGGTTGTCTTGGGCGCAGCGTTCAAGGGCGTAGAGCCCGGCGATGCGGACGGCGGGTTTGTCGGAACTGAGTTGGTCAGCGGCTTTGGTGTAGATGTCGGTGACGCGGCGGGCGGTGGCGTCGGTGACGGTGTCGGCGGAGTTGGCCTCGTGGTGTGATTGTTTGCGCACGGCCAGGATCAGGGCGGAAACGGCGCCGATCCCGGCGGCGACGCTCAACCCGGTCTTGATGGCCTCGACCCTGGCCGCCCCCACAGCTCGGGGGGTGTGCCGGTGGTCTGAGCCAGGAGCAGGGTTGTGGCGAGCCATCCGGCGGCGATGACCGCGGCGGCGGCGGCGGCGAGCATGGACTGCCAGCTGAGCAGGGCCCATCGGCCGGAGCGCATCACCGCGACGAGTACTGCGGTCGCGGCTGTGGTGATCGTCACCGCCGCCAAGTGCTCACCGACCCAGTGGCCCACCGGGGCCCAGTCAGGGCGCCCCCAGGCTAGGACGGCAGTGGTGGCGGCAATCAGCAGGGCCAGGGCCCGAAGGACGGGGCGGGTGGACCAGGCGGCCCGGAGGTTCCAGAGAAGACGACGCACGGGTGGACCATCGCCCACCAGTCGGCTCGGTGTCCGGACGATCGCGGCATCGACAGATGCCCAGGCTTCCCGCCACTTCTATGAACGCGTTGGCCCACGGTCGGCTCGTCGGGCCGAAAGGTCGCGTCGGTCGGTCGCCTCGTCGTCGAGAGTTGCACCACGTCCCGGAGGTGGCGAGGTGGCGGGCTGCTGAATTGGCTTGCCTTGTCCACCTGGCACGCTCGATCACTGTGGCGGCGCCAGCCAGGGCGCCCCGGGGGACAAACCCCTGCCGGGGCGCCGTAGGCCAGCGAGCTGAGGAGGCCCTACAGGCTCACGAACAGGGGGTCGAGAGCATCGGGGCCGAAGTGCAGTCGCGGCCCGTGGGGGTCTCTTGAGTCGCGGACGGCGTGTCCGCCGCTCACTGACACCAGCGCAACGCACCCTGCGGTCTCGAATCGCCACCCGCAGCCACGGCATAACACTGATCACCGCACCACTAGTAGGGCTTTGTTAGGTGCTGTTGACCTGGGGTTTCTGTTGAGGTGTACGGGTTTGGAGTCGATCTGAAGACCCTGGTCATGGCCGCCGGCCGCTCGGCGGGCCGGTTCGTGCTCTGGCGGCACGGAACGAGGAAGTCACCGGGAAACCCGACCGCAAGCATGCGATCACGGTTCCTCGCGCTGCGGGTCCGCCCCGCCAATCGTGCCATCCCTCGCGCCCAGGACGGGCGCCTGCCCGAGTGCTGGCTGCTCGCCGAGTGGCCCCCCGGCAAACCCGAACCCACCGACTACTGGCTCTCCACCCTGCCCACCGGCACCCGACTGCGAGACCTGGTCCGCCTCGCCAAGATCCGCTGGCGAATCGAACACGACTACCGCGAACTCAAAGACGGACTCGGCCTCCACCACTTCGAGGGCCGCTCCTGGCTCGGCTGGCACCGCCACGTCACCCTGACATCGGTCGCCCAAGCCATCTGCACCCAGCTCCGCCGCACCCCAAAAGCCCCTGCGCAGACCTGAGCCTTTACGCGGTCCTGCGCGAACTCCAGGCCCTGCTCGCGGTCTGGACAGGCGTCTGCCACACCTGCCGACAACCCGTCCAAACCCGTCCACCCCAACAGAACCCCAGGTCAACAGCACCTAACAAAGCCCTACTAGAACACGACCGTGAGTGACCTGGAACACCATTCGGTCTCGTAGCGTCCGACTTGTCGAGCCCACCCGTCTCTCGGGAGTCGCCGCGCATGATCCATCGCAGAGGCGAGGAGGTAGCAGATGTGCCTACGGGCCGGTGAGGAAGGTGCGGTATCCTCAACTCAGTCAGTCGAGAGAGGCCCCTCAGCAGCCGCGGGCAGCATCACTTTCGCCTGAACAGCAGGTGGGGCATCCATTCGGCACCGATCTCACCGGCGCTCCAACCGCATACCGAGCCTCAAGCCAGGGAACCTGGGTCACCGAAAGGGGCCCCACTTCATCCTGGACGGGGTCAGGTCATGCCTGATGAGCGTCCGGAGTGAGACGTGAACTTGCTGTACTTTCTAGTCTCTGGTCTGACCGGTTTCGGAACGGTCGCGGTGCTGACCTGGGGGCGCCTCCGCGCCCTCAAGATGGTCCTGGACAAGTCGAAGCCGGAGCAGCGGCCCGAGCTGATCCGCGAGGTGGGGGACATGTTCCGGGTGCGCGGGCGTCAGCGCCCCACCTCGCTTCCTGGTTCGCATAACCGTTGGCCCCGCAGCGGCAACCGGAAGGAAGAAGTCAGCGGAGAGACGTAGTCTTTCCATGGACCCGATCGAGTCCGGTCGCTGAAGGCGGCCGAAGACGAGGGGATCGTCTGGACCGGCGACAACCTCGCCGCCGTCAAAGAGCGGTTCGCAGCGACCGATGTCCCATCGGCCTGACCGTGGGTCTACACCCGTCGCGACCGGCCGGGCCCGATCCTGGCCTTCGTCTCTATGCCGCCTTCGACACGGAGACTGACGCCTACCCGGGCAACCGCATCGTTAGGGTGAGCAACGACTGGCTGCGCGTCGAGCCCGGGATTCCCGCCCCGTCGCAGAAGGGTCGGGAACTGCCCGCCCAGTGTCATTGCCGCTCCACCTAGGATTATGACGCCCTGTGTCCGGCTTGCGAAAGGCGGGTAACAACTTCCCCGCCGCCGCCGATGTAGGTACAAGATTTGTTTCGGGCGACGGAGGTATTGATGCCAAGTGACATTGTGCGGAAAATGCAGCAGCTTGACAAAGAAGAGAACCGCAGGGAGGTCGAACAGGAATGGTTTGATCGGTTTATAGTTGGCACATTCGATCCTTTGAAAAAGTTTCAACACCCACTAGAATTGACGGATTGCCCTTTCCTTGATGTCCTTGAGGATTACACTCAGCAAGCATTGCGTGTGGGCATCTTCGAGGATGTAGCAGTGCTGCAAGATCCAGTTGGGCGAATGCGTGCCGCTCAACTGTTCGACCCAAGAGTCGTTCGCTTCATGGGGGATGTAAAACCTACTCGTAGTGAAAAACGACGCCTTCGGGAAATTTTGGATGCGCTGGAGATTGAAGGGGTGGGCGCCCATGCGTTTAGTTTGAATTATGGACATGATGGAGGAAGTAACTATGTTAAGGCTCAGTGGATTTTGCTAGATGACATCTACTACACTGCTGCTTTTTCTAACAGATGGAACTCGCGCGAATTCTTCGTTACCGCGGCGGCATCCAACCTCCGTGAGCACTGAACCCAAAGTCGATACAGGAAGCAAGGAAGACCAGTTTGGTGCCCATACAGCTTGTCATGGCCATCTCTGTGGCCCCTGAACTGCATTTTTGGCGCAGCGGCTTGTTGTCCACAGGGTTCTAGCGACTCCGAAACTGTGACAGAAGCTTGGCTGCTAAGACGCCGTCTCATGTGGTGAGCTTCTTGAAGCAGGTGAGTGCTGCGGCGAGGGTGAGGAAGCCGAGGTAGTTGCGCCCGTGGCGTTCCCATCGGGTACCGATGCGGCGGTAATGGTTGGTGAGCCAGGTCAGAGTGCGTTCGACGACCCATCGGTATCGTCCGAGTTTGGTGGAGGTGTCGATGTTCTTGCGGCTGATGCGGACCATGATGCCCCGGTCGATCAACTACTTGCGGGTCTCGCGCACGTCATAGGCCTTGTCGGCGTGGAGTTTGTCGGGGCGGAATCGGCGCGCCCGCCTCGGTGTGCGCACGCGCGGGATCGCCCGGACGAGGGCGGGCAGGGCGAAGTGGTCGTTGACGTTGGCCGCCGACACCCCGACGACCAGTGGCAAGCCCGCCCGGTCGCCCAGGACATGGATCTTCGAGCCGTTCTTGCCCCGGTCGACCGGGCTCGGACCGGTTACGGAGCCCCTTTTTTCGCCCGGATCGCGGCGGCGTCGACAACGGCCCTCGACCAGTCGATGAGGTCCTGTTCACCGAGTCTGTCGAGCACCTCGTGATGGATGCGGGTCCACAGCCCGGCCTTGGTCCAGTCGGTGAACCTGCGGTGCGCGGTGGGCACACTGACGCCGAACTGGGTCGGCAACTCCCGCCACCCACACCCGCTGACCAGCACGTAGACCACTGCGGTGAATACCGCCCGATCATCCAACGGTGCGGTCCCACCACCCTGCGGGCGGGCCGCGAATCCCGGAACAAGGGGCTCCACGAGCTCCCACAACGCATCCGGCACCAACCGCAACGACAACGTGTCCACGGAAACGAATCATCCCACACCAAAATCCACCACGTGAGACCGGTCTTAGACCGCTCTTGCGGTACTCCACCACCTCCCGGGCGCGCTCCGGGAGAAGGGCGATCTTGTCTTGGCCGAGCAACGGCACAGGGGGCTTCACGCTGCTGTTCTCCAAGGTCAGAAGAGGTGACGTCATGGAGAGTAAGCAGACGGACACACTGCTGCTAGAAAGTTTCTTGACTTTTCTCGATAAACTGTGAGATCGGCGCTCAGGCGAAATCAGGAGCCAACGTCACCGGTCTCGCCGGCCAGGTCCGCCATGGCTCGGGCGATGATCGCCCGCGCGGCGCCGCCGTAGCTGGCGATGGCGGCCAAGTGCTCGAAGATGCCGGTGTAGAGCTCGATCTCTTGCGGCTGCCGGAGGTTGATCTCCGCGGAGTAGGACTCGAACCGCACGAGGTGGTCGTCGAGGACCCAGAAGCCGTGCCGGGGGTCGGTGGCGTACTGGGTGGTGAAGTCGATGACGCCGAGCTTGACGTTGTGCATGGCGGTCATGGCCATCAGCCGGTCGAGCTGGCCGATCATGGTTTCCCTGCTGACCAGCCGGTAGCGCAGGGCGGCCTCGGTCAGCACGAAGTGGAAGCGCTTGTCCGGCCGGTACAGCATCTCCTGGCGCCGCATTCGAGCCTTGACGGCCTCGTTGATGTCGTTGGGCACCTTGTGCACCATCACGACCTGGGCGAACCGGGCGCGCGCGTACTCCGGGGTCTGGATGAGCCCCGGGATGTTGGTGTTCTCGAAGCCCCGGAAGAACCTCGTCTGCTCGTCGACCTGCGACAACGCGACCTGATGGGCCTTCATCCCGGCCTTGAGGACACGTTGCCACTCGGCGTGCTGCAACTCCAGGTTGTGCAGCGTGGCCAACAGCCCCGCGGTGTGATCCGTCGCGTCGGTGGCCCGCGTCCACTCCGTGATGTCGTCGCTGGTCGGCGTCTGCCTGCCATTCTCCAGCTTGGAGACCTTCGAACCCGTCCACGACAGCGACTCCGCGAGCTGCTTGCCGGACAGACCGGCGGCCAACCGCAGCTCGCGGAGTCGTTTGCCCAGCGCGATGCGCGCTTCCTCAACGCTTGACGTCCCGCTGTTCATACCTGGCGACAAACTCGTCTCGGCTCACGGCATGGCGCTTCGCCGCGTCACGCCAGTAGTTGTGCTCGACGACGATAGCCGGGTCATCGACGATCTCGCCGCCGACGAACCGATCATCACCTTCGTCGAAGTGCATCCGGACCAGCAGACGGGAGTCGAACAGCCAGAAGTCGTGCCCAGGCAGGCCCGTAGCCTGCTCGCGGGTCAGGTAGCGGATGTCGTCACCGGCCTCCCGGGTGAACCCGGCGGCCCACATGCCGAACCGGATGTAGTCCGTCAGCGGCAGGCTCACGACCTTGACACGCGAGAACGACCGACCCACCGCCGTGGCCTCGCGGACCATGGCCAGCCAGCCCTCGTGGAAGGAGATGTCCGGGGTGCCTGCCAGGAACTTGCGGTAGGGCTCGGCCTCGCGCGGCGAGTTGTACCGGTCGCGGGTCTCCAACCGGAACGCCGTGTGCTCGATCGAGGTGAAGAGCTTCGCGAACTCCGGCCCCGGCTCGATGAGGGTCAGCTCCCCGCTCCCCTCAACCCCTGCCCGTCCTGCTCCCGCGCGTAGCGCCGGGCGTACATCACGAGTACCTCCTCGGGGATCTCGATCAAGGTTTCGTGGTCCGGTACCGGGCCGATGTCGGCCAGGGCCGCGGGGTCGGTCACCTTCCACCCCTGGGCGATGAAGGTGATGCGGTCGGTCCGGTCGGTGGCGTACAGGGTGGGCGAGTCGCCCTCGACACTCTCGGGGTCCTTGCCCAGAAACACAACGCGCATTGAACACCCTCGCTCGAAATCGGAGAAAATTTCTCACTATGATGGCGGACCAGTGTACGGAGGTCAACTGACCTGTCACAAAGAGTCACTAACAGTCAAGATCGTCAGCCGTTGCTGCCCTACCCGGGTGTGAAGACGGCGGTCTAGGGCCACTTGGCGGGCGCTACCGTTCGGGTCGATGGTCATTGGCGGTGTAGCCGTGACCGCACTGACGACGGACAGGGGAAGGCCCATGAGCAAGTTCCCGCCAGAAGAGATGCTCTGTCACGACTGCGCCGGGCTGACCAAGCGGCCCCCCGTGGCCACCGGCAAGTCCTGTTCACGGTGCGGCAGCGCAATCCACGTACACCCGGACGGCATGACGACCGTCGAGGTATCCGGCTGCGACCCGCAGGACGTCCTTATGGTCGCCCGCCAACTTACCGCCGACCTCACCGCCCGGCGCGGTACTCCCCCTCAAGCGGTTCCCGCCCGAGAACCGGAGGGGAACTCACTAACGCTCAATGACCTCAGCGGCCACGTCGCCGGTCCCGTGGTCCAAGCAGGTCGGATTGGGCAAGTCACCATCTACACCGCCAGCTCTGTCCACGTCCCTACCCCAAAACCCTCACCTGCATCCGAGACAAGCGCAGAGGCCGCACCCCAGAACCTGCCGATTCCGCCAAGTAGGTTCGGTCGACGGTGGGCTCGGATCGTCCGGACCTACTTGGCGGACCGCAGGTCAACGGATCTCCAATCCTGATGGTCAGTGCGGAACGGACAGCCATCTCGCTGAGGAGGTCGCCTCTTCCACCAGGCAGCAAGCACCCCTGCTGGAGCTACACCGATGCGGGAAACGGCCGCGCCGAGGCCGCGTTTAGGCCGTATTTGAGCCGCGTTCGCCCGCTGTGAGCTGAGGAAACTCGCCAACCCGGTAGTCGGCGTGTCACACTCGGCGACATGGCAACCCGGCCAGCACTGGTGGAAGCGCGCGAGACCGCGGGGCACACCCAGGACTCCTTCGCGCGCGCGGTGGGGGTTGACCGCAGCACCGTGCAGCGCTGGGAGGGTTCATCGGCCAAGCCCGGTCCGAGGCTGCGGCCGTCGATCGCCAAAGCTCTCCGAGTGAGCCTCCGGGACCTCAACGCCATCCTGGCCGTCATGCCCGAGCTGGCCGCGCCAGCACCCGATACCGTGGTGGTGCGTCTTCCCCAACCGGGCTCGCTGTAATTCCGACCGATGCTGTGGATGGCGGTGATGTTGTGCTGCGGCGTGAGTTGATGGCCGGGGTGCTCGGCGTCGCGGGGGCCGCGCTGCTCGGCCTGCCGCGCGCTGACGCCCAGCCCCCGTCCGCTCAGCCTTCGACGGTCGACGGGCTGCGCCGCCTGGTCACCCGCGCCCAAGCCGATTACCAAGCATGCCGGTACGCCGAACTGGCCAGGACGCTGCCGCAGGTCATCCAGTACGCGCAGGCCACCGCCGCCGCAGTCGACGCCGACCAGCGCTGCCAGGTCGACGCCTTGGTGGCCAGCGCCTACAAGCACGCCACCTGGCTTGCTCTGCGCCTCGGCGAAGACGGACTGGCCACCGGCCTGTCCGACCACTCGATCTCCGCCTCCCGCGCATCCGGCGACCTGCTCGTGGAAGCCGAAGCCGCGCAGATGGGCGCGGTCGTACTGCGCCGGTTCGATCGGACCGACCACGCACAAGACCTGGTGGTCAACACCGCCAGCAAAATCGAAGAAGCTGTTGGCCTGTCCAAACCGGCCAGCGCAGCCGCCTACGCGATGCTCCTGGAGACCGGCGCCTACACCGCCGCCACCGCCGGCGACCGCTCGGCCGCACTGGACCTGCATGCCGAAGCCATCAGCGCCGCCCGCCCGGCCCGCCTCGCCATGGTCACAGCGCGGACTTCAACCGCGGCCGATGCCCGCTTCCTCCGGCTGTACGAGATCAGCGTGCACCGCAAGCTCGGCGACTATGGCACCGCCATCGGCGCCGCCACCGCGATCCGGCCCGAGCAGATCACCGTCACCGAGCGGCGCGTGCGCTACTGGGAGGACGTCGCACTCGCCTACGGCTCCTGGGGGAAGCGCGAACAGGCATTCCACGCCCTGCTGGAAGCCGAACGGGCCGCCCCGCAGGAGGTCCGGCTGCGCCCGTGGGCACACACACTCACCCGGCAACTGCGCTCGTCCGGGCCCGCGCTGCCGGGCCTGCGCGAGTTCGTCGCCCGCGCGGGCATCGCGTAGACCACTGCGAGCAGGCTGTTCGTACCGATCAAGGAGAAGTGCGTGTCCGCAGATACCGCTGAGGGTGGCCGGATCTTCCGCGAAGCATGGATCGCTGGTGTCCACCGGCACTTCCCCGGCGAGCCCAAAGCAGGCTACGTGGTCGGCTGGAACGACACACCCGAGTGGGAACGCACCGCCGCAGCGGCGGTCTACGAGCAGGTCCGCGCGTTCCTGCACGCTACCGACGGCAACGCTGCCAAGCTCACCCGCACCCAGAAGAGCCAGTTCGTCGCGGCCTGCTGGACAGGCCAGATCCACCTGCGCATCCCCCACCCCAAACCGTCCTACATCGCCGAGTGGAACGACCTTCCCCAATGGCAGCGCGAGACCGACGCCGACATCTTCGAGCGCATCGAGCACCATCACGCCACCACCGGCTGAACTGTCTGCCGGTCAGTCGTCAACCACGTGCGCCATGCCTTGGCGCCGGTACCTACCCCCTCAGAGACGATGTCCAACTGGGTCAAGGCCCCGGGGTAAAGGTCCTCGTAGAAGGCGTTTGCGGCCACCGCCAATCCTTGGGCACGCGCCAACCACGGAGTCGGAAGTGCAGCACGCGACCGAATGAGAACATATTCGCTGCGCCTATCCCACCACCACAGCAGGCCCGACACGTCAACGAGGTGTGGGCGTTCAGGTCGCTGCGCGCAAGCTGGTCTTCGTTCGCTTCAAGTTGCGGCCGAAAGCGCGTAGTGATGGATGTGACCCAGTGGTTTTTCAACGACGTGACCTCGCCCAGCGAAGACGTGCTAGCGCGCCATTAGCGCCCGAGGCCAGCTCAATCGGGTTGAGCATCGAGATGCACCCGCTACTTGGCTTGCAAACAGATTCGATCCAATATCTCGTAGCGGTATGTTTGCTTCTCTCTTCTCAATTCCACCAATAGGGCGGCGGCAGTAACCGTTGACACGGAAGAGTTTTCCTGAGATGGTGGAGAATAAGCAACAAGGTAGGTACTGGTATTGCTGTAAGCAATACTGAGATGCGGCCTGAACAAATCAGTTCGCATATTTATTTCTGGGCCAGTTGCTGCTTGCGTGGATGTTGCCAATGTTGATGCAATCTTAGAAGAGGAGACCATGGGGCCACCGAGAAACGGAGAGCGCCACGCGACCCCGTCAGCGGAATGAGCGAAAGGTCAAAAGCGGTCAAAGTCGCACATTGTTCACTTGCTGCATCAATTAGTTGCCGAATGACTCTCCTGGATAATTTATCAATAAATGCTACACGTCCAATAGTTATGTGCAGTGCATCAAGTGGAACTAGATCGAGTTCCGGGCGCGCAAGTTTTGCTTGACACTGGCCAGCCAGCTCCTGCGCGACGGTATCGCTGTGGAACGAAAGCATCCAGTGGAACGATCGACGCCCCTCTGGCCAGTCTGGACGAGACCAATGATTCTCCATGGAATCAAGTTGGATGAAAGCCTGCCAATCGTGCGCACGAATAATATCAGGGTCGTTAAGGCTGGGCGGCGGATCAACAGGAAAGGTCACCGTCTCGCTTCTTTCAATGGCTTCTGCCATTCCCGAACGGCCTCGAAAAAGTCAGTGCTGGCTGAGCCTCTGCCGCGCCGTTGTAGAGTTATTGCCAGTTCGTTGGCTCGTGTACCTACTGAGGCAATAGGCTTATCTGCTGATAGTTCCAGGGCTTCCATGCCCACTGCCGCAGCTTGCTCAAGATCGGCTCGGGCGCTCATCGTCAGTGCTGTGGCCTCATCAAGGCTCACGAGCGATCGACTCCAGTCTGAGTCTGAGGCATCCACAATGGGGCGCAATTCTTTTGTCAACGCAAGCGCCTTGCTGTACTCGCCCGCTGAAAGGTAAGCCGTTGCTGCATTAGCTGCGGTACGCGCCCAGCCGTACGGTTCAAAATCAATACAAGAGGTCATGTAGGTTGGACCATCGGCGGTACTTGCTAGATCCAACGCTTCACCGATGGCGCGATCAACAGCACGACGATCGCCCATTTTTCCGGCGGCGCGGGCAAAACCGTTAGAGAGAAGGCGAATGCGTTGATGGTCCGTTCTGGCAATTTGCAAACCTGCTTTGGTCAGCGTCAATGCCTCACGATATTGCTTTCGGTGATATGCTGCGAAACTTTGCGTTCCCTTGAGCCAAGCAAGCATCGCAGAGTCATTCAGTGCCGTTGCCAACACCTCATCGCACGGGCCCGCGAGCACGGACACGGGCGCTGCGCAACGCCAGACCGCGGAAGTACGCACGCCGGGCCGACAACGCGCGACGCTCGCGCTCCTGCGGGTCCAGTTTCCGCTCCGGGTCGACCTGGTCCTCGAAGCGGGCCAACATCGCCCGGCGCGCCGGTGCGGTACGCGCTGCCCTGTCCGCCGTGTTCGCCCACGAAGCGTCAGCTGCTGCCGACGCCCGGAGCGCACGCTGAGCTGGAGTCAGTGATGTCAAAGCCGCCATGGCTCCAGTTCAGCGTGCTCATGGCACCGGCCGGTGTGTGAGTCAGATGGGTGCCGCTAACTAGTCTTTTTGATGTTCTCGATGAACTCGTTGATGTCTTTGATGTAACCCTCCCACCCGTCGATCGTGAACCCGGACTTCCGGGCATCATGGTCGATTTCGCCGAGTGCCGCGGCGAGGTGTGCGTCGTCAAACGGTAGATGACCGCGCACATGTCTGAGCGTTCCGTTGAAACAGCTTCCGACCCAACTAAGCCGTATTCAACTGTGGTATTGGGTGGGTGGGGGTGTGGCAATGATGGCGGGCACAGGCGGCGGGTTGAGGTTATCCACCAGTGCTGCCAGCGAGGTGAACAACTTGGCTCCGCCGGTTCGGCGACGCCAGGCGCGGGTGAGGTAATCGGCGGCCTTTTTCTCACAAACTACGATGTTGGCGTAGGCGCTGGCGCAGCTGAGGTAGTGCATGTCGACAAAGTCGTGGGCATTCCAGGCATCGCCGGGATTGCGGACTCGGGCGTGGACGGCCTCGTAGAGGGTTCCTGCGAACGGCAGCGCGGAGAAGTTGTCCGGGGCATTGTCACTGCCAAGCCAAGCGGTGGCCAGGGTGGGGTCGACGCCTGCGGTGTCGATCGCGTGCTCGACCTGGCGCGCGTAATCCATCAGCTGGCGGCGCAGTATGAGCTTGCGGGAATTAGCGCGGGCCGCTGGGTTGGTGTGGAGAAGGGTGGCGAACTCCTGGTACATCGCTGCCCACTGAGCAGCCAGGCCCGTGCCTCGGGTGTTGTCGACGGCCTCTAGGTCGAGCATCGCGCCGTAGTGTGCGGTGATCCAGGCAACGAAACGATGAACTTGGCCGTCCCCCGGCGCCAAGGGGTTCTCGGCCGAGGTGGACGCGGCCAAGAGCGCACCCTCATCGAGCGTCATCACGTTGGATGCGGCGAACCTGCCTGGGTGCTCAGCGCCGCCGATCATGCTGAACATGCCGCGCAGTTCGTCGGCGCGGACGCCGTTGATGTCACGCATCTGCCAGCCGCGTGATAGGTGCAGCATCGTCGGTACCAGGGTCCTGCGGTACTCGATCCGGGCCGGGCCTATCTCGGCCAAGTGCCCAGTGGAGAGCGGAAACACCACGCGCAGCGTGCGTCCCCACTCGAAGACCTGGGCAGCGGCGGCCAGTTCGGTCTCGGAGACCTTGTGCGGGGTGTGGACCGCTTGGGTGAGCCGAACCCACAGGTTCTGGTCGAGGTAGACCACCGGGCGCCGCCAGCGCACCCACGGCGACTGCGGCCCGCCCGCTTCCACGACCACCCGCTGCCCGTCGGCGAGGTCGGCCAGCGCACACCAGTTCTCCAGGTCGATGGTCACACGCGGGATCAGCGCGTCCACAGCCGCCCGGTCAGGAAGCCGGCTCTCGGTCTGGGCACCGTCGTCCCAGACCGAGACGACCCGGCGGTGGGCGCGGTCCCACACCACGCGCGTCAGATGAGGGTTCCCCATTCGGTCATTGTTCTCCGTCCCGCCCGCCGCATTGCCGGAAGCCATGTCGCCCAGAGTAGGGCGATCCGGGGGCATCCAAGAGGGTGTTTGGAGTGGGGGCGGAGCAGACCCACCACTAGGCCCAAGCTGTCATGGCAGGTACCGCTCGATCTCCAGCCCTAGGTTCAAAGGCCACGGCAGGGTGGTGGTCCACGTGGTGAAGGGCGTCGCATCGCGTAGCTCATGCGTCAAGGCCGCCCAGTGAGCGGGTTTGTCGTCTTCCTGCAAGCTGGCAACGACCAATTCCACGAGTTGTCCGTTCCACACTTCACGGCGCAGGTCGATCTCGCGGTTGTCCACGGGGATGAGCTTCGAGCTGCGGGTCACGGCAGCGGTGTGGGTTGCGGGCTTGTTGCTCGTGCTGCCGAAGAGGCGGGGTTCGGACAGCGACCATAATCCTGTCGGCTGACCGATGCCATTGAGGTTGATCCCGTAGTACTGCGGTGTCTCCGCCCGTTCGTCGGTGCGCACCCTCACATGGCGCAAACCCGGCAGCGAACCGACCGGTCGAAGTCCAGTTCCGAAGTCCACCGTGTCTGCCAGCAGCGTGCTGTTCTGGATCGCTGTCCAGTGCGAGCGCAGGTTCTGCGCGTGCGTGAGCAGGAGGGTGTCCGGGTACTCCGCGACGGCGTGTGCCACCACTTCGTCGATGAAGCTTCCTGTGAGGGCCGAATCCGCCCGGGGGAAGTCCTGTTGTCGTGCGATGGCGAGCACCGCGGTGTGCAGAGGCTGCCAGTGCATCTGAGGTGTGCGCACCTGGACTCGCCGTCCGGAGGGATCGGCAAGAAAAGCGATTGGCACGAAGCGCTTCCGCGGGATGCGGGCTATCCAGATGGACAGAAGCGCGGGATTGCAGTTCAACAGGGCAGCGGGCTGCGGCAGGTCCAGTGGTCGGATACCGAGCTGGCGGAGCAAGTCATCCACGGCGCTTGAGAACCGTGCACGGTTGTGGTGGTCGTTCGGTGCTGATTCCCGTGGGGTCGCATCCACCAGCCTGGCGATACGGCCTGAGATGGCCAGATCTCGGACCGGCTGTGACGACCGCGACCAGGAAGATTCGATCAATGTGATTGTGGGATTCGCAGCTTGATCCAGCTCGGCGAGCTGTGAGGTGTCCAGGCGTCGCACGTGCACTGAGATCGGGCCGAGATCCACCGAGGTGTCCAGGTCGCCTGGGCCCAGCTGCCGGATGCCCAAGCGCTCGGTGAGCCGGTTCAGGGCGTGCTCGGTGTTCGCGTCGGAACCGATGAACAGCTCGATGTCGAGGCGTGGACCGAGGGTGGCGCGCAGTGCCTCCGGCGTGACGGTCCCGTTCCTGCTCTGCCTCGTGCCTCGTCGCACCGAAAGCCTTTGGCGCGGTAGTGAATCCACAAGCCGCAGTCGCGGCGAGAGCTGCCCTGCGACCCAGGACAGGAGGTGGTGGCGGTCGCCGCCGGAGAGACCGTCGCTGACCGGATGCCAACCGATACTGCGCTTGGTGTGCGCGACAGCGACCGAGGCTTGGTGTTCCACAGGATGCTCGATCACATCCTGTGCGTCAAGCAACCGGCCCAGCTGGCCGAGGCGGGCCAGCACGTCGGCGACCGGTTTGTGCCACCTTGCGCGATTTGTCACCGAACCCGCATGGAAGATCTTTTCCAGACGTGCGCGTCCGAGATACGACGTTTGGTGTGGGCTGCCCACTGGTGCCAGATAGGCGATGGGGGTGACTCTGCCATAGGTGGGCCAGCCTGCCCTGTACTGCCATCGCGTAGTGGCGAAGCGAAGGTGAACGAACGGTTCTTTGGTGAAGGGCCTGGTGTGCACCGCGATGTCGATCCGCACGGAGAACGGCCCCTGGTCGGGAGGCCAGGACAGGAGACCCACTCCGGTGGTGGTGAGGCACGGCCTGAATGTCAGGCCGGTGGAAGGTGCGCTGGTACCAGGGCGGGACAGTGCGTGGGCGATCTCCATCTGGATCGCGGCGCGCAGCATGGTGAACGGTATGTCCTCGCGGATGTCGACCGGGGACCACGCCAGGTCGCGGCGGTCCAGTTCCGCGATGGTGCTGCGGACCCGTTCCGCAGGAGCATTCCTTGCCGCGACCCAGGCGATGACCACCTGGTGGACCGCATTCAGGTCAACGGGATCTCGTGCGAGCAGCCATCCCTCTTCGGCGGCGAGGCCGCGGCCCACCACGACGCAGTCAGGGAGCACAACCTCGATCGCTTGGTTCAGGGTGTCGTGGTCCTTCCAGGCCCACTGGAGCGCTTCTTGCCACTTCGGTGGGAAGGACAACAGGTGGTATTGGTGTGTGATGGGGCTGTTCGGGTCGAGTCGCAGGACACTGACCACAAGGCTGTTGTACCGGGAGGACCCCTCGGTAGGTCTCGGCATCACCGTATTGGCGGGCGTAGCTGCCAGGGGAGTCGATACGCGCGGCCTTTGATCCAAGCCGAGGACTGCGAACAGGTCCGACTGCAATCCGTGCTTCGCGTCGATCAGTTCTTCGGTCAACTGGCCGGGTGGCCGGGGGCACCTCGCCGATCTGGGTCCAGCCAACCAGTCGTGCCAGTCGAACAGCCAACTCAGCGAATCGGGCTGGGAGAACAGCGCGGCCCGGCGGAGTAGCCCACTCAATACGGAGACGACGTCTTGTGGCCACGGAGGGCAGGCAACATCCAATGGTATCGTGGACGGCCCAGAGTGGCTGCTGAATTCGGACATCAGAGACGGCCACGAGCACCGGAACTCTACCGAGGCTTCCTCCGTGACTAGCCGCGCGTGGCCCTTCATGGTCTGCTGGAGGACAAGAGCGTGGAGAGGGTCCTCGCCGAGGGCGGTCAGGGCGCGCATGACGCTGGCTTCGGAATCTTCGACGACGTTGAGGGTCAGTCCCGTTGGCGACGGCGACACCCGGCAGACAAAGAATGGGTGATCCGACCCAGCCTGCCATCGGTCACTGGCCTTCACCAGCAAGCGGTGCATCACCACCGACTCCAGGTGCCGTTGCCCAGCCGACCCGGCTTCCGGCAGCAAAGGCGCTTTGCCGATACCCGCGATCAGTCGTCGGACCTCCTGGTGCGGTTCCCCGGTGTTCCTCACCCGTGTGCGAATCGCCTGCTTGAGTGCGTCCCTGCTCATCGGGATCGCACCACGTCGCGGCTCCACGTGCGGAGTTCGACGAGCAGCCGTAGCGCCAGTTCCCCGTGGGTGGCCGGACGCAGAACGGCCAAGAGCCAAAGGGGTGCGGTGCAGAAGACCACGACCAAGATGGGCACGTGGGCGATCGCCACTACTGCGGCGCGTGGAAGCGCGCCAAGGATCGCAAGGTGGGCAGAGGGCACAGTCGTCTCCCGTTCCGCCTCCGGGTCGGCGCAATCGAGATCCGCATAGTGCCGTGAAACCAATCTTCTGTGACGGGAGTTCAGAACCCCTTCAACCGCTATGTCGAGACCCATCCCGGAGATCTCTGAGCAGTAAGGCCGTCGTCTGACCGCCGCAAGTGTACAACATACTTCGGGCTGACGAGGGCGGGCCTCACCGTTGAGGACAGTCTGCACGGGGCTCGTTCGATTGATCCGTCGTTCCTGCTGGACCACCCGGATCACGGCCGCCGTTACCGCCGCTGCTGCCCAAGACTCTCGCAGGGCACTAACCCCTGGATGACCACCAACGCCGGGACCGAATCGGCATGTTCAGTCACAGACGTTCACTCTGCTGGCATATAGATTCACTGCCTCCGAGCAGCACGACCTGCGACCCCGGATCGCACCCCAGGCATCAGGGCTGGCTCGACCCCAGGCGTGGGGTGGGTGCCAGGCTGTTTAGCCACCCGGACTGCGGCAGTCGGTCACGCCTCTGCCCGGGTGGCATCTGCTCTCGGCGTCTTGTTCACCGGATCGTGGCAGTCGTAGTTCATAAGACGCTTTGTTGTTGGAGGTGCGCCAGCGCGGCGGCATCATCGGCTCGCGCTGCGCAGGACCCGCCGAGCCGGTCACGGCTTGGCCGAGCAGACGTGGTAAGCCAACCAGGCGCTGCCCGAGCACCGCCGGGGATCGTTGGCGACCGGGTTACTGCTGCGCATGGACCTATACACCGGAGCGGTCGAGCCGGTCACCGCGCACTGTTGCTGCGCGACGGCGTGGTGGAGCCGACCGAGTTGGAGGCCGACCCGCTCTTCGGCCCTACCTCGCACCAGTGCCGGACGCAGCGGTTGAACCTTCGCCCCGGTGACTGCCTGGTGCAGCTCACCCATGGCATGGTCGACCACGACGTCGCCGACCTGCCCGCGGTGATCCGCAACCCTGCGGGACTGCACTCTCGGGAGGTGGTGCGGGCGATGACCAAGGCGGTGCGGCACGCCTGCCGCCGTTAACTCCAAGACGATGCCACCGTGCTGTGCCTGGACTGGTAAGGGCGATCGCACCGAACGCCCGATCTGGCGCATGCGCAGGTTCGTGCGCCAGTAGGTGGCCACGAGCAGCACCCGGTCGGCCAGGCCCAGCGCCCACTGCCTGCCGGGGCGCCCGTCGGCAGTGTCATCGCCTCCTCACGCGGCGACCACCCGCACGAGCTTACGGAACTGGGCGGGCCGCAACCCGGTGAACGGGAGAATCCATTCCGGGCGCGATGCCGAGATCACCTGCACAGGGGCATGATCAACCACTCGCCATAGCGACCATCCACCGGGTTGCGAAACAACGTTGACGGTCCATTTTCGTTGTCCCACCGGTCTTGTAGCGGGCTTTTCGCGAGAGAGGGGGCACTCCAGCGCTACTGGCGAGCGCAGCGCTTAAAGCTTGCACGGTTTCCAATGGTATGCATAACCGCGGGGTCGTCTTGACAATCTTTGGCTACTTCTTGTCGGTCTGCTGCTGCTCGGCGGGTGGAACGAGGAGGCCGTGCCGGGCGCGGACTTTCGCTACTGCCGCGTCTTGGCTGATGTCGTAGCCGAGTTGCTCGCGGTAGAAGTCCAGCCGGCGTTGGGCCTCGTCGAGCAGCTTGCCCCACGTGGTGACCCAGATGTCGTAGGTGGGGGCGGCGGCGACGTGCCCGACCGCCCGGTCGCGCTGGTTGAGCTGGTCCTCCAACTCGTCGGCGTCCCAGGAGGAGCCGACGAGCCAAAAGGTCCACTTCGTCTGGCCCACTCCGGGGTGCTTGCTCAGGGTTCGCGCATACCCTTGGACCTGCTGCAGCTCTTTGATCCCCAACTTCACGCTGGGGCGCTTGAGCTCGACGACGAGGCGGTCCTGCCCTCCCGGGGAGCGAACGGTGCGTTGAAGGACCAAGTCGACCCTGCGGTTGCCGCGTTCGACGTCTGCCCCTTGCACGCTGGGGAGGTCGGCTTCTACCAGCGCGTCCTCGTGCAGGGCGTCGCGCAGGACCGTGGTCAGGCTGGACTCGCTGCGGCTGAGCCTCCAATCCTCGCCGAACAGCCACAGGTTGTCCTTGACCAGCGGATGTAGCTGGTCGACTTCACGGAATCGCTGGGATGCCTGGGTGCTGTAGAGGAAGTGGCGCAGCGTGGCGATCAGGTCCAGGCGCTGGGTGACCTCGGCGGCGGCGTTGATGATGTTGCCGAGGGAGGAGTAGCGGAGCATCTCGGCGAGCTGGTCGCGGTCGTCTGCGCTGAGCTCGAGGGTCTCGGCGAGGATCTTGTCCAGCCCTTCGGGCCGTTCCTCCATGGCCAGTTTCAGCAGGCGTGCGCTCATCGCCCGCTGCTGCCTGCTGCCCGCGTTGAGCACGCGGCGTGCCGAGACCACCACCAGGTCGAACATCTCGCGCTCGGTGCGCTGGATGGGGTCGGTGGAGACCTCTTGATCGAACGGGTAGGACTGCTCGTTCTTGAGCCGGTCGACGATGCCTGCGGTGACCGCGCCAGTGCGGGCCTTGACGTGTTCGGTGTACTGGTGGGTCGCCTCGCTGATCAGCTCGGGGTACTTCATCCGCGCCACGGCGAGGTCGATCCGCGACTGGCTGAACCCGGCCCAGCACAGGTAGCCAGTGGAACGCACCGGCGACTGCGGAGCCGTCTTGTCCAGCTCGATGAGGGCCATCCGGTCCTCGTTGCACAGTACGAGTCCGGGGGCGGTCCGCATCTCGTCGTTCCAGTCCACGATGACCAAGGTGGGCGGCTGCGTCTGTTGGGCTGAGGCCTCCGCGGCCTCGGGGGTGAGAACGATCTCGGTGGGGTCGCCCTCCATCAGGACCGTGGGGTTCAGGGTTGCGCCGTTGAGGGTGACGGTGATGTCCTGGTTGGCCAGCAGGTGCCCGGCGAGGCGGGCGGTCAGCTGCGCGGCGACGTCGTCGCGTACCAGCGCCGAGAGGTTGCGTTGCTCCTCCACCAGGATCGAGACCAGGGTGCCGGTCGGTTCGGAGGTCGGTGCCGGGTCGCTGATGGAGAACCCGGCCATGCGGGCCAAGTCGGCCATGACCGTCACCCGCTGCCTGCCTTCACCGTGCTGCGCCACCGAGCTCCATGTGGCCTTGTACCCGAGGCTGTAGACGTACAGCCTGCCCTTGCCCTGGCTGCCATGCAGGGCGCGCTTGTCGTTGACGGTCCGGCCGTTGAGACTCTTCTTCCAGGAGTCGCCCAAGGACTTGAACGCCGACTCAGCGCGCTCATGGTCCATGCCGTGTCCGTTGTCGGAGACCGAGATCCTGCGCACGATGCGCAGGTCGCCGCCGCCGATGCCGGTGGACGCGCTCTCGATCTCGACGTCGATCTCGGTGGCCTCGGCGTCAAGCGCGTTCCACACCAACTCGGCCAGCGCGTCCAACGGCCGCGCCTTGGCGTAGTCGTCGAGCTGGTCACGACCGGTCTGCAACGGCATCCACTTCACGTGCTCATTCTGCAACAGGCCACGTCCGCGCGGCGATTCCAGCGCTGTCCGCACGGCCGCGCTGTCACGCAAGCACCTACCGCAAGTCCATCTGGCGGTCACCGCGGGCGGCGAAGGCGTACGCAGGACGACTATTGCCAGCGGTTCATGCGCTGGTCCACGAGTGGCCCGCGTCCTCGTGTCTGGCACACCTTGCGAGGGCTTGGTCCTGCATCGTAGAGGTCGCTACGACGCAGGTGGATTACCGCATCTTCCTCGGCATGGTAGAGGGGGATGTCGTAGTAAAGGTACAGGCACGGGTCGCATACGCAGGAGAAAATACCGGTGTCGTTGAAACGGAACGCGAGACCGAAGACCGGGTCAACGATCCGATCGATGACCTCTCCATGAGGAAGCAAGCCAGACCACTCGACCTGGATTTCCGTGGAGTCGTCCCGGGTATTGTCCCATAGGTCGACGAAGTTGAGTTCGTCCGAGGTGTGGAACAACCGTGCGCGGCGCAGGATGCCGCTGAGCAGGTGTGCGGCCACGTGGTCTTGGGGGATGTCTGGATTGAGTCGGTCGGAGTTGATGTAGCAGTCATTTACACTAGTGTCATCGGGGTCGACGACCGCGCGCAGACTCGACGGACTCTCCTCATCAAGGTTGTCGGCAATGGCGGCTTCCCAATCGCTTTTCCGTGTACCCCGGATTGTGATCCGTGCACCTCTGATCGTGTCGACCAAGACGGTGTTCGAGTGCGTGAAGCGCAGCCGCAGTCCGCTCACCCCGTGGGCGGTGTTGGCGGCTTGGTCATAGACGGTGATCAGGCGGGCAACGAACTCGCTGAATGTCGCCGGGTGCCTACTAGGCACCAGGGTCAAACCGTTGCGGGTGGGCAGGCTCGCAATGATTCCGAAGGCTCCTCGGTCCACGCCGAGCTGTTGAGGCTGACCGACTCGTGCGCCCGACAGCATCGACTTGCCGAGGGCGCGCAGAACATTGGCCTCGAAGTCGGCTTGGGCAAAGGTGGCTGCTGGCGGAATCAACGGCACATCTGCATCATTGGCACGAGCACACTGAACGGCTTGAGCACGAGTCTCCCCGGTATAGGAGATGCGCTGTTCGAAGTATCGACGGTGCTTACGTGCATCAGTCATGGATCTCCCCGGCGCCAGGGCCCGGTATGCCGCGGGTAGAAATAACCACGTAGCCCACGGTTGTTCATTTGAAGCTCAGACGGCGAGGCCGTTTCGTCCGATGGTGCCGCTTACCGGGCGCGGCACCGACGAGGCGTCTGCAACACCTGGCGGAAAGTATGGCTCGTTCCGTTCGGCCTTGCAAATTGATCTCCTGGTGTCACGAACAGCACAGGCCGGTCGACGGTTGCGTAGCGGACGGGCGACGCTGGACGCCACAGTGGCCCTGGTTGAGCAGTCCTTGACCGGCCTGGTGTTCCTGCGCGGATCGAACGTGAGCGCATGATTTACGCCCAGATGCCCGAGTGCTTCCAGGTCCACGATGTGCGTCAACTACGACGACCACACAGTCGGAACCGCCTGTGTCCGCTTTACCCAGGTTGACGACTTGAGCGCCAAGGCCCGGAAGTAGGCTCTGCGGGCGCTTTGGGCGCGTCGGATGCGTTCAGCGATGGGCAGGGTGCCGTCGGGGTCGACTTGCTTGTCGAAGCGGTCGAGGGCAGCTTGTCGGGCTGGTGCGCTGCGGGCGACACGGTCTTCGGTGTTCTGCGACGAGGTGTGCGCGGCGATTTGGGCTCGCAGCGTGCGTTGTCCTGGGGTCAGTGGGTCCATGTTCCCAGGACAGCGCACGGATGGCACCGCCCCGGCCAAGCCGTCGGCAGTAGGCGGGAATGCCGGCACCAAGCATTCCTCAGTCGCACATGGTGGTTGCGGGAAGAATGGTCGAGTGCCATCCAGGTCAGCGTCGGAAGGGGCGTCGGGGGTCGCGGCCGTCCATGTTGTCGAAGCGGTGAACCAGGCCGCGGGGCGGTAGTCGCCCATTCCGATGAACTGGTTCGGCTCGGAGGTGGGGTCTTCGATGCCGTCGATGTCGACGTGGAAGAGGTTGAGGATGTCGGTGTCCTGGACGAGTACTTCCAGGAGCATGCCCCAGTCGTGGTCGTCGCGGTGGGGTTCGGTGGTGGACTGGTAGGGGGTGATGATGCCGTCGGTGAGGGCGGATTCGGCCCAGCGCAGGGCCAGGTGTAGGGCCATTTCCTCGGCGGGGCAGTGGGGGTGGGGCCAGTGGCCTTGGGCGAGGTCGGCGGCGAGGTCGTCGAAGGCGCGGGCGGCTTGGCGGCGCCAGAGGGCGTCTTGGCGGTGGGTGATGCGGGGGTACTCGTCGAACAGGTTCCAGAAGTCGTCGTCCACCGGGTCGTCGCCGTGTTCGAGGACGTCGTCGTAGGCCAGGTCGGCCTGGTAGGTCAGCGCGTTGTGCAGGGCGTCGGCGGTGCGCGGTGTGACCTGGAAGTCCTCGCATCGCTCGCAGCCCTGCTTCGCGCAGTGGCAGACCTCGAACAGGGCGTCGAAGTTCGGGCCCTTGACCAGAGGCACGCCGTCCTCGTCGAGCTCAACCGCCCCGCAGCTGCTCTCGACGAGGACGGCGCCGGGGTGGTCGATGGTCGCCATGGGGTCGGCGTGCCACCGCACCGCGATGGCCAGGTCGCGGGTGACCTCGGCGATGTACTCGTCGCGCTCCTGCTCTGGGGTGCGGCCGGGACGGCCGCCGAACTCGGTGGTGGAGATCTCGGCGATGGCATCTCGGGTGAGCGCCTCAGCGTCCATGACCTCGATCACCACGCTCATGTCCAGCTTCACCCTGCGCGCGACACGGTCCTGATCAACCATGTCGGACAGCCTAGGCCGCCCGGTGCAGGGGGTGCGATCCGCAGCGGGCACCGGTTCAGCGCCGGACCGGTGCCCGCCCGGAGCCACCGCGACTGGGGGAAGGTTCCCCGGTCGCAGTGGCCTGGGGTGGTCAGGAGGCGATGAGGTCGGGCCGGGTCTCCGGGCGGAAGCCGCTGAGGTTGCGGATGCCGAGACGCTTGTGCTCGGCCAGGGCGCGGGTCTGGGCGGCGATGCGGGCGTAGTGCTCGACCATCGTGCGGGTCGACCACCCGCACAGGGTCATCAGACCGGTCTCTGAGCCACCGTGCAACAGCCAGTTGTGGCAGAACGTGTGGCGGAACATGTGCGGGTAAAGCTTCTCAATGCCCAGCGCCTCGCCAAGTCGCCGCAGCAGGCTCTTGATCCCGGAGATCGTCAACGGCTTGGTGCCGGTCTCATCCAACCAGAAGTACTCCAGGTTCGCCCCCGGCTTCTTCGACCGCATCCGGTCGTACTTCGACAGCGCCCGCCCGGCGAGGTCGCCGAAGGTGACGATGCGCTCCTTGGCGCCCTTGCCCGTCACCTTGATCCGGTCCAAGCGCAGGTCGACCGAGGACACCTGCATGTGGGCCAGTTCCGAGCACCGCAGGGCGGTGTCGAGGAAGGTCTCGATCATCGCCCGGTTGCGAACCGCGACGAAATCCTTCCCCGAGCAGTGGGTGATGATCGCCTCGGCCTCCTCGTCGGTGAGGATCGGGGTGAGCGTGATGCCCTTCTTCGGCAGCTTGAGCCTGGCGAACGGGGACAGTTCGATCTCGTCGTCGTCCTCGAGGTACCCAAAGAACTGCTTGGTGACCTTGAACTTGTTCTGAGCGGTCGAGGCCGACCGGGTGAACAGCATCCAGTACACGAACTCCTGGACGTGTTCCTTGGTCACCTCACACGGGTCTTCGGCCGCGGCGTGGATGTCGATGTCGGCGAACCGGGTCTCCCAGTCCTCCCACCATTCCCGTGCCTTCTCCTCCACCGCACCCCGCAGCGGAGCGGCCTCCCAGGGCGCCCCGTCGGAAAGCCAGTGGTAGAAGTCGGCGAATTGCGTGACCGCGAGTTCGTAGTTGTAGCGGGTCGATTTCGGCTTGTTGTCCCGACCGCAAGTGACGGTCCCACGAGATCACGAAGCGTGACCACGTCGGGTCGGCGGGCAGGGGCGGCTCGGGCTCGTAGGACATGGTCCAACCCTCAAGGTAAAGGTGGCACCGAGCGCTGTGCTCGGTGTGGAAGCCCATCCCAAGATCAAAAAAGAGGAGTCTTTGCAGGCTCTCACCTGCGAAGACTCCTCTGACCGTCGGGCTGACAGGATTCGAACCTGCGACCCCTTGACCCCCAGACGTGCCCCGATCACGGCCTGACCTGGGGAAACGTAAATCAACACTCTCGGTTGACGTTCACTGCGGTCGGCTCGGTGCACTTGTCGTCGGGTCAAGCGCGTTGCGATCTCCGCTTTCGCCCCTTCCATCCGACACCGCCATCTGCGACTGGTGGTTCGTCGTCCGCGTCTACAGCCCCCATGACACGGCGATCGACAACGCCAAGGTGGCCGACCCCGAAACCGTCTCCGAAGGCCGGCAGCGGCAACAGCGCCACCAAGGCTGCGGGCGACAGCGGATCCGGTCGCAATGTCGTCTATCGCAACCTCGACTCCGCCGACGACCGGCCGAGGGGTGAGGGCGAAGAACCCGAACATGAGCTGCCTGCCCGGCGGGCGCGTCTCCAACGGCAGCAAGCCCGGTTTCACGTCGCGGTACATTTCCACGACGAAGGACGTGGGCGTCCTGGAGGAGTGGAACGAGGGCAGGGCGGTGCGGATCGACCTCGACGAGTTCGGCGGTCGGGTGATCGACGCCTCGACGCAGGCGGCCTGTGCCGCGGGGGGCATCCGGGGCGCCACCGCGAATCGACTGGCGGAGAACTCGGAAGAGGTCCTGCTTGAGGGGTTCGTCCCGTCGGGAGCGGTCAGGTGGCTGGGAAAGGTCTGAGTGGGATGACCGGTATGGCGGATCGGCTGAT
>NZ_AYXG01000211.1 GCF_000564855.1 Actinokineospora spheciospongiae
GAACCCCGGTCACTCGAACCGCCGCGGAAGCCGCCGCCACGGGAATCGCGGTCGCCCGAGTTGCCCCGGTACCCGCCGCTGCGGGAGTCGCGGTCGCCGGAGGTGCCGCTGTAACCGCCGGAGCGGGAATCGCGGTCGCTCGAACCGCCCCGGTAGCCCCCGCTGCGGGAATCGCGGTCGCCGGAGGTGCCGCCGTAACCGCCGGAACGGGAATCCCGGTCACCCGAGTTGCCCCGGTACCCGCCGCCGGGCCGGGAGTCGCGATCGCTCGAGTTGCCCCGGTAGCCGCCACTGGGACGGGAATCGCGATCACCCGAGTTGCCCCGGTAGCCGCCACCCCGGGAGTCGCGGTCACCGGCACTGCCGCTGTAGCCACCGGAGCGGGAATCACGGTCGCTCGAACCGCCCCGGTAACCCCCGCCGCGAGAGTCGCGGTCGTTCGACGTTCCTCGGTAGCCCCCGCCGCGGGAATCCCGGTCACCAGAGCTGCCCCGGTAGCCGCCGCTGCGGGAGTCGCGGTCGCCGGAGGTGCTGCCGTGGCTGCCGCGCGAATCGCGATCGCCCGAACCGCCCCGGTAGCCACCACGGGAATCGCGGTCACCCGAGTTGCCTCGGTAGCCGCCGCTGCGGGAATCGCGGTCGCCGGAGGTGCCTCGGGGGGCGCTTCGGTCGCGGTCGCCGCCGGACTTGAAGCCGCCTCGGTCGCGGTCGGTTGAGGTGGGGCGGTAGCCGCCTCGGTCCTGGGGGGACTTGCGGTCGTTGGGGCGACCGCCGTCCTGGCCGTCACGGCGCCAGGTCGACGCTCCCGCACCGCTGTCCCGACGAGGGCCACCCCCACTGCCTGCCTTGCGGTCCGACCCTGGTCGCCGGTCGTCCCGCCGATCCCCGCCATCGGTACCGCCACGACGCCCGAACTCCGACACCCTGATCCTCCATGCTCATGAAAAAACCGAAGGGACCTGCGGTGGAAACACGGATCTTCACGTGTTCCATCACAGGCCCCTTCGGGAATGATAGTCCGGCGGCGTCCTACTCTCCCACACCCTCACGAGTGCAGTACCATCGGCG
>NZ_AYXG01000212.1 GCF_000564855.1 Actinokineospora spheciospongiae
GCGGCCACACCCCATTCAAGCTGAACTCCAGCGTGGGCGGCAGCTTGGGCAACCTGGTCCGATCGAACCGCTTGATCGACTTCGACCCCTGCTGGGTCGAGGTGGGCTGACCACGACGACGAGGGAGTCGCGATGACCGGGGCGCAGGCGCTTGCTGACTGGAACTGGCTGGGACCACTGCTCGATTTCGGGGGGTGCTTGACCTTCGCCAAGGGGGCGAGCCGTGAACGCGTGCTGCGCGCTTTCGACCTCGACCCGGCGACGGCCGTCGACTGGACCCTGCGGCAGGCGCTGCGCGAGCACGGTCTCCCCGGCCTGCACGTCCCGCCGTTCTGGGTTCGCGTCGCCGAGCTGGGTGGGTGGACGATGGCCGCTGAGGTCTCGCAGGCCAAGGGCTACCTCGACCAGATCGAGCTCGACCTGGCCCGCGAGCACGATGTCGTGACGATGTTCTTCTTCGAGACCACACCACCCGTGCTGAAGTTGACCGGCCCCGGTGGTGCTCTTGTCACGACCACCCTCGGGGAGGGCCACGACACACGGGAAGGGACCGACCCGCACCACCTCGACCCCGCGCTCGACGCCGCGGGCGTGCTCGACTTCGCCGCACCGCTGCCGTACGGCAAGGCGTTCAGCCGGGCTGCGGCGGCGGTGGCGGCGCAGCTCGGGATCGCGTTGGACGCCGAGGCGTTCACCGGCCCGCTGCCCACTGCCAGCCGCAACCACCCCTACACGTTCGCCCCTGGACCGCACGACCGTGCAGGAAAGCCATGACCACCAACCGGAGGCAGTTCACCGCCGCGCTCGGCGCGGGCGTCGCAGGCGTCTGTCTGGTCACCCCGTCCGCCGCGGCGGCTGAGACGACGGACGGGCTGAGCGCCGCCCAAGCCGCCGCTGTCCTGGCGGTCCCGCGCACCGGGGCCGTGTACCCGGTGGACTCCCGTCGTTCGGCGGGCCGGGCCGGGGACCGGGCCGGCAGGCAATGGCAGGTCGCTCTCGCGGGGTGCTGCACACGACGCGATCAAGCCTCAGGTCGGGCAGTCGGACGCCCAACGCGGACGGAGGTCGGGCCGGATGTGACGATGCTCGACGCTTCAGCTCCTGCGGTGGCGCTCGGGCGTGCCAGCCCGCAGAGCCTTCGGCGGCGTTGCTCGGCGGCGGCGTCGCTCGCACGCTCCGGCTGTCGAGCAATTCGGTGCTGGGTGGGGTCCCGCTCGGGCTCTTCGGAAGGGTTGCGCACTCTTGATTGGCGCCACTGCTCCTGCTCGGCGTGTCGGGGCTGATATCGACTGTGTATGTGCGATGAGTGGACAGTGGTGAGCTGATTGGAATTTGGTGCCCGGGCTGAGAGGTGGCTTCGTCCGCGCCGGAGCGGTGACGGGGTGGACCCACTGTTCGATTTCGATGAGGAGGGGTTCCTGGAGGAGGGGGGTGGGTTGCTGCGTCATCGGGCTGCGCCGGTGGAGACGGTGGCTGAGCAGCGGGTGGCGATCGCCTCGCGTATTGCGGCTTACGTGTTGTTGTGTGGTCAGCGAACACTGTGGATGGGTCGACTGTCGGGAAAAGGGGCTCGGGACGTGTCGCCCGAGGCGGTCTGCGGGTCGGCAGGTACCGCTGGGTCGTCGAACGCACCCTCGCCTGGCTCACCAACGGATACCGGCGCCGCTGAGGTGCCGGTCCACGAGTACGGGCGTCGACCGCGGGGTCGGGTCGAGCCCGCTGTCGCGGGGCGGGTCGCCGGTGTTCGTGGCCGAGGGGCTGTTCGCCGACCGGATCGTGCCCGACAGCGAGCGGGCCGAGTGCTGGGTGAGGCGCTGGTGCTCGCGCCCAGCGCGGCCCGGACGTTCGCCCGCCGGTTCGCCGGGGACGTGGCCGAGTCGCGCAAGGCGGTGCCGCCGCTGCTGCGCCGGGGGCTGCGGCTGTGGCGCGAGCACAGCGCGGTGGTGCGCCGGTGAGCAGACCGGGACGGTGCGCTGCACGGTGGAGGAGGCGGCCGCCCGGGTGCGTCCCAGGGTGGGAAGCGCCCGATAAGTCTGGTTTGGTGTTGACTGGCGACATGGAGAACACCTACGAGAACCTGGCCGAGTTCACCGATGTCGACCAGGCGGCGGACCCGGCCGTGTTCGTCGACCTCTTGCAGCGGCTGGACGCGATGCCGCAGACGGTGCGGCTGCGCGAGCTGAGCTACGCCCGGCTGGGGTCGGGCCGCGGGGTGGATGTGGGGTCGGGGCGGGGCACCGTCGTGGCGCAGTTGACCGCGCGCGGGCTGACGGCCTTCGGGGTCGACCTGAGCGCGGCGATGGTGGCCGAGGCCGAGCGCCTCAACCCGGGGCACGACTTCCGCGTCGGCGACGCCTACGCGCTGCCCGCGGGCGACGGGGAGCTCGACTGGTACCACTCCGAGCGCGTCTACATCCACCTCGACGACCCCGACCGCGCCGCCGCCGAGGCGTACCGGGTGCTGCGCCCCGGCGGCCGGGTCGTGCTCGTCGACCTGGACTCCGACGCGATGTCGGTGGCCACCGACCACCCGCGCGCCGCTCGCGCCGTGCTGGCCGCGTCGTCGGACAACCTGGCCAACGGCCGCTCCGGCGTGCGCGCGGCCGACACGCTGCGCGCGGCGGGCTTCGTCGATGTCGAGGTCCAGCCGTACTCGCCGGTGCACACCGACCCGGAGGTGGTGTGGCCGCTGTACCCGGGGCCGGGGCTGGCCATCGCGCAGCAGACCGGGGCGATCACCGCGGCCGAGGCCGAGGCGCTGACCGCCGAGGCGCGGCGGCGGGGCGCGGACGGCACGTTCCTCGCGGTGCCCGCGCTGTTCGTGGTGTCGGCAGGCAAGCCCGCCTAGGCGACCGGCTCCGGCCCGGTCCGCTCGGCCGCGCGTCGCGCCGCGTCCAGAGCGCGCTTCGCGTCGGCCGGCGGAGGGCGGGCACGCGCGATCCTCTGCCGAGGGCGGTTTCGCGAGTGACGCAACACGAACGCCAGGGGTGTGTCTCATGTGGGTGGTTTCTTGAAACAGGTGAATGTGGCGAAGCCGGGGCAGTTGCGGGCGTGGCGCTCCCAGCGGGCGCTGAGGCGTCGGTATCCGTTGGTGAGCCAGGCGAGGGTGCGTTCGACGACCCAGCGGTACCTGCCGAGTTTGTCGGAGGTGTCGATGTCGCGGCGGCTGATGCGGACCATGACGCCGCGGTCGATGAGCCATCGACGCAGTTCTTTCACGTCGTAGGCCTTGTCCGCGTGGAGCTTGTCCGGGCGGAACCGGCGGCTGCCGCCTCGCCGGCGCACCGCCGGGACCGCCCGGACCAGGGTTCGCCGGGCGAGATGGTCGTTGAGGTTGGCCGCGGACACCTCGACGACCAGGGGCAACCCGGCCCGGTCGGTCAGGACGTGGATCTTCGACCTCCTCTTGGCCCGGTCGACCGCATTCGGGCCGGTCAGCGATCCCCTTCTTTCGCCCGGACCGTCGCCGCGTCGACAACAGCCCGGCACCAGTCGATCAACCCGGCCGTCCCGGGTTCGTCGAGGACCGCCCGGTGAATCTGCCCCAACGAACCGGCCTTCGTCCAGTCGGTGAACCGGCGGTGCGCGGTCGGCACCGTCACCCCGAACGACGACGGCAACATCCGCCACGCACACCCACTGGTCAGCACGAACACGATCGCGGTGAACACCGCCCGATCACCCACCGGCGCGGTCCCACCACCCTGCGGACGGACAGCGAACCCCGGGACCAACGGCTCCACCAACACCCACGACTCATCCGGGCTTCTCAGGCAGTTGATCGGCGCTTTCACGGACGTGCCGACCGAAGACGATCTCCAGCGCAGTGGCGGCATCGATGATCACGCGCCGACTGGCGTTGCGGCTGTGCGCCGCTCGCGCGTCACGGCTCAACATCTCGTTGAGGGGCGGCTTCTTGCCATCACGAACGAACCCGAGAATGCCAGCCCATTGCTGCGCGTGAAGTGGCAGAACACGAGGTGTGGTGAGCGTGAGGCGCAGAGCCTCGTCGTCGGGCGGCTCGATGAATGTGAGCCCGGCACCGACCGGCTCCACGTCGTGAACGCGGTGACGGGGGGCGAGGTCCTGGCCGGTCACCACCTCCACCCAGGTGCACATGTCGTCGAACCATCTGCCGACGGCCTCGGCAAGCTGGTGTTCGGGGGTACACCACAACCTGTATTCGTAGGTTGGGCCCTCAACGTCGGTCATGGCCACCCGATGAAGGGCGGCCGGCTGAAGCGACTCGGGGATGTCGAGTTACGCCCGCAGGCTCGTCGACGCGGCGAAGACCGCCTGCCAGTCGATCCGGTGGCCGCGCGCGTCCAACCGCGCCAGCGCGGTCAGGAAGGCGGTGGTCTCGTCCGGTTCGGCCTGCAGGGCGGGGACCACCCGGTCCTGCTCGTCGGCGGGGAGGCAGCGGGCCGCCAGCCTGCTGAGCACGCCGCTGGGGCCGACCTCGACGTACGTGCCGACGCCCCGGGCCTGGAGGGTGTCCATGATGGAGGACCAGCGGACCGGCAGGCGGCAGTGCCGGGTCCAGTGGTCGGGGGTCGCGGCGTCGCCGGGTGGGACGAGGTCGCCGGTGGAGTTGCCGACCAGGTGGATCGCGGCGGGGCGGCCGGGGACCGCGGCGATGGCGGCGGCCAGGGCGGGCATGGCCGGGTCGACGGCGGGGGAGTGGTAGGCGTTGCCGACGCCGACGCGGCTGGTGCGCACGCCGCGCGCGGCGAAGCGGTCGGAGATGGCGGTGATCTCCTCCAGCGGCCCGGCGATCGCGACCGACGACGTGTCGTGCACGGCCGACACCGACGCCGCCGTGCCTGCCAGGGCGGGGGCGACGACGTCCTCCGGGGCCTCGATGGCGATCATCCCGCCGCCGGGCGGCAGCGCGTCGAGCAGCAACCCCCGGCTGGTGACGACGGCCGCCGCGTCCTCCAGCGACCACACCCCGGCGGCGGTGGCGGCGACGTACTCGCCGAAGGAGTGCCCGGTCACCACGTCCGGCCGCAGCCCGGCTGTCGTGAGCAGCTCGAACAGGCCGATCCCCAGGCCCAGCAACGAGGGCTGGGCGAACGCGCAGTCGTCGAGGCCCTCGGCGGCGCCCGCGACGACCGACCGCAGCGGGGTGGGGAGCATCGGGTCGACCCGCGCGCACACCCGCGCCACCGCCGCGTCGACCTGCGGGAACTCCAGGCCGAGTCGGGCGCCCATGCCGACGCGCTGGCTGCTCTGCCCGGAGAACAGGAACGCCACGGGACCGGGTTCGGGCAGGGGCGCGCACGCGGCGGCGGCGGCGGGCGCGGCGGCCAGGTCGTCGGGCCCGTGCGCGAGCAGGACCGTGCGGAACCGGTGCTCGGGGCGGGCGCGCGCGGCGAGGGCTCGCCCCAGGGCGGGCAGGTCGCCGGACAGCGATTCCGCCTGGGCCACCAGTTCGGCCGACGTGGGTGCGCTGAGCAGCAGCGGGACGCTCATGCGGGGACTCCTTCCCGGGCGCGGCCGCCCAGCGGGACGAGGGTGCGGGTGGGGGCGCGGCGGAATCGACGCCGATTCCCGGAACGGGTCGGGGGGTACGGGGAATGCGGTGCGGCGGGTTCCGGCATCGTCCTCACTGCTCGTGGCGCGGGGTGCGGTGGCGTCGGACCAGACTTCAACCTAGCGGTCGGGTGTGATGTTCCGGTAATAGCCCGACATCGATTTGCCGGACCGCCGTCGTGGTCCATCCGGGCGGGCGGCACCGGCGAGGATGATCTTGTCCGGTCCCGGGTCGAGGACGCGCGCCGGGGCCGGCCCAGGTCGATGGGAAGCGCTGTGAGCTGGGAAGTCGGTGGTGAGTGTCTCACCAATCCAGATACTGGGTAGCGTCTGATTTGCCGGATATGTACTATCGACGTTGTCGGTGTCGGCAGCGTCCACTCGGGAGGTGGGGCGGTTCGGTCGGTGGTGCGCCAGGCTTTCCCTCGACCGCTCGGCTGGTACGGCACCAGCGCCATCCCGTTTCATTCCCGGCTATTCCCCCATTGTGTCCCCGTGTACCCCGAATGCGCCGGCCGCGTTTCCCCGACGCCCGCGCGGAATCCGGAGGAGTCGACCGTGTCCCCACCGGCCGACCTGCCCGCAGGCGCCCGCGTCGTCCTCGCGCTGCCCAGCGGCGACCGGCTGGCCGAGCTGCTGCTCGGCTGCCTCGACCGCGAGCTGGTCGCCGTCCCGCTCGACCCGCGCACCCCGCCCTCACGCGTCGCCGAGGTCGTGCGCCGCGTGCGCGCCTCCGCCGTGATCACCCCGGGCGGCGTCGAGACCACCGGCCTGCCGCACGAGCACCCCGACGCGGACGGCCTCGCGCTGATCATGTTCACCTCTGGTTCGACGGGTGTTCCCAAGGGCGTGATGCTGCCCAGGGCCGCGGTGCTGGGCAACGCCGCCAAAACAGCGGCCTTGCACGGTTTCGCGCCCGACCGTCCACACGCGACCTGCCTGCCGCTCTACCACTGCAACGCGCTGGTCATGTCCCTGGTGGGCACGCACACCACCGGCACGCCGCTGGTCCTGCACCCCGGGTTCGACCCCGCCGCCTACTTCGCCGACCTGCGCGCCAAGGAGGTGCGCACGGCCTCGATCGTCCCGGCGATGCTGCCCGACCTGCTCGACTCCGCGCCGCCGTGGCCCGAGAGCCTGGACTACCTCATCACCGCCGCCGCCCCGCTCACCGCCGACCTCGCCCGCCGCTTCCACGCGCGCTACGGGCCGAGGCTGCGCCAGGGCTACGGGCTGACCGAGCTGGTCAACTTCTCCTTCACCACACCGCACCCCGGCCCGGAGCGCTGGGCGGCGGAGTACCTCGACCACCACCCGCCGGTCGGAGCCCCGCTGCCCGGCACCGAGCTGCGGCTGGAGGCAGGCGAGGTCTGGATCCGCTCCGCGGACCGGATGCGCGGCTACTGGGAGGACCAGGAGGCCACCGCCGCCGCGCTCACCCCGGACGGCTGGCTGCGCACCGGCGACCTCGGCGCGCGGCGCGGCGACCTGCTCGTGCTCACCGGCCGCCGCAGCGAGCGCATCGAGCGCGGCGGCGAGAAGCACTACCCGCTGGAGGTGGAGCGGACCTGGCGCGAGGCGGGGCTGCCCGGCCGGTTCGCCGCCGTCCCGGTGCCGGACGACACCCTCGGCCACGAGATCGGCCTCGTCACCGCCGACACCGACGCGGGCACCATCGCCGCCGCCCGCGCCATCGCCGAGAACGGCCCGCTCCGCCCCGCCGCCCTGGCGTTCGGCGCGTTCACCGCAACCGCCACCGGCAAGCCGCAGCGCACGGCCATGGGCCGGGCGCTGGCGGCGGGCCGGGAGAACCCGAGCCGGTGGAACCGCGCGCTCGACCCCGGCGGGACGGCCACCCTGCGGGCCGCCGCACAGACGGCCCGCGCGCGCCTGGCCGACGAGGTCGTGCGGCGTCTCAACCACACCGGCCCGGTCCGCGTGGCCGACCCGGCGGACCCGCGCCGCGCCCCCGGCGAGCTGCTGGTCGTCCCGCACGGCCCGGGCCCCGGCCGCTGGGACCTGGTCGAGGCGCTGCGCGCGGACGCGGACGCGGTCGGGACCAGCGCCCTGCGCGCGGGCCGCCACGACCTGGGCGGGGTCGTCTGGGCCCGGTGACGGCCCAGCCCCCGCCAGCACCTCCCCGCTCGACCCCGCCGAAGAACGGAGAGCCACTGTGCCGCACGAGACCCGCCCACCCCGCGCTGGCGCCCCCGCGCTGAACATCGTCACCTGGGCGGACGCCGAACTCGACGACGAACGCACCACCCTGCACGTCGGCCACGGCCCGCTGCCCTCGGCCATGCACGGCGCGGTCGGCGCGACCGGCCGGGAGCTGGCCACGATCGGCGCGATCGGAGCGGACCTGATCCGGCTGCCCGCGGGCAGCGGCTTCCAGCCGCACACCCACCCCGGCCACCACGTGCTGACCGTCGTCGGCGGCATCGGCACGATCACCTACGGCGGCAGAGTCTACGAGACCAACGCCGGACAGACCTACCTCATCGAAGGCGACGTCCCGCACGCCGTTGGCGCCATCACCGACCACGTCATCCTGGCCGTGGGCTCCCCGCACATGCCCGTCGACCACGAGAACCGGATGGCCCCGGTGCCCTACGAGGAGGTCATCGCCCCCGATGGCGACCTGACCTGCCTGATCTGCGCGGTCACCGCCCTGGCCCCGGTCAAGCTGCACGCCAAGGGCTGCCCGCACTGCCCGTGCGCGACGTGCGTCGGTGTCGCGCCGTGACCCCCGACCCGATCGCCGTCGTGGGTCTGGGCTGCCGGTTCGCGGGCGGCGTGGACTCCGCCGACGACCTGTGGCGGCTGCTGCTGGAGGGGGAGACCACCGCCGGGCCGGTGCCGCCGGACCGGTGGCGCGCCTACGCCGAGCAGTCTCGCGAGCAGGCCGCCGCGCTGGACCGGGTCGTGGCCCGCGGGTCGTTCCGCGACGACGTCGCCGGCTTCGACGCGGCGTTCTTCGGCATCTCCGCCCGCGAGGCCGAGCAGCTCGACCCGCAGCAGCGCACCGCGCTGGAGGTCACCTGGGAGGCGCTGGAGGACGCGGGTGTCGCGCCGACCTCGCTCGCCGGGACGGACACCGCGGTCTTCCTCGGCGTCGGCACCGACGACTACGGGCGCAGGCTGCTCGAGGACCTGCCCGGGATCACCCCGTGGACCGGCATCGGCGCGTCGCCGTGCGGGGTGCCGAACCGGGTGTCGCACGCGCTCGACCTGCGTGGGCCGAGCGTGGCGGTGGACACGGCGTGCTCGTCGTCGCTGGTGGCGGTGCACTCGGCGTGCGCGGCGCTGCGGGCGGGTGAGACGCGGCTGGCGCTGGCGGGCGGGGTCATGCTGATGACCGGGCCCGGCCTCACGGCCGTGCTCACCGAGGCCGGGGCCGTGGGGACCGATGGGCGCAGCAAGCCGTTCGACGAGGCCGCCGACGGCTACGGCCGCGGCGAGGGCTGCGGCGTCGTCGTGCTCAAGCGCCTCGCGGACGCGCGTGCCGACGGCGACGACGTGCTCGCGGTGATCCGCGGCAGCGCGGTCCGCCAGGACGGGCGCACCGAGGGCATCATGGCCCCCAGCGGCGACGCCCAGACCGATCTCCTGCGCGCCGCCTACGCCGCCGCGGGCGTCGACCCGGCCACGGTCGGCTACGTCGAGGCGCACGGCACCGGCACGCCCGCGGGCGACCCGGTGGAGGCGGGCGCGCTGTGCCGCGTGCTGGCCCGGCCCGCCGACCGCCCGGTGTGCCGGGTCGGGTCGGTGAAGGCCACCATCGGCCACACCGAGGCCGCGGCGGGCGTCGCCGGGATGATCAAAGCGGTGCTGGCGCTGCGCCACCGCTGGGTCCCCGCCACCCCGCAGGTCACCCGGCCGCGCTCCGACGTGCCGTGGCGGGCATCCGGCCTGGAACCGGTCGTGCGGGGCGTCGACTGGCCGGACCCCGGCCACCCGCGCCGCGCCGGGGTGGCCAGCTACGGCTACGGCGGCACGATCGCCCACCTCGTCCTCGAGGAGGGCGATCCCCTCGCGGCGCCCGCCGCGGCCGAGTTGGACGCGCCCGCGCACTTCGCCCTGTCCGCCGCATCCCCGGCCGCGCTGCGCGCGCAGGCCGGTCGGCTGGCTGACGCCGTCGAGGCGAACCCGTTGCCGCACACCGCCTTCACCCTCGCCACCGCCCGCGCGCACCTGCGCCACCGGGCCGTGATCACCGCCGCGGGCACCGACGCCCTCCGGGCCGGGTTGACCGCCGTCGCCGAGGGCACGAGCGCGGACGCGGTCGTGACCGGCTCCGCCCGCGACGGCGGGGTCGTGTGGGTCTTCTCCGGGCACGGCGCGCAGTGGGCCGGGATGGGCCGGGGGCTGCTGGACGTCGACCCCGACTTCACCGAGGTCATCGACCGCCTCGGACCGGTCTACCAGGCCGAGTTGGGCACGACGCCGCGCGAGGTCATCACCGCCGACGACCTGGGCGGGGTCGACCGCGTCCAGGCGGCCCTGTGCGCGGTGCAACTGGGGCTGGCCGCCTCCTGGCGGGCGCGGGGGCTGCGCCCGGCGGCGGTCATCGGGCACTCGGTCGGCGAGATCGCGGCGGCGGTGACCGCCGGGTCGCTGACCGAGGCCCAGGGCGCCCGGCTGGTGTGCAGGCGGTCCGCGCTGCTGCCGCGCGCGCAGGGCCGGGGCGCGATGTTCCTGGTGGACCTGGGTTTCGACGAGTGCGCCGAGGCCGTCGCCGACTTCGCGGGCGTCACCGCCGCGATCTCCGCCTCCCCGCACTCCACCGTCGCCGCCGGTGACGCCGACGCCGTCGCCCTGGCCGCGGCGGCGCTGACCGCCGCCGGGCGGACCGTGCGCCGGGTGGACTCGGACGTCGCGTTCCACACCGACCACATGCGCGACCTCGCCAGGGAACTGGCCGTCGCCGTCGCCGACCTGACCCCGGCGCGGCCGGGGACCACCCTGTACACGACCGCGCTGGCCGACCCGCGCGGCGGCCACCCGCAGGACGCCGCCTACTGGGCGGCCAACCTGCGCGACCCCGTCCGGTTCGCCCAGGCCGTCCAGGCGGCCGTCGCCGACGGGCACCGCACGTTCCTCGAGGTCTCCGCCCACCCCGTCGTCGCGCACTCGATCACCGAGACCCTGGCGGCCGAGGGCGTCACGGACGGCGCTGTGGTCCCCAGCCTGCGCCGCGACCGGCCCGAGGCCGCGATGCTGTCGTCGGCCGCCGCCGCGCTGCACTGCCGGGGCGTGCGCGTGGACCTCGACATCCCAGCGGGCAGGCGGGTGCGGCTGCCTGGGGTCGCCTGGCAGCACAGCCGTTTTTGGGTCGAGCGCCCGTCGCCGACCCGGCCGGGACCGCCGAACACCCTGCTCGGCGCGGGCACCGACGTGCACGGCGTCGCCGCCAGGATGTGGACCACGACGCTGCACACCCGCACCCGCCCCTACCCCGGCAGCCACCCGGTGCTGGGCACCGAGATCGTCCCCGCCGCTGTCACGCTGCTCACCTACCTGGCGGCCGGGGGAGCCACCGGTCTGTCCGATGTGGAGCTCCACCGGCCCGTTGTCGTCCCCGGCGAGGACGATCCCGCACGCGAGCTGCAGGTCGTCCGCGAGGGCACGGCGCTGCGCATCGCCTCCCGGCTGCCCGGCGGCGACTGGGTGGTGCACTCCTCGGCCCGCGCCCTGGACGCCGAGCCGCGCCGGGTGCTCGACCGGGACGCCGACGAGCCGGTGGACGCCGCGGGCGTCGTCGACCGGCTGGCCGAGCTGGGCGTGGCCGCGATGGGCTTCCCGTGGCGGGTCGACAAGCTGACCAGGGGCGAGGGCCTGCTGGTCGCCGAGGTCGACGCCGACCCCGAGGGCGTGCTGCGCCACCGGGGCTGGGCCTCGCTGCTCGACGCCGCGCTGTCCACCGCGTCGGTCGTCTTCGACGGGCCGCCCGCGCTGCGCATGCCCGCGTCCCTGGACACCCTCGCCGTCGCCGGGACCGCGCCGGACCGGGCCGTGGTCGTCGCCGCGCTCGACCGGGACCGGCCGTTCACCGTCGACGTCGAGGTGCTCGGTGAGGACGGCGTGCCGCTGGCGCGGCTGACCGGCCTGCGCTACGCCGAGCCCGAGGGTGCGGCCGAGTCCCGGCCGGAGCTGGGCGAGACCGTCTTCGACATCCGCCCGACCCCGGTCGACGACCCCGCCGACGCGGTCCGCCGGGTGGCCGTCGCCGACCCCGGGCTGGCCGCCGCGCTGCGGGCGGCGGGCGCGGAGATCGCCGTCGACGCCGCGCACGTCCTGGTCCCGACCGGCCAGGACCCCGCGGAGTCGACGCTGGCGCTCATCCGGGCGGTCCGCGATGCCCGGCCGGGCCAGCGGGTCTGGGCCGTCGGCGGCGGGCACATCACCGCGGTCGGCCGGGTCCTGGCCACCGAGCACCCCGACACCTTCGGCGGCGTGCTCGACCTGCGCACCCCCGACGCCGCGCCCCGGCTGCTGCGGCACCTGACCCGTCCCGGCGCCGAGCCGGTGCTCACCCTCGACACCGGGGGCGCCACGGCTCCCAGGGCCGTGCCGCTGGGCCGCTCGTCCGGCGCCGCGCCCGCGTGCCGCCCGGACGGCACCTACCTGGTGACCGGCGGCCTCGGCGCGGTCGGCCTCGCGGTCGCCGCGCACCTGGCCGAGCGCGGCGCGCGCAGGCTCGTGCTGCTCGGCCGCACCCCGCTGCCCCCGCGCGGGGCCGCCGAGGACGACCCGGTGGTGCGCGCCGTGCGGGCCATCGAGGGGGCCGGGGCCACGGTGTTCGCGGTCGCCGCCGACGTCACCGACCCCGCGGCCGTGCGCGCCGCGCTGGCCGCCCTGCCCGTGCCGCCGGTCCGGGGCGTCGTGCACGCCGCGGGCCAGGTGCGCAGCGCCCCGGCGGTCGAGCTGTCCGAGGACGACCTGCGGGTGGTGTTGCACGCCAAGGTCGAGGGCGCGAAGGTCGTCGACGAGCTGTTCCCGGAGCTGGACTTCCTGGTCCTGTTCTCCTCGGTCGGACCGCTGCTCGGCCTGCCCGGCCAGGCCGCCTACGCCGCCGCGAACGGCTTCCTGGACGCGCTGGCCGCCCAGCGCCGCGCGCGGGGCGACACCGGGTGCGTGTCCATCGCCTGGACCTCCTGGCGGGGGCTGGGCATGGCGACCTCGGCCGCCGCCACCGACGTCGAGTTGGACGCGCGCGGCAGCGCCGACCTCACCCCGGAGCGGTCGCTGGCCGCGCTCGACCGGGTCCTGGCCGCCCGGCACGACCTCGGCGGCGGGCCGGTCGCGGTGCTGCCCGTCCGCACCGACCACCCCGGCCCGCGCCCGCCGCTGCTGGCCGCGCTGGAGATCGACCCCCCGGCGGAGGACGGCGACGCGCCGAGCTGGACCGGGCTCACGGGCGCCGACCTGACCGTCGAGCTGACCGCGCGCGCGACCGCGTGCGCCGCGGCGGTCCTCGGCGTCGACCCGGACTCCCTCGACGCCGACGCCGCGCTCGGCGAGCAGGGGGTCGACTCGCTGCTCGGCGCGGTGCTGCGGGTCCGGCTCGAGCGGCTGACCGGGGTCGCGCTCGCGCCCACCCTGCTGTGGAACCACCCGACCACCGCCGCCATCGGCGCCCACCTGGCGAGCAGGGTCGCACCACCGGAAGGACACGACACGTGAGCAGTCAGACCGCGACCACCGAGGAGCTCTTCGCCGACGACCCGCTGGCCTGGGCGGGCGGGGACTACCGCGCGCTGCACCGGCTCGGGCAGACCGAGCTGGCCGACCTGCAGCTTGCGGCCCTGCGGCGGCGGTTCGCCGACCTGCGCGGCGGGCTGGCGGTGCTCGACGCCATGGTGGCCGACACCGGCGTCGAGGCGATCGAGACCCTCGGCGACGCGATCCCGCTGCTGTTCTCACCGGAGGTCTACAAGTCCTACCCGGCCTCGCTGCTGCGCCGCAAGCGGTTCGACGTGCTCACCGGCTGGCTCAGCCGACTGACCACAGTGGACCTCTCCGGCGCGCGGGCGTCGGCGGCGACCTCCATCGACGACTGGCTCGCCGACCTGGACGCCAGCACCGACCTGCGGGTCCAGCACTCGTCGGTCACCTCGGGCACCATGTCGTTCGTCCCGCACACCCACAGCGAGGTCGACGCCATGTTCTCCGTCGTCGGTGCCAGGGTGCGCGGCGGCGGCGACCCGGTGCCGGTGGTGTGGCCGATGATCCGCGGGGGCCGCAGCGGCATCATGCGCTGCGCCGACGCCCTCGCCGAGCACGTGGCGGGCGGTGAGGACAACGTGCACGCCATGCACCCGGGACGGATGAGCGCCGACGTCATGCTGCTCGCCGGGCAGATCGCCGCCGCCCGCGCCCGCGGCGAGGACGTCGACGCCGACCCGGGCCTGCTGGCCCGCCGCGAGGAGTTCGAGGTGCTGCGCCGCGAGTCCGAGGCGGCCATGCCCGGGTTCGTCGAGCGCCTCGCCGACACCCTGCGCGGGCGGCGCGTGTACCTGATGAACACCTGGAACACGCTGCACCAGGTGGCGACGGCCGGGCTCGACCGCGGCCTCGACGGCCTGTTCGCCGCCGACTCGCTCATCGAGCCGGGCGGGGGCACCAAGGGCGCGCACATGCCCGACGACTGGCAGGACCGGGTGCTGCGGTTCACCGGGGCCGACCGCTTGCAGCACATCTACGCGATGACCGAGACCACCGCGCTGCACCCGATGTGCGGCGAGGGCCGCTACCACCTGGAGCCGTGGACGGTCGCGTTCGTCCTCGACCCGGCCACCGACGAGCCGCTGCCGCGCACCGGCACCCAGACCGGGCGGGGCGCGTTCTTCGACCTGCTCGCCCGCACCCACTGGGGCGGCTTCCGGTCCGAGGACCGGATCACGGTCGCCTACGAGCCCTGCGCGTGCGGGCGGTCCACCCCGCAGGTGCACGACGGCATCCGGCGGCTCAAGGACGTCGGCGACGTCGACAAGATCAACTGCGCGGCGACCGACTCCGCCCACCGCGCCGCCCTGGACCACCTGAGCGGGGGGTCCTGATGGCCCTGGCGGTCCCCGCCGTCGTCCGCGGCGAGCTGGTCGAGGGCCCGCTGGTCGAGTTCGGCGGTCGCGGCGAGACCGGCTTCGCCGTCGCCGACCCGGCCGCGGTCGTGCCACGCCTGGGGAGGCGGAACCTGGCGCTGAGCCGGGAACTCGCCGCGCTCGACCTCGACGAGGTCCTCGACTACCTGGCCGAGCTGGGGGCCAGGCTCGTCGACAACGAGTACCTGGACGAGGCGGTCGAGCGGTCGGCCGGGCTCGCCGACACCCCGCCGGGGCTGGTCCGCTCGAACCACCGGCTGCTGCCCGGCCTGTTCGCCCGCGAGGCCACCGAGGAGGTCGTCGCCGCGATCGGTCGTGACGTGCTGACCGGCTGGCCCGAGCGGCGGATGGCGGACGGCCGCGTCGGCGCGGTGCACGCGTTCGGCGTGCGGTCCGCGCACGTCATCGCGGGCAACAGCCCGCTGATCGCGGCCATGACCCTGGTCCGCACGGCCGTCACGCGCGGCGAGGCGGTTGTCAAGACCCCGTCCAACGACCCGCTGACGATGGTCGCGCTGGTCCGCACGATGATCGACATGGCCCCGGGCCACCCACTGACCCGCGCGGTGTCGGTGGCCTACTGGAAGGGCGGCGACGAGGCGCTGGAACGGCGGCTCTACCACCCGGCCGCGTTCGACAAGATCGTGGCCTGGGGCGGGATGGCCTCGGTCAAGCACGTCGTGCGCTACCTGGAGCCGGGCCTGGAGCTGGTCACCTTCGACCCCAAGCGCAGCGCCACCATCCTCGGCCCGGAGGCGTTCGAGCCTGCCGCGCTCGACGACGTCGCCCGCAGGCTGGCACTGGACGTGGGCGCGTTCAACCAGGTCGGCTGCGTGAACGCCCGGGTCGTCTACGCCGTGTGCGACACCGGGGCCGCCGAAGACCTCGCCCGCCGCGTCTACGCGGAACTGCGAGAGCTGCCGCCCACCGTGTCCACCGCGGCGGGGCGGATCGACACCGAGCTGCGGGCCTGCCTGCGCGCGCTGCGCGCGGGCGGCTTCCACACCGTCGTCGGCGGCGAGGCCGACGAGGGCGCGGTGATCGTCTCGCACCTCGACGAGCCGGTCGGCTTCGCCGGGTCGCTGGCCGGGCGGGTGGCCAACATCGTCCCCGTCGAGACCGCCGAGGACGCCGCCCGGCACCTCGACGCCGCCACCCAGACGGTCGGGGTGTACCCGGCAGCCCTGCGCCACCGGCTGCGCGAGGTGCTCCCGCTGGTCGGGGTGCAGCGCACGGTCGAGCTGGGCTGCGCGGTCAGCGTGCACCCGGCGCTGCCGCAGGACGGGTTCGAGCCCGCCCGCCGCCTGGTCCGGTGGGTCACCGACGAGCACCTGCCCGCCGGGTCCGACCCGCTCGACATCGTGTTCCCGCCGCACCGCGAGGAGGACCCGTGATCTGCGTCCGCGCCGTCTCGACCTGGCTGCCCGACACCCGCGAGACCCTGGCCGAGGCCCTGGCCGACGGCCGGATGACCGAGCAGGACCTCGAGCGGTCCGGCTACTCGTCCATCCCCGTCGCCGGACCCGACCTGCCCGGTCCCGTCCTCGCCGCCAACGCGGCCCGAGCCGCGCTGGCCGAGTCCGGTGTGGACCCCGCGCGGGTCGGGCTGCTGCTGCACGCCTGGACCGAGTACCAGGGCCACGACCTGTGGTCGCCCCCGCACTACATCGCCGACCAGGTCGGCGCTGGCGACGCGCTCCCCGTCGGCGTCCGGCAGTTGTCCAACGGCGGGGCCGCGGCGACCGAGCTCGCCGCGAGCTGGCTGCACGCCCACCAGGACGGCTTGGCCGTGGTGACCACCGGCGACCGCTTCTGCCTGCCCGGCTTCGACCGCTGGCGCTCCGACCGCGGCCTGGTGCACGCCGACGCGGGCACCGCGATGGTCCTGGCCGCCGCGCCCGGGCCCGCGGACGCGCTGCGCCTGCTCGGGATCGCCAGCGCCTCGGCCCCGCGGCTGGAGGGCATGCACCGCGGCGACGACCCGTTCAGCACCGGCCGCTACGACCAGGGCGCCCCGATCGACCTGGCCCGCACCAAGAAGGCGTTCTTCGCCGCCCACACCCGCGAGGCGTTCACCGACACCGCCACCGGCAAGGCCAAGCGGGTCGTCACCGAGGCCGCCGAGCGCGCGGGCGTCGCCCTCGACGACCTGCGCCACCTGCTGCTGCCCCGGATCGGGCGGCTGACCTACGAGCTGTACCGGCCGGTGTTCGGCGAGATCACCACCGCCGAGGTCCTCGACCGCGGCGAGCACACCGGGCACCTGGGCGCGGGCGACCTGCTCGCCAACCTCGCCGACCTGACCACCCTGCTCGGCCCGGGGGAGAAGGCCGCGGTCTTCAACGGCGGCGGCGGGTACACCTGGACGGCTGTGGTCGTGGAGCGACCCGCGTGAGCGGCGCCGTCGACCGGCTCGTCGCGCGCTTCGACCACCACGACCCCGAGTTCACCCCCGAGGTGGCCGTGGCCGTGCACCGGCGGCTGCGCGAGGTCGGCGAACCCGTGCACTCCGCGGCGCACGGCGGCGTGTGGGTCCTGGCCCGCTACCGGCACGTGTTCGACGCGCTCAAGGACCACGGGACGTTCTCGTCGGCGCAGGGCGTGTTCTTCCCACGCGGCGCCGACCAGCCCAGGTTCGCGCCGCTGGAGTACGACCCGCCCGAGCACACCGCGTTCCGCTCGCTGATGCGCCCGGCGCTGGCCGCGGCGGCGGTGCGCGCGGTGGAGCCGCGCATCGACCGGCTCGCGGCCGAGGTCGTGCGGCCGTTGGTGGCGCGCGGGTCGGCGGACCTGGTGGCGGAGCTGACGACCACGCTGCCGCTGGCGGTGCTGGCCACCACCATCGGGTTCTCCGACGCCGCCCGCAGCGAGATCCTGGAGCTGACCCGCACCACGTGGTCGAGGATGGCCACCGGCGGGCAGTTCTGGCCGCAGTTCGCCGCCCTGCTCGACGCCGAGATCGCCCGCGCCCGCCGCGACCACGACGGCACCTACCTGGCCGAGCTGGTCCGCACCGAGGTCGACGGCGCGCCGGTCACCGACGAGCAGCTGCGGGTCATGCTCGTCGCGTTCGCCATCGCCGGGCACGAGACCACGATGAACACCACCGGGCACCTGCTCTGGCGCCTGGCCCAGGACCCGGACCTGGCCGCCCGGCTCGCGCGGGACCCGGGCGCCCGCCCGGCCGCCGTCGACGAGTCGCTGCGGCTGGACGCGCCCGTCGACCACGGCAGCCGGGTCACCACGCGCGAGGTCGAGGTGGGGCGCACGACCATCCCGGCCGGGTCGCGGGTGCTCTTGGCCGTGGGCGCGGCCAACCGCGACCCCGAGCGGTTCGACGACCCGGAGGCGTTCCGGCTCGACCGGGGCCCGGCCCGGCACCTGTCGCTGGGCCAGGGCATCCACTTCTGCCTGGGCGCCCAGCTCGGCCGCAGGCAGATCGTGGCCGTGCTCGACGAGCTGGCCGCCGCGCCGCCGATGACCCTCGACGGGCCCGTGCGCAGGCACTACGCCAACGGTCGCCACCTCAACCTGGCCGCGCTGCCGGTGCGGTGGGGCGCGTGAGGAACGGCCTGGCCTGGCCGGTCGCGCTGGGCGCGGCCGGGCTGGTGTTCGACGGGTACGACCTGGTCGTCTACGGCGCGCTGGTGCCACTGTTCCTGCGCTCGCCAGGCGAGATCGGGGCGCTGACCCCCGCGGCGGCCGGTGCGCTGGGCAGCTACGCGCTCATCGGGGTGCTGGTCGGTGCGCTCGCCGCGGGCGCGGTGTCGGACCGGTGGGGGCGGCGGCCGGTGCTGCTGGGCGGGTACGCGTGGTTCTCCGTGGGCATGGGCGCGACCGCGCTGACCTCGTCGACGCAGGCGTTCGGGGCTTGGCGGCTGGTGACCGGCATCGGGATCGGGGTCGTCGTGGCGACGACCGGGGTGCTGGTGTCCGAGCTGGCGCCGCCGGGGCGCGGGCAGCTCTGCACGACGGTCGCCTACTGCGGCATCCCGCTCGGCAGCGTCCTCGGCACGGTCGCCGCACTGTCCCTGTTGGACACGATCGGTTGGCGGGGGCTGTTCTGGATCGGGGCGCTGCCGCTGGTGGTGTTGCTGCCGCTGGCGTGGTGGCGGCTGCCGGAGTCGCCCGCGTGGCGCGGGCGGGAGCGGGGGCGGTCCGGGTTCGCCGGGTTGTTCACCGGTCCGACGCTGCTGCCCGCGGTGCTGCTCGGCGTGGTGAGCGGGATCGGGCTGCTGCTGGTGTTCGCGCTGAGCACGTGGCTGCCGGAGCTGATGGGGCGGTCCGGGTTCGGCTCGCGCGGGTCGCTGGTGCTGCTGCTGGTGCTCAACGGCGGCGCGGTCGTCGGGGCGCTGCTGGCCTCGCCGCTGGCGGAGCGGTTCGGGCCCCGGCGGGTGGTGGCGGGCTGCTTCGGGCTCGGCGGCGCGGGCATGCTCCTCATCGGCTCGCAGCCCCCCGCCGCCGTGGTGCCGGTGCTGGTCGCGGTCGTGGGGCTGGGCACGACCGGGACGCAGATCCTGGTGATCGGGCTGGCCACCGCCACGTTCCCCACCGCCGTGCGCGGGGCGGGCGTGGCCTGGTGCACCGGCTTCGGGCGGCTCGGCGGGATCGCCGGGCCGCTGGTCGTCGGGCTGCTCGTGGCGGCCGGGTCGGGCGTCGAGTCGCTGTTCACCGCGCTGGGGGTGGTCGCCGCGCTCGGCGCGGGGCTGGCCCTGCTGGTCAGGTCCGGTCGAGCTGCTCCTCGAACGCCGTCTCCCGGGCCAGCGCGGCACACGTGATCGTCACCGCCGCCAGACCCGCGTAGTACAGCAGCACCCACCACGGCCGCCCGTCGCCCGCCAGCACCAGCGCCGCGGCGATCAGCGGCGTGAACCCGCCCGCGAGCACCGACCCGATCTGGTAGCCCAGCGACACCCCGCTGTAGCGCAGGTGCAGCGGGAACAGCTCGGAGAACCAGGCGGGCTGCCCGGCGGCCATCGCGTCGAAGAACACGCTCGTGGCCAGCACCACCGCCAGCACGATGAGCACGGTGGACCCGGTGTCGACGGCGAGGAAGAACAACGCCAGCGCGGCGACGGCGCCCACGGCTCCGAACAGGTAGGGCCGCTTGCGCCCGAACCTGTCGGTGAGCCCGCCCCACACCAGGGTCGTGCCGATCGACACGGCTGAGGACACCACCACCGCGATCAGGCCTGCATCGCTGTCCTCGCCGAGGTTGGCCGAGATGTAGCTGAGGCCGTAGGTGGTGAGCATGACGTAGAGGCCGATCTGCGACAGCCGCAGGCCCGTCGTCAGCAGGACCGGGACCGGCGCCGCGCGCAGCACCTCCAGGACCGGCAGGCGGGCGACCCCGCCCTGGTCGCGCAACCGCTGGAACTCCGGAGCGTCCCGCAGCCGCAACCGCACCGCCAGGCCGACGCCGACCAGGACGACGCTGAGCAGGAAGGGGAGCCGCCACGCCCACGCCAGGAACGCCTCGGGCCCGGCTGCCGTCCGGGTGATCCAGAACACGCCCGTCGCCAGCAGCATGCCCGCCGGGGAGCCGATCTGGGTGAAGCCGCCGAACCAGCCGCGCCTGCCCGGCGGCGCGTGCTCGACGGTCAGGATCGCCGCCCCGCCCCACTCCGCGCCGACCGCGAGCCCCTGCAGCGTCCGCAGGACGACCAGCAGCGCAGGCGCGAGCATGCCGATCGTGGCGTAGGTGGGCAGCAGGCCGATCAGCGTGCTCGCGCCGCCCATCAGCAGCAGCGCGCCGACCAGGACGGCCTTGCGCCCGATCCGGTCGCCGAGGTGCCCGGCGACCACCGCGCCGATCGGCCGCGCGCCGAACCCGGCCGCGAACGTCGCGAACGCCGCCAGCGTCCCGGTCGCCGGGTCGACCGAGGAGAAGAACACCTTGTTGAACACCAGCGCTGAGGCCGTGGCGTAGAGGTAGAAGTCGTACCACTCGATCGTCGTCCCGATCGCGCTCGCGAACGCCACCCGCCTGGGCGTTCGCACCACGGTGCTCCCCGACACGCCGAGTCCCTCCCTGAACTGGGCAAAAGTAACAAAACGAATCTATTGAACCACGGTGGGCCAGTCATCCCACCGGGTCGGACCACCCGCTGCCGACCGCCACTCCGGTAGTCGCGGTGGCGATTGTCCTTTCCACCGTTCGCGTCCACTTCTGACCCGCCGACTCGGTCGACCCCCAGCAGACTGGGCGCATGGGCGTTCGCGGCAAGCACCGAGACGTGGCCACGACCGGCGCCGGGGTCGCCGTCGTCGTGGGCCTGTTGGCCGCGCTCACCCCGGCGCAAGAGGTCCGCCGCTTCTCGCTGGGAATCGCGCTGGCGGTCATGATGGCCGTCGGGATCACGAACCTGCCGAACCGCGGCTGAGCAGTCCTGCGGATGGGGCCACCGCCCCCGCGCCGCGACGCTGGGTATGCGGAAAGCACAGCCGTTCACCACTCCGCCCCGACGCCGTCCACCCGGCCGACCGCCACCGGGTTCCTGGTCGGCGCCGCACCGCAGGTGGCCCTGCTGATCGCCCACGCGGGGGGCGCGCTCGCGGACGCGTACTTCGCCGCCCACACCGCCGTCTCGCTGGCGACCGCGCTCACCGGCTTCGGCTGAGGCCGGTTCCTGCCCGAGCCCAGCCGGTCGGCCGCCCGCGGCGCCGGAATCGCGGGGCTGGTGGGCCTCGCGTTCAGCCTCACGCTCGTGGTCCTGGTCGTCTTCGTGCTCCTCGCGCTGTCGACCCAGGTCCCTGGCTGAACCGAGCTCTTGTCTTCACCGACCGTGAACCGGGGCGACGGGGTGCGGGGCGGGCGCGGGGGCGTGCTTGTGCTGTCGCCGACAGCCGAGGGAATCCGGTGGGAAACCGGAGCGGTCGCGCCACTGTGACCGGTCGTCGAAGACGACCGGGAGCCAGACCTCTCGCTGTCGCTGTGCACCCGGGCCGCGCCAGCCCCGAGGAGACGCTGATGGACAACGACCGCGGTTCCCGCTGCCCAGCGCCTCCCCGGTGAGGTTGCGCGTCGGCGCCACCGTCCTCGTCCTGGTGGCGCTGCTCGGCCTGAGCGTCGTGGTGTTCACCGCCTTCGGCGCGCAGCAGCTCCCCCTCGGCTCGGTGGCCCGGGTGCTCCGGGCCCGCACCTGCGGCTGCGCCACCACCGCCCTGGTCTCGGACACGATCGTCCGGCAGTTCCGCGCCCCCGGGTGCTGCTGGCCGTCCTGGTGGCCGCCGGGCTGGCGTTGGCGTGCAGACCCTGGTGCTCAACCTGCTCGCCGACCCGTACCTGCTCGGCGTGTCCTCCGGCGCCGGGGTGGGCGCCTCGGCGGTGCTCACCATGGGGCTGTTCGCCTCCGCGGGCGGCTACGCCCTGACCGCGGGCGCGCTCGCCGGGGCGCTGACGGCGGCGCTGGTCGTGTTCGGCTTGGCCACCGCTCAGGGCGGGCTGACCCCGCTGCGGCTGGTGCTGACCGGCACCGTGCTCGGCTCGGCGTTCTCCGCGCTGGCCGGCTTCCTCGTCTTCCGCAGCCCCAACCCGGCCGCGGCTCTGGCTGCTGGGCAGCCTCGCGGGCGCGGGGTGGCAGCAGTTGGTCCTCCCAGCCGCCATCGTGGCGGTGGTCGGGGTGCTGATGCTCCTGGGCAGCCGGTGGCTCGACGCGCTGCTGATCGGGCCGGAGACCGCCTCGGCGGTCGCGTCCCCGTGCGGCAGGTGCGAATCACCCTGTTCGTGGCGCTGGGCGTCCTGGTCGGCGTGCTGGTCGCGGTCTCCGGCGGCATCGGGTTCGTCGGGTTGGTCGTCCCGCACGCCGCCCGGCTGCTCGTCGGGCCGCGGCACCGCGCGCTGCTGCCGGTCGCGGCCGTGCTCGGGGCGGTGTTCCTGGTGTGGGTCGACGTGGTCATCCGCATCGCTGTGTGTCCCACGGAGATCCCGCTGAGCGTGGTCTTCGGGCTCATCGGCGCCCCGGCCTTCCTCGCGCTGCTGGGCAGGCACCGCTACCGGTTCGGCTCGTGAGCGGCATCGAGGCGGTGGCGCTGACCTGCGCCATCGGCCGTCGGACCATGCTCACCGAGGTGGCCCTCGACCTCGCGGCCGGGTAGGTCGTCGGCGTCGTCGGACCCAACGGCAGCGGCAAGTCGACGCTGCTGCGCGCGCTGGCCGGGATCGCCAAGCCGCGGGCCGGGCGGGTGCTGGTGGCGGGGAGGACCTGCACCGGCTGCCCGCCCGCGCGGGCGGTCCCGCAGTTCCGGGTAGGGGGCAGACCCTGCTGGTCAACGGTGACAGGCCTGGTGATTGAGGTCATCCCGCCATGTCCACCGGGTTCGAGGTGGCGCGCGGCTCGGGTGCAGCTCGACGGCTTGGTGCCATCGGCAGCGATCTGGTGGAGTGTGCTCGCCTTGCTCCGGCTGCGGCGGTGCTCGATGCGCTCGAGCACCGCCGACTGGCACGCAGTGCTCATCACCGCCCACCGCACCTCCCTCGGTCAGACGAACCCACACGTGGCCTGCAGAATCGACCTCCCGCGAAAACTCAAGACCTATGCCGGGCGGGAAACGCCAGCGGGATAGCCCACACGCGCCTCGTGCACCAGTTCACCTTTAACCCTGCTGTGGTTCATGGTTCTGGAGCACGTGAATGGCTTTGGCCAGTCCACCGACGCGGCTTGGGCTGACGCGGACTTCGCGCAGGACGCGCTCTTGAGTTGGGCGCCGGGGCCGCGCAGGCGGGCGTGGGCACGGTCGGTGTCCTTCTGAGACCCCGCCCCTGCGCGTCCACCGCCGACATCGCATACATCAGCGTGCCCGCCCGCCGTTCCCCGGTCGCGGCCGCCCACCGCCCGGTGGGCGGCCGCGACCACATCCGCGACCACGGCGGGCGAATACAGGGTCAACGTCGCGGACGACGAATCGGCGATCAACAGCAACTGATCGCCCCGGCGCACCGCCAACCGTCGCCGCGACGACGACGGCAACCGCACCCGACGAAGCCCGACCAAGTTGTGTTCACCGCCGGGATCGGCGGTAAACACCACCAGCCCGTCGACCTCGCGGACGGTGAGCCGGGTGTCACCCTCCCACCCCAGGGCGCCCAGCATCGTCCCGCAACTCACACCACTGTTGAAGTCCAACGCCGCCATCGCGTAGACCAGCGGACTCGTCCGCGGCTGCGCCACCGCCACCAACGGGGTACGCCGACCCACCCCACCGGACACCGCCACAGCGGGCACCGGCCGGGACAACGGGGCAGGACTCGGAGGCAAACCCGACGGCGGGATCACATCAGGGCTCACCACGACCACCCCCGAACGGGGTGGATCAGCCCGAAACGGGTGTCAAAGTGCCACTCGGTACAGCACGCAAAACTGTGCGGATTCCCCACTGAGAAGTGTCCGAGGCGGGAGGCACGCACTAGCTACACGCCTCACCTTGCCGAGCCTATGAGCACTCACCGCGATCGCATCCGCTGCTAGCAGTGTTGTGCATCCTGACGTGGCCACAACGAGGTGGAACCCAGACCGGTAGTCATCGTTCGGAATCCGAAATGTAGGCCAATCAGTCGATGGAGTGGACCAAGGTTAGAAGTGGTCTAGAATAGACCAAAGAGCCAATCGCGCACGTGGCTAAACACCGTTTCAGTCTTGTACTCTGCGGCTAAAATAGTCAAGGTTGCTACAACCAATGACAATGCGGAGACCGCCAGGGCAAGTCTCGACACCTTAAAAGTATCGATTGAAGCACCCAGAGAGGAGGCGGTCATTAGAGTTTCTCGAAAATCTTTGTCTATTTGTATAAGACGTGCAATCGCATCTTTTTGAAGCTTACGGTCGAAATGTGTGATATCTATTGGCTCAAACGGAGTTCTGTCCAGTCTTTCATCTCCCGCTTTTAGATTTGGAGACAAATCCAGGGTTAGATCAATTTTCAGGTCGTAGCGCTCCGTGGAGTGATAGATCTCGTCAATGTCTTGTCTGAGACTTGTTAGGTCCAAATTCAGAGAGAGTAGACTGGTACGGACACTGCGCAAGTCTTTTGAACGAAACTTGCCGTGACGACGTCGAGCCGTGTCACGTAACTCCGCGTACTCACTTTCCAGAACCGCAACCATCTCCAGCGTTGCCTTCTGCACCAGGAATGCGAAAATAGTCTTTCCGGCGCGATGAGATATCGCGTTGGCAAGCGTTCCACCGTACAAGTGAACTTCTCCATGAAACTCATCCTTGGCATGATTATGCTGTCCCCATAGCGACCAAGTAGGAGTTCGATCAAACACCCTGCACAGGATATGGCTCGTTTCTTCAAAGGTTAGCCCGGGGAGGGACTTGGAAGTCGTAATTCGCGAAGTATACTCAGTTAGCCCTACAGCCCTCAAAGAACTCTCGATGCCAGTCTTGGTCACACGAGGTGTCAGCGGGTCGAATTTATCTGTGAGCATTAAATCAAGAACAAGTTGCGGCCTACTTTTCGATGAGAAAAAGCCGGGACAATACTCCGAAAACCATCTGCGAGCTTCGTCGTGCAGAGCTTTTCTCTTCTCCTGGTTCTTTCTGTAGAAGGTCCATTCGCCGTCCTCTGCGCGAATAAACCCATTATTGTTGTGGATTATTTCGGGCTTGTGCGCTTGGTGCCAGAGCACATCAATCTTCTTTTTATGCTCAGCGGACACCTGAAAATCGCCGATAATCGCCGTGAGCCCTGTCCCCAGATGCACCGCTGTAAGATGTATTGAGACAAACTCTATGGGGATTCTGCGCCGTACACTATCAGGATAGTAGGTCGTAACGTTCTCTGCAACTACTGTACCAATTGACCATTGGGTGTAGCCTTGCCCCGAGCGCGCGTCGACCATGCGTTCACGAGTATTTTCCCGTACACCAAGAAGCAGTGAGTTGGAATCAAGTTTCTGACGCTCTACTTTTTCGATAAATTCTTCCAATGTGGATGGCGAAACAATCTCCACCACCCATGCATGGGAGAGTTCGATGTGCTCGTCTTCGTTTGGAAGGTATCTGTTCTGATCTTCTGGTGCGATGTGTACTTGCACATCGTGCTCATGGTATTGATAGAGAACGTTTATATAGTAGACCACAAGCTCGCGAATCTTGGTCGGCACGATATGTCGAATTCGTTTGTGCAAGAACAGTTTCAAGATCTTGTAGATCCAGCCGTACCATCGGGTAGATCTTTCAATCTCGGCCACTTCTTTCCGGGCCTGTTCCCGTAGAGGTCTCCTGCCGATGGCTGGACCCGTATTGCTGTCGTCACCCATGCCATCACTTTCCTGTTGGGACCAAGGCCGATCGTGCCCGCGTAGGTCTTTGCATCCCCGGGTTGTACGGCGGATCAGGAATACTCCAAGGATGTACAAGGCAATTATAGCCATCCAATGCTTATAGCGGAACATGGACATCACCTCAGCGTTACACTATACGGGACGGGTCCGTATGGACACATCGCAGGTTATGGATTATTGCGACATTCGATTGAAATCAGATTGCTGAGCGAACCGCTTCCCACTGTTTGATGATCGAATAAAGCGAGGCGATATCAGCCCAATGGTGACCCGGTGAAGTGCGGATAACCGTTATAGGTATTTGAGGCCCTTCAACGATTGGACCTGAAGGAAGGTGGTCCCGGATGATCAGGTGGCGGTGTTGTTCGATGACAGTGCCGTGGAAAACGGCGATGTGGGTGTCACCTTTGGCAAGGCGGAAGGTGTGGCCGTGGTGGTAAATGCGGACGTGGGGGGTGGTGGCGAGTTTGTTGCTGGGGGTCAGGCGGTGGGCTATGGGCATGAGGTGTCCTGTCGGACTGAGGGTTAGGGGTTTAGGACGGTGGTTTCTGTGAGTTCGCGAACGAGATGGAAGGCGAGGAGCCAGAGGAGGCGGGGGCTGTCGTAGTGCAGGATTTGGGGGTCTGGGGATTGGGGGCGGGGGCCAATGGGTGTGGGGGTGTAGAGACCGCCTTGCACGCCTGCGAGGGGTGCGTGGGCGGCGCGGATGATGGCGTGGCCGTGGCGGAGAGCGGGGCAGGCACGGGTGGAGAGGTTGAGACAGGGGGTGCAGATGGGTGGTTCGGTAATGCCCATGCCGTTGGGCCAGTTCGGCCAGTCGGTGCGGTGGTCGGGAAGGACCCAGAGGATGCCGTCGGGGTTGTGGTCGGCGGGGTTGGCGCAGACTTGGCAAAGAAGCTTGCGCATTGCGCGGCGTTGGCGGGCAGAGTGGACTTGACCGAATTCGGGAGTGCCTTGGCCTTGGGCCAGTGGGGTGCGTGCCCAGAGGATGCCTCGGGAGTCGCGGTCGCCGATGGTTTCGTCGGGGTAGGCAATGCCTCGTTTGTTGGGGAGTTGGATGAGGTGGGGGGCTGTGGTGGTGGCTTCTGCTGACCAAGAGGTAATGTAGGGGACGCGGAGTTTTGTTGAGTTCATGTGCTTTCTGCCTTGAATTCGGCAAGAGTGAACGCCTCGAAGAGTTCTCGGGCTTTGGGGGTGTCGCGGTGGTCGAGGAGCCAGCGGAGGCACGTGGTGGTGTCATTGAGAGCGATGCCGAATAGGGCCACGTACTCCAAGGTGGCGGTGTTGTCAGCGAAATTGTTGAGAATTTTTGGGGGGTAGATCAGAAGGTCGAGCAGGTTTCCGGGGAGTGAGTACATTTGGGTGGGCGGTTCGTCTTCGTCGTTTGAGGTCACCGTTTGGTCCGGGTGAGTTGTTGAGCGAGGAGTTCGTGGCAGGTGGTGAGAACGCAGGGTTCGAGGGCTTCGAGCCGTTCGACTTCTGCGGGGTTCAGGCCTCCGACTTCGAGCGCATATCGGATTTGGTCTGCCGTGGTGAGGACGGCTTGGAGTTGTGCGATGAGAGTTGTTGGCACGATGGTTGGCGGTTGCGGTATGTGTAGCCGCGCGAGTGGAGTGATGATCTTTTTAGGTCTCATCAGTGGTCGCTCCGGTCGTAATTGAAAATTTCAGAAGGAGTGATACCGCAGTAGAAAAGCAGGGCGTGGAGGTGTTGGCGGATGGGTGACTGGATTGTTTGCGTGATGGGTGGATAACCGTGAGCGCGAGTGATGTACTCGGCGGTGGTGAGCAGGATGGCGAAAGGGGTGGTATCGCACGCGGTGGCGATGGTCAGGAGTCGAGAGAGAGTGGGTTGGGTTGTTGCTTTCTCGTAGCTGCGAAGTGTTGGTTCTGGGACGCCGGTGGCGTCGGAGAGGTCACGGATGCTGGTTTCGGTGGTGGTGCGGAGGGTGGTGAGTGTCAGGGCCAAGGCGGTTCGGTAGTCACGGACGAACTGCCGGTCTTGGGGCATGTGCGGCCTGTTCTGGCTGGGTGGTTCGGGTGTTTCACCTCCTGACAGTGGTGGGCTGGGTAAAGGGCTTCTATCGACACGGGCGCATGATTTTTATGCGTGGAAGTCATACAGGGCTCGACCTGGGGTTATGGTGGAGGTTGAGGGGTTGAAACGCTGTACGGGACGGGGCGGGTATGCGCGCCCGGCTAGGGGGAGGGATGAGCGGCCGGTACTGCATGAAGTGCGGCGGCAGGCTCGCGCGGGACAGCCAGACGAGCATGTGCGCTCCGTGCCGTCAGGTGAGCGGCGTGGGGACCGACCACGCGCCGAAGCTGGGCATGGCGTTCTGGGCGACTGATCAAATGCGGGACGCCTTCGCCACGCGGGAGATGGGCGCGGTCGTCCGGGCGTACCGGTACCACCCCGCTCACGGGCACAAGCCGTTACCGCAGGAGACGGTGGCTCGGTGGCTGGGGACTGTCACCCAGTCGCAGTTGAGCAGGATCGAGTCCGGGCGCAACCGGGTTGAAGCGTTGGACAAGTTGATCCACTACGCGCGGGCGCTGCGGATGCCTGCGGAACTGCTGTGGTTCTCGCTGCCGGATGACCACAGTGCGATCCCGATGCCGCGCGCTGAGGACGTGTTGGCGTTGCCGGGTGGGCCGGTGGTGCCCGCTGCCAGTGCCCCGACCGGTTCGGCCATGGCGGACACGCTGCTGCGGACGTTGGACCACTACGCGAGTACGGACAACCTCGCGGGGCCGCACTCGCTGTTGGACGTAGTGCCGCCGCAGCTCCGGTTCATCGAGTCGCTGTTGGAGAAGTCCAGGGGGAGGGATCGGCGGGCGCTGTTGCGGGTGGGCGCTCGGTACGCGGAGTTCGCGGGGTGGGTGTATCAGGACACCGGGGACGTCGTGAACGCGATGCAGTCGTCGGCGACGGCTTTCGACTTCGCCGACGAGGCTGATGACGGCGAGTCGAAGTCCTACATTCTGATGCGGCGCAGCAACATCGCAACCGATGCGGGTCGCAGTGAGTTGGCGCTGAGGCTGGCGAACTCCGCGCTGAGGGAAGCTGAGTCCTTGTCTCCCCGGTTGCGTGCCTTGGCGCTGCGCCAGCAGGCGCACGCTTACGCCCAACAGGGCAACGACGTGGCGTGTGCTCACGCACTGGAGCAGGCGTTCGCGCTGGCAGCTCGGACACCGGACTCCGAGATGGACTTGGGGCACTACTGCACCCCTGAGTATCTGGAGATGGAGGCGGCGCACTGCTGGGTGGAGCTGGGCAGGCCGCACGACGCCATCGGGTCGCTGTGGAAGGGGTTGAGCGAGTGGCAGCCGGAGTTCCGGCGGGACTTGGGGCTGTGCCTCGCACGGTTGTCGCTGGCGCACGCGATGGACGGACAGCCCGAGTACGCGGCGCAGGTGGCACGCAATTCCACTGTCATAGCGATGGAAACGCGGTCGGCTCGGATTCAGGCGCAACTCGGGCGCGTGTCGGGGGTGTTGGCGGCTCAGGGGGCGGTGGAGGAATCCCGGCAGATTGATCGGCTGGTAGCATCTTTGCGGTTCAATTAGGGCGACGAACGAGGGTGTCTATGTTTGCCGGTGCCACGGCGGAAGAAGAAGCGGAACGCGGCGCGTCGGTCGCGGTTCTTCCCGTCGGGAGTTTCGAGCAACACGGCGGGCATTTGCCGTTGGCGACGGATGCCATCATCGCTGAGACCATTTCTCGGAGAGTTGCCGTTGACTACGGCTTGTTCTGTCTTCCTCCCATCACCATGTCGTGCTCGCATGAGCATGAGGGGTTCGCGGGAACGGTGAGCATCAGCGCCGGGACTTTGATTACGATGATTGGTGATATCCGGGCATCGTTGGCCCGGTCCGGGGTGCACAAGTTGGTGATGGTGAACGGACACGGCGGCAATTACGTGCTGTCCAACATCGCGCAGGAAGCCAACGTGAACGGCCCTGTGCTGGGCTTGTTCCCCGGAAGCGATGACGTCGACACTGCCCGACGGGCCGCAGGGATGGCGACGTCGGCGCATGAGGACATGCATGGTGGTGAGTGGGAAACCTCGATCCTGTTGCACGCGCATCCCGAGGTTGTACGGCCGGGATATCGGGATGCCGATTTTGACGCATCGGATCGGCCGTATCTGCACGCGGTAGGGATGGGCGGGTATACGAAGTCTGGGATCATCGGTCGTCCGTCGTTGGCCACTGCGGACAAGGGGCGACTAGCGTTGGATTCGCTGTCGAGTTCTTTCGGCGCTTTGCTTCGGACGCTCGGACTGGATGTGGGCCGCGCATAGCGGGTATGCGTGCGACAGAAATGCGCGAAGCCTGTCGCGCATAGGAGTCATGCGCGCATTTCATCAAATGGGTGTTGGTCGAACCGTTTACTTGGTTTCACGGGCCGGTGAATACGCCGGATCGAAACCAGAAGACGGGACTCGATCGTGGAACGCTGGGAAGACCTTCAGAGCAGGCTTTTTCACCTGGGGTACCTGGGCGAGGAGTTGGAGTACTTCGCCACCGACCGGCGGCGTGGGGCGTGGCTGTATCGGCAGATCGCGGTGGAGGCATTCAAGGCCGCCGAAGTGGCCGATGCCTATGCGCAGGAGTCTTACACCGCTGAGAGCTTCCTGGGCGGTGACCAGTGAGGCGGCAGTGGGTGCGGTCGCAAGGCGGTCGCACCCCCGTTCGCTCGCGAGTGGTGATTGTGCGGACGGGGCTGCCGTGGTGGCGGCTGGCGTTGGGTCGGGTGGCAACGCTGGTTCGGCGGTCCTGGGCGCGGTGGGTCACCTACTGGCCTGGACTGGCATATCCGGGGATCGCGTGGCGGGTGGTGGCCGCATGGCATGGGTGGGCCGTCCTGGGACGGATCGTGGCTCGCGGGTGCTCGCGCATCGGGCGAGTGGTCGAACCGGTGTGGCGGCTGGTCGGGCCGCGGTGCCGTGATGCGGTCGGGTGGGTTGTGCACGTGGCCCCTGGGCTGGTGCTACGGCTGGTCTGGCGCGGTGTGCTGCGGCTGCTGCGGTGGTCGGTCCGACGCGGGTTGCCGGGGTTAGTGCGGGTGCTCGGGCTCGCCGTGGTCGGTGGTGGGTGGTTGGCCGCGTGTCTGGGCCGGTACGTGCTGGCTTACCGGGACTTCGGGCCGTTGGTGCGCGAGCTGGAGACCGAGGGGGTGCGGGCGCACCGGGTGAAGGGCGCGCGGGACGCATGGCGGCGGACCGCGTATCGGCGGCTGACGGTCGTGGTCCTGCTGGGCCTGGCGCTGCTGGTGGGTGTGCTCGGACTGGTGTACCGGTATGGGCCGGTGGCCGGGTGGGGGTCGGGAGCTGCGGTTGTGGGGGTGTTGGCCGCTGTGGGGCGAACACGTCGACCCCGGACCGTGCGGGCTGATGAACTGGTGGCCGGGGTGCCAGGGCCGGATGAGCCGTACCCGATCGCCGACGCGCACACCCGCGCCCAGGCGGCGGACTGCGTGGCGCGGGCGGTCGCGGCCGAGGGGATCGAGCTGCGGGCGGTGGAGAGCGCCCGCAGGCAGCCGTGGGGATGGGAGACGGCTGTTGTCCTGCGGCGGGGGACGCCTGCGGGGTTGGTGGGCAAGGTCGCGGAGTTGGAGACGACGTTGGACCTGCCCGCAGGTGGGGTGCTGGCGGCGCCGGATCGGGGGCGGCGGGCGCGGGTGGTGCTGCGGTTGGCCGAACGTGACCCGTTCGCCGGGTTGGCGGCGGCACCCGACCACGGACCGGGGACGTTGAGCATCCGTGAGTCGCATCCCGTCGGGGTGCGGATGAGTGGGGAGGATCTTCGGCTCTCGCTCTACGGGGTTCACGGGGTGGTGATCGGTGGGCCTGGCGCAGGCAAGTCGCAGACGATGCGGACGCTCGCGGACGTGGTGTCGGCGTGCTCGGATGCGCAGGTGTGGGACTTCGATCCGGCGGGCAACGGGCTGGAGGTGCTGGGTGGAGGCGTGGCCCGGTCCGAACGGGACATGCCGGGGATCGAAGCCGCGTTCGTCGAAGCGCTGGCGATGGCGCAGGCGCGGCCGAGACTGCTGTCCCGGTTGGGCATGGGCGACGCGTGGGACGCCACTCCGGACCGGCCTGCGGTGGTGGTGTTTTGCGATGAGTACCCCCGACTGTCCGACCGGGCGAAGAGCCTGGCGGTCGACCTGATCCGGGTGGGACGCAAGGCGCGGGTGACGTTGGTGTTGGCGGCGAGTGAGGCCACATCGGACGCCCTCGGGGCTGCCGTCGCGGAGATCGCGGCGTTGAAGATCATGCACGCCTGCCGTCACTCGGATGTGCGGTTGGTGCTCGGGGCGAACATGGGCGCCGAGGGGTGGCGCCCGGACCGGCTCAACCCGGCCACCGGGGAGGCGCCCGAGGACGCCGGGGTGTGCTACGTGCACGCGGCCGGGGCGCGCGATCCGGTGCTGAACAAGATCCGGCCGGTGCCCGCCGAGCGGGCACGGCTCAACGGCACCCACCGGGCCGCGCGGGGGCTGCCCCGGATCGACGTGGAGACCCGGACGGCCGCTCTCGTGGGTGGGACTGAGCCAGCCGTGGTTGATCCGGTCGACCGGGTGGCGGTCGGGGACGTACTGGCCGCGTTCGGCGCTGATGATCGGCTGTGGACTGAGACCCTGTTGACCCGGTTGGCCGAGGCTGACGACCGGTACACCGAGTGGTCGGCGGACGAACTGGCCGGGGCGCTGGCGCCCTTGGCGGTGCGGCCGGTGCAAGTCAAGATCGACCGGCGCAACCGCAACGGGTACCGCCGCGACGCGCTCGCGGCGGCGTGGGACACCTACCGGGGTTCGTCATGACCGGGCCTACCGGCCTCTACCGGGTAGGCGCCGGTAGAGGTTCCGGCAGACCTGCGGAAATGCGGCCTGACCTGGGCGGTAGGCAGGTAGACGGGATGTGGCGGCTGCGGGTGCTGTGGGCATGGGTGAGCGCCGATGGCTGACCAGGACGCAACACGGGTGCGGGTGCGTCTACCGGGTGAACTTCCCCGATTGAACCCGACCGCTGCCCGCATTCTGCTTGCCATTCTCATCGAACTGACGACTATGGAGACCTTGGAAAGGGGGACGCATGACCATCGAGATGACGAATCCGTGGGCGACGCTGGATGACCTCTGGGGCATCGAGGTCGAAACGGAGTTGGCCGCGCGCCTGTCGTGGAATGTGGCGTTCTACGGGCGGTGCTCGACCGAGGACAACCAGGACCCGGAGACCTCGCACGGCTGGCAGTTGGGCAACGCCCGCAAGTTCGTGGAGCCGGTCGGCGGGACCGTGGTGGCGGAGTTCTTCGACATCGGGCAGTCCCGGTCGGTGCCGTGGGAGCGGCGCACCCACGGGGCGCGACTGCTCGCGGCGTTGAAGAACCCGAGGCGTGGGTGGGACGCGCTGGTGGTGGGTGAGGGGACGCGGTGCTGGTTCGGCAACCAGTTCTCGCTGATCGCCCCGAGGTTCGCCGCCTACGGGGTTGAACTGTGGATTCCTGAGCTGGGAGGGAGGTTCGACCCCCGCAACCCCTCGCACAAGATGCTCATGAGCGTGCTCGGGGGCATGAGCGAGTCCGAACGCCAGCACGTCCAAGCCCGCGTCCGGGCCGCGATGGACGCCCAAGTCCTCAACGAGGGCCGCCACCAGGGCGGGCGGGCGCCGTACGGGTACGTCACCGTGGACGGCGGCACCCACCCCAACCCGCGCAAGGCCGCCGAGGGCTACCGGCTGCGGGTCCTGGCGATCGAGGACGCATCGGCGAACGTGGTTCGCCGGATCTTCGCCGAATACCTCGACGGCAACGGCGACCGCGCAATCGCCAACATGCTCAACAGTGAAGGCGTCGAATGCCCATCAGCGCGGCGACCGGATCAGAACAGGCACCGACTCGCGGACGGGTGGCAAGCGAGCACAATTCGGGCGATTCTGGAGAACCCGCGATACACCGGATACGCGGTATTTGGCCGGTGGTCGAAACATGAGACGTTGATTGACCCGGACGATGTGGGCGCCGGACACAAGACGCTGTTTCGGAAGGCGCCTGCGGACAAGATTGTTCGGTCCCGGGTTCCGGCGCACCCGGAAATCGTGTCGGTTGAACTGTTCACCCAAGCCCAACTGCTGCGCCGGTCGAAGTCCAGTGGTGGTCTGGCGACCGCCCGGAAGGCTGAGCGGGGTGGGCGCAGTTCGGCGCGGACGTACCTGCTGCGGGGCATCGTGCGGTGCGGGGTGTGCCACCGGAAGATGCAGGGCGCGACCATCCGCAGCGGCGCCTACTACCGGTGCACAGCCCGCACGATGGCACCCGGATCGGCGACACTCAACGACCACCCGAAGACGGTCAACCTGCGTGAGGACGCGGTGACTCAGGCGGTCAACGGGTGGATCGGGCAGTTGTTCCACCCGGACAACCTTGATGACACCGTGGCCACCCTCATGGGTGCCCAGTCCGACGCTCATGAGGCGCCGAGGACCAGCAACGCCAAGGCGCGCAAGGCAGAAGCGGAACGGCGGCTGCGGAAGCTGCAAGAGGCGATCGCGGCCGGTGTCGACCCCGCCGCGCTGGTCGAGCCGATCAACCAGGCGCAAGCCGATCGGGTGGCCGCACAGGTCGAGATGGACAACCAGCCCGCCGTGGGTGAGCTGGACCGTGCCGAGGTCTACGCCATGATCGACTCACTCGGCGACGTCGGCGCCACCCTGGCAGACGCCAAGCCTGCTGGGCTGGCCAGGCTGTACCGGAACCTCGACTTGAACATGGTCTACCAACCAGAAGAGCAGGCCATCGATGTGACGGCCTGCCCCGGTGTAGATAGTGCGTGTGTCCGAGGGGGGACTTGAACCCCCACGCCCGTTAAGGGCACTAGCACCTCAAGCTAGCGCGTCTGCCATTCCGCCACCCGGACTTGCGAGGTCAAGGCCTCGCCGGTGTGGTTACAGAGTATCCGACACGCCGGTAGGGGCTCAAACCGGGGCGGGTGGGGTGATAGGAAGGCGAGGTGCATGAGCAGAGGGACGCAGCCGTGGGTCAGGGCACCAGTGTCGCCGAGGAGGAGGCGGTGGTGTTCACCAGTGAGTTGATTCGGATTGACACGACCAACACCGGTGATCCGGCGACCGTGGTGGGGGAGCGGGTGGCGGCGGAGTACGTCGCCGAGAAGTTGGGGGAGGTGGGGTTTGAGACCACCTATGTGGAGTCGGGGGCGAAGGGGCGGGGGAACGTCGTCGCGCGGTTGGCGGGGCGGGATGCTTCTCGGGGGGCGTTGTTGGTGCACGGGCACTTGGACGCGGTGCCTGCTGATGCTTCTGAGTGGTCTGTGCACCCGTTCTCGGGGGCGGTGCAGGACGGGTACGTGTGGGGGCGCGGGGCCGTCGACATGAAGGACATGGTGGCCATGACCTTGGCGACCGCTCGGCGGATGAAGCGGGACGGCATCGTTCCGGAGCGGGACATCATCTTCGCCTTCCTCGCCGACGAGGAGGCCGGGGGGGACTACGGGGCCGGGTGGTTGGTGCAGAACCGGCCCGAGCTGTTCGAAGGCGCCACCGAGGCGATCAGTGAGGTCGGGGGGTTCTCGATCACCGTCAAGGACGGGGTGCGGGCCTACCTGATCGAGACCGCCGAGAAGGGCATCGCCTGGATGAGGTTGCGGGTGCGGGGGCGGGCCGGGCACGGGTCGATGGTGCACGAGGACAACGCCGTCACCAAGTTGACCCAGGCCGTGGCCCGGTTGGGCACGCACAAGTTCCCGCTGGTGCTGACCGACTCGGTGCGCGACTTCCTCGCGGCCATGACCGACCTGACCGGGATGGAGTTCGACGAGGAGGACCTCGACGGCGCTGTGGCCAAGCTCGGGGCCGTGGCCCGGGTGGTGGGGGCGACGATCCGGGACACCGCGAACCCCACCATGCTCAGCGCCGGGTACAAGGCCAACGTGATCCCCTCGGTGGCCGAGGCCGTCGTGGACTGCCGGGTGCTCCCTGGGCGGCAGGCGGCCTTCGAGCGGGAGCTGGACGAGATCCTCGGGCCCGACGTGGAGCGCGAGTGGATCACCTCCTCGCGCGCGGTCGAGACCACGTTCGACGGGGCACTCGTGGACCACATGACCGCCTCCATCACCGCCGAGGACCCGGGCGCCAAGGCGATCCCCTACATGCTCTCCGGCGGCACCGACGCCAAGTCCTTCAGCACGCTGGGCATGCGGTGCTTCGGGTTCGCCCCGCTGCGGCTGCCCGCCGACCTGGACTTCACCGCGCTGTTCCACGGCGTCGACGAGCGGGTGCCGGTCGACGCGCTGAAGTTCGGGACCCGGGTGCTCGACCGGTTCCTCCGCAACTGCTGACGTGCGGACCACCGGTCGCTTCGTGCTGGGGGACGGGGCCGAGTTGGCCCTCACCCGGGCGGGAGATCCCGAGGCCGGTGTCACCGTCGTGCTGGCGCACAGCTTCGCGCTGGACCGGCGGGTGTGGCACCGGCTCGTGGACGCCCTGCCGGAGGCCGCGGAGCGGCCGGTGTCCGTGCTGGCCTACGACCACCGCGGGCACGGGGAGTCCTCGGCGGCGACCCTGACGACCGCGCTGGTGGAGCGGCTCGCCGACGACCTGGTCGAGCTGGTGGACGGCCTGGTGCCCCGCGGCCGGTTGGTGCTGGTCGGGCACGGGGCGGGCGGGCAGGTGCTGACCTCGGCGACCGCTCGGCACCGGGACCTGCTGGCCGACCGGCTCGCCGGGATGGCCTTCCTCTCCACCGGGGTCGGCTGGCTGGCGGAGACCTCCGTCGCCTGGCCGGGGTCGCTGGGGGCGGTGCTGCGGGACCTGCGGGCGATCCTGGGGGAGCGGATCGGCAGCCGGTTGGACAAGGCCACGACCGTCGGGCTGCGCTGGGTGCTGCTGGGGGAGAACCCCGACCCGGACGACGTCCGGCTGGTCGCGGACATGGTCACCGCGCACTGGCCGGACACCGCCGCGCTGTTCCGGCCGGGGTTGGACCGGTTCGGGCGGGAGGCCGCGCTGGAGGTCGCCGCCGACGTGCCGGTGCTGGCGATGGTGGGGGACCGGGACCGGTTGGTGCCCGCCGCGCACGCCGAGGCGCTGGCCGGGGCCGCGCGGGACGGGGTGGCGGTGGTGCTGCCCAGTGTGGGGCACATGCTGCCGCTGGAGGCCGTCGCGCAGTTGCTGCCGCGGTTGGTGGGACTTGCCCAGGCCGCCTTGCGGCGGTGAGGTGGGTCGATTTCCCGGTGGGTGGTGAACCGGGTTCGGCGGTGCGGCGTACACCCCGACGAGGTTTCCTTGTCACGGAGGTACGCACATGCCCGATTTCGTCAACGGTCTGCCGCTGCACGCCCTGGTGGTGCACGGGGTCGTCGTGCTCGTCCCGCTGGCCGTGCTCGGCGCCGTCGTCATCGCCCTGTGGCCCGCGGCCCGGCGGCGCTACGGGTGGCTGGTCGTGGCGGTCGCGGCGGTGGGCACGGCGATGGTCCCGGTCGCCGCGGGCAGCGGGGAGGGGCTGGAGCGCAAGCTGCCGGAGAACCCGCTGATCGAGGAGCACGCCGAACTCGGCGGCACGCTGATCTTCTTCGTGCTGCCGCTGTTCCTGTCGATCCTCGCGCTGATGGTCGTCCACACCGTCGCCGCCAAGGCGACCGCACCGTCCACTCCGGCTCCCGGCGCCCCGGGGGACGCGGTCACCGCGACGAGGACCGCTCCGGCGTGGACGAAGGTCGCGCTGGTGGTGACCGCGCTGCTCAGCATCGGCTTCGGCGTGGCCGCGGGCGTGCAGGTCTACCGCGTCGGCGACGCGGGCTCCAAGGCGGTGTGGGAAGGCGTCGAGGACCAGCCCTCGCGCTGAGGCGTCAGGTGATGATGCCGGGCAGCGGCACGTTGCGGCGCTTGCGCCGCAGCACCACCTTGCGGGTGCCGTCGCTGTAGAGGCGGACGTTCGACAGCTCCCACCCGGCGAACTCCGCGTGGATGGACAGCTGGGTGGCCGCGGTCAGCCGGGACACCCCCGGCGGCAACCGCAGCGGCATGTACTCCCAGTCCTCATCGGTCACGGCTGCACCACCTGCACCCCTCCTCCGGTGCCGGACGCCACGACGACCCGACCGCTCACCGGGTCGACCGCCACCGAGTCCGGCTGGACCACGGTCGGGAAGCGGTGGCGCTCCACGGGCTCCTCGCCCGCCACCGCGAAACCGACCACCTCGTTCGTCTCCGTCAGCGTCACCCACACCAGGTCCCGCTCGCGGTCGTAGGCGATGCCGTACGGCGAACCGGGGACCGGGAAGCGCTGCCGCATCAGCAGCGGGTCCACCGAGAACGCCAGCAGCGCGCCGCCGCGGGTGTCGGTGACCAGGACGCGGTCGAACCGGTCGACGACCCCGTTCGTGGCCCCCTGGCCCGCACGCAGGCCCTCGCCGACGGTGCCCTGGGCGACGTCGAGCTGGAACACGGCGTTGCGCAGGCGGTCGAGCACCACGGCCCGGTCGCCGACGCCGTAGACCTGGTCGGCGCTGAGCAGGCCGCCGCTGATCACGCGCTGGACCCCGTCGCCGCGCAGGACCGCGACGCCCTTGCCGCCACGGACGGCCACCAGGGTGTCCGACCGGTAGCCGGTGGCGGCGACCGGGTCGCCGTCCACGGTCGCCGGGGTTGCGGTCGCCGAGGACAGGTCGACCCGGACCACCGCGTTCTTGTCGCCCGTGGAGGCCAGCACCGGGCCGCCGGGGGCAGCCACGGCCAGCGCGGTCGCGGGGCCGGGCAGCGCCACCGAGCGGGGGGCGGCGTCGAGCCCGTCCAGGTCGTAGAGCTGGACCGACGGGGGAGTGGACACCGCGACGGCCAGCGTGCGGGTGCGCTCGTCGGTGGCCACGGCGGTCACCGGGGCCGCGAGCGGCAGCACGGTGCCCGCGGGGGTCTTGGTCTGCGCGGGGGAGCGGGCGGCGGTCGCGGCCACCGGGTTCGACGAGAGCATCAGCTCGTCGGTGGGTTGGGCGTCGGACGAACACCCCGCGAGCAGGCTCGCCCCCGTGCTGACGACCAGGGCGACGACGACCAGGGGGCGCAACTTCGGACCTCCGCGCAGAAGATTCGGGAACGTTCCCCCCAGCATCCCGCACACCGGGCGAGCGGGCCACGACACCCCGCACCGCGTATCTCACAGGCCGGCATTGACCCGATCGGGGGACTTTGAGACCAACTTGTAACAATGCGGTGCGATCGGCCGACTGAGCAGGCACGACCGCAGGAGGCAGCCATGGCGATCGATCCGGCGAACCTGCCCATCTTCGGGGACCCGAGCCCCACCGACCCGCCCGCCCCGGTGCGCGCGGCCTGCGGGCTGCTCGTCACCGGGGCCGGTGTCAGCGCCGCCCAGATGACGTACCTCTCCGTCGTGGGCGGCCACGACCTCGCGATCTTCTTCGTGCCGCTCGCGCTGACCGTGTGGTTCGCGCTGAGCCTGCGCGCCGGGCGGGCGTGGGCGCGCTTCGCCGCGGTGATGGCCGCCTGCGTCACCCTCGTCCCCGGGTTCGCGCTGTTCTCCGGACCCGGGGAGCTGGGCGTGCTCCTGGTCGCGGTGGCGTTGCTCGTCGCCGCGACCAGGCTGGCGTACCGCGCCGACGTGCGCGGGTACTTCGAGCCGGAGGACTGCCCGGAGCAGGAGCGCGTCTAACCCCGGCGGCGTTCCGGGTACCCGATGTCCAGCTTGCTGACGTCATCGAGGGCGGCTCGGATCGCGGTCGGCAGGACCAGGTCCTCGGAGCTGAGTGAACCCCGTAGCTGCGCGGCGTCGCGGGCGCCGACGACGGGGGCGACCACGCCGGGGCGGTCGCGGACCCAGGCCAGGGCGACCGCCAGCGGCGACTTGGCCAGCCCGTCCGCGGCCGTCATCAGCGCCTGCACGATCCGGGCGGCGCGCTCGGTGCGGTGGTGGTCGACGTACGGGGCGAAGGCGGTGCGGGCGCCGCGCGAGTCCGGCGGCGTGCTGGTGCGGTACTTGCCGGTCAGCACGCCCCGACCGAGCGGGGCCCAGGGCAGGATGCCGATGCCGTGGTGCTCGGCGGCCGGGACGACCTCGCGCTCGACCCCGCGCTCCAGCAGCGAGTACTCGACCTGGGTGGACACCAGCGGCGCCGCCCCGGCGACGCAGGACTGCCTGGTCGCCGCGGTCGCGGTCTGCCAGCCGGAGTAGTTGGAGATGCCCGCGTAGCGCACCTTGCCGCTGCGGACCGCGGCGTCGACCGCGCACAGGGTCTCCTCCAGCGGCACGGAGTCGTCCCAGGCGTGCAGGTGCCAGAGGTCCACGTGGTCGGTGTCGAGCCGGACGAGGGAGCCCTCCAGCGCGGCGAGCAGGGCACCGCGGGACGCGCCGCCGCCGAACGGACCGCCGTGCCTGCGGGCAACGGCCTTGGTGGCGAGGACGACGTTGTCGCGCGGGACCACGTCGTCGAGCAACTCGCCGAGCAGGCGCTCGCTCTCGCCGTCGGAGTAGACGTCGGCGGTGTCGACGAGCGTGCCGCCCGCCTCCACGAAGGCGGTCAACTGCGCCGCGGCGTTGTCCGCGTCGGTGTCCCCGCCCCAGGTCATCGTGCCCAGGGCGAGCCGGGACACGCGCAGCCCGCTGCGCCCGAGGTGTCGTTGCTCCACGGCACGGAAGCCTAGGGCTGGAGTAGGCCCGCGCCACTCTGCGTGCCTCCATCGCCTGTCAGCGCAGGTGGGACGCCGTTCGCTTCCCTGGTTTGTTTATTAACTATTGACTATCAAGATCATGGATGGTTTCCAAGTGGAGGAAACGCATATAGAGAAGCCCAGCATCGAGGAACAGGGTGCGGGCGGTGATGGGGGAGCGGGACGGCTTGGGCGGCGGGGGAGGGCTTCGCCCCTGGCGGCGGACCGGCAGCGGGAGGTTGCTTCGGGTGGGGCGCTCGATGCCATCGGCGCCGAGTCCGGGCCGGCGGCTCGGTCGTCAAGGCGTTTCGGGTGTCTACGAGGTGTGCGATCCGCAGGACAACGTGCTGATTTGAGCTAACTATAAGCTATTCACTATCAAGATAATTAGATAGTTCACACAGGCGTAGGGGTCGACAACGGGACAGGGAAAAAGGACCAGCGGAGGACGCGGTGGTGGAAGTCGGCTACCGGTGGGTAATGTCTGCGGGGTGCGACTGGGACTGAACATGGGCTACTGGGGCGCCGGGAACGACGCCGCGAACCTCGAGCTGGCCAAGGAGGCGGACCGGCTGGGGTACTCCGTGGCCTGGGTCGCCGAGGCCTACGGGTCTGATGCGCCGTCGGTGCTGTCGTGGGTGGCGGCGCAGACGACGCAGATCGATGTGGGCAGCGCGATCCTGCAGATCCCGGCGCGGCGGCCGACGATGGCGGCCATGACGGCGGCGACGCTGGACACGCTCTCGGGTGGGCGGTTCCGGCTGGGGCTGGGGGTGTCCGGGCCGCAGGTGTCCGAGGGTTGGTACGGGGTGAAGTTCGACAAGCCGCTGGGGCGGACCCGCGAGTACGTGGAGATCGTGCGGTCGGCGTTGCGGCGGGAGCGGGTGGACTTCCAGGGCAAGCACTTCGTGCAGCCGCTGCCGGACGGTCCGGGCAAGCCGTTGAAGTTGACCGTGCACCCGGTGCGGGAGCAGATCCCGATCTACCTGGCGTCGATCGGGCCGAAGAACCTGGAGTTGACCGGGGAGATCGCCGACGGGTGGTTGGCGATCTTCTACTCGCCGGAGCACGGGCGGGAGTCGCTGGAGCTGATCGCCAAGGGGCGGGCGAAGGTGGGCAAGACGTTGGAGGGGTTCGACGTGGTGCCGACGGTTCCGCTGGTGGTGGGGGAGGACTGGCGGGAGGCCGCGGACCTGGTGCGGCCGTACGCGGCGCTGTACGTGGGTGGCATGGGCAGTCAGGAGCAGAACTTCTACAACAACCTGGCGTGTCGGATGGGGTTCGAGGCGGAGGCCGCCGAGGTGCAGGACCTGTACTTGGCGCGGGACTACGCGGGGGCGGCGGCGAAGGTGCCGTTGGGGTTCTTGGACGCGACGGCGCTGTTGGGGCCGAAGGAGCGGGTGGCGGAGAAGATGCAGGCCCTGGCGGAGTCGGGGGTCACCACGTTGACGGTTTCGCCGATCCTGCAAGATCTGGAGCGAAGCAAGGCGGCCCTGAGGGTCGCCGTGGAAGCTCTGGATCTCGCGGGAGTCGGTAGTTGACCTGGTTTCAAGCTCTTGTGCTCGGTGTTGTTCAGGGTCTGACCGAGTTCTTGCCGGTGTCGTCGTCGGCGCACATCCGGATCGTGTCGGAGTTGTGGTTCGGTGCTGATGCGGGTGCGTCGTTCACGGCGGTGATCCAGCTCGGTACGGAGTTGGCGGTGGTGATCTACTTCGCCAGGGACATCGGGCGGTTGATCGCGGCGTGGTTCCGGGGTTTGTTCAGCGCTGGGGCGCGGCGGACCCCGGAGTACCGGATGGCGTGGTATGTGATCATCGGGTCGGTGCCGATCAGTGTGCTGGGTGTGTTGTTCCAGGACCAGATCAAGTCGGGTTTGCGGAACCTGTGGATCACGGCGATCGTGTTGATGGTGTTCGCGGTGTTCTTGGCGGTGGCGGATGAGACGGCGCGGCAGGCTCGGGACACGTTGACGTTGCGGGACACGGTGTCGATGGGGTTCGCGCAGGCGTTGGCGTTGATCCCGGGGGTGTCGCGGTCGGGTGGGACGTTGACGGCGGGGTTGTTGGTGGGGTTGAAGCGGGAGGCGTCGACCCGGTATTCGTTCCTGTTGGCGATTCCGGCGGTGTTCGGGGCGGGGTTGTTCTCGATCCCGGACATCGTGGCCGCGGATGGTTCGGGGCCGTTCGAGGCGTCGGTGGCGCAGACGGTGGTGGCGACGGTGGTGTCGTTCGTGGTGGGGTACGCGTGTGTGGCGTGGTTGTTGAAGTACGTGGCGAAGCACAGTTTCATGGTGTTCGTGTGGTATCGGATCGTGTTGGGTGCGGTGTTGTGCGGGTTGTTGGCGACGGGGGTCGTGAGTCCGACGTGAGGGGTGGGCTTTAGGCTCGGGGGGTGGCCACTGTCGTTCTGCTCCGTCATGCCCGGTCGACTGCGAACAATTCCGGTGTGCTCGCCGGTCGCAGTGGGGGTGTTCACCTGGATGAGTCGGGTCGGCGGCAGGCGGCTGCTGTGGTGGAGCGGTTGGCTGAGGTGCCGTTGCGGGGGATCGTGGTGTCGCCGTTGTTGCGGTGTGGGCAGACGGTGGAGCCGTTGGCGGCGGCTCGGGGGTTGACGCCGGTGGTGGAGGGTGATCTGGCTGAGGTGGATTACGGGTCGTGGACGGGGAGGGCGATCAAGGACTTGTTGGGGGAGCCGTTGTGGAAGGTGGTGCAGCAGCACCCGTCGGCGGCGGTTTTTCCGGGGGGTGAGGGGTTGGCGGGGGTGCAGGCGCGGGCGGTGGCCGCGGTGCGGGCGCATGATGCGCGGGTCACGGCTGAGTTCGGTGATCGGGCGGTGTGGTTGTTGTGCAGTCATGGGGATGTGATCAAGGCGTTGTTGGCGGATGCGTTGGGGCAGCACTTGGATTCGTTTCAGCGGATCGTGGTTGATCCGGCGTCGGTGTCGGTGGTGCGGTACACGGAGACGCGGCCGTTTGTATTGCGGATGAATGATTCGGGTCGGGAGTTGGGTGGGGTGGTGCCGCCGGAGCCTGCGGTGGGGGATGCGCCTGCGGGTGAGGCTGTGGTGGGTGGGTCGACGGGGCGGTAGTTGGTGGGGGGCGGGTGCTTGGGCCCGGCTTCACCGGGAGGGGGTGAGTTCGGGTTCGGTGTGGGGGTCAGGGGGCGAGGAGTTGGATCTGGGTGAGGGTGGGGGTGCCGTGGAAGGTGAGGCGGTGGTGGGTGTGGTGGGCGGGGGTGGTGATGGTGAAGGGGCGGGTCTGGTGGGGCCAGGGGAAGGTTTGGTCGGTGCGGTGGTCGAGGGTGGTCCAGGTGGTGCCGTCGGTGGAGGCTTCGAGGGTCCAGGCGGTGGGTGCGGTGGTGGGGTGGGGTGAGGTGAGGGTGTAGATGCGCAGTTCGCCGGGGGTGGTGTGGGTCAGGGGTGTGGTGATGCGGGTGGG
>NZ_AYXG01000213.1 GCF_000564855.1 Actinokineospora spheciospongiae
GCGAACCTGCGCGAGATGATGGATTCGCGGGTGGACTCCGCGCGGGCCGTCGGCCCCCGCTGCGGGTCACGCGAAGTGGTTACGCGTGGTGGTGCGTCTTCTTGCCGATCGTGACGCGGTAGACCGCGAGCAGGATCAGCGAGCCCAGGATGGCCAGCAGCCAGGTGCGGATCGAGAAGAAGTCCTGCAGGCCACCACCGAAGATGGCGTTGCCGATGAAGCCACCGATGAGGGCGCCCACCACACCGATCACGGCGGTGACGATGAAGCCACCGGGGTCCTTGCCCGGCATGACGGCCTTGGCGATGAGGCCGGCCAGCAGACCGAGAACAACCCAACCGATGATGCCCATCACGAACTCCTTCCTCATGACCTCGGCTCTTGCGCCGTGGTCCTCCGTTGCTGGTGGTGAAGTGCCCCCTTTCGCCGGAACTCAATCACCGCCGGGGGAAACCCGTTCCCGGCACACGGGGAACCGGTGCTCCGATCGAGGCATATGCGCTGATCATCGACTTCTCGCGCCATGAAAACCGGATACCCGGGAATCCACACGGGATGGGCCGCGATCACGACCATCAGCAGAAAACGGACAGGGATCGGGGTCCCCGGCACCGGTGTCCACGCCGGACCGGATGAGCGCGACCCACCGGGCCCCGGTCCGACGGGTCGGTCACAAGGCCCCACGCGGACGAGGGACCGCCGCGTGCCACCCGCGCGGGGCGGCACGCGGCGGTCGGGCGGATCAGGACTGGATCTCCTGGGGCCGGTCGGCCCGCACCGCGATCCGGCGCGGCTTGGCCTGCTCGGCCACCGGGATGCGCAGGGTCAGCACCCCCGCGTCGTAGTCCGCGGAGATCCGCTCGGTGTCCAGGGTGTCGCCGAGGAAAAGCTGGCGGGAGAACACGCCCAGCGGTCGCTCGCTGACCTGCACCTGCACGTCCTTCTCGGCGATCGGCCGCCGTTCGGCCTTGACCGTCAGGACGTTGCGCTCCACGTCGATCTCGATCGCCTCGGGGTCCACCCCGGGCAGGTCGAACGACACCACGAACTCCTGACCGGACCGGTAGGCGTCCATCGGCATCGCCGCGGGCTTCGACCACGTCCCCGCCGCACCTGCGGCCAGGTGCTGGGCCAGCCGGTCGAACTCACGGAACGGGTCGGTGCGCATCAACATCGGTTCCACCTCCACGATTCGGGTTCGTCAACACGCAGGTACAGGTATAGCACGTCATCCAAACGATGACAAGTGGTGTGTCGTCGCCTGGATGACGAAGATGGTCTTGTCCTGCCAGCCACCCGTGCCCCGAGCACAATGGGACGGACTGACGACCGTGCGGACCCCAGGAGGCAGTCACCGATGACGCGGGTGGTCATCCAACCGTCGTACGGGAAGGCGGAGACGCGCAGGCACTGGGCGGACACGCTGGACCGCGGCGTGTCGTTCCCCGAGGCCCGGCGCGCGGGAGCACTGGACGCCGAACACCTGGCGGGCCTCACCGCCGCGCACCCCGGCGGAACAGCGCGGTTCTGGGGCGCCACCGCCCGCCACGACCGGACCATGGAGCACATCGACGCGGGCGACGTCTTCCTGCTGACCGGCCAGAAGCACGTGCGCGGCATCGGCGTCGTCGGGCACGGCTTCCGCGACCACGCCTTCGCCCGCTGGCTGTGGACCCCGCGACCCCAGGACTGCCTGTGGAGCAACGTCTACAGCTTCACCGACTTCCACCCCACGTGGATTCCGTACGAGGAGATCTGGGCGCTGCCCGGCTTCAACCCGGGGGACAACTTCATGGGCCTGCGACTGCTGAACGAGGAGAAGGGGAACACGATCCTGACCGGGCTCGACGTCCTCGCCGAACTCAAGGTCCCGACCTGATCGCCCGCCCCGCTCCGCCCCGCCTGACGGACGTCCTTGTCCGGTGCTCCCACAGGTCAGCAGGTAACGTACAACCAGCACGCTCCGTGACCAAGTGTCATCATGCGTGAAAGCACCGATCGCGAACCGTGGAGGGAGTGGGGTGTGAACAACGAGCCGGTGACCGCCACCGTCGAACGGGGAGAGGGTCGTGTCGTCGTCCGCGTCAGCGGTGAGGTCGACATGGCCACGGCCCCCGTGCTCGCCGAGGCCCTCGACCGCGCCTTCACCGGGGGCGACCCCGCCCGGGTGGTCGTGGACCTGACCGGGGTGTCGTTCTTCGCGTCCTCCGGTCTCGCCCTGCTCGCCCAGACCAGCGCCCGCGCCCGGGACACCGACACCGACGTGGTCGTCGTCGTGGCGCCCGGGGGTCCCACGGAGCGCGCCATCACCGTCACCTCGATGGACCGCTCGATCCGCGTGGTGCACGACCTGGCCGGGGCGACCTCCGACAGCGCGTAGGGACCGGGCTCAGGTGGTGGGCAGCAGGGTGCCGTGCGCGGTGGTCGACCACTCCACCAGCATGAGCGTGGCGTCGTCCTGGAGCTGGCCGTTCTGGTGTTCGAGGACCGCGTGGACCACCCGGCGGAGCGTTTCCGGCGCCGGGAGGTCGGCGGCCTCGTGCCGCTCGGTGAGGTCTACCAGGCGGTCGAGGCCGAACGGGACGCCCTCGGGGTTGCGGGCCTCGGTCACCCCGTCGGTGTGCAGCAGCAGGCGGTCGCCGGGCTCCAGGGCTTCGCTGTGCACTTGGACGGGCCGGTCGCCGATGAGGTGGCGCAGGCCCAGGGGCGGGCGGGGCTTCCCGGCGAGGGTCTTGACCATCCGCGACCGGCGCAGCACCACCGGCGGCGGGTGCCCGGCGAGCACGTAGGACAGGACACCCGTGTGCAGGTCGAGGTCGACCAGGACGGCGGTCGCGTGCCTGCCGGGCACGTGGGCCGCGTCGAGCACGTCGTCGGCCGCCGCCGCGATCCCGGCCAGGTCAGCCCCCGCCCGGCGGGCGTTGCGGGTCGCGGCGAGCACCATGCTGGTGGTGAGCCCGGCGCGCAGGTCGTGGCCGGTGGAGTCGAACACCGCCAGGTAGGCGCGGTCGCGGTCCACGGCGTAGTCGAAGCCGTCACCGCCCACCCGCGCGAACGGCTCCATGATCGCGGAGACCACCACGTTCGGCCCCGCGAAGGTCGACGGCGGCAGGAGCTGCCACAGCAGTTCGCTGGCCACCGTCATGTCCTCGGTGCGGCGCACGGTGTGGAACAGGTCGCTGTAGGGGTACTTGGCGACGACGAGGTGACCGACCAGCCCGGCCAGTGCCCAGCAGCGCTCGCGCACGGCGCCGTCGGCCGGGTCGGCGCCCTCCGGCAGGACCAGGTGCAGCACGCCCACCCGCTCGGTGCCGTCCAGCAGCGGCAACCACAGCGCGGGCCGCCCGGACCCCTCGTCCTGCGACGGCATCAACGCGGTCAGCCGGAACGACCGCCCCGCGACCGTGCCGTCCACCCCCAGCGGCTCGGCGGACCCGGGCGGCACCGGGCGCAGCGCGCGCTGCGGCAGGTCGGCGAGGTAGATCCGGGCCCGCATCCCCAGGACCACGCCCGCCTCGTCGAGCAGGTCGACCAGGTCGTGCGCGGTGGCCACGTGCGACCCCGTGATGAGCTTGTTCAACGCCGTGAACCACGCGCTCTCCGCCACCATGCTCCGACCTTAGAGCCGACGCGCCCCCCGGCCGAGACCACCCCTCGGCGACCCCACCCGGGCAGGTGGCGGGCACCAACCAGCACCGCGCCCCCGGCCGGAGTAGCGTCGGCCGCGTTTGGGCGTCGCAAGAAGGAGTGAGATGCGCGATGGACGGCTTCGTCTCACCACCGTCCGACGGACCAACACCCCCGGTGGATGACACCGACGGCGCCGCCGCCCACTCCCCCGACGCGTCCACCCTCACGATCGCCGTCCCCGCGATCCCGGCGGGCATCGGCACGGCCCGCAGGCGCCTCGACGCCTGGCTGCGCCAACACGCGGTCACCGGCCCCCTCCGCTGCGACGTCGTCCTGCTCGCCGACGAGGCCATCACCAACGCCGTCGAACACGGCCACCGGCACCTCGACAACGGCGAAGTCCTCGTGACGGTCACCGTGGACGCCCGGCGCATCACCATCACCGTCGCCGACCGGGGCCGCTGGCGCCCGGAACAGGACGACGCAGGCGTCACCCACGGCTGGGGCATCCCGATGATGCAGGCCTTGGCCGACCAGATCGAGATCACCTCCGGCGATGCGGGAACCACCCTCACCGCGAACTTCTCCCGGCTGGGGTGACCCCCGCCTGGAGTCAGCGGGCGGGAGCTTCGCGCAGCGGGGCACCGACCTCGTGCAGGTGCTGCAAGACGTGCCCATAGGTGCGCAGCAGCCCGCACTGGGCGTATTCGATCCCGCGTCGCAGGCAGAACTCGCGCACCAACGGCTGTGCGCGACGCAGGTTCGGGCGCGGCATCGTCGGGAACAGGTGGTGCTCGATCTGGTGGTTCAACCCGCCGAGGGCCACGTCGACCCACGGGCCGCCCCTGATGTTGCGGCTGGTGAGCACCTGCTTGCGCAGGAAGTCCAGCGACTTGGCATCGGTGTAGGTCGGCATCCCCTTGTGCCCCGGGGCGAACGAGCACCCCATGTACACACCCCAGAGGCCTTGGTGCACCGCGATGAACGCGATGGCGATCGGCGGTGACAGCACCAGGAACACGGCGGTGAGGTAAACCGCGAAGTGGACGATCAGCAACGCCGCCTCGCGCCTGCGCGACACCGCCTTGTCCTGCCACACGGCCTCGATGCCGGACCAGTGCAGGCTCAACCCCTCCAGCAGCAGCAGGGGGAAGAAGAGCGCCGCCTGGTGCTTGACCGTCCAGCGGACGAACCCGCTCCGGTCGCGGGCCTGCCCCCGGGTGAAGGCCAGGATCGGGATGTCGAGGTCGGGGTCTTCGTGCTCGTGGTTCGGGTTGGCGTGGTGGCGGGTGTGCTTGCCCATCCACCAGCCGTAGCTGATGCCGACCAACCCGGCCACGGCGTAGCCGACGCGGTCGTTGGCCCGGGCGGTGTCGAAGATCTGCTTGTGCCCGGCGTCGTGGCCGAGGAACGAGATCTGGGCGTACACCACGGCGAAGAACACGGCGGTGCCCAACTGCCACCACGAGTCGCCCAGCAGGGCGAACGCCACGCAACCACCTGCGAAGGCGAGCGCGGTGAGGACGAACTTCACGGCGTAGCGGCCGTGCCGCCGCTTGAGCAGACCGGCATCCCGGATGATGCGGGACAGCTCGGCGTAGTCGGACCGCTGGGCGGGGCTGGGAGTGGCGGGGTTGTCCCGAGTGCCGGTGGGCGCCGCAGACGTGGACATGTGTTGCTTTCCTTCCCGAAGAGCTGCGTCGCCGGGTTCAGGGGCAACAGTTCGCACCCGGG
>NZ_AYXG01000214.1 GCF_000564855.1 Actinokineospora spheciospongiae
GTGGTCGGCTGGCCAATCGCATCCACCCACCCGGGCGTTTGCTTGGCCGGGCCGCCGGTTCTCGGGGTGGTCGGCCTGCGTTCGGGGCATCCACCCACCCGGGCATTCGGTCGCCGGGGCGGCGGTTTTCGGGGTGGCCGGTGGGCAAGCGCCTCCGCCCACCCTGGCAGTTGCGTAGCCGGGTCGCCGGTTTTCGGGGTGGTGGGCTGGCCAGCGCACATCCACCCACCCTGGTAGTCGCTTGGCCGAGCCGCCGGTTCGTGGGGGGCTGGCCTTGAGGACAGACCCCTGGCTAGGCCGTGCGGGTCGGTTCTGATGGGTGGAGGGGTTTCGCCGCGGGTGGGGTGGTGGGTGCCTCGCCCATCAGGGCCACGACCCGCTTCGCCAGGCGGACGCTGGAGTTCCAGCTCGTGACGTCCGGGTAGACGTGCGCGGTGGTCGCCAGGAACACCGGTGCGCCGGGAACGCGGACGGCGGGTTGGGACGCGAGGAAACCCAGGGGGTACACGGGTTCGACGAACGGTGCCTTGAACACCCGTACCTCCTCCACGTCGTCGGCGGTGAGGCCCGAGTCGGCGTAGAGGGTGACCAGTTGTTCGCTCCAGCGGTGGGCGAGGGTGCGGTCGTCCTCCAGGTACAGTGGTGATCCACGGTCGGTGTAGTGCATGGCGTAGACGAGGTGGCGGCCTTCGTACGGGGTGGTTCCGGTGAGGGCGGACATCTCCACGACGCCGTCGAAGTCCGTGCCGGAGCGCAGGACCGGTGTCCAGTAGTGCCCGGACAGCGGGCGCTTGAGGAAGAACGCCGCGTTGACCACGCCCTGGTAGGACACCGACGGGCACGGCAGGTGGTCGGCGAGGTCGGCGTCGGCGATGCCGCGCAGCAGGGGCAGCGGCAGCGTGGACACCACGCGGTCGGCGTCGAGGACCTCGCCGCCCGCGGTGGTGATCCGGGCCGAGGTGGTCGTGGTGGACATGCCCACCGCGGGTGCGCGGGTGCGCACGTCGACCCCGGCGGCGCGCAGGGCGGCGGCCAGGGTGTCGATGATCCGCTTGTAGCCGCCGGTGGGGTAGCCGCGGGTGGAGACGTTGCTCTCCCGCCCCAGCCGCTGCCACACGTAGAGCGCCGGCACGTCGCCGAAGGACGCGCCGAACTTGGAGCCGAACATCGGTGCCAGCAGGGTCGTCCACACCGTCTCGCCGTAGAGGCCGCGCAGCCAGTCCTCGGTCCGCGTGGTGTCGAGGTCCTTGCCCTTGCCGAGCCTGCGCAGCAGCAGCGAGACGACACCGAAGCGCAGTCGGTCCACCGGGCCGAGGGGGGTGAAGCGCAGCAGGTCCCCGGCCGTGTTGAACGGGTGGTGGCGGCCGTCGACGACCATGCCCATCCTGGTGCGGCGCCACCGCACCTCGTCGCGCAACCCCAGTTCCCCCAACAACTCCAGGAGGTCGTCGTCGGTGGGCATGACGCAGTGGTAGAAGCGCTCCACCCACGCCTGGCGCCAGGGGAAGAACGTGCCCAGCCCGCCGAGCTGGTCGCTGCCCTCCAGCAGCGTGACCCGGTTGCCCGCGCGGGCCAGGCCGTGGGCGGCGGCGAGACCGCAGATGCCGCCGCCGAGGACGACGACGTGGTCGGGCGAGTCACGCACCGGGGCCTCGCAGCGCCCAGTGCGGCGGCGGCGCGAGCCGGTCGCGGACCAGCAGCCGCAGGTACTGCGCCAGGGTGCGGCGCAGCCGCAGCTTGCTCGCCCCGCGCTTGCGGTCGTAGCGCAGCAGCAGCGGCACCTCCCTGATCACCGGTTCGCAGTGGCGCAGCTTGAGCAGCAGCTCCACCATGCACGCGAAGCCCTTCTCCTCGACCAGCCGCTCGCCCCAGTGGCGCGCGGCGCGGTCGAGCAGGCTCACCCGGTAGGCGCGGAAGCCGCTGGTGAAGTCGGCCACGCCCTCCACCGCCACGATCCGCCGGAACAGCGCGGCGGCGCAGCGGGACAGCAGCCTGCGCACGGGCGGGGCGGTGGCGTCGTCGCCGCCGTCGACGAAGCGCGAGCAGATGACCACGTCGGCCCCGGCGGCGACCTCCGCCCACAGCGGTTCGATCAGAGCGGGGTCGTGGGTGTCGTCGGCGTCCATCACCACCACGATGTCGTCCGGGTGGGCCACCCGCAGGACCGCCCGCAGCCCCGAGTGCACGGCCTGGCCGAGGCCGCGGTTCACCTCGTGGCGCACCAACTGGAGATCCACCCCGGCGGCGCCGAGCGCCACGGCCGCGGTGTCGTCGGACGAACCGTCGTCGACCACCCAGACGGTCACCCCATCGGCGAACTCCAGCGCGGCGAACCGGTCGAGCAGCGCGGGCAGGTTCGCCGCCTCGTTGTAGGCGGGCAGCACGACGTGCGTCCGGCCGCCGTCGCGCGCGGGCCCGGTCACCTCGACCGGGCGCGGGAGCGGGATCGACACGACGCGCGGCTGAGTTTCTTCCAGTGCCACAGGTCCTCTTGTCGTAGTTCGTCGTCGAATGGCGGCGGAATGGTCCGCCCCCGGGGGCCGGCGGATGTCCGACCGACTCGCCGAAGCTTTCCCTGTGCTGCGAAAATGTGCCAGCGGACGACAATGAGATCCGAGTGTCCACGCGAAACTGTCACCGACCGGGGGATTTTCCTACCCCCAAAGAGTGACACAGCGAAACGGATGCGCTGAGTTCACTCGAATGGAGAACCATGGTCCTGTCGGTGCGGACCCCGAAGGACCGGAAACGCGACGAACCTTCGATCGCGGCACTCGCGACGACATCACCGGATCGGTGCGGGAGGAGAGGATCGCAGGATGCGGTGGGACGCGGCCGGGGGTGCACCGGCGGCAGCGGGGCGGCTCGACCGGACACGCCCGGAGGGCGGATCGCGGTGGCGGAGGTGACCGCGACGGCCACGACCCCGGTGCCCGTCCGGCGGTGGTCGCCGAGGCTGCCCGGGCGACCGGCGCGCGAGACGCCGCTGCAGGACGTGCTGCGCCGGGTCAACGCCGTGGCGGTGCTGCTGGTCGTGGTCGACGTGCTGGCCTTCGCGGGCGCGGCCGCGGTCGTGGAGCCGAACCCGGGGTGGGCGCTCGTCACCGCGGGCGCGTTGCTGGGGGTGCGCACCAGCGGGCGCGTCTACCGCAGGCGCCTGTGGCTGTCGTGGTTCCACGACCTGCCGCGGTCGATGACCACGACCATGACCGCCTTCGCGCTGAGCACCTGCCTGGCGCTGCTGGTCGGGCACCAGACCGCCGCGGCGACGGCGGTGCAGGGGACCGTGCTGCTCTTCGCGGGGGCGAGCGAGGTCGCCCGGCTGCTGGTGTTCGCGTTCGGCCGCTGGTGCAGGCGCCGGTTCGACCGCTGCGACCGGTCGATCGTGGTCGGCGCGGGCAAGGTCGGGGTCGACCTGGTGCGGACCATGCTCCAGCACCCCGAGTACGGGCTGCGGCCGGTGGGCTTCATCGACCCGCACTGCGACACCGACCACGACCGCCTGCCCGCCCCCCTCCTCGACGAGGACCTGGCCACGGCGATCCGGCGGGAGCGGGCGGGCACGGTCGTCCTGGCCTTCTCCCACGCCCAGGAGTCCCCCGTCGTCGACTCCGCCATCACCGCGCACCGCCTGGGCTGCACCACCCTCGTGGTCCCCCGCATGTTCGAGCTGTGCCCCGACGGGCTCGACGTGGAGCGGCTGCGCGGCTACCCGCTGATGCGGCTGAGCACCGCGCCCACCAGCCGCCCGAGCTGGTGGGTCAAGCGCGGCGTCGACGTGGTGCTCGCCGCCACGGCGCTGGTCGCGCTGGCGCCGGTGATCGCCCTGTGCGCGGTGGCGGTGCTGCTGGAGAGCGGTCGGCCGATCATCTTCCGGCAGGTCCGGGTGGGGATGGACAACCGCACCTTCACCATCTTCAAGCTGCGCAGCGTCCGCCAGGGCCGCGTCGACGACTCGCAGAGCCGGTGGTCGGTGGTCGGCGACGACCGGGTGGGCCCGGTGGGGCGCTTCCTGCGCCGCACGTCGCTCGACGAACTGCCGCAGCTCTGGAACATCCTGCGCGGCGACATGTCCATCGTCGGACCGCGCCCGGAGCGGCCCGGGTTCGTGCGCGAGTTCTCCGCCATCCACGAGCTGTACTGGGCGCGGCACCGGGTGCCCACCGGGTTGACCGGCCTGGCCCAGGTGAACGGCCTGCGCGGCGACACCTCGATCGCCGACCGGTCCCGGTACGACAACTACTACATCGCTAACTGGTCGCTGTGGCTGGACCTGAAGATCGTGCTGTTGACCGTGGGGGAGCTGCTGTGGCGCGGAAATCGGTGAGCCGCCGGGTGGGGCACGTGCTGCTCTGCGCGCTCGTCCTGGTCCTGTGCGGCCCCGGTTCGGGGTGCTCGTCCGGGTGGGCGGAACAGCCCGCCAAGCCCTCGCCGGTCCCGCTGGCGCCGTGCGCGTGGTGGTACGGCATCGGCAAACCGCCGGCGGACGCCGAACTCGCGCTCGCGGCCAAGCGCTACGACCTGGTGGTGTTCAACGCCACCGAGGCCGAGGCCATGCGCAAGCTGCGCAAGCTGAACCCGAAGGTCAAGATCCTGGTCTACAAGGACCTGTCGAGCACGCGCAACTACCCCGGGGCGGTGAACGGCGACACCGACGCCGACCGGCTGCCCAGCGGCATCGGGTACAACGCGGCGCGGAAGACGCACCCGGAGTGGTTCGCCGAGGACACCGCCGGGCGGCGCATCGAGTGGCGGGGCTACCCCAAGCACTGGCAGATGACCGTGTGGGACCCGGCCTACCAGAAGGCGTGGGCGGCCGCGGTCACCGAGGAGGTCGTCCGGGAGGGGTGGGACGGGGTGTTGGCGGACAACGACTTCAACTCCCTGAGCCACTACTCCCCCGCCGTGTTGAAGGGCACCAAGGACACCGCCGAGACCGACCGGGTGCTGCGCGAGGGCCTCGACGCGTTCCTCGGCGTGGCGGGCGGATCACTGCGCGACGCGGGGAAGATCTTCGTGCCCAACGTGTCGGAGACGCACCTGATCCCGGGCCGCTGGACCGCGCACTCCCGGTTCAGCGGGGCCATGGAGGAGAACTTCGGCTTCCACGACGACGGCGGCTCCGGGGAACTGCTGACCTTCCAGGGCAACGAGTGGAAGGAGCTGCGCGCCCAGGCCGCCCTCGGCGAGTCCTGGCTGCTGCTGGTGACCCGCGTGAACGACGACCGGGGCGAACGCGCCGGGTACGCCAGCGCCGCCCTGCTGGCCGGTCCCTACACCTGCTGGCTGGGCGCCACCACGCCCACCTACATGAACGCCGAGTGGTCGCGCTACCAGCAGATCGACCTCGGGGAGGCCGTCGACGCGGCGGGCCGCCAGGGCAACGGCGTGTGGACCCGGCGGTTCACCCGGGGCTGGGTCGCGGTGAACCCCACAGCCGCGAGCGTGCGCGTCACCCCGCCGACCGGGCTGGTCGACCTGGACGGGCGAGCGGTCACCGACCTGGAGTTGGCCGCGGCGGACGGCGCCGTGCTGCTCAACGCCCCGCCCGCGCCCACCCCCACGTCCGTTCCCGCGCCCACGTCCGCCGTTCCCACTCCCATCCCCGCGCCCAGCGCCGTGCCGGTTCCCACGCCCACCGCCATCCCCACCCCTGGTCCCGTTCCTAGCTCCGTTCCCGCTCCCTGACCGGCACCGGCTGCCCGCGGTCTTCCCGGGACCGCAGCAGTTCCCCGTACAACGCCAGGTGGCGGTCCGCGCAGACCTCGGGCGCGAACCGCTCCCGGGCGCGGGCGGCGAGCAGCCTGCCGGTGCGACCGGGGTCGGAATCCGCGAACAAGGCGCGCAGCACGCGTGCCAGGTCGGCGACGTTCCCGGGTTCGGCCAAGTAGGACACCGCGCCCGGGACGGCGAGCATGTCGGCCACCCCGCCGGTGTCGGTCGCCAGCACCGGTTTGCCCGCCGCCATCGCCGCGGCGACCACCAGCGGTTGCTGTTCCATCCGCGACGGCTGCACCAGCGCGTCGTGCTCGCGCAGCAACCGCGGCACGTCGGCGCGGAAGCCCAGGAACTGCACCCGCCCGGCCAGGTCGCGGCGGCGGGCCCGCCGCTGGGCGGTCTGCCGCTGGGGGCCGTCGCCGACCACGGTCAGCGTGGCACCCGCGGGCATCGTGCCGGGGGTGGCCAGGGCCTCCAGCAGGTCCAGCAGCCCCTTGCGCTCCACCAGCAGGCCCGCGAACACCAGGCGCCGCACGGGATCGGTGGGTGGGGAGCTTTCCGGCAGCCGCACGCAGTTGTCGATGTGGGTGATCCGCTCGGCGGGCACGCGCAAGCGATCGCGGAGGAAGCGGGCCATCGTGGGCGAGGGGACGACCGTGCGGTCGAGGGCGCGGGTGAGCGCGGAGTCGGCGGTGAGCACGACGCGGGTGTAGGCCGAGGGCCCCAGGGCACCGGACTGGCGGCGGAACCACGGCTCGCCGACGTCGTCGGGCACGCCGTGGTAGGTGTGGGCGACCGGGAGCCGCCGCCGCAGGCTCGCCGCGACGAGGCCCGCGCGGCGGTCCTGGGCGTGGACCACGTCCGGCTGCCAGGCCAGCAGCGCGTCGCGCACCCGCAGCCCGGCGGCGAGGTCGCCCTTGCGGGGCAGGTCGACCGCCTCGTGGTGGCCCGCGATCACGTCGGTGCCCCGGGCGGGCGGTGGGCCGAAGACCCGGACGTCGGCCTCGCCGGTGGCGAGGAGCGCCGCGGCCAGGTCCAGCGTGACGTCCACGGGGCCGCCGCGGTCTTGGGTGAGCAGGTGGGCCACGCGCAGGCGCCGGGTCACGGTGTTCCTCCCGAGGGGACGAGTTTGTCGACGAGGGTGGCGACCTGGTCGGTCATCCGGTCGAGGCTGAACAGGTGCTCGACCCGCTGCCTGCCCCGGCACCCCTCCGCGGCCGCCAGTGCCGGGTCGGTCAGCCGCCGGGCGACCGCCGCGGCCAGGGCGCCGGTGTCCCCGGCGGGGACCACCGCGCCGGGAGCGGCCACGCTCTGGCGCACCCCGCCGACGTCGAAGGCCACCACCGGGCGCCCGCAGGCCATGGCCTCCAGGGGCACCAGGGCCATCCCCTCGGCCCGGGAGGGCACCACGACCACGTCGGCGGCGGTGTAGAAGTCGGCCGGGGCGGGGCTGTGGCCCCACCACCGCACCGACGCGTGCCCGCCCGCCGGGTGCCCGGTCCGCCACGCGGCGCCCATCGGGCCGTCGCCCACCAGCAGGAGGCGGGCGTCGGGCACCTCGGCCAGGACCGACGGCCAGGCGGAGAGCAACTGGTCCTGCCCCTTGAGGTGGGCCAGGCGGCCGACGCACACCGCGGTGGGCGCGTCGGCCGGGAGGCCCAGGCGTCGTCGTGCGGCTGCCCGGTCCCCCGGCCGCAGGTGGGTGGTGTCGACCCCGTTGCACACCACTTCCGCGTCGGTGGTGACGCCCGCGGCGCGGCCCGCGGCGAGTTCGTCGTCGCTGACGCAGACCAGGTGGTGGGTCCAGCGGGAGGCCAGCCGCTCCCACCGCGAGCAGGCCAGGGCCAGCGGGCCGTCGGCGGTCTGGAACGACCACAGGTGCGGTTGGAAGATCGTCGGCCTGCCGCCGCGCAGGGCGAGCCTGCCCGCCAGCCCGGCCTTGGAGCTGTGCAGGTGCACCAGGTCGGGCGCGGCGGCGGTCAGGAGGCGGCGCAGCGCGGTCGTCTCGGCCAGGGTGCCCGGCCCCGGTCCGCGGGTCGCGGGCCAGGGGTGGACCGGGATTCCCGCGGCGCGGGCCCGCTCGGGCAGCCAACCCGACGGCGGGCAGGCGATGCCGACCGACCAGCCGAGGTCCCGCTGGGCGACGGCCAGGTGCAGGACCACAGCGGCCACGCCCGCCTCCACCGGTTGGGTCACGTGCACGACCTTCACCGGCGGTCCCCCGTGCGCGCGGGGGTGTCGCGGGAAGGCCGTGGGCTGACCGCGCGCAGCTCGCTCAGGGTGCCGCGCTGGGTCAGCAGGGTGGCGCCGGTGTAGACCAGCACCAGCACCGCGCCTTCGACGAGCGTTCCCCCGAGGGTCTGGGGCACGCCGACCACGGTCATGACCAGCGCCGCCGCCGCGCACAGCAGCCCGGAGCAGGCCACGCCCGCTCCCATGCGGGTCAGTTCGGCGAGCGGGAAGGCCACCGCCGAGCGCACCATCACCCACCAGGTGAGGGCGACCAGCGCCCAGGCGACGACCACCTGGGTGAGCGCGACGGCGGCCATGCCGTGCCGGGTGGCGAACACCAGGCCCGCGGTGAACGCGACCAGGTGGGCGGTCTCCAGCGCGAGGTAGCGCCGGGGGTGCCCGGCGGCCTTGATCGCCTGGTACCAGACCTGGAGGATGCTGATCGCCACTCCGTAGGCGCACAGCAGCACCAGCACCCCGGCGGCGGGTGCCCAGCGCTCGCCGAGCAGGGTCACCCGGTCCGCCAGCAGGGCGGTGATCAGGTACAGCCCGCCGGTGAGGACCAGGACCGCCCTGGTGAACCGGCTGACCGCCGTGGGCAGCTCGTCGCGGCGGCGGGTGCGCAGCAGCGTGGTGAACACCGGGAAGGCGACCGCGCCGAGCACGACGGCCACGGCGATGTAGGGCATCCAGGCGATCCGGTAGGCCAGCGAGTACAGCCCGACCGCGTCGGGGCCCAGCACGCGGCCGATGGCCAGGTAGTCGAGGTTCACCAGCAGGATGGCCACGATCGCGGCCGGGCCCACGACGGCGATCCAGCGCAGGGACTCCCGCGCGGCGGCGGTGTCCCAGCCGGGGACCGACCGCACGCCCATCGCGGCGCCGAGCAGCGGTTGGGCCACCGCCGTGGCCACCACGCCGATCACCACCGACTGCGGCCCCCACCCGTTGAGCGCCAGCAGGACCGTGACCACCGCGCCGAGGATGGCGCTCCCGGCGTCGGGCAGGAGGCGGCGGCGGAAGTCCAGGTCGCGGTGCATCAGGGCCATCTGCACGCCGCCGATCGCCGAGAACGGCAGGCTCACCGCCGCCAACCGCACCAGGGAGGCCGCTTCCGGCCCGCCCACGGCGGTCGCGATCGGCTGCGCGGCGAGCGCGAGCGCCAGGGCGAGGGCGGCGCTGACGCCCACGCTGAGGGTCAGCACGGTGCCCGCGACCCGCTTCGGGTCGCCCTCGGTGCGGCTGATGACGTCGTAGACGCCCATGGACTGCACCACCTGGCCGATGTTCACCAGCGCGACGGTCAGTGCCACCGAGCCGAGTTCGCCCTCGGTGAGCAGGGCCGCCAGCGCCAGCGTCACCACGGCCTGGCTGCCCTTGCTGAGCACGTTGGTCAGCCCCAGCCACAGCGATCCGCGCATCGCGCGGGCGCCCAGCACCCCGGTCACGCGGTCGTCCCCGCGGACAGGTCCGCCGCGGCGGGTCGGGGGGTCCTCGTGGCCCGGACGGCGAAGGCGACCAGCAGCACCCAGGCCGCGATCACCGCGACGCCGTCGACGGTCACCGAGGCCCGGCCGCCGAGCACGGCGCTGATCGCGGTGTCCACCACGTGCAGGTGCAGGAAGGGCACGGCCAGCGCGACCAGCGCCAACCCGACCGCGCGCCACCGCCTGCGCCGCCACGCCACCGCCGCGGCGGCCATGGCGGGCACCGCCAGCAGCACGTCACCGGGCTGGTGGACCACGGTGACCACCACGGCCACGCCGGTCAGCAGGTCGGCCACCGCGCCCGTGTCGAACCCGGAGTCGGTGTCGGCCAGGGCGTCCAGCCGCCGCACGAGCACCGCGCTCACCCCGAGGACGCCGATCAGCACGGCGGGCTCGATGCCCGGTGGCAGCCACCCGGTGAGGCGGAAGAACACCGCGGCGACGTCGACCCGCTGGGCGGTCGGGGAATCCACCGCGCCGTAGTCGGTGCCGGTGGCGTTGGCGAGGTTGGCCGTGATGGCGTCGAGGAACGGGCCGATGCCGCCGCCGCGCACGACGAGCAGCGCGACCACCGGCAGGCTCGCGGCCGCGGCGAGCGCGGTCCCGGTCAGCGCCACCCGCCGCGACCCGCGCGCCAGCAGCAGCACGGTGAGCGGGAGCCCGAACTGCGGTTTGAGCCAGGCCACCGCCAGGGCGAGCGACGCCCAGCGCGGGGAACTCGACCGCAGCGCCAGCGCCCCGGCCGCACCGAGGGCGACCAGCGGGTTGACCTGCCCGAGGTAGAGCTGGGCCTTGCCGACCTGGCTGAACACCAGCAGCGCGGCGATCACCGCCGTGCCCAGGGCCAGCGGGAGCGGGACCCGCAGGCGGACCCGGCTGGCCGCCAGCGCCGCGAGCAGCACCAGCAGCAGCACCGACGTGAGGCCGTAGGCCACGGCGCCGACGTGGTAGTCCCCCAGCGCGAACGGCAGGTGCAGCACCAGGTGGTAGGGCTGGTAGAGGTTGAAGCCCTGGCGCACCGGCCAGTTCCCGAACATCACCGCCGGGTCGTAGGGGTTGCCGCCCGCGAGGAATTCGCGGATCGGGAAGTAGAGCGCGTCGCGGAAGTCCTGCATCCGCACCTCGGCCAGGTTGGCCCCGGTCGGCAGCGGCACCTGCCACGCCGGGCGCAGCGCCCACCAGGCACCGGCCGCGCCCAGCACGGCCGCGACGGCGGTGAGCAGCGCGGAGCGGGATCGGGTCATCGGGGTGTTCACGCCAGCACCACCGCCACCAGGGTCGAAGAAGTGGGCAACACCGAGAGCACGGTCGCCAGTTCGTCCTGGCGCCTGCGACCGCCGTGGGTCATCGCGACCACCGCGGCGCCCTCGGCGGTCCCCTGACCGGCCTCGGCCAACCGCCGGGTCATGCTCCGGGCGCGTTTGCCCAGGTCCGGGGCGACCGCCACCACCTGGGCCGGTCGGGCCGCCGCGGTGCACAGGGCCAGGAGCCGTTCGTGCAGCGCCGGGTCAGCCTCGCGCAGGGTGGCCACCCGGTGGTGCACGCCCGCGCCGGCCAGCGCCGCGCGCACGGCGCGGGTGTCGGCGCCGGTCCCGCGCAGGGAGCGCAGCGCGGCGGTCGCCACCCCCGCCACCACGGCCGCGACCAGGGCCATGCCCCAGATCAGCGCCCAGTCCGGGGCCACCCTGGTGACGTCGGGCCGCTCGTCGAGCAGCCGCAGCGTGCCCGCCGGGGCCAGCAGGTCCGCCCGCATCAGCTCCTTGGCGACGGCCAGGACCGCGGCGGCGGCCTGATCGGCCGAGGAACCGCGCAGCGACAGCCTGGTCAGGCCCGAGGCCGGGACCAGTTCCACGGCCACGTGCGCGGCCAGGTCCTCGGTGGAGGTCCCGGTCGCCGTGGCGGCGGCCTGCAACACCGACGGGGTCCGGGCCAGTTCGACCAGGGCGGGCAGCGCCAGGGCGACGACCTCGCCGTAGGCGACCTCCCCGGTGCCGTCGGCCTTCGCCGCCGCAGGCACCACGAGCAGGCCGACGCGGCCCTCGTACTGGTCGTCCTGCCCGGCGCCCGCCACCAGCACGAGCGCGCCGACGAGCACCCCGACGCCCACGCCCTCGACGGTGGGTCGCCCGATCCGGCCGAGCACCCGGCGCACCGCGGCGAGCGCGTTCATCGGCGCACCCCCGCCAGGGCGCCGCGCAGGAGCCGGTCGTAGGAGGCCATGAGCGCCCGCGGGTCGTGCCCGCGGTGCGCGGCCTCGCGCCCGGCGGCGGCCACGGCGGCCCGCTCCTCCGGGTCGAACAGCAGCGCCCGCAGGGCGTCGGCGGTCGCGGCCGGGTCGCGGCGGGGGACCAGGAGGCCGCCACCGGGTTCGAGGACTTCGCGGACCCCGTCCACGTCGGTCGCCACCACCGCCCGGCCCGCCGCCAGCGACTCCAGCACGGCGATGGGCATCCCCTCCCAGTCGCTGGTGAGGACGGTGAGGTCGGCGGCGGTCAGCAGGTCGGGGACGTCGTCGCGGTCGCCGAGGAACCGGACGCCGTCGCCGAGGCCGAGTTCGTCGCGCAGCCGCTCCAGCTCGCCGCGCAGGCTGCCGTCGCCCGCCAGCAGCAGCACCGCGTCGCCGTCGAGGGCGGCCCACGCGCGCAGCAGCACGTCGTGGCGCTTCTGCGGTTCCAGGCGGGCCACGCACAGCGCCACCGGGGTGCGCGGCGCGATCCCGAGGCAGGCGCGGACCGCGGCGCCGTTGCGGGTGGGCGTGTGCGGGAAGACCGCGTTGGGGATCACCACCGGGTCCGGGGTGCGCAGTCCCGCCACCCGCAGCCGGTCGGCGGTCGCGGTGGCCACGGTGACGACCGCGGCGGAGGTGTGCCGCAGGATGCGGGTGGTGGCGCCGTAGTCGGTGTCGGCGACCCCGTGGAAGACCGTCAGCAGCGGCGGCTTGCGCCCGGGGAGCATGGCGAGCCTGGTCACCACGCTGGCGGACACGTTGTGGGCGAGCACGACGTCGGGGGCGAAGCCGCGCAGGGCCGCCTTGGTCGCGGTGGCCGCCCGCAGCAGGCCGCCCGCCCGGCGGCGGGGCACCGGGACCGGGAACGTGGACACCCCGCGCCCGCGCAGCGCCTCGGCCCGGTAGCCGCCACCGCTGGCCACGGCCGATTCCCAGCCGAACTCACCGCCCGCGGTGACCATGCCCGCGACCAGCGCCTCGGCGCCCCCGCTGCCCATCTCACTGATCACGTGAAGAACCCGCACCGAGAACCTTTCTTCGACGAACACGCAGATCGGCCGCCGCGGCGAGCGCCGCCAGCAGCCACAACGGCAGGTAGTACTGCTCGGACAGGAAGCACGAGGCGACCGCCGTGGCGATCAGGCCCGCCTGCACGGCGAGCATCGGCGCGCGGTCCGCGCCCGCGCGCAGGACGCGTTCGGCGGCCACCAGCGCCACCGCGGCCATCCCGGCGAAGAGCGCGAAGGCGGGCAGGCCGAGTTCGGCGGCCACCTCGATGAACATGTTGTGCGCGACCGGGGTCTGCTCGGCGATCTCGGCGTTGTGCGAGAACGCGGCGTACCCGCTGCGGAAGCCGCCCGGCCCCACCCCGAGGACCGGGTTCTCGGCGAGCATCCGCAGGGCCGCGCGCCACCGGATCTCCCGAGTGTCCACATTGGACGCGGCGATGAAGCTCTTCTCCTGCAGCGCCCGCGCCAGCACCTGCCCCCCGGTGGCCACGGCGGCGGCGACGAGTGCGGCGAGCCCGGTGAAGGCGACGGCCACCGCGCGCGGCGGCAGCGCCCGCCGCGCCAGCAGCCAGGTCCCGGCGGCCAGCAGCGCCAGTCCCCCGCCACGGGAGAAGGTCGCGGCCATCCCGGCGAGCAGGACGACCGCGGCACCCACGAGCAGGGCCACCGGGGCGCCGCGCACCCCGCGCCCCGGGCGCAGCGCGATCAGCAGGGGCAGGGCCACCGCGAGGACGAAGGCCAGGTCGTTCGGGTCCTGCAACGGGCCGGTCGCCCTCGGGGAGCCCTCGACGACCAGGCTGTAGAGCGCGCCCGCCCCGGCCACCACGGCCCCGCACACGTACGCCCCCATCAGCGCGCGCACGGTCACCTCGCGCGCGGCCAGGTCGACCAGCAGCGCGGTGAGCACGAGGAACGGCAGCCACCGCTGGGTGTACTCCCAGGCGAACGGCGCCTGGGTGTGCGCCGCGGCCGAGACCAGCAGCAGCGCGGTGAGCGCCGCCAGGACGAGGTGCAGCGGGTGCACCAGGGGAACCCGCCGCTGCCGCACCCGGACCACCACGTAGGACACGATCAGCAGGGCGGGCGCCAGCTTCGCCAGTTGCCCGTGCACGGCGGTGAGGTAGCCCTCCACCGGGGCCAGCGCCACCGCGGCGCAGGCCAGTGCGCGCAGCCACCACGTCGAGGCGGTGGCAGCGGAGCGGGTTCCGCGCGCCACCAGCGGGGGCGCGCTCACCAGCCGCGCTCCGCGAGGCGGGCGTCGCGCACGCGCCGGGGCACGCCGCCGCGGCGCAGGTGCTCGCCGGTGCCGACCACCTCGAAGTGCCTGCCCAGCTCGGCGAGCACCCACCCGAGCAGGGCGACCTTCTCCCCGGTGGGCACCGCCATGCCGGGGAAGAACTCCATGCCCGGGGCGTCGGCGCCGCCGAGCACGTCGGTGGGGTGCAGCAGCAGCGAGGGGGCGACCCCGAGGGCGCGGCACAGCCGCAGCGCCGAGGCGAAGTAGGCCCTGGCCAGCCGGGGTGAGGCCTGGTGCAGGTGCAGGAGGTAGGCGCCGTGGACGGGGACGCGCGCCAGCGGCATCGTCGTCACCGGCAGCTCGGCCAGCCCGGTGTGCGAGCCGACCCGCCATCGGTAGGCGGTGTTCGGCGCCCACACCCGGCCGACGCCGCCGAACAGCTCGTCGCGGCTCTCGGACGCCCCGGCCCGGGTGCCGCGGTTGTGGTGGCGGCGGGCCAGCGGGCCGATCCAGGTGGGCAGCGTGCTCGCGTCGTAGGTGTAGCCCCGGTCGACCAGCGCGGCCAGGAGCGCGCTGGAGACGCTGTAGCCCGGTCCGCGGAAGCCGAGGGGCCGGGGGGCGCCCGCCGCGACGATCGCCTCCTCGGTCCGGCCCAGTTCCTCGTCGAGCCGGGCGCGGCTGTAGCGGTGCAGCCGGGGTTCGTGGCCGTGGGAGTGGTTGGCGACCTCGCACCCTGCGGCGGTGATCGCGGCGACGGCCTTCGCACCGTCCTCGCGCTCGGCGTCGGCGCCGACGACGAACACCGTTGGCCGCACCCGGTGCTCGCCGAAGACCTCCAGCAGCCGGGGCACCGCGGTGGGCAGGAAGCTGGGCATCCGCGCCCAGTCGGGGTCCCCGTGGGTCCTGCGGTAGGCCCACAGGTTGTCCAGGTCCAGCGAGAGGCTGGCGACGGGCCGGTCGCTCACACCGCCTCCGAGGGCACGACCGCGGGCGCCACCGCGCGGGAGACCAGCCCCAGCACGACCACGCCGAGCAGGACGGACAGCAGACCCGCGACCACCCACCACTGCCGCCCCGGCACGACCCGGTCGCCCAGCACGGCCAGGCCCACCGCGGAGGTCAGCACCACGGTGACGGCGTCCATCGGCGCCACCGCCGCCGTGGACGAGGAGCGGGAGAGCCCCACGGACAGGCACGCCTGCCCGACGAGCGCGGCGGCCACCATCACCCACGCCAGGGGGCGCAGCGGCAATTGCGCGAGCGGTCCGGCGGCCAGCGACCGGCCGCTGACCGCGACCACCGCGAACGCCGCCCCGGCGAGCACGACCAGCGACGTCACCGCGGCGGACCGGCAGGCGAGCACGGCCAGGACGGCGATGGCGGCCACCGCCGCGAGCAGGAACAGGTCGGCCCCGGGCGGCAGGGGGCGGGCGGGCGACGGCGTCGCCGAGGCGGCCAGCAGCACCAGCCCGAAGGCCATGACCAGCAGGACGACCACCTCCACCACCCGCACCCGCCACCCCAGCGCCAGGAACCCGACGACGACGGCCAGCCCGACCGCGCACGACGCCCCGGCCTGCACCAGGTAGAGCGGCAGCGAGGCGCGGGCGAGGAAGGCGAGCAGGAAGCCGCCCACCTGGGCGGCGAACCCGACCAGGTAGAGCCGGTCGCGGACCAGCCGGGCGAACAGCCCGACCCCCGCGGAGCCCACGGCGGGCGCGGAGTCCACCGCGCGCCGGGCCGCGGCGCGCTGGGCGACGATCCCCACGCCGTACATCGCCGTGGACGCGGCGAGTTCGACGTGGCCGAGCACTGTGACGACTCCTCAAGAACGCTCACCGGATTTTGCCCGCCGGTGCACAACGAGACCGCGATCCCATCACCGACGACGGGCAATGCGTTGCTCGACCGAAGAACACCGAGAAACGTACTTCACCCCGGTCGCGAACGCCCGGTACCAGCGAGTGAAAGAGTTCAGCCGTTCGATACCTTGACGATCGATTTCCGCAAATGGCGATTATTCGGCTCGACGGAGGGCGAACGGGTGCGCCCGACCTCGGGAGGTCGGGGAGTCGTGCCCGCGGCAGGTCAGGGCGCGGGGTCGCGCCCCGGTGCGGTCAGCAGCGACAGCAGGACGTCCATGACGTCGGCCCGCACGGCGTCGCCAGACACCTCCTGGCGCTCGGCCGCGATGAGCACCCGCTCGTTGATCGCCGCGAGCGCGGCCTGCCACATGTCCTCGCCCAGCATCGCGGCGCGCTCGCTGACCTGACCCAGGACCGCCGCCCAGCGCCGGTAGGCCCGCCGCCGGGCGGCCAGGGCGCGCGGTCCGGCGCGGACGATCTCGACCACGAACACGGTGATCACGGACGGGTCGGCGGCGACCGCGGCGAGGTAGACCCCGACCCCGGTCTCCAGGCGCCGGACCCAGTCGTCGCGCGGGTCCACCGCCTCGTCGATGCGGCGCAGCACGGCCTCGGACGCCCCCTCGTAGGCGGTGACGAAGCACTCCTCCTTGTCGGCGAAGCACTCGTAGAAGGTTCGCCGCGACACCATCGCCCGCGCCACGACGTCACCGATCGTGGTGTCGGCGTAGCCCTTGGTGGCGACCACCTGGAGCACGGCCCCGAGCAGCCTGCGCCGGTGCGCCTCCGCCGAGGGTCCAGGGGTGGTCGTACCCGATCCTGCCATGGCATCCTCGCTGTTGATACGTACAAGTACCAAAGAGCCCTAGACGGCGTTCTTTGTCGTTCCAGAGCAAAGTGGAGGGCGCGGAGCGCGCTACTCCCACCCACTCGGCCCACCTGGGGGCAACATCTTCGACCTGCATTTTCGTCGAGTTGCGCGCAAATCCAAGTAGCACTTGAAGTGCGGTTTCCTCGGTCGGTAACTTCCGGTACGACCCATTTCCTCTAGCCCTGAACCGTATTTCGAGGAGCCATCGCATGTCCGGACGACGACGTCGCAATTCCCTGCTACGCAAAGGACTGGCCCTCACGGCGACCGCTGCTGCCGTGGTGGCCCTGACCTCCGCGGGACCCGCGCAAGCGCTGAACATCCCGGACGTCCCCGCCATCGGTGTGGACACCGGCCGCTTCAACCTCCCCATCAGCTGCGCCATCACCCTGCCCGACCTGGCCGGGATCAAGATCCTGGACCTGGGCACCAGCGTCGACGTCCAGGGCGTGGTCACCACCAGCCTCGGCCCCGGCCAACAGTTCTACCTGACCCAGGGCTCGGGCTTCATCGAATTCCCCACCTGGCTGAGCGAGCTGGCGGCCGCCGTCGGCATCAACCGGGTGGACGCGACCATCACCGAGCTGGACATCAGCGCGTCCAACTCGACCCCGCCGAGCATCAACGTCGCGGAGAAGCCGCAGACCATCATCGACATCCCGATCGAGTCGGGCAAGCCGCTCGTCGTCGGCCTGCCCCTGGAGGGCACCTTCGACGTCGGCCCGTACACCGCGCCGAACAGCGGCACCACGACGCTGGCGTTCGACCAGGCGGTCGCCCACGTCACCCTGAAGGCGTCGTGGGGCCTGCAGATCAAGGTCGACGCCAAGTGCCTGCCCACCGCGGGCAACGCGCTGCTGACCCTCGGCATCGGCGGGGCCCCCGGCCAGCCGCCGTCGAAGATCACCGGTGCGCCGCTGAACTTCCCGCCGGTCGCCCCCGAGTTCCTCGACGGCATCATCAACGCCCCCTACAAGTGCACCTTCGGCGGGGAGAGCATCGACGCGGGCATCGCGGTCGGTGGCACCATCCCGCTGTCGGTCACGCGGAACGGGTCGATGTCGTTCACCAAGGCGTCGGGTGCGCTCACCATCCCGAAGGCGACCGTGAACAAGCTGCTCGACATGGGCTTCAAGGGCAGCTTCTCCGGTGTGGTGAACGAGCTGAACCTCAACGTGCGCGGTGGCACGCCCGCGGTCCAGAACGTGGCCGAGGGCATCACCATCCCCAGCACGCCGCTGGTCCGGGACAAGGACATCATCCTGTCCCTGCCCACGACCGGCACCATCACCGCCGGTCCGTTCCGCCCGACGGCGACCTCGGAGAGCGTCGCCATCTCCCTGGGCACCGCGAAGGCCACCTTCCGGTTCGACGGCAACGCGGGTGAGATCGCGATCAACTGCGCCAAGCCGTTCCCGGAGGTCTTCCTCGTCGAGAACCCGGTCACCTGATCCACTGATCGACTGACCGACTGATCGACCCGGCCTGTGGCCCCGTCTCCGGGGTCACAGGCCGGGTTTTTCCCGCACCGGGGTCAGGCCGCCGCGCCCCGCGCCCGCTGCCCGGGCAGGCGGGTGGCGGCCAGGGCGGCGAGGGCGGTCAGGGCGAGCACCCACCAGAAGGTGTCGCCGAAGGCCGCGGCGGCGTCCGGCCCGCGACCGGTCAGCCGGGTTTGCAGGACGACGGCGAGGACCGCGGTGCCCACCGAGCCGCCGAGGGTGTTGAGCAGGTTCAGCGCACCCGCCGCGCGCGGCAGGTGCGCCGGTTCGACGCCGCGGTAGGCCAAGGCCAGCACCGGGGCACCGATCATGGCGGCGCCGAGACCCCGGACCAGCAGGGACACCGCGATCGCGGCGTCCGGGACGTCGTGGCCGAGCTGGGTGAACACGGCGGTCCCCAGCGCCACGAGGGTGATCCCGCCCAGGACCAGCGTGCGGGCGGCGAGGCGGTGCACGACCCGGCTCACCCACAGCGAGCCCGCGGCGGCGCCGAGCCCCTGGGGCGCGAGCAGGAGTCCCGTCTCCCACGCCGTCAGGCCGCCCGCGCCTTGCAGGTAGAGCGGCAGCAGGAACATCGTGCCGAACACGGAGGCACCCAGGACCACCAGCGCCACCGCCGCGACCCCCAGCGGGGGGCGGGTGAACAGGCGCGGGTCGATCAGCGGCACCCGAGTGGTCCGCAGCCCGTGCACGACGAAGGCCACCAGCATCACCGCCCCCACGGCGACCGCGGCGACCGCCACGCCCAGCGGGACGGCCCGGCCCCGGCCGACCTCGGTCAGGCCGAAGACGAGCACGGCCAACCCGGGTGCGAGCAGGGCGGCGCCGCGCAGGTCGAACGGGGCGCGCGGCTCGACCGGCGCCGAGGCGGGGACGCAGCGGCGCACCAGCAGCAGCGCGACCGCGCCGACGGGCACGTTCACCAGGAACAGCCACGGCCAGGACGCCGCGCCCAGGATGGCGCCACCCGCGAGCGGCCCCAGGACCGGGGACAGCAGCGGCACCACGCCCACCACGCTGATCACCCGGCCGATGCGGTCGCGGCCCGCGGCGCGGGCCAGCAGCGCCTGCCCCACCGGTGGCAGCAACCCGCCCGCGAGGCCCTGGAGCACGCGGAAGGCGATCAGGCTGGGCAGCGACCAGGCCAGCGCGCACAGCGCCGACGCCACCAGGAACACCGCGACCGCCACCGCCCAGGTGCGCCGCCCGCCGAACCGGTCGGCCAGCCAACCCGAGGCCGGGACGGCGGCGACCACGGCCAGCAGGTAGGCCGTGCTGACCCACTGGATGCCGGTGACCGACGCGTCGAACCGGTCGACCAGCACGTCCAGGGCGACCGAGACGATGGTGGTGTCCAGGGTGGCCATGAAGGTGCCGAGCACCAGCACGAAGGCCGTGCGCCATAGCGCCGCGTCCACCACCGGCGCAGCCGGTACCGTGCGCTCACTCACGACAACTCCCCCACCACTCGATCGACACCCTCACCGAACAGGCCACGCAAAGCACAC
>NZ_AYXG01000215.1 GCF_000564855.1 Actinokineospora spheciospongiae
TGGAGTTGACGTCGCTGCTCAACGTCCTGCCCCCGGACCGGAAGACGACCGTGCCGGGGGCCGACGGGAGTGCCAGGTCGACCGCGGTGACCGGGGTGGTGGCGACCGGGGTGACGCCCTTGGCGTAGGCGTCCGCCCAGACCAGCACCGTGCGGACGTAGGTGTCGGAGTGGTTGTAGCGGAACACCGCCGTCGCGCGCTGCTGGGGGTTGGCGACGTTCATCCCGCCCGAGCACAGGTACTTGGCCGACCCGAGGGCGGCGTCGTAGATGTTGTTGGGGTCGGTCTGGCCGTCGCCGTTGCCGTCGGAGGCGTAGCCGCGCCAGGTGGAGGGGATGAACTGCATGGGGCCGACCGCGCGGTCCCAGCGGGCGTCGCCGTCCCACTTGCCGCCGTCGCTGTCGGCGATGGCGGCGAAGCCGCCGCCGTTGAGGACCGGGCCCAGGATGGGGGTGGCGGTCTTGCCCGCCGCGTCGGTGCGGCCGCCGCGGGCGTGGTTGGACTCGATGCGGCCGATGGAGGCCAGCAGCGGCCAGTCCATGTTGCAGGCGGCGGGCATGGCGGCCGCGGCCTGCTGGTATGCCTTGAGCATGTTGCCGGGGATGCCGAGCGCCCCGGTGGGGGTGGCGATCTCCGGGCCCGCGCCGTACGCCAGCAGGTCGGGGTTGCCCGCCAGGGCGAGGACCTGGGCGTCGAGCGCGCTGTCCTCCGCCGGGGAGCCGTCCGCGGCGCCGGAACCGGCGCTCAGGCCGATGAGCCCACCACCGGTGGCCAGGGCGGCCGGGACGATGTCCTCGGGGTGGTCGCTCCAGTTCACCGGCTCACCCGCGGCGGCCACGGGCACCAGCAGCAGCGCACCCGCCGCCGCCATCACCCCGCGCCCCCTGGGCCGCTTGTGCCTGTGCTTCCCGACCCGCGACTTGCCCGACTTCACAGCGTGACCCCGTCCCTCGTTCTTCCTCGAAGAAACCGGGTTCGCACCCGGTTCGGCTGACCTGACCGGCCACCCACACTGCCTCATCCATCGCACCGAGTCACGGTGTTGAAACACAATCACCGCGAGAAAGTCCGGAACTCATCACCGGCCTGCCCCATCCGGGCGGGACCATTGACGCACACGGACAAATTTTGCGGCACCCCTGTTCTACGCCCCGTGGCGTCACTTTCGGGTGAGGGCAGCCGCCGAACCCGCCGTGCGCCCCTCGGCGCGACCCGTGCGGGCACCGACCGGGCGTCGCCGCCGCGCGGGACCGCCACCCGGTCGCCCGGGGGCGGCCGGGACTCCCCGGATCTGACAAACCCGCCGGTGCGGTTTGCCCCCGGGGTGCGCGTTCGGGTAATCGCCCAGTGGGTTTCCCGTATCCGGTGACAGATGTGCTCAACTGTTTTCACCGGTGTGCGATGAGGTGGGGTATCGCATCGTACCCAGGTGTCAATACTCCTTCTGAGCTGCGGGTTCTCGCTGGAAGACAAGTTCGACCGAGGTGTTCATGGTCGACTGACAAATTGTCCCGCGAGCTTGTGTGCACTTCTGTGGCGGCTCTACTCTGGTCGGTGCGCGGCGGTCCGGGAAAGACAATTCCCTTTCGGCCCCCCGCATTCCGAAAGCCACCCTCGCGCGCATTCGGTCTCGTGTCAGTCGTCGATACCGAGGAAGGAAGACCGTGAGTCCTCGCAAGGTTTCCCGGAAGCTGGTGGCCGCCCTCGCGGCCACCACCACGTCCGGACTGGTCGCGGCCGGGCTGGTGCTCGGCACCGGCAGCAGCGGTGCGGTGCCGGTCTCGCTGACCCTGAACTACACCTGCCCGTTCCCGCTGATCGGCAACCAGGCGATCAAGGCCGTCATCTCGACGGACCTGCCCGCCACCGTGGGTATCGGTGAGCCGACCGGCGAGATCAAGATCAACGCCGTCACCACGGTCCCGGAGACCGCCACCCAGGGCCTGACCCTGGTCGGCGCGACCACCGTCGAGGGCACCGCCCTCGCCGCCTCGACCGTCGCGGCCCCCGGCATCACCCTGCCGGTGAACGTGCCGATCACCGTGGCGAAGACGAACGTCCCCGCCTCGGGCGCGTTCGACGTGAACGCCACCGGTTCCGCCCCGTCGCTGTCGTTCACGCAGCCGGGCGAGGCCAAGATCACCGTCGGTGACCTGAAGCTGACCCTGACCCCGAAGACCGCCACGGGCGCGGAGACCGGTCTGGGCACCTTCGACTCGGCCTGCACCCAGGTGCCGGGCCAGAACAACCTGCTGCACACCTTCACCATCGCCAACACCACCCCGACGTGGACGACCACCATCGGCGGCACCCCTCCGCCGTCGACGACCACCACCCCGCCGCCGATCACCACCACCACGCCGACCACCAGCCCGTCGACGCCGCCCACCCTGCCGCCCGGCGAGGGGGTCGACATCGACTACGGCCTCTCCGGCTCGTCCACCCTGCCCCGCCTCGGCGGCACGGTGCCGCTCAGCGGTTCCGTGGACGCGAAGGCCAACCTGGGCCAGGGCACGTTCACCGCCGCGCTGGCGCTGAACAAGACCAAGGGCGACTTCAAGATCGTGGGCGTGCTGCCCGCCACCGCCGAGATCGACTTCGAGATGGTCGGGCAGGGCAGCGGCACCATGTCCGCCGGTGCGGCGACCTTCCAGCAGCAGTTGTACGTGAAGCTCACCAGCGTCAGCATCTTCGGGCTGCCGATCTACTCCGGCGACACCTGCAGGACGCAGAAGCCCGCCGACATCAAGCTGGCCTCCTCGGGCACCTTCGACCCGCTCGGCGGCGGCAAGCTCAAGGGCACCTACAGCCTGACCCGCGCCGACGGCTGCGGCCCGCTGAACGACTACATCGGTCCGTTCGTGTTCAGCCAGAACAACACCATCGACGTGACCCTCGCGGCCAAGTAGCACCCACCGCACCACCCCGCACCGGTGGCGGCGGCCTAAGCTCAGCGCCATGAGCAGGGTCGCCGCCATCGACTGCGGAACGAACTCCATCCGCCTCCTCGTGGCCGAGGTCCAGGACGGCCGGATCACCCGCGACCTGCACCGCGAGATGCGGGTGGTGCGCCTCGGCGAGGGCGTCGACGCCACCGGCCGGATCAGCGCGGCGGCCCTGGAGCGCACCCGCGCCGCCCTGGTCGACTACGTCGCGGTGCTGCGCCGCAAGGGCGTCGAGCGGGCGCGGATGGTGGCCACCTCCGCCACCCGCGACGCGGCGAACAAAGACGAGTTCTTCGCCATGACCGAGCAGGTCCTCGGTTTCCCGGCCGAGGTCATCACCGGGGACGAGGAGGCCGAGCTGTCCTTCGTGGGCGCGGTCGGCGAACTCGACCCCGACGACGGCCCGTTCCTCGTCGCCGACGTCGGCGGCGGCTCCACCGAGCTGGTCCTGGGCACCTGGGACGGCACCCGGGCCAGGGTGAGCGCCGCGAGGTCGACCGACATCGGCTGCGTCCGGCTGACCGAGCGCGCCCTGCCGCACGACCCGCCCACCCCCGAGGACGTGGCCGCGGCCCGCGACATCGCCCGCGCCGCGCTCGCCGACGCCTTCGCCGCGGTCCCGGTGGCCGAGGCCCGCACGTGGGTTGGGGTGGCGGGCACGGTCACCACCATCGCGGGCACCGCCCGGCGGCTGCCCGCCTACGACCCCGACGCCATCCACCTCGCCGAGCTGACGCCCGAGGAACTGGCCGAGACCACCGCGTTCCTCCTCGGCGCCGACCGCGACACCCGGGCGGCCGTCGGGGTGATGCACCCGGGCCGGGTCGACGTCATCGGCGGCGGCTGCGTCGTGGTCGACGCGCTGGCCGAGCGGATCTTCGCCGGGTCGGCGGTGGCGCGGCTGGTCGTCAGCGAGCACGACATCCTCGACGGAATCGCGTTGTCGATCACCGCGCAATAGCGACGCGGAGTGATCGCGATCGGCCCCATATCCTTGGGATTATGGGCTGTATAACGCCACTGCGATAGTGGTGTCGGCGCAAGCGAATTTCGTCCGAATGGCTGAGTAACGTGCGATTGTGACTTGTTTGTGACGTCCGTTGTGTTCGCCCGATTCGCACCAGCGGTTAACTTCCACTCACTTTGGGACGGGCGGACGCCCGTTCCGGTCCGGTTCGGGAGGAGACCCATGCGCAGACCACGCTGGATCGCGGCATCGACGATGTCGCTGGCAGTCGCGCTCACGATCGCGGGCTGCGGGGGCGGTGCCGAGGACGGCGCGGACGACAGCGGCGCGGGCAACGCCGACGGCGCGCTCTCGGCGTTCACCACCGAACCGGAGAACCCGCTGGTTCCCGGCAACACCACCGAAAGCGGTGGCAGCAAGGCGATCCGCGCCATGTTCACCGGATTGACCAGCTACGACCCGGTGACCGGCGAGTCGAAGAACGCCATGGCCGAGGACATCGCCACCACCGACTCCAAGGTCTTCACCATCAAGATCAAGCCGGGGTGGACCTTCCACGACGGCACCCCGGTCAAGGCCAAGAACTTCGTCGATGCCTGGAACTACACCGCCCACAGCACCAACGGCTTCCAGGGCGCCAGCTTCTTCGAGCAGGTCGCCGGTTACCAGGACGTGCACACCAGCGACCCGGACGGCACCGCAGGCCCGCAGAAGGCGCCGGAACCGACCGCCAAGGAGATGTCCGGCCTCAAGGTCGTCGACGACACCACCTTCGAGGTGACGCTGTCCGCGCCGTTCTCGGTGTTCCCGCTCAAGTTCGGCTACAACCCGTTCTACCCGCTGCCGGACGCGTTCTTCGCCGACCCCAAGGCGTTCGAGGCCAAGCCGATCGGCAACGGCCCGTTCAAGTTCGTCTCCCGCCAGGCCAACGCGAACATCGTGATGACCAGGTACGACGAGTACAAGGGCGACGACAGGCCGAAGTTCAAGGATCTCACCTGGAAGATCTACGAGACCAACGAGGCCGCCTACGCCGCCGTGGTCTCCGGTGACCTGGACTTCCTCGACACCATCCCGCCCACCGGCATCGTCGGCGGCAAGTACAAGCAGGACCTGGAGGGCCGCAACGGCTCGGTGCCCTACATGGGCAACCAGACCCTGGCGTTCCCGTTCTACGACCCGATCTACCAGAACGTCGACCTGCGCAAGGCCATCTCGATGGCGATCAACCGCCAGGAGATCATCGACAAGATCTACGACGGCACTCGCATCGCGGCCGACGGCTGGGTCAACCCGGCGGTGCCCGGCTACGCCAAGGACCAGTGCGGCGAGCTGTGCACGTTCAACCCGGACAAGGCCAAGGAGTACCTGGCCAAGTCCGGCTACACCGGCCCGATCACGCTGGTCACCAACGCCGACGGCGGCCACAAGGACTGGATGACCGCCACCTGCAACAGCATCAAGAACGCGATCGGCCTGGAGTGCACCTACGCGCCCATCCCGACCTTCGCCGAGACCCGCCAGGCGGCCAACGCCCGGCAGCTCAAGGGTCCCTACCGCGCGGGGTGGATCGCCGACTACCCGTCGATCGAGAACTTCCTGAACCAGCTCTACCGCACCGACGCCTCGTCCAACGACGGCGAGTACTCCAACCCCAAGCTCGACGAGCTGCTGGCCAAGGCCGACTCCGCGCCGACGGTCGAGGAGGCCAACAAGCTCTACCAGGAGGGTGAGCGGGTCCTCGCCGAGGACATGCCGGTCATCCCGCTGTGGAACCAGACCGCGCAGTACGGCTGGTCCGACCGGTTGGGCAACGCCCGGCTGAGCTCGCTGCGCGAGCTGGACCTCTCGACGGTCACGGTCAAGAACTGAGTACCGACCCGGTCGGGGCGCGGTGATCCCGTGCCCCGACCGGACCCCGGTGGGGAGAGAGCCTGATGGGACGCTACGTCCTGCGCCGCCTGCTGCAACTGGTCCCCGTGTTCATCGGGACCACCTTCCTGATCTACTGGCTGGTCTGGAGCCTGCCCGGTGACCCGTTCGCCGGGAAGTGCGGCGACCGGCCCTGCCCGGACGCCTACATCGCGGTGATGCGCGAGCGCTTCCACCTCGACGAACCGCTGGTCGTGCAGTACGGGCGCTACCTGTGGAACCTGCTCCAGGGCGACTTCGGCGAGACCTTCCGCGGCCTGGAGGTCGGGGAGCTGATCTCCAACGCCTACCCGAACACCATCCGGCTGGCCGTGGTGGCGCTGCTCATCGAAGCCGTCATCGGCCTGGCCGCCGGGGTGCTGACCGGCCTGCGCGGGCGCGGTTTCCTGGACAACCTGACCCTGGTGTCCACCCTGTTCCTCATCTCGCTGCCGGTGTTCGTCACCGGTTTCGCGCTCCAGATCTTCTTCGGCTTCGAACTCGGCTGGATCAAGACGACGGTCGCGAAGTCACCCGCGCCCTGGGAGCAGCTCATCGCCCCCGGGTTCGTCCTGGGCAGCCTGTCCATGGCGTACGTGACCCGGCTGACCCGGACCTCGATCGCGGAGAACAAGCACGCCGACTTCGTGCGCACCGCCGTGGCCAAGGGGCTGCCGCAGCGCCGGGTCGTCGGGGTGCACCTGCTGCGCAACTCGGCCATCCCGGTCGTGACGTTCCTGGGCACCGACCTCGGCGCGCTGATGGGCGGCGCGATCGTCACCGAGGGCATCTTCGACATCAAGGGCATCGGCAACCTCGTCTTCGACGGGATCATCGGCAAGGACGGGCTGATCGTCACCGGCGTGGTCACCCTGCTGGTGCTGGTCTACCTGCTGTCCAACCTGCTGGTGGACCTGCTCTACGCCGTACTCGACCCAAGGATTCGCTATGACTGACCCGAGCACGGCGGCGTCCGCGTCGTCGATCGAGGCGCACACCCACGTCCTCGCCGCCGAGCACGCGGGCACCGAGACCGCGGGCGCCCCCGGCAAGCCGGACAAGCCGCGCAGCCTCGCCTCCGACGCCTGGGACGACCTGCGCCGCAGGCCGCTGTTCCTGATCGCCGGGTCGCTGATCGCGCTGGTGCTGCTGATGGCGCTGTTCCCGTTCCTGTTCACCCAGACCGACCCCGGCTACGCCGACCTGGCCCGCAGCCGCCAGGGCCCGTCCGCGCAGGCCTGGTTCGGCTACGACAACCAGGGCTACGACATCTACGCCCGCACCATCCACGGCGCCCGCGCCTCGATCGTCGTGGGCATCTGCGCGACCACGCTGACCGTGCTCATCGGCGGCACCCTCGGCCTGCTCGCAGGCTACTACGGCGGCTGGCTCGACGGGCTGATGTCGCGCGTCGCCGACGTGTTCTTCGGGCTGCCGTTCGTGCTCGGCGCCATCATCATCCTGTCCAGCTTCGGCAGCACCGGCACCACCAGCGTCGCGCAGATCATGTTCCTGGTGGTCATGTCGATCGCGGTGCTGTCCTGGCCGGTGTGCATGCGGATCATGCGCTCGGCGGCGATCACCGCCAAGCAGCAGGACTACGTCAAGGCGGCCCGCGCGCTCGGGGCCAGTTCCAGCCGGATCATCCTGCGGCACATGCTGCCCAACGCGGTGGCGCCGGTGCTGGTCTACGCCACCATCGCGCTGGGTGCGTTCATCGGCGCCGAGGCCACCCTGTCGTTCCTGGGGCTGGGCCTGCGCGCGCCGGTGGTGTCCTGGGGCGTGATGATCGCCGACTCGCGCGACATCATCCGGGTCGCCCCGCACACCCTGCTGTTCCCGGCGGCGTTCCTGACCGCGACCGTGCTCGCCTTCGTGATGCTCGGCGACGCCGTGCGCGAGGCGCTCGACCCGAAGACGAGGTGACCGGTGTCCACGGTGGATGAGACGGGGGCCGGGCCGATCCCGAGCGCCCCGCTGCTGGAGGTCGACGACCTGTTCGTCGAGTTCCACACCCGCGACGGCGTGGCGCGGGTGCTCAACGGCGTCAGCTACCGGGTGGCGGCGGGGGAGACCCTGGCCGTGCTCGGCGAATCCGGCTCCGGCAAGAGCGTCACCGCGCAGACCGTCATGGGCATCCTCGACACGCCGCCGGGGGTCATCACCGGCGGCGCGGTCCGCTTCCACGGCGAGGACCTGCTCACCGCTCCCGACCGGCGCCGCCGCGCGGTCCGCGGCTCCGGCATCGCGATGATCTTCCAGGACGCGCTGTCCGCGCTGAACCCGGTGTTCACCGTGGGCTTCCAGATCGAGGAGCAGCTCCGGGTGCGCCGCGGCATGTCCCGCAAGGACGCCCGCAAGCGCGCGGTGGAGCTGCTGGAACTGGTGAAGATCCCCAACGCCCGCGGCCGGGTGCGCCAGTACCCGCACGAGTTCTCCGGCGGGATGCGCCAGCGCGCCATGATCGCCATGTCGCTGGCGCTGGACCCGGAACTGCTCATCGCCGACGAGCCCACCACCGCCCTCGACGTCACCGTGCAGGCGCAGATCATGGACCTGCTCAAGGAGATCCAGGTCGAGCGGCACATGGGGCTCATCCTCATCACCCACGACCTCGGTGTGGTCGCCGAGGTCGCCGACCGGATCGCGGTGATGTACGCGGGCCGCATCGTCGAGCAGGCCGACGCGCGGTCGGTCTACCGCAGGCCCGGGCACCCGTACACGGCCGCGCTGCTGGACTCGCTGCCGCGGCTGGACCAGAAGGGCACCGAGCTGAACACCATCAAGGGGTTGCCGCCGAGCCTGCTGCGCATCCCCGACGGCTGCCCGTTCCACCCGCGCTGCGCCCGCGCGCAGGACGTCTGCCGCACCGAGGTGCCGCCGCAGCACCGGCCCGAGCCGGGCAGGCTCAGCGCGTGCCACTTCGCCGAGGAGCTGATCGCTGATGCATGAGACCGGCGAGAACAGCGGTGACAACATTCTCGAAGTCCGCGACCTGGTGAAGCACTTCCCGGTCCGGGTGGGCGTGCTGTTCAAGCGGGTCATCGGGCACGTGCGCGCGGTCGACGGCGTTTCCTTCGACCTCAAGCGCGGCGAAACCCTCGGCGTGGTCGGCGAATCCGGCTGCGGCAAGTCGACGCTGGCGCAGGTGCTGATGCGGCTGGAGCCGCCGACGTCCGGCTCGGCCACCTTCGAGGGCCGCGACATGCTGGCCATGAAGGGCGCCGAGCTGCGCAAGCTGCGCCGTGACATCCAGATCGTGCTCCAGGACCCGTACACCTCGCTCAACCCCAGGATGACCGTCGGCGACATCGTCGGCGAACCGTTCGAGATCCACCCCGAGGTGGCGCCCAAGGGTTCCCGGGCGGGCAGGGTGCGCGACCTGCTCGACGTGGTCGGCCTCAACCCCGAGCACCTCAACCGCTACCCGCACCAGTTCTCCGGCGGGCAGCGCCAGCGCATCGGCATCGCCAGGGCGCTCGCGCTCAAGCCCAAGGTGATCGTCTGCGACGAACCGGTGTCCGCGCTGGACGTGTCGATCCAGGCGCAGGTGATGAACCTGCTCGGCGACCTGCAGTCGGAGTTCGGGCTGTCCTACGTGTTCATCGCCCACGACCTGTCCGTGGTCCGCCACCTGTCCGACCGGGTCGCGGTGATGTACCTGGGCAAGGTCGTCGAGATCGGCACCGAGGAGGAGATCTACGAGCGGCCGACGCACCCCTACACCCAGGCGCTGCTGTCCGCCGTCCCGGTGCCCGACCCCGAACTGCGGGGCAGGCGCCAGGTCATCCGGCTGGAGGGCGACGTCCCCAGCCCGGTCGACCCCCCGTCCGGGTGCCGGTTCCGCACCCGCTGCTGGAAAGCGCAGGACGTGTGCGCCGAGGAGGAACCCGCGCTCGAGATCCGGGCCGCGAACCACCCGAGCGCCTGCCACTTCGCCGAACAGCGATCCATCGTCCCCTGATGCCAGGGGTTTGCAGGCAACGAGGAGGAATCGCGTGAAGCGAGGCAGATTATTGGCAGCGGTGCTCGCCGCACCGCTGCTGGCGACCATGGCGTCGGTCGCGGCACCGGTGGCGGCCACCGCCGCACCGGAGCTGTCCGGCAAGGTGGTCGAGTTCAACGTGCTCGCCGCCGACGGCGCGTCCACCGCGTCGGCGGAGGCGGCGGTCCGCGCGGCGGGCGGCACGGTCGTCACCAGCAACGCGGCGGCCGGTCTGCTGACCGTCAGCGCGCCGGAGAACGGCTTCACCGCCCGGCTCGCGGGCAACCGGGCCGTCGAGGGCGCCGCCCGGATTCGCTCGATCGGGCAGGCCCCCAGGTCGGAGAAGTCGGCCAAGGCCAAGGCCGAGGCCGTCGAGAAGGACAACCGCAACGGCGCCAAGAAGGGCAAGGCCGACGCCGCCACCGCCGGGATGGACCCCCTGGACGGGCAGCTCTGGGGCCTGACGGCGGTCCGCTCCGACCTGGCGCGCACCAAGCAGGCCGGGGACAAGCGGGTCAAGGTCGGCGTCCTCGACACCGGTGTGGACGGTTCGCACCCGGACATCGCCCCCAACTTCGACCGGGCCCTGTCGCGCAACTTCACCCGCGACATCCCGTTCGACGAGAACGGCGCCGCCGTCGACGGCCCGTGCGAGTACCGCGGCTGCGTCGACCCGGCCGACGTCGACAACGGCGGCCACGGCACCCACGTGGCGGGCACCATCGCCGCCGCGGCCGACGGCTTCGGCATCTCCGGCGTCGCCCCGAACGTCTCCATCGTCAACATCCGCGGCGGCCAGGACTCCGGCTACTTCTTCCTGCAGCCGGTCGTCGACGCCATGACCTACTCGGGCGACGCGGGCCTGGACGTGGTCAACATGTCCTTCTACGTCGACCCGTGGCTGTTCAACTGCGCGGCCAACCCGGCGGACACCCCCGAGCAGCAGGCCGAGCAGCGGCTGGTCGTCAAGTCGATCAACCGCGCCATGGAGTACGCGCACCGCAAGGGCGTCTCCCAGGTCGTCTCGCTGGGCAACGGCCACATGGACCTGGGCAACCCCCTCCCGGACGCCTCCAGCCCCGACTACCCGGCCGGTGCCGCCCACCCCCGCACCATCGACAACGCCACCTGCTTCTCCCTCCCCATCGAGGGCCCGCACGCCATCGGCGTCGGCGCCTACGGCCCCTCGCAGGCCAAGGCCGACTTCTCCAACTACGGCGAGCACATCTCGGTCGCGGCCCCCGGCGGCTACTTCCGCGACGGCTTCGGCACCGACTGGTACCGCACCAACGAGAACCTCATCCTCTCGGCGTACCCCCGCAACGTCGCCCTCACCGAGGGCGCCATCGACGAGGCGGGCAACGTCACCCCCGACGGCGCCGCCCTCGGCGTCCAGAAGGCCTGCAGGGACGACGGCACCTGCGGCTACTACCAGTTCCTGCAGGGCACCTCGATGGCCGCCCCGCACGCCTCCGGCGTCGCGGCGCTGATCGTCGCCCAGTACGGCAACTACAGCGGCAAGGGCGTCACCCTGTCCCCGGACAAGGTCCGCAAGGTCCTCGAGGGCACGGCCGCCCCCATCGCCTGCCCCACCCCCCGCACCGTCACCTACACCAACGAAGGCCGCCCGGCCGAGTTCACCGCCACCTGCGTCGGCGGCCTGGAGTACAACGGCTTCTACGGCAACGGTTCCGTGGACGCCTGGGCCGCCGTCACCGGCGGCAAGAAGTTCCTGAAGTGATCGGCTGATCGTGGACGGGCCCCCTCCCGCGATCGGGAGGGGGCCCGTCCACGCGGCGCGGTGCTCGGCGCGGTGCCACGGCGCTCCCCGGGCGGCGGAGGTCGCCGGGCCGGTCCTGCGCTCAGGACAGGCCAGCCGCCGCTTTCGCCGAGGTGAACACGTCCTCCACCATCCTCGGCGTGAGCCTGCCGGTGAAGGTGTTCTGCTGGCTCACGTGGTAGCAGCCGAACAGGTGCAGCGGTGCCTCCGTGTCGTGCGGCTCCAGGACCACGTGCGCGGCGTGCCCGAACTTCGGCCGCGGCGTCGGGACGGTCCAGAAGGCGCTCAGGACCGGCAGCAGCGCCTGCCAGCCGAACGCGCCCAGCACGACCACCGCCCGCAGCGTCGGCCGCAGCAGGGCCAGTTCCCCGACCAGCCACGGGCGGCAGTTGTCCCGCTCCCGCGGCGTGGGCTTGTTCGCGGGCGGCGCGCACTTCACCGGGGAGGTGATGCGGACGCCGAGCAGTTCCAGGCCGTCGCCGATGTGGTTGGCGGTGGGCTGGGTGGCCAGGCCGACGGCGTGCATGGCGGCGTAGAGGACGTCACCGGAGCGGTCGCCGGTGAACATGCGGCCGGTGCGGTTGGCGCCGTGGGCGGCGGGGGCGAGGCCGACGACGGCGATGCGGGCGTCCGCCGGGCCGAAGCCGGGGACCGGGCGGCCCCAGTAGTCCTGGTCGCGGAAGGCGGCCCGCTTGACCTCGGCCACCTCCTCGCGCCAGGCCACCAGCCGGGGGCAGCGGCGGCAGGTCGTCACGCGGCGGTCGAGGTCGGGCAGGTCGGACGGGTCGGGCAGGTCGGGCAGGTCGGGCAGGTCGGGCACGGACCGATCCCACCACAGCCGGGCGGTGTTCGCGGTGCGCGGACGCCCGCCGCCCGCGCGCGGCGGGCACGTAGGGTCACGACCATGGGATCACAGGACACCGGCGACGACGCCGCCCGCACCAGCCCGGAACCGGCGGACGACCTGGTCACCACCAGCCACTCGCTGACCATCCGCAGGCGCAAGCTCAACTACACCGCCACCACCGGGCGGGTCGTGCTGCGCCGCGAGGTGGTCACCGACGGCAAGGTCGACGGGCACCTGCCCAAGGCCGAGGTGTTCCTCACCGCCTACACCCTCGACGGCGCCGACCCGGCCCAGCGCCCGGTGACCTTCGCCTTCAACGGCGGCCCCGGCTCCGCCAGCGTCTGGCTGCACCTGGGGGTCCTGGGCCCCCGCCGGGTCGTCTCCGGCGACGCGGGTGCCCCCGTCGGCCCGCCGTACAGCCTGGTCGACAACCCCGAGACCCTGCTGGCGCACAGCGACCTGGTGTTCATCGACCCGGTCGGCACCGGCCTGTCCCGCGCGGCCAAGGGCGAGAAGTCCGCCGACTTCCACGGCTTCAAGCCCGACGTGGAGTCCGTCGCCGAGGTCATCCGGCTGTGGACGACCCGCAACGGCCGCTGGCTGTCGCCGAAGTTCCTCGCGGGCGAGTCCTACGGCACCACCCGGGCGGCCGGGCTCGCCGAGCACCTGCAGAACCGGCACGGCATGTACCTCAACGGCCTCGTCCTGATCTCCGCGGTGCTCGACTTCGGCACCCTGCTGTTCAACGAGGGCAACGACCTGGCCTACCCGCTCTACCTGCCCTCGTACGCCGCGATCGCCCACTACCACGGCCTGCACGGCGACCGGGAGCTGAGCGAGGTGCTCGCCGAGGCCGAGGACTTCGCCTCGAGGGACTACCCGTGGGCCCTCGCCCGCGGCGCCCGCCTGACCGCCGAGGAGCGGGCCGAGGCGGTGACCCGCCTGGCCCGGCTGACCGGCCTGTCCGAGGACTACGTCGACCGGGTCGACCTCCGCGTGGAGCACATCCGCTTCTTCACCGAACTCCTCCGCCACCGCAAGCTCACCGTCGGCCGCCTCGACGGCCGCTTCACCGGCTGGGAGGCCGACTACGGCCGCGAGCACATGGGCGGCGACCCCGCCCACGCCGCCATCCAGGGCGCGTACACGGCCGGGATCAACCACTACCTCCAGGTCGAGCTGGGCTACCCCAACGACCTGCCGTACGAGGTCCTCAGCAACGAGGTCTTCCGCCAGTGGTCGTACAAGGAGTTCGAGAACGCCCACGTCACCGTCGCCGACAAGCTCGCGGCGGCGATGCGCGCCAACCCCTCCCTCAAGGTCCACGTGGCCTCCGGCTACCACGACGGCGCGACCCCGTACTACGCCACCGAGCACACCCTGGCCGCACTGTCCATCCCGGACGAACTGCGGGACAACATCGAGGTCCGCCACTACGAGGCGGGCCACATGATGTACGTCCACGACGAGTCCCGGGCACAGCAGTCGAAGGACATCGCCGAATTCGTCACGAGGGCTTCGAATCGTTGAGGTAGCCGGTCGATCGTGCGGTGCGCGCCGTTCCTCGCGCACCGCACGATCACTTCCGGCTTCTGCCGAGTGCTGTGGTGGCCCCGTTCGGGCGGGCCGACACCGGTCTCGGTCGCGCGCTGGTGTGAAGGCGTCGAGCGTTCGGCGGTACGGACCCCTGGTCGGCGTGGGTAAGGTGGAGGGCAAGCGTCACCGCCACGCCCGGGGAGGGTTCGTGTTCCAGGCGGTGTGAGGGAAATCCGTGTTGGCTGTCGTCGCGCTGGTCGGTGTCGTCGGGGGGTCGGGGTTCCTCTTCCTGTTGCTGCGGTTGTTGGCGGTCGGGAAGGTTTCCGAGGTCAGGGTGTCCGTGCGGGCGCTTTCCGCGTTCTCGGTCGACTTCCGCGTGCACGCGGTTGTGGGGGATGCTGCCTGTCATGAGGTCACGTCCGGCGGTGCTGGTGGCGGTGGGGGCGCTGCTGGTGGTCGCGGTCGTGGCGGCGCGCGGTGAGTCGCCGATCTCGGCCGGGCCCGGGGTGGTGTACCGGCCGGAGCAGGCCGCGGAGAGCGCGCCGCCGCCGGGGGAGTTCCGGTTGGAGCCGAATTCGTTCCTCAGCCTGCTGAGCGGGATCAGCACCGGCGTGCTGCTCCTGCTGGTCCTGGCCGTCCTGCTGATCGGCACCGCCGGGCTGCCGGCGATGCTCGCGGGGGTTCGGCGGCGCAGAACCCCCGCCGGGCGGCCCGGGTTCGCGGCGGCCGACGCCGAGGACTCCTCCGGGTACCCGGCCGCCGCCGCGCTCGCGGCGCGGGTGCGCCGGGCGCGGGTGGAGCTGAGCAGGCGGGCCCCGGACCGGGAACCCGGTGACGCCGTGATCGCCGCGTGGGTGGCGTTGGAGGCCGCGGCCGAGGGGGTGGGGACGCCCCGGGCGGCGCACCACACCCCGACGGAGTTCACCGCCGAGGTGTCGGCCCACCACGACGTCGACACCGCCGCCCTCGCCGACCTGCGCGGGCTCTACCACCGGGCGCGGTTCGCCGCGCACCGGCCGTTGTCGCAGGCGGACGCCGATGGGGCCGAGCGGGCGTTGGCGCGGATCGAGCGTTCGCTGGTCGCCCGGTGAGCGCCGTCCGGACCGTGGCCATCGCTGTCGCCGCCGGGGTGGCGGTGGCGGGGTTGGGCGTGTGGCCGGGGGACCTGCCGGTGTTCTGGGCCGTGACCCTCGGGGTGCCCGCCGCCGCGGTGGCGGCGGTGGGGGCCCGGTTCTCCGGGGCGCTGGAGCCGCAGTGGGCGCCCCTGCCGGAGCAGGCCGACTCGGCGAGCGAGCCGCAGGCGGCGAACCTGGCGACCCGGTTGGCCGAGGCGGCCGACGACCCGGTGCGCTTCCGCGCCCGGCTCCGGCCCCGGTTGCGCAGGCTGGCCGCGGCCACCCTGCGCGCCGAGCACGGTGTGTCCGGTTTGGACGACCCGAGGGCGGTCGACCTGCTGGGCGCGGACCTGCACGCCCTGCTCACCGACCCCGCCGCCGTGCTGCCCGGCCCCGAGCGGCTGGAGCGGATGCTCGCCGGACTGGAGGAACTGTGACAGCGGACGAGGTCAAGCGGGTCGCCGACGCCGTGACCGGGGCCGTGGGGGCGGTGGTCGTGGGGCGGGAGCGGGCGGTGCGGCTCGCCCTCGCGGCCGTCCTGGCCGGTGGGCACGTGCTGGTGGAGGACGTGCCGGGGCTGGGCAAGACGCTGCTGGCGCGGGGGCTCGCGCAGGCGCTCGGGCTGGGGTTCGCCCGGTTGCAGTGCACCCCCGACCTGCAACCCGCCGACATCACCGGGTCCTTCGTCTTCGACCCGGTGCGGCGCGGGTTCGACTTCCGGCCCGGCCCCGTCTTCACCGGCCTGCTGCTCGCCGACGAGATCAACCGCACCCCGCCGAAGACGCAGTCCGCGCTGCTGGAGGCCATGCAGGAGCGGCAGGTCACCGTGGAGGGCCGCACCTTCGGGCTGCCGCGCCCCTTCCACGTGCTGGCCACCTCCAACCCGGTCGAGTACGAGGGCACCTACCCGCTGCCCGAGGCGCAGCTCGACCGCTTCCTGCTGCGCCTCGACGTCGGCTACCCGCCCGCCGAGAAGGAGGTGGAGGTGCTGCGCCGCAGGCTGGCCCGCCGCAGCGAGGACGCGTCCGTCGAACCCGTGGTCGACGCCGAGCGGCTGGTTCGGGTGCAGGCCGCGGTGGAGACCGTGCCGGTGGACGAGGACGTGCTGCGCTACTGCGTGGACCTGGCCCGCGCCAGCCGGGGGCACCCGGCGGTGGAGGTCGGCGCCTCGCCGCGCGGTTCGCAGGCGCTGCTGCTGGTGGCGCGGGCCCTGGCGCTGCTCGACGGGCGGGACCACGTGCTGCCCGAGGACGTCAAGGAGTGCGCCGTGCCCGCGCTGGCGCACCGGTTGACGCTGCGGGCCGAGACCTGGAGTTCCGGCACCACCGCTGCCGAGGTCGTCGCCGAACTGCTGCGCACCGTCCCCGGACCCGCGGGCTCCCGGTGAACCGGGTCCTGGCCTGGGCCACCGCGCGGCGGGCCGCGGGCCGGGCCGGGTGGCGCGGCACCGACGCGCTGCTGCGCGGCGCGTTCGGCGGGCTCGGGCTGGTCGGCGCGGGGGTGGCGCTGCACCGGGTCGACCTGGTGGTGATCGGGTTGCCGCTGCTGGTCTCCACCGTGCTCGCGCTGTCGGTGCCGCCGGGCAGACCGGTGCGGGTCACCGCGCAGAAGCTGCCCCGGTCGGTGGAGGCGGGGGACAGCGCGCGGGTGGCGATCACCGTCGACCACGGCGGCGGTGTCGAGTTCACCGCCGTCCGGCTGCCGCTGCCCGGCCGCCCCGGTGTCGGGCCGGTGCACCTGCTGCCCGGGGCCGACCGCGAGCTGCGCACCCACCTGCGCTGGAACACCTGGGGGGAGGGGGTCGACCTGCGGCCCGACCACCTCGCCGGGGGCCGCGACGGGCTGCTCGTCTCCGGCCCGGTCGTGGGCGTGGAGAGCAGGCGGACCGTGCTGCCGCCCCTCGCCCCGCCGCCAGCCGGGCCGCTGCCCGCGCGGCTGACCGGGGTGGTCGGGGCGCACCGCTCGCCCCGGCCCGGCGACGGCGCCGAACCGCGCGCGGTCCGGCCGTTCCGCCCCGGCGACCGCGTCCGGCGCATCGACTGGCGGGTGTCGCTGCGCGCGGGCGCGGCGACCGGCGAGGCGCTGGGCAGCCCGCACGTGCGCGAGCGGCACGCCGAGGCCGACGCCGACCTGGTCTTCGCCCTCGACTCGCGCGCCGACGTCGGCCCCGACCTGGGCTCCTGGTCCACGGCGGAGCCGGGCGGCCCGGTGCGCCGCGGCGGCAGCCTGGACACCGCCGTGCGGGCGATCGCCGCGCTGGCCGCCGCGCACCTGCGCCAGGGCGACCGGGTCGGCCTGGTCGACCTGGGCAGGCCGCAGCTCGGCGTGCCGCCCGGCGTCGGCAGGCGCCAGTTGCTGCGGCTGCGCCACCAGCTCGTCGCCTGCACCCGCTCCGCCGGGTGGTCGCCCCGGCCGGTGCTGCGGCCGGGGCAGGTGCCCGCGGGCGCCGCCGTGGTCGTGCTCTCCCCCTTCCTCGACGACGCGGTCGTCGACGCCGCCATCCGCGCCGCCGGTCACACCCGGCTGCTGCTGGCCGTCGACGTGCTGCCCGCCGAGCTGGTCGCGGACCCGGAGACGCCGTGGGGCGGTGCGGTGCGCCGCGTCCTGCTCGCCGAGCACCGGGTGCGGCTGGCCGCGCTGCGCGCGCACGGCGTCGCCGTCGTGCCGCCCGAGGGGGTCGCCGCCGCGCTGGCGCGGCACCGCCGGGGGCGCCGGTGACCGACGTCGGGGCGGGGATCTCCGCGCGGTGGCTGCCGGTGGCCGTCGCGCTGGCGGGGGCGGGCGTCGTGGCCGACCTGTGGTGGCAGGGGGCGGCGGTGGGGCTGCTGGTGGTCGCCGGTGCGCTGGCGGCCGCCGCGGCGCTCGTGCCCGCCTCGCCCGCGCCGCTGCTGCTGCTCCTGGTGGCCGCCGCGGTCACCACCGCGCTCGGCGACGACCCGCTGCGGCCCGCCGTCCTGGTGCTGGTGCCGCTCGGGCACGCGGTGCACCTCGGGGCGGCGCTGGGCGCGCTGCTGCCCCGGGGCGCGCGGCTGCACCCGGCCGCGCTCGGGCCGCCGCTGCGCCGGGCCGCCGCCGTGCAGGCCGGGGTGTTCGCCGCGGTCGGGGTGCTCGCGCTGCTGCCCGCCGGGCGGACGCCGCCGGTGCTCGAGGTGGCGGCGTTGCTGTCCGTCGCGGGAGTGGCCGTTCTGGTGCTGGTCCTTGATCGATCCCGCTGACCCCGGCGATGCCGGTCACACCTGCGGAAACACCACCAGCGACGGGGGTCACACCCGGGTGGGGGCGGCTCGCGGGGATCGCTCCCCGGTGCGACCATTGACCCATGGCGAACGGTAAGTCGGAGCCCACCCGGATTCTGATCCTCGGTGGCGGTTACGTCGGCCTCTACGCGGCCCTCGGGCTGCAGCGCAAGCTGCGCTCCGGCGAGGCCTCCGTGACGGTCGTCGACCCGCAGCCGCACATGACCTACCTGCCGTTCCTCCCCGAGGCCGCGGCGGGCGCGATCGAGCCCCGGCACGTGGTCGTGCCGCTGCGCCGCGCGCTCAAGCGCTGCCACGTCATCACCGCCCGCACCACCGCGATCGAGCACGCCCGCAAGGTCGTCACGGTCGAGGCGCCGGACGGGCACACCGAGGAGCTGGGCTACGACGTGCTGGTCGTGGCGCTGGGCTCGGTGGCCCGGCTGCTGCCGATCCCCGGCCTGGTCGAGCAGGGCATCGCCTTCAAGACCATCGGCGAGGCCATCTACCTGCGCAACCACGTGATGACCAAGCTCGACGAGGCCGACTCCACGCTCGACCCCGAGCTGCGCAAGCGGTTGCTCACCTTCACCTTCGTCGGCGGCGGCTTCGCGGGCATCGAGGCGCTCGGCGAGCTGGAGGACATGGCCCGCTTCGCCACCCAGTACTACAAGAACGTCGAGCCGGAGGACCTGCGGTTCGTCCTGGTCGAGGCCGCCGGGCGGGTGCTGCCCGAGGTGCGCGAGAGCCTGGGCGTCTACACCGTGATGCAGCTCGAGAAGCGCGGCATCGAGGTCTACCTGTCGACGCTGGCCAAGTCGTTCGAGGGCGGGCACGTGCAGCTCTCCGACGGCACCGAGTTCGACAGCGACACCATCGTCTGGACCGCGGGCGTCAAGTCCAGCCCGGTCCTGGGCAACTCGGACCTGCCGCTGACCAAGCAGGGCCGCCTGCGCGCCACCGCGGCCATGCAGGTCGAGGGCCTGCCGGACGTGTGGACCGCTGGCGACTGCGCCGCGGTGCCCGACCTGGCCCGCACCGGCGAGGACCCGACCGCCATCTGCGCCCCCAACGCGCAGAACGCGGTGCGCCAGGCGCGGCTGCTGGCCAAGAACATCGTGGCCTCGCTGCGCGGCGGCAAGCCCAAGGACTACTACCACAAGAACATCGGCTCGGTGGCCAGCCTCGGCCTGCACAAGGGCGTCGGCGACGTCATGAACTTCAAGGCCAAGGGCTTCGTCGCCTGGGCCATGCACCGCGCCTACCACGTCAAGGCGATGCCGACCTTCAACCGCAAGGTCCGGATCACCCTCGACTGGTTAACCGGTGGGTTGTTCCGGCGCGAGGTCATCTCGATGGGGCAGATCAACGACCCGAAGGCGGAGTTCGCCCGAGTCTCCAAGGGCTGATTCGGCAAACGGCCCAAGGACTTGGGCCACCCGGGCGGAACTCTCCGAAACTGTTCCCGCGATTTGTTTCCGCGCCTTAGGCTGCGTTCGCCCCCGTAGCCCAACAGGCAGAGGCAGCCCCCTTAAAAGGGGTCGAGTGCCGGTTCGAATCCGGTCGGGGGCACCACATGGAGCCGATCACTCACGCAGAGTCAGTGTGCGCGCATGGTTTCCCACGGTGGTGCGGTCTGCTGAGGACGTCCACATGACCCGGTGGCCGCCCTTGGTGGTCAAATCACCGCAATTGGTTCTTGCCTGTGAAATTATGGCCTAATCCGGTCATCCGCTGTTTTCGCGGCGCGTTCCGCGATAAGGCGGAGTCGTGCCGCGCCCGCCGGAGTCGGAGATCCGCGCCCGCCGACCCGCCCGGGGTCCGGTCGCGCCGAACTCCCGGTGGTCCCCGGCGCGAACTAGGCTCACCCGGTGGCTGAGTACCGGATCGACGACCTCGCCAGGGCGGCGGGCACCTCGGTGCGCAACATCCGCGTCTACCAGGACCGCGACCTGCTGGCGCCCCCGGCCCGCCGCGGCCGCACCGCCATCTACGGCGACGGGCACCTGGCCCGGCTGCGGCTGATCCGCAACATGCTCGACCGCGGCTACGCGTTCGCCCAGATCAAGGAGATGATCGACGCCTGGACCGCCGGGCACAGCCTGGCCGACGTGCTCGGGCTGGAGGAGGCGACCGGCGCGGCCTGGTCGCACGAGCGGCCCGCCGTGGTCCCGATGGCGGACCTGGTGCGCATGTTCGGCACCCAGCTCACCCCGGCCAACCTCCGCAGGGCGCTGGAGCTGGGTGTGCTGGAGCGCCGGGGCGCGCAGTTCGTCGCCCCCAGCCCCGGGCTGCTCGAAGCCGGGCACGAGCTGGTCAGGCTGGACGTCCCGCTGGCCGAGGCGCTGGCGCTGGCGGCCGAGCTGCAGACCGAGACCGACCGGATCACCGGGCTGCTGATCGGCCTGGTGCGCCGCTACGTGCTGGACCCGAAGGGCCCGGACTGGCTGCCCAGCGGCGAGGAGCTGCCGCACTACGCGGACGTGATCTCCCGGCTGCACCCGCTGGTCATGTCGGCCCTGTCGGCCGCGGTCGACCGGTCCGCGCGGCGGGTCATCCCGGAGATCATCGGCGACCGGCTGGTCGCCATGGCCGAGCGCGCGGCGGCTGAGCAGGGCTGATCGGACCGGATCGACCCTTGCACCGTGACAATGGGCATTGTAACGTTCGGCCCGTCCTGTAACGCCGTTCACATTGCCGACGCCCGGGGGTCGCCGTGGGTACTGAGCCGATTCGGTCGTCGATCACCGGAGTGCGGCGGCGGACCGTGCACCAGGGCGGGGTCGACCTCGCGGTGTTCGAGCAGGGCGACCCCGGTTCGCCGACGGTGCTGCTGGTGCACGGCTACCCCGACACGCACGCCATGTGGGACGGCGTCGCCGAACGGCTCGCCGAGAACCACCACGTCGTCCGCTACGACACCCGCGGCGCGGGGGCGTCCACCGCACCCCGGCGCCGCGCCGCCTACCGGCTGCCGGAACTGGGCGAGGACCTGTTCGCCGTCGCCGACGCGGTCAGCCCGAACCGGCCGGTGCACGTCGTGGCGCACGACTGGGGCTCCATCCAGTCCTGGGAGGCGGTCACCGACCCGCGCGCCGACGCCAGGATCGCCTCGTTCACCTCGATCTCCGGGCCGTGCCTGGACCACGTCGGGCACTGGATGCGCCGCCGCCTCGCCGCCCCCACCCCGGCGAACCTGCGCCAGGCGCTCGGGCAGCTCGCGCACTCCTGGTACATCTACTTCTTCCACATCCCGGTGCTGCCCGCCCTGCTGTGGCGCTCGTTCCTCGGGCCGCGCTGGGGTGCGGTGCTGCACCGCGTCGAGGGCGTGCCGAGGGTGCCGGGGCACCCGGCGCCGACCATCGGCGCGGACGCCGCGCACGGCGTGCAGCTCTACCGGGCCAACGTGTTCCCCCGCCTGGGCTCCCCGCGCACGCGCCGGACCCGGGTGCCGGTGCAGGTCGTCATCCCGACCCGCGACCGGTTCGTCACCGCCGGTCTCGCGGAGGACCTGGAGCGCTGGGTCGACCGCCTGTGGCGGCGCACGCTGCGGGCCTCGCACTGGGCCCCGACGTCGCACCCGGGCGCGGTCGCGCGGATGGTGGAGGAGTTCGTCGACCACGTCGGCGGGGCGCCGATGACCCGCGGCCTGCAACGGGCCAGGGCGGGCGCACCGGAGCGGGGCTTCGAGAACCGCCTGGTCGTCGTCACCGGGGCCGCGCGCGGGATCGGCCGGGCCACCGCCGAGGCGTTCGCCGCCCGCGGCGCCGAGGTCGTCGTCGCCGACATCGATGGGGAGGCGGCCCGCCGCGCCGCCGCCGACATCGGCCCCGCCGCCTACCCCTACCGGGTCGACGTCGCCGACGCCGCGGCGGTGCAGGCCTTCGCCGAGGACGTCGCCGACGAGCACGGCGTGCCGGACGTGGTGGTCAACAACGCCGGGATCGGGGTGGCCGGGGCGTTCCTCGACACCACCGAGGAGGACTGGCAGCGGGTCGTGGACGTGAACCTGCTCGGCGTGGTGCACGGCTGCCGCTCGTTCGGCGCCATGATGGTCGAGCGGGGCGAGGGCGGGCACGTGGTCAACCTGTCCTCCGCCGCGGCGTACACGATCAGCCGCGCCCTGCCCGCCTACTCGGCGACCAAGGCGGCCGTGCTCGCGCTGTCGGAGTCGCTGCGCGCCGAGTTCGCCGCGCACGGCATCGGGGTCAGCGCCATCTGCCCGGGCATCGTCGCCACCGACATCACCAACACCACCCGCTTCGCCGGGGTGGACGACGTCGAGCAGCAGCGCCTGCGGCGCAAGGCGGGCAAGGCCTACGCCCGCCGCGGGTTCGGCCCGGAACGGGTCGCCGAGGACATCGTCCGCGCGGTCGAGCGCGACAGCGCGGTGGTGCCGGTGACCCCCGAGGCCAAGGTCGGCCGCGTGCTGTCCCGGTTCGCCCCCGGGCTGATGCGCCGCCTGGGCAGGCTGGACGTGATCCGGTGACGGCGGGTCCCACTCGATCGGCTCGTGACCGGCTGGAGGAGGCTCCCGTGCCCGAACCCGCCCTCGTGCTCGCCCCGCGCGCGGTGACCTTCGACTGGTCGGCCGTCCCCGCGCACTGGGTGCCCGGCGAACCGCTGGCCACGCACGTGATGAACACCCTGCACCTGGTCCTGCCCGAGGGCGAGCGCTGGTTCGTGCACGTCTTCGGCCAGGCCCTGCCGCACATCCGCGACGACAAGCTCCGCGAGGAGGTCATCGGCTTCATCGGCCAGGAGGCCGTGCACGCCGAGGCCCACCAGGGCGCCGCAGACCACCTCGCCGCCCAGGGCCTCGACCCGGCGCCGTTCGTGGACCAGGTGTCCTGGCTCTTCCGCACCCTCCTCGGCGACCGCGACCTGCCCGCCCCGGTGGCCCACCAGTGGCTCCTGGAGCGGCTGGCGATGATCGCCGCCATCGAGCACTTCACCGCCGTCCTGGGCCGCTGGGTCCTGCGGGCCCCGCTGGAGCGCGCGGGCGCCGACCCCACCATGGTCGACCTGCTGCGCTGGCACGGGGCCGAGGAGGTCGAACACCGCTCGGTCGCCTTCGACCTGTACGCGCACCTCGACGGCCGCTGGCCGCGCCGGGTCCGGACGATGGCGGTGGCGGGCCCGGTCCTGCTGTGGCTGTTCGCCCGCTGCACCCGCTGGCTCATGCGCAACGACCCCCTGCGCCCCGGCCCCGCCCGCCTCCGCGACGCCCACCGGGCCGCCCGCCGCGGCCTCCTCCCGGACCTGGCGGGCCTGCTGCGCGCCACCTGGCAGTACCTGCCGCGCGCGTACCACCCGAGCCAGGACGGGACGACGGACGAAGCGGTCGCCTACCTCGCCACCTCCCCAGCGGCCAGGGCGGCAGCGCGGTGACGCCGGAGACGCGGACGCCCCCGCCCGCGGTGGCGCCGCCGGACCTCTACGGCCGGGCGCGGCCGGATCGGATGTACCGGCTGCTGCGCCCGGTCGTCGCGGCGCACCTGTGGTTGAGCAAGCGCAGCGTGCGCCGTGGTCGCCCCGTTCCCGTGGTCGACCGCGACCTGCCCGTGGTGGTCTCGGATCGCCGCGTCGAGGCCGACGGGGTGGTCTCGTTGACCCTCACCGCGCCCTCCGGGGACCCGCTGCCGCCGTGGCGGCCCGGCTGCCACCTGGACGTCCGCCTCCCGTCGGGCCTGCGCAGGCAGTACTCGCTGTGCGGCGACCCGGCCGACCGCGCCTCCTACCGGATCGCGGTGCGCCTGGTCGGGGAGGGTTCCGGCGAGGTCCACTCGGCGGTGCGCGTCGGCACCCCGCTGGTCGTGCGCGGCCCCCGCACCGCGTTTCCCCTGGTCGGCCCCGGACCCCACCTGTTCATCGCGGGCGGCATCGGCATCACCCCGATCCTGCCGATGCTGCGCGCCGCCACCGACTGGCACCTCGTCTACGCGGGCCGCTCCCGCGCCACCATGCCGTTCCTGGCCGAACTCGAACCCCACGGCGACCGGGTCACGGTCCTGACCGGTGTGCCCGCGGCGCCGGAACTCCTGACCCGAGCCCGGCCCGGGACCGCTGTCTACGCCTGCGGCCCGCCGCCCATGCTCGACGCGATCAAGGCCCACTGGTCCGGCGCCCTGCACTGCGAGCGCTTCTCCCCGCCGCCGGTGGTCGACGGCGAACCGTTCGAACTGCAACTGGGCCCAGGCGGCCCCGTCGTCCCCGTCGCCGCCGACGAGTCGGCGCTGACGGCCTTGCGCCGCGCCCGCCCGCAGACGGTTTACTCCTGCCAACAGGGGTTCTGCGGCACGTGCAGGCTGAACCTGGTGTCCACAACGGACTCGATGCTCGTCTGCACCGACCGCCGCCCGGGCCGAGTGGTCCTCGACGTGCGGGACTCCCGGGACTCCTAGGACCTGCGCGCCGTCGCGGCACCGACCAGCACGAGCAGGCTGCCGCACACCGTGTTCCACACCCCGGATTCCAACGACCCCAGCGACACCACCTCGCGCGCCTGCGCCACCCACCCCAGACTGACCGCCACCAGCAGCACCCCGCCGACCCGCGCCAGCCCCCGGGACAGCAGCAACCCGTACAGCGACACCAGCCCCGCCACGGCGATCGGCGCGGCCAGCGAGGTCAGCAGCGACGCGGTGTCCCGCGTGACCCCGCCGAACAGGTCCGCGACCGGCAACTCGGTGCCCCGGCGGCCCTCGAACCACGGCCGCGTCACCCCGAACCCGACCGCCACGAGCCCACCGATCCCCAGAAGCCACGACAGCACCATGCGCACCCCCGCATGGTACGGAGCCGCACGTCGGTCGAGGGTCAAAGCCGTGGACCGACCTGGGCGGGCCCGCGGTCCGGACTCCTCAGCCCGCTGCGGGACGGCGGACCGAGCGGCGGCTCCTCCGACGATGAGGGGGTCGTCCCCCGGTGACCCGCGCCGGGGTCAGGGCGTGCTGGGGGCGGGCCGCTTGACCGGCGGGAGGTCCGCCAGGTCCGCCGGGGTCTCGGCGGTGAACTCGGCCTCGGCCTCGAGGGGTTCGAGCAGGGAGACGCTGCGGGTGAGCAGGTCGTTGGTGCCGCGCAGGCGGGTGGCGAGCTGCTCGCGCAGGGCGGTCAGGCGCTCGACGACGCTGGTGGCGGCGGCGATGCGCTTGTCGGCCTCGTCGGTGGCCTCCTGGACCAGGCGGGCGGCCTCGCGCTCGGCGGCGGCGCGGTTGCTCTCGATCTCCTCGGCGAGGGCGGCGCGGCGCTCGGCCTGCTGCTCCTGGAACTGCTGCTCCAGGCGCTGGCGCTCGCGCTCGGCCCGGTCGTCGATGTCCTTCTGGCGCTGGTCGGCGACCTTGGTCATCGCGGTGACCTTGGCGCGGGCCTCGTCCATGACCCTCTTGTGCGCGCCGTGCAGCTCGTTGTGCTGGGTGTCGAGGTCGGCCAGCAGCCTGCGGTAGCGGTCGCGCAGGGCGGTGGAGGCCTCCTCGGCGGCGGTCCACGCGGTCTCGGCGGCGGCCTGGGCGCGGGCGTTGACCTCGTTCGCCTGGGCCTTCGCCACCACGACGGCCCGCGCGGCCCGCTCCCCGGCGTTGGGGGCCGACGCCGCCGCGGCGGCGGTGCCGATCTTGTCCAGCCGCTCGGTCAGCGCGTCGATCTCCCGCCGGGCCAGCTCCAGTTGCCCGGACAGCTCGGCCACCTCGGCCCTGGCCTCCCGCACCTGGGCCTCGGACCGCTCGGCGGCGGCCTCGGCCGTCCGCACGTACTCCTTCACCTGGCTGCGGTCGAACCCGTTCCGCACCACGGCGAACCCGGGGTCAGCGTCACGTTCCTGCTGGAAGGCCATGCTGTTGACGGTACCCGGGTGGGGGGTCGCGGTGGGCGCCCGGGGGAAGCATCACTCTGATGTGGGTACCGGTCGATCCGGCCGTCCCGATGATCACCTGTGCCGCCATCGTCCCCCCGCTCCTGCCGGCTCCGGGGACGGGCATCGCACTGGTGCGCGGTGGTGGCGAACAGTTGTCCACAGGGTCAGGCGGGGACCGCGGTGACCACCTGGTTCGACTCGTAGCCGTCGTGCCCGCCGACCCAGCGGCCGCCGCAGGTGACCAGGACCAGGCGGTGCGGGCCTGCTTGGCCGAACAGCTCCTCCGCGCGGACCGGGAGGTCGTCCTTCGCCACCGTGTCGATCTTGGCGACCCGGTAGGCGAAGGTCCGCCCGTCGGCGCCGACCACCGTCACCGCGTCGCCGACGCGGGTGTCCCACAGCTCGGCGAACGGGCCGGTCTGGCCCCTCCAGTTGACGTGCCCGGCCAGCACCGTCGCCCCCGTCGAGGCGTCGAGCCCGGCACCCCACCAGGTGGCCTCGCGCAGCGAGGTGGGCACCGGCAGCGTCGCGCCGGGGCCGAGTTCCTCGCGCACCAGCGTCGCCGTGCCGCCGTGGGCCAGCTTGACCGTGCCCGGTCGCTGGCCGGGGGGCTGCTTGGCGGGCGGCTTCTGCGCGGGCGGCGGCGCGGCGGGCGGGGCGGCCGGGGGAGCCGTTGTCGTCGGCGCGGCGGCGGGCGGTGGGGCCGCGGTGGGGGTTGCCCTGGTCAGGTCGGCCAAGACGTCCTTGCTCTTGGCCGCGGCGGCCCGGACGTCCGGCAGCGACCGCGGCGGCGCGGTCGCGCCCGCGAACGGGATGCCCTCGACCCGGGTCGGTCCGGCCACCGACAGCGCGCCGATCAGGACGATCAGCACGCCCGCCCCACCCGCTGCCGCGGGTGGGGCGAACCGTGGGTTCCGCCGTGCCATGACCGGTCAGTGCCCCCAGTCGCGGCGCATGCTCCGGCTGACGACCCGCTTGCCGCGGGCGGTCTTGAACAGGAAGCCGCCGCCCGCCGCGGCCAGCAGCACCAGGCCGCCGAGCGCGACCAGCAGACCGCTGGAGGGGCCGCCGCCGACCGCCGCCGCGTTCGCGGGCCTGTCCCCCGCCGGGATCACGTGCGGGACGGTCGGGGTGTTGGGCGTGTTCGTCAGCGCCAGGGCGAGGGTCTTGCCGGGTTCGAGCTTCCCGCAGCTCGCCGGTGGGGCGGCCGGGTTGAACGACTGCTCGTAGCCGGGTGCCGCCGCGACCTCCACCACGCAGACGTCCTGCGGGGTCTTGAGGTTCGGGACCTCCACCGTGCCGTCGGCGCCGGTCGTGACGACGACCGCCGCGCCGTCGGTGCCCACCAGCGGCTTGCCGTCCTGGCCTACCGCGGGGGCGGTCTTGTCCGGGCCGGTGACGCGCAACCGCACGCCCGCGATGCCCTTGCCGGTCTTGTCGTCGACCTTGGCGACCTTCACCGCGCCGGGCGCGGTGACCGCGGTGACCTTCTCGGTCGCGGTCAGCGGCTTCTCGCCGCCGGTGCTGACCACCCGCTGGGTGTCGACCTGCACGGCCTGCTGCACCACCGGCCGGTCCGCCGGGCTCAGCAGCGAGATCGCCACGGCCGGGTTCGGGCCGGTCGGGGTGACCGCGAGGTCGATGCCCGAGCCGTCCTCCTTGGTCGCCAGCGCCACCTCGGCCTTGCCCTCGACGGTGGCGTCGGTGAGCTTGATCGTCACCGGGACCTCCGACACGCCCTTGCCCGCGGCGTTGCGGACCTCCACGGTCCACTTGTCCGGCGTGCCGATGACCTGCGCGGCGCTCGGCTTGGTGATCTTCGTGGTCCACGGGCCGTGGTTGGCGGTGGCGTCGGCCTTGAGCTTGTCGACGGTGGTCTGCGCGCTCGCGGGCAGCTTCGACAGGTGGAACGACGGGTCGTAGGCGACGTTGCGGAAGTCCGCCTCCGGGCTGAGCTGGTCCGGGCTCTGCGGGGCCGCCGTCCAGGTGTGCAGCAGGTGCGCCAGCGCCGCGGCCTCGTCCGCGCTCTTGGTGTTGGTGTAGCGCAGCAGCAGGTAGGAGATGTCCGCCGCGACGTCGGGGGCCAGTTCCGTGCCCCACTTGGTCTTGAGCGCCTCGCCGGGCTGGTACTGCTCGTCGGTGTCCGGCGCCAGGTGCGCGTACTGCACGCACCAGACCTGCTTGCCGTTGACGATGTACGAGCCGAGCCAGTCGGAGGTCTCCGGGTTGCCCTTGTACGGCTGCGACGGCGAGGTCGCGTAGCCCAGGCCCTGCTGGATGGCGGCGGCGGCGGTGGGGGCGCCCGCGACGAGGGCGGCACCGGCGAGCAGCGCCACGCCGGACACCCCCGCGGTCAACCGGGCGGCGAGAGTGGTTCGCGCCATGGGTGGATCGGCTCCTTGCCGCGCCTTCGGCAGCGCACGCCTCGGCGCTCGACGTCAGGGACGAGCAGGCGCGCGGAACAACCCGGCGACGGGGAGTGGCCGGGTGGACACAGGGAGCGCACCACGGGTAACCCTGGTGCCTGCGGCCACCGCGCACAATCCACCGACCGTGCGAACTCCGTCACTGGCCAGGGTGGAACTTCCCCGGGAAGCGCTCGCCGCGTGGCGGTGCCCGCCCCCGGATGGCGGATCGCCCGGTCGGGAAGCGCCAGGTCCGGTCACCCAGCGCGTCCCGATCGGGAATACCGGGTTCGCGCTGGTCGTTGCGCCGGATGTGGGTAAAGTGGGTTTTACCCACGGGAACCGGTCGGCCGGGTCGATCGTTGACTCCCTGAAGGCGCCAGCAAGGCCCTATGGAGGATCAGGTGCGTTCTACCAGCAACCCCGCATTCCGCAACCTGCCGGTCGGCAGCGGCGGCTACGCGGGATTCCAGCAGCAGGCCCAGGGCTACCCGCAGGCGGCGCCCGGCTACGGCGGCTACCAGCAGCCGGTCTCCGACGACCGCCCGATGACCGTGGACGACGTGGTCACCAAGACCGCGATGACCCTGGGCCTGGCCCTCGTCGTCGGCATCATCACCGCCGTCGCGGTGCTCGGCGAGGTGATCAGCCCCTACCCGCCGATGATCATCGGTCTGATCGTCGGCCTGGTGCTCTCGCTCGTCATCATCTTCAAGAAGCTCCCGAGCCCCGCCCTGGTGCTGGGCTACTCCGCGGCCGAGGGCCTGTTCCTCGGCGCGATCACCGGGGTCTTCGAGTACCTCGTCCCCGGCGTGGCCCTGCAGGCGATCCTCGGCACCGCCCTGGTGTTCGGCGCGATGCTGGTCGTCTACAAGACCGGCGCGGTCAAGGTCACCCCCCGCCTCACCAAGTGGATCATCGGCGCCACCGCCGCGGCGGCGGGCCTGATGCTGATCAACCTGGTGCTCTCGCTCTTCGGCGTCGACATGGGCATCCGCGGCGAGACGGCCACCCCGCTGACGATCGGCATCAGCCTGCTGTTCATCGGCATCGCCGCCTTCAACTTCCTGCTCGACTTCGACATGGCGGACCAGATGATCCGCACCGGCACGCCGTCCAAGTTCGCGTGGTACGTGGCCTTCGGCCTGATGACCACCCTGGTCTGGCTGTACCTGGAAATGCTCCGACTGCTGTACATGCTGCAGAGCAGCGACTGACAGCGGTCGTTCCCAGGGGCAGGGCGTTCGGCATCGGCCGGGCGCCCTGTTTCGCTTTTCCCGCAGATGCTGCGATCGGCCTTGACGGGGCGTGAGCTTGTTCCCCGAGGGTGTCTCGTCGGGTGGTTACCCCTGCTCAACTGCGGTTACGCTGGTTTGACGGTGCTGCTGAGAGGAGGTTGGGATGGCGCGTGTCGACGACGTGGCGGCAGCTGTACTGGAAAAGACCGGTGCGGTGACGACGATGAAGCTCCAGAAACTCGTGTACTACTGTCAGGCCTGGCATCTGGTCCGCACCAAGCAAGCCATGTTCGAGGACAGGATCGAAGCGTGGCCGCAGGGGCCGGTGGTGAAGTCCCTCTTCCTCAAGCACCGTGGACAGCTCTTGGTCGGAGCCTGGCCCGGAGACGCCCGCAACCTCGATGTCGAAGAACGGGCGACGCTCGACTGGGTTCACCAGAAGTACGGCAAGCTCTCCGCGGAATCTCTCTCCGGCATGACGCACATCGAGTCTCCGTGGAAGAACGCCAGAGGGCTTTCGGGCCCGGAAGAGAAGAGTTCTGAAGAGATCACCAAGGAGCAGATCCACCACTACTACGCCAGACAGGTGGTCGACCCCGAGCAGGCTGTCGCCTACGCGGCGGCGAACGCGGCCATCGAAGGCGTCGAGTTCGACGACGACTGGCAGGCCGTGCTGAGGTCTGTCGCGAACTCGACCGTATCGCCCGACGACGCGATCCGAGCGGAGATCGAGCGGGCTCTGCGCACGTGAGCGATCCGTACCTCTTGTCGAGCTGGCGAGGACGACCATTCCCGGCGAGTACAACTCCCAGCACCTCCAGGCCTTTCACCGCCATCTGTTCCGGGACGTGTACGACTGGGCGGGCGATTTTCGGACGGTCGACATCTCCAAGGGCAATGTCCGATTCGCGCACTGGAACTACTTGAACGACTCGGTTTCCGCTGTGCTGGGTCAACTGAAGGATGACTACTGGCTGGCCAACCTGCGTCGGGACCACTTCATCAAGCGACTCGCCTTCTACTACGGCGAACTGAACGTCTGTCATCCGTTTCGCGAAGGGAACGGACTTACGCAGCGCGCGTTCTTGCGACAACTCTCCGCCTCGGCTGGATGGCGCCTCGACTGGACGGAACTTCCTCCCCGAGGGCAACATCCGCGCCTCCGAGCACTATGTCCACACAGGGCGCAGCGAACCGCTGGTCGACATCCTCGATGCGGTCGTGGTCAAGATCTGACATGCGAACGGCCCCACCCGCCACGGGCGGATGGGGCCGTTCGGCGTGCCCGGACTAGCTCAGGCGCTCGAGGACCATGGCCATGCCCTGGCCGCCGCCGACGCACATCGTCTCCAGGCCGAACTGCTTGTCGTGCCACTGGAGGCTGTTGATCAGGGTGGTGGCGATGCGGGCGCCGGTCATGCCGAAGGGGTGGCCGACGGCGATGGCGCCGCCGTTGACGTTGAGCCGGTCCTCCGGGATGCCGAGGTCGCGGGCCGAGGGGAGGACCTGGGCGGCGAACGCCTCGTTGATCTCGAACAGGTCGATGTCGCCGACCGACAGGCCCGCCTTGGCGAGGGCCTTCTTCGACGCCTCGACCGGGCCGAGGCCCATGATCTCCGGGGACAGGCCGGAGACGCCGGTGGAGACGATGCGGGCGAGCGGGGTCAGGCCCAGCTCCTTGGCCTTGGTGTCGGACATGATCACCAGGGCCGCCGCGCCGTCGTTGAGCGGGCAGCAGTTGCCCGCGGTGACGCGGCCGTCGGGGCGGAAGACCGGCTTGAGGGTGGCGGTCTTCTCGTAGGTGATGCCCGGGCGGGGGCCGTCGTCGGTGTCGACCACGGTGCCGTCGGGGAGGGTGACCGGGACGATCTCGCGGGCCCAGAAGCCGGACTTGATGGCTTCCTCGGCGAGGTTCTGCGAGCGGACGCCGAAGTGGTCCATGTCCTCGCGGGTGACGCCCTTGAGCAGCGCCAGGTTCTCCGCGGTCTGGCCCATGGCGATGTAGGCGTCGGGCAGCAGGCCGTCCTGGCGCGGGTCGTGCCACTCCGCCGCGCCCTTCTCGGCGACGGCGGCGGTGCGGTCGGTGGCCTCGGCGAACAGCGGGTTGTGCGTGTCCGGCCACGAGTCGGAGCTGCCCTTGGCGAAGCGGGACACCGTCTCCACGCCCGCGGAGATGAACACGTCGCCCTCGCCCGCCTTGATCGCGTGCAGCGCCATCCGGGTGGTCTGGAGCGAGGACGCGCAGTAGCGGGTGACGGTGCACCCGGGCAGGTGGTCGTAGCCCGCGAGCACGGCGACGATCCGGCCCAGGTTGAAGCCCTGCTCGCCGCCGGGCAGGCCGCAGCCGAGCATCAGGTCGTCGATGTCGCGGGGGTCCAGGGCGGGCACCTTGTCCAGCGCGGCCTTGACCATCCGCGCGGCCAGGTCGTCGGGCCGGATGTCGACCAGGGAACCCTTCCCCGCCCGGCCGATCGGGGACCGGGCGGCGGAGACGATGACAGCCTCTGGCATGGGGGCACTCCTTCAGCGGGGCAGCACGACCAGAGCGATGTTACTCGCAGGTAACCAATCGGCAAGTGTGGTGTCGCCCGCGCCGGTCAGCGGGCTCGCCGGACGCCCGCTGCGGCGCACAGGGGAGCGAGCATGACTTCGGCTGCCAAGGCGTAGCCCGCGCCGTTGGGGTGGAAGCGGTCGCCGCTGAACAGGTCCTGCGGGCGGGCCAGGAAGTGCGGGGAGAGCAGGGCGGCCAGCGGGACCGAGGTGGCCCCGGTGCTCGCCAGCTCCCGGGCCTGCGCCCTGGCCAGCGCCAGGCTCCAGCGGCGGGCGACCGCGCGCAGCGGCTGCGGGATGGGGACGATCGCGCCCAGGTCGGGGCAGGTGCCGACGACGACCGCCGTGCCCGCCGCGATCAGGCGGCGGACCTCGGCGGCCAGCAGGGCCGCCGAGGCGTTCGGGCCGAGCCGGGCGGTGACGTCGTTGCCGCCGACGATGACGACCGCGACGTCCGGGGGGTGCCGCAGCGCCTCGTCGACCTGGGGGGCGAGGCCGGTGGTGCGGGAACCGCCGACGGCGTGGGTGGTGAGGCGGACCGGGCGGTCGGACTCCGCGGCCAGACCCCTGGCCAGCAGGACGCCGGGCAGCAGGTCCGGGCTCTCCGCGCCCAGGCCCGCCGCGGTGGAGTCGCCCAGGACGGCGAAGGTGATCAGGTGCCGGGCGTCGGCCATGGGCAGGGGACCGGTGCCGTCGGGCAGGTAGCAGCCGTCGGCGTTGAGGGGCAGCTCGACCGGGGGGCCGATCACCGTGCGCGCCTGGCGGGACTGGCTGGTGAGCAGCGAGTAGGCCGCGCCGGACAACCCGCCCACCGAGCCCGCGGCCAGCGCCAGCACCCGGAGTCCCCGTGCTCCGACCATGGGTGGCCTCCATCCGCCGGGGTCGGTCGCTCCGGACGCGTCGCTCGAACCAGGGGTTTCCTCGTCGTCGAAGACAGTAACTCGGGGCTCCGACCCTAGTGGGCGGTTAGGGTGAGCGGCAGGTCCGAATGGTGTGATCAAACCGCAGAAGGAGCGCCCGGTGGAGTACGTCGAGCACATCATCGATCTCGTCGGCGACACGCCGCTGGTGAAGCTGAACACCATGGCCGCGGGGCTCAAGCCCACCGTGCTGGCCAAGGTCGAGTACTTCAACCCCGGCGGCAGCGTCAAGGACCGGATCGCCGTGCGCATGGTGGAGGCGGCGGAGAAGTCCGGGGCGCTCAAGCCCGGGGGGACGATCGTGGAGCCCACCTCCGGCAACACCGGGGTGGGGCTGGCGCTGATCGCCCAGCGCAAGGGCTACAAGTGCGTCTTCGTCTGCCCGGACAAGGTCAGCGAGGACAAGCGCAACGTCCTCAAGGCCTACGGCGCCGAGGTCGTGGTCTGCCCGACCTCGGTGGCACCCGAGCACCCCGACTCCTACTACAACGTCTCCGACCGGCTGGTCCGCGAGATCGAGGGCGCCTGGAAGCCCAACCAGTACGCCAACGAGGAGAACCCGGCCAGCCACTACCACTCCACCGGCCCCGAGCTGTGGAAGCAGACCGACGGGCGGATCACGCACTTCGTCGCGGGCGTCGGCACCGGCGGGACGATCTCCGGCACCGGCCGCTACCTCAAGGAGGTCTCCGACGGCCGGGTCCGGGTCATCGGCGCCGACCCGGAGGGCTCGGTGTACTCCGGCGGGTCCGGGCGGCCGTACCTGGTCGAGGGCGTCGGCGAGGACTTCTGGCCGACCACCTACGACCGCGGGGTCGCCGACGAGATCATCGCGGTGAGCGACCGCGAGTCCTTCGAGGTGACCCGGCGCCTGGCCAGGGAGGAGGGCCTGCTGGTCGGCGGCTCCTGCGGGATGGCCGCCGCGGCGGCGCTGCGGCTGGCCGAGCGGCTCGGCCCGGACGACGTGGTAGTGGTGCTGCTGCCCGACGGCGGCCGCGGCTACCTGTCGAAGGTCTTCAACGACTCGTGGATGAGCCAGTACGGCTTCCTGCCGCCCGAGCACACCGGCGCCACCGTCGGCGACGTGCTGCGGCGCAAGGCCGGGTCGAGCAGCGCGCTGCCCGACTTCATCCACGGCCACCCCACCGAGACCGTGGCCGACGCGGTGGCGATCCTGCGCGAGTACGGGGTCAGCCAGATGCCCGTGGTCAACGCCGAGCCCCCGGTCATGGCGGCCGAGATCGTCGGCGCGGTCAACGAGAAGGACCTGCTCGACGCGCTGTTCACCGGCAAGGCCGAACTGGCCGACACCCTCGACCGGCACATGGGGGCCCCGCTGCCCACGATCGGCGCCGGGGAGCAGGTCAAGTCCGCCATGGAGGCGCTGGCCGAGGCCGACGCGGCGCTGGTCCTGCTGGACGGCAAGCCCGCGGGCGTGGTGACCCGGCAGGACCTGCTGGGCTTCCTGGCCCGCCGGTGACGGCGCGCGGGCGCGGGGCCCACCGCGCCCGCGCATTCCGCACCGCGCCCGCGCGCACGCTGCGTCGCTGTCGAGGTACTACCGGCACTCGGATGGCGTATCCGATAGCGTTACCGCCCAGACAAGCTGACATTCCAGGTCAAAAGGGGTGGAGAACCCGATGAGCGCTCCCCAGCCGCCCAACCCGCCGTGGCAGGGCGGGCAGCCCCAGCAGGAGCCGGGGCAGTCCGGACCCGAGTACACCGCACCCCCGGGTGACACGGCAGGCGCCGACGGCGTGGAGCGCACCCAGGCGATCCGCCCCGGTCAGCCCGTTCCCGGCCAGGACGAGTCCGACCGCACCCAGGTCGTGCAGCCGGGGCAGACCGGTGCGCAGCCCGGCGGTGGCGACGCGACCCAGATGGTGCCCCCGGGCTCGGTCCCGCAGTCGCCGCCGTACGCCCCGCCGCCCAGCGCCGCGGACCTGTCCTCGCCCGCGGGCGGCTTCGGCCAGCCGCCGAACCCGTACGGGCAGCAGCAGCCGGGCCAGTTCGGCCAGCAGCCGCCGCCCGGGCAGTACGGGCAGCCCCAGCAGCAGAACCCGTACGGCCAGCCCGGCCCGTACGGCCAGCCGCAGGGCGGGTTCGCCCAGCAGGGCGGCCTCGGCTACGCGCCGCAGATGGGCGGGCAGGGCGCCAACACCGGCGTGATCGCCACGGTCATCCAGGGCGCGGTCGCGCTGCTCGGCCTGATCAGCCTGATCCTGTCGATCGTGTCGCTGTCGTCGGTGATCAAGTCGGCTTCCTACGACCCGGCCGACGGCTGCGACACGCTCAGCGACCCCGACCTGCGCGCCTCCTGCGTCTCCGCGGCGAACCGGTACGCCGGTGACGTCGGCGGTGCGAGCGCGCTGAGCGTCATCATCGCCGTCGTCCTGCTGCTGGCCTCGGCCACGGCGCTCGCGGGCGCGGTGCTGCTGTTCCTGAAGAAGACCGAGTTCGCGCACCTGCTGGTGCTCGGCGGTGGCGCGGCCCTGCTGGTCCTGTCGATCGTGCTGGGCGCGTCGTACTACTTCACCGGTGGCGTCATCACGATCCTGGTGTTCGGCCTGCTGATCACGGCCGCGGGCGCGCTGTGGTTCTTCCCGCAGACCAAGCCGTTCCTGGTGTCGAACCAGCCGCTCGGCGGCCTCGGCGGCGGCCCCAAGCCGCCCGCCGGCCCCGGCGGCTACGGCCAGCCCCAGCAGCACAACCCGTACGGCCCGCCCCCGGGACAGCAGCAGCACAACCCGTACGGGCAGCAGCAGCCGGGCCAGTTCGGCCAGCAGCCGCCGCCGGGGCAGTACGGGCAGCCGCAGCAGCAGAACCCCTACGGGCAGCCGCCCGGTGGCCAGCCGCAGCAGCCGCCGCAGCAGTGGTGATCCACCAGTCCTCCCCGATGGGCCCCGACCGACCGGTCGGGGCCCATCGGCGTACTAGCCCCTTTTGGGCTTTCATTCCCCACAGTGGGAAACCTCCCGAATACTGGGCGCCATCCCGTGGACCCGTAACCTGGACACATGGCTGAAGACACGTCGCGTTGGGGCTTCGAGACCCGGGCTATCCACGCGGGTCAGGACCCGGACCCACGCACCGGAGCGGTCATCGTCCCGATCTACGCCACCTCCACCTTCGCCCAGGACGGCGTGGGCGGTGTGCGCGACGGCGGCTACGAGTACTCCCGCACCGCGAACCCGACCCGCAGCGCGCTGGAACAGGCACTGGCCTCTTTGGAGGGCGGGCGGCACGGGCTGGCCTTCGCCTCCGGCATGGCCGCCGCCGACATCGCGCTGCGGTCGATGACCCGGCCCGGTGACCACGTGGTGCTCGGCAGCGACGCCTACGGCGGCACGTTCCGGCTGCTGGACAAGGTCCTGTCGCTGTGGGGCGTGGAGTACACCCCGGTCGAGCTGTCCGACATCGACGCCACCCGCGCCGCGATCCGGCCGAACACCAAGGTGGTCTGGTCGGAGACGCCGACGAACCCGCTGCTGGGCATCGCCGACATCGCCGCGCTGGCCGCGGTGTCCGCCGAGGCGGGCGCCAAGCTGGTCATCGACAACACCTTCGCCACCCCGTACCTGCAGTCCCCGTTGGGCCTGGGCGCCGACGTGGTGCTGCACTCCACCACCAAGTACCTCGGCGGGCACTCCGACGTGGTCGGCGGCGCGCTGATCACCTCCGACGACGAGCTGCACGAGAAGTTCGCGTTCCTGCGCAACGCCGCGGGCGCGGTGCCCAGCCCGTTCGACTCCTGGCTGGTGCTGCGCGGGGCGAAGACGCTGGCGCTGCGGATGGAGCGGCACAGCGACAACGCCGAGCGCGTGGTCGAGGCGCTGCTCAGCCACGACAAGGTCACCAAGGTCTACTACCCGGGCCTGGTCGACCACCCCGGGCACGAGATCGCCGCGAAGCAGATGCGCCGCTTCGGCGGCATGGTCTCCTTCGCGGTGCAGGGCGGCGAGCGGGCCGCGCTGGACATCGCGGCGCGGACGAAGCTGTTCATCCTGGGCGAGTCGCTCGGCGGCATCGAGTCGCTGATCGAGCACCCGGGCAAGATGACCCACGCGAGCACCGCCGGGTCGCCGTTGCAGGTGGCCGGGGACATCCTGCGCATCTCGGTCGGCATCGAGGACAGCACCGACCTGGTCGGCGACCTGCTCTACGCCCTCGACTGAGGCTCCGCACACGTGAAGAGGCCCCCGTCCTGGTGGACGGGGGCCTCTTCACGTGTGTTCAGGGACTGACCTGGCGGAGCCGGTCGATGCCCGCGCCCGGGTCGGCGCCGGGCTCGTGGCCGGTCGGCTCCGGGGCCCGGGGCAGGTCGTCGGGGTCGAGGCAGCCGCCGACCAGCTCGACCTGGGAGCCGCGCTGGACGTACTCGCCCGCGGTCGCGCAGCCCGCGCTGCCGACGGTGAACACCGCCACGCCCGCCAGGGTGAGCGCCGCCGCGGCCGCGGAGGCCAAGGCCACCGCTCCCGTCGATCGTGTGCCGCGCGCCATGCCACTCGCTCCCGGTTCCGGACTTCTTCACCGGGAGCCTACTCCCCGGTCGGTTCAGGCACCTGAGGAGTGGCTGAGACGGCCCGGCCTAGAGGTTGCCGCGCCGGTCCTGCTCGCGCTCGATGGCCTCGAACAGGGCCTTGAAGTTGCCCTTGCCGAAGCCCAGCGAGCCGTGCCGCTCGATCATCTCGTAGAACACCGTGGGCCGGTCGCCGATCGGCTTGGTGAAGATCTGCAGCAGGTAGCCGTCCTCGTCGCGGTCGACCAGGATCGCGTTGGCCTTGAGCACCTCGATCGGCACCCGGACCTCGCCGATGCGCGCGCGCAGCTCGGGGTCCTCGTAGTAGGAGTCCGGCACGTCGAGGAACTCCACGCCCGCCGCGCGCATGGCGGCGACGGTGCCGATGATGTCGTTGGTGGCCAGCGCGATGTGCTGGCAGCCGGGGCCGCCGTAGAACTCCAGGTACTCGTCGATCTGCGACTTCTTCTGCGCGATCGCGGGCTCGTTCAGCGGGAACTTGACCCGGTGGTTGCCGTTGGAGACGACCTTGCTCATCAGCGCCGAGTACTCGGTGGCGATGTCGTCGCCGACGAACTCCGCCATGTTCACGAAGCCCATGACGCGGTTGTACCAGTCGACCCAGTGGTCCATCTTGCCCAGCTCGACGTTGCCGACGCAGTGGTCGACGGCCTGGAAGATGCGCTTGGGGGCGTCGGCGGGCCGGGTCAGCGTGCCCTGCTTGGCGACGTAACCGGGCAGGTACGGGCCCTGGTAGCGGGACCGGTCGACCAGGGTGTGCCGGGTCTTGCCGTAGGTGGCGATGGCGGCGACGCGCACCGTGCCGTGCTCGTCGGACACGTCGTGCGGCTCCTCCAGCACGGTCGCCCCCTCGCGCCGGGCGTGCTCGACGCACTTGTCGACGTCGACGACCTCCAGGGCCAGGTCGGTGACCCCGTCGCCGTGCTCGCGCTGGTGGTCGAGCAGCGGGCTCTTCGGGTCCACCCCGCCCTTGATGACGAACCGCGCGGAACCGGACTTGAGCACGTAGGACTTGTGGTCCCGGTTGCCGGTCTCGGGCCCGGAGTAGGCGACCAGGGTCATCCCGAAGGCGGCCTGGTAGAACAGCGACGTCTGGGTCGCGTTGCCGACCACGAACACCACCGCGTCCATCGCCTTCACCGGGAACGGGTCGCGGCTCTCGTCGTAGTCGACCAAGCCGACGAGCTGGCGGAGCTGGTCGTAGCTCACCTCGTCCATCGCACGGGTCACGGCGGTGTCCTCCTTCTCGGGTCTGCGGTACCTCCGAGCATCCGGCGACCGGTCAGGATGTGCAAGAGCCGTCGATTTCACTGGGCAGGTTGCCTGGTGTTCCCCGGTCACCCTGCGGCAAAGTGGACAGCCTGACCAGGGAGGAACCCAGCGATGGACGCTTTGGACGCACGCCTGCTGCTGCTGTTGACCGACGAACCCCGGCTGGGCGTGCTGGAGTGCTCCCGCAGGCTCGGGGTGGCGCGCGGCACGGTGCAGGCCCGGATGGACCGCCTGGAGGCGCGCGGGGTCCTCGTCGGCTTCCCACCCGCCCTGGACCTGGCGGCGATGGGCTACGGCCTCACGGCGTTCGCGGTGCTGGAGATCGCCCAGGGCAAGCGCGCCTCGGTCGCGGGCCGCCTGCGCGACATCCCGGAGGTCTGCGAGGTCCACGCCACCACCGGCGAGGGCGACCTCCTGGTCCGCATGGTCGCCAAGGACAACGACGACCTGCAACGGGTGATCGACCAGGTCGTGGACGTCGAGTGGGTCCGCCGCACCTCCACCTCGATCGCCCTGTCGACCCCGGTCCCGCCGAGGGTGCGCCCGCTGCTGGAGCGGATGGTGCGCTGACCGCGCGCACGGCCTCGTGACGGTGAACGCGCACGCGATGAGCTGCGACCTAGTCAGGCCGATGATTTGCCCACCACTGCCGCCAGCGGCGCCACCACCGCGCTGGCTGCTCCTGCACGCCGGTCCCGGGCGGCTCCGGGGTCAGACCCGCAGCACAAGGACCGGTGTGACCGGCTTGCACCATCCGCTCGGTCCCGGCCTAGAACCGGCGGGTCGCCGCGTCTTGCAGGTCTGGCCACCGGACCAACACCACGACGATCAACACCACCGCCATGAGCAGCGCCAGGTGCCCCCAAGGCATCCCGAGCTTCCACGCCCCGGTGAACCCACTGATCAAACCGGTGATCACACCGACCCAGCAACGTCCGGACACAGCAGCGAACTCCACGGTTCTCGCCGCGGAACCGGCAGCAAGCCCTAGGTCAGAGCGAACCGATCTCCGCGAATGGTCGACACCAACGCCGAAACCACTCGCGACATATCAGGACCACGTGGAACGCAGGGGGAGGCCACCACAACCTCACCAGGCGGCACGTCCGGCGACGACCTCACCGATCGGCACATCAACTTCAACCGCTGCACCGCTAACTGCCTCGACACGTCACTGCGACGGCCGAAGTGGACCAATCGCTGCAAGAACTCCCGTAGCGCCACCATGGGATCCACGAAAATGAAAAGCCACCGGCGAACAGCTCGAGCACCGGCATGGAAGAGAGCGTGGGATGACGGCGGAGTCACGATGGCGCTGCGGGCGCACTCCCGTGCTGCCAGCCACTCCAGAGACAGCCCGTGATGTCCATGACCAGGCCCATCATGGTCCCAGTCGCCGACAGCACCCACCAAGAGCTTCGATTGGAAGTCGCTTGAGGTGTTGGCGTGAGTGACGAAGCGGGTGCGGTCGAACAGTTCGCTGCGGACCGCGAGTCGGACCTCGCGACGGGACAACCCGCTTGCGTCAGCAGCGTGGGTGATCGCGAACATGAGGATGTTCATGGAAACTTTGCCGCTGCTTGTGGGAGATGCGATTACAGAACCCGCTCGACTCAAGGCCACAGCAGCGGAGTTCGCTGCGAACTTCATCGGCGCCTGATTGCCGTAGAGGCGCGTGGACCAGCACACTTCTGAGCTGGCCAGCCTGGTGAACACCAATCGAGTATGGCAGAACTTCCCGGTCGGCAAGTTCCAGTCGACGGGATGGACCCCCGTGCGTGTGCGGGAATCCTATTTTGTGCGGGCTTGCGCATGCAACGAGGCCCCCACCCTAGGTGCGGGTGGGGGCCTCGATCAAGCTCACGACTCAGCCCTCGTACGGCACGGCCTTGTTCAGGGCCACCTTCTGGATCTTGCCGTTGGGGAGCGCGTACTCGCGGGTCTCGCCCTCCTTGGCGCCCAGCAGCGCGCGGCCGAGGGGCGACTCGGGGGAGTAGACCTCGATCGAGCCCTCGCCGCCCTCCTCGCGGGTGGCGAGGAGGAAGGTCTCGTCCTCGTCGTCGCCCTCGTAGCGCACGGTCAGGACCATGCCGGGGCCCGCGATGCCGTTGGCGGGGGGCGTCTCGCCGACCTTGGCCCCGCGCAGGAGCTCCTGGAGGTGGCGGATGCGGGCCTCCTGCTGGCCCTGCTCCTCGCGGGCGGCGTGGTAGCCGCCGTTCTCCTTGAGGTCGCCTTCCTCGCGGCTGGTGTTGATCTTCTGCGCGATGACCGGGCGGTTCTCAATCAGCTCGTCGAGCTCCTGCTTGAGCCGGTTGTAGGCCTCCTGGGTAAGCCAGGTCACCTGGGTGTCGCTCACGGTCACCAACTCCTCGTCGTACCAGGCAGTCCCGGGTTTCGTGGTACACCCGGGATGTGAAAAACACGGCCCGCCTAGGGGCCGTGCAGATGAATCAGAATACCATGCCTGCGCGTGCTAAATAGCCCGAAATGTCCGTTTCGGGCCTGCTCGGCGCGGAGTTCACCCCGTTGGCGGCTGACCTGTGGACAGGTAGGCGGGCACCTGGTAGGAGCAGCCGAACACGTCGGCCGTGACCGGCTCGGACGTGCTGCGGATGACCGTCGACACCCGCGACACCTCCGGTCCGGCGGGCACCAGCACCTCCTTGCGGCCGCCCTCGTTGCCGTCGATGCCCCGGGTGCGCACCACGCACACGGCGGGCCGCTCCGGGGTCGCGCGGGTCACCTCGAAGGTCAGCCGCATCCGGTTGTCCGGCAGGTTCTCGAACGCGGCCCGCTCGGTCTCGATCGGCGCGGACCCCAGGTTGGTGTAGGCCAGCCACGCGACGACCGCGCCGAGCGCCAGCCCGCAGGCGGTCAGCACCACGACGGTCCGCCGCGACCGGGGTGCCTTCGCCTTGCCGTAGCGGCCCTCCGGGAGGCCCCGGGTCGCCGTGCTCATCGTGCGGTCACCGACATACTGGGAGCCTCCTGCGGCCGCGGTCCTCCCGGCGGGAACAATGGGGCCCGCGCGGAGCGTTGCGAATCGAGTATCCGCTGCGCGCGGGATCACAGAGCAACAGGGGGCTGGAGAGGTCATGGCGGAGAAGCTTCGGTTGATGGCGGTGCACGCCCACCCCGACGACGAGTCGAGCAAGGGCGCCGCGACCATGGCGCGGTACGTGTCCGAGGGGCACGAGGTGATGGTGGTGACCTGCACGGGGGGCGAGCGGGGCGACATCCTCAACCCGGCGATGGACCGGCCGGAGATCACCGCCGACATCCACGCCGTGCGGCAGCAGGAGATGGCCAAGGCCGCCGAGATCCTCGGCGTGCGGCACCGCTGGCTGGGCTTCGTCGACTCGGGCCTGCCCGAGGGCGACCCGCTGCCGCCGCTGCCGGAGGGCTGCTTCGCGCTGGTGCCGCTGGAGGAGTCGGTGCCGCCGCTGGTGCGCGAGATCCGCGAGTTCCGCCCGCACGTCGTGATCACCTACGACGAGAACGGCGGCTACCCGCACCCGGACCACATCCGCTGCCACGAGGTGTCCGTCGCCGCCTTCGACGCCGCGGGCGACCCGGACCTGCACCCGGAGGCGGGCGAGCCGTGGCAGCCGCTGAAGCTGTACTACTCGCACGGGTTCTCCCGGGCCCGGATCGCCGCGGTCCACGAGGCGCTGCTGGCCGCGGGCCTGGAGTCGCCGTACCAGGAGTGGCTGGACAACTGGTCGACCGACCGCGGTGACATCGCCGACCGGGTCACCAGCCGGGTCGAGTGCGCCGACTTCTTCGAGGTCCGCGACGCCGCGCTGCTCGCGCACGCCACCCAGATCGACCCGAACAGCCGCTGGTTCGCCGTGCCGATGGAGATCCAGCGGCAGGTGTGGCCGTTCGAGGAGTACGAGCTGGTCCGGTCGCTGGTCGACAGCACGCTGCCGGAGGACGACCTGTTCTCGGGGCTGCGGGAGAAGGCCGCCTTGTGACGTTTACCGTGGACACCGTGATCGCCGCCCCGGACGCCTCGCTGTACGTCGCCCAGACCACCCCCGCCCCGCCCGCCGGTCCGGCCGACCCGGGCGGGCAGGGGGAGGACTTCGGCAAGTCCTCCCCGCTGGGCTTCCTCATCCTGGTGCTGTTCTTCGTGGCGGTCGCGTTCCTGATCCGCTCGATGACCAAGCACCTCAAGCGGCTCCCGGCCAGCTTCGACGAGCCGGTCGCCGACAAGTCGGCGGACGCGGACGAGGCGGACTCGGGGACCGGCTCCAAGCCCGCCTGAGCGTCACAGCCGCGGGTCCACCGGTTCGGACTCCATGGCCAGGACCGCGAACACGCACTCGTGCACCCGCCACAGCGGCTCGCCCGCGGCGACGCGGTCCAGGGCCGCCAGGCCCAGGGCGTACTCGCGCAGCGCCAGCGACCGCTTGTGCGCGACGTTGCGCTTGCGCAGCCGGTCCAGGTGGTCGGGGTAGTCCGGCCCGTAGATGATCCGCAGGTACTCCGGTCCGCGGACCTTCACCCCCGGCTGCACCAGGTCGCGGCCCGCGCCGACGAGGTTCGCCGCGGGCTTGACCACCATGCCCTCACCGCCCGCCGCGGTCAGCGCTTCCCACCACGCGGTGCCCTCGGCCACCGACTCCGGTGAGCCGGTGTCGACGGCGATGCGCCGGGTCTCGGCGAACAGCGGGTCGACCGCGCGCAGCCGGTCGGCGACGCCCAGGTGCCACAGGTGCGGCTGCCGGTGGTGGGTCGCCCCCTCCGAAGCCAACACCTGGAACGGCGCCAGCCGAACGCCGTCGAGGCCGGTCGTGGGCGCGCAGTAGCGGCGGTAGGCGTCGCGGAAGCCGACCGCGTTGTCCGCGCGGCGGGAGGTGCGGGCGAGCAGGTCCGCCACGCCCACGCCCCGCCCGGCCGCGGCGGCCAGCGCCGACACCGCGGGCGGCAGCACCGCCGTGGCCGCCGCGCCGACGGCCGCGTACTGGTCGGTGATCAGCTCGCGGGCCTTGGCGTTCCACGGCATCAGCTCCGCGTCGAGCAGCAGCCAGTCGGTGCCCAGTTCCTCCCACAGCCCCGCCGCGGTCACCGCCGAGCGCACCCGGGCCAGCAGTTCGGCGGTCAGCGGCTCGTCGAAGAACGAGCGGCCGGTCCGGGTGTGCACGGCGCCGTCGCCCTCGATGTCGAAGCGGCGCGGGGCCACCGAGGGGTCTCGGGTGACCAGGACGACCGCGCGGGAGCCCATGTGCTTCTCCTCGCACAGCACCTCCCGTACCCCGCGGGCGTGGAAGCCCGCGAACGCCTCCGCCGGGTGCTCCAGCAGGTCCCCGTCCCCGTGTGCCTCGGTGGGCGCCATCGTCGGCGGTAGGTACAGCAGCCAGCGCGGGTCGACGGCGAAGCGGCTCATCACCTCCAGCGCCGCCGCGGCCTGGTCGCCGCGCACGGTCACCTTGCCCTGCACGGCCGTTTCCACGACCCGCTTGCCCAGCACGTCGTCCAGGGCGAGCTGCCGGGGCGGGCGGGTCGGGGTCAGCGGGCGGGTCGGCTCGTACCAGGTTTCGCGCGCCTCGACCGAGACGACCTCGCGCTCCGGGTAGCGCAGCGCGGTCAGCTTCCCGCCGAACACGCACCCGGTGTCCAGGCACATGGTCCCGTTGACCCACTCGACCTCCGGGGTCGGCGTGTGTCCATAGAGGACTATCGCGGCGCCGCGGTAGTCCTCCGCCCATGGGTAGCGCACCGGCAGGCCGTACTCGTCGGTCTCACCGGTCGTGTCGCCGTAGAGGGCGAAGCTGCGCACCTTGCCCGACGCGCGGCCGTGGTAGTGCTCGGGCAACCCGGCGTGCGCGACGACGAGCCTGCCGCCGTCGAGGACGTAGTGCGCGATCAGGGTGTCGCAGAACTTCCGCGCCGCCGCGACGAAATCCGGGTCCTCGGCCTCCAGTTGCGCGAGCGACTCGGCCAAGCCGTGCGCGACCTTGACGTTGCGGCCGTCGAGGGCGCGCACCAGCTTCTGCTCGTGGTTGCCGCACACCGCGAACGCGTCGCCGTCGCCGACCATGCCCATCGCCAGCCGCAGCACCCCCGGGGTGTCCGGGCCGCGGTCGACGAGGTCGCCGACGAACACCGCGCGCCTGCCGCCGGGGTGCGTGGCCCCGACCGGGCGGCCCCGGTCGTCGCGGCGCAGCCGGTAGCCCAGCTCGCCGAGCAGGTCCTCCAACTCGGCGCGGCAGCCGTGCACGTCGCCGATGACGTCGAACGGGCCGGTCTCGTGCCGCAGGTCGTTGCGCAGCCGCTCGGTGCTGAACACGGCCGCGTCGACCTGCTCTTGCCCGCGCAGGTGGTGCACGCGGCGGAACCCCTCGCGGTGCAGGCCGGGCAGCGAGCGCCGGAGCTGGGCGACGTGCCGCTTGACCACGTGCGGGCCGAAGTCGCGGTCCGGGCGGTCGGCGTTGCGCTCCTGGCAGACCCGCTCGGGCAGGTCCAGCACCACCGCGACCGGCATGACGTGGTTGTCGCGGGCCAGTTTCACCAGCTCCGCGCGCCCCTCGCGCTGCACGTTGGTCGCGTCCACCACGGTGACCAGCCCCCGCCGCAAACGCTTGCCCGCGACGTGGTGCAGCGCGTCGAACGCGTCGGCCGAGGCGGCCTGGTCGTTCTCGTCGTCGCTGACCAGGCCGCGGAAGAAGTCGCTGGAGAGCACCTGCGTCGTGGCGAAGTGCTTGCGGGCGAAGGTCGACTTGCCGGACCCGGAGGCGCCGACGAGCACCACCAGCGCCATGTCGGGGATCAGCAGCTCCATCAGTTCACCCCTTCCAGGCGGGAGAACACGGCCATCTGGGTCGGCGGGCCGTGCTCGGGGTCCTCCGGGCCGACGGGCAGGTACCGCACGGTGTAGCCGGTGCGCTCGGCGGTGGCGTCGCCCCACTCCCGGAACTGCGCCCTGGTCCACTCGAAACGGTGGTCGCGGTGGCGCGGCCGTCCCGCCGGGAGGGTCGGGAAGAGCACGTTGTACTCGACGTTCGGCGTGGTCACCACCACGTGCTGTGGCCGGGCGGTGCCGAACACCGACTGCTCCAGCGCCCGGTGCCTGCTCGGGTCGACGTGCTCGACGACCTCCATCAGCACCGCCGCGTCGTACCCGACCAGCGACGGGTCGCCGTAGGTCAGCGACGATTGGCGCACCTCCACCCGGTCGCGCACCCGGTCCGGCAGCTTCTCCAACCTGCGCCCGGCCACCCGCAGCGCACCGGCCGACACGTCCGTGCCCAGGACCTCGACGAACGAGGGGTCCGCCAGCAGGTCGCGGATCAGTGCCCCGCCGCCGCAGCCCAGGTCCAGCACGCGCCGCGCCCCCACCTCGCGCAGCGCCGCCACCACCGCCCGGCGCCGGGTGACGGCCAGCGGCTCCGGCGCCTCGGGGGCGGTGTCGACCACCGGTTCGACGAGCGCGTCGTCCAAGGTCTCCTCCGCTGCCCCGTCCAGTTCGGCGAGCTGCGCCAGCGCGGTCGTGACGTAACCGCGGCGGTGCGCCAGGTACCGGTCGCTGATCAGCTCGCGCTCCGGGTGCGCGGCGAGCCAACCCTCACCCGCGCGCAGCAGCTTGTCCACCTCGGCCTCGCCGACGTAGTAGTGCTTGGAGCCGTCCATCACCGGCAGCAGCACGTAGAGCTGCCGCAGCGCGTCGGCGAGCCGCAGGTCCCCGGTGAGCACCAGGTCCAGGTACGGCGAGTCGCCCCACTCCGGGAACAGCGGGTCCAGCGGGACCGCGGTCGCCGCCACCGCCCACCCGAGCGGCTCGAACAGCCGCGCGGCCAGCTCGGCGCCGCCGCGGCAGGCCACCGCGGGCAGGCCGACGCGCAGCGGGATCGGGTTGTCCGCCAGCTCCTGGCGGACGTCGCAGCGGCCGGTCATCGCGGTGCGGAACACGCTCGACAGCGCCACCGCCAGCATCGACCCCGCGGCGTAGGGGCGGTCGTTGACGTAGCTGCCCAGGGTCGCCACCCGCTTGCGGTCGCCCTTGCCGCGCGCCAGGGCCACGGGGTCCACCTCGACCAGCAGCGCCGCCGTGCACTCCTCGGGGTCCGCGCGCGGGTAGAACACGTGCGCGGTCCCGGTGGCCGTCGGGAACGACTGCGCCTTGTCGGGATGCTTGAACAGCAGGAAACCGAGGTCGGTGGCCGGGTCTCCGGTCGTGGTCAGGGTCAGCAGCACCGCCACAGTCTGTCCCACCGCCGGGCCGGGGGACACCGGGTTTCGGCGAACCGCCCGCAGCCCCACCGGACTGTCCGCTGTGGACCGGGCGGGTGCCGCCAGCGGACCGGTCAGCCGCGTCGCCAGTGCGCGACGAGCATGGCGGGCCTGCCCCCGGTCGCCGCCCGGGTCGCCTCGGGGACCATCGCGGCCAGGCTCCACGGCCACACGTCCCACGGCCCCGGGTCGGTGCTCGCCTCCCGCGGCGGCGCGGGCGGCGGAACGGGTTCGGTGAACCGGCGCAGTTCCAGGCCTGCGGCCAGGGCGGCGCGCAGGTAGTCGCCCAGCAGGTGCTCGTGGGTGACCAGGCGCATCGGCCGGTTCCCCCGGCCGCGGACCGTCGGCACTGACCCGCGGGCCACCGCCTCGGGGTGCACCTCGGAGAGCACGAGGTGGCCGCCGGGGCGCAGGACGCGGGCGAACTCGGCGAACACCGGGCCCAGGTCCGGCACGTGGGTCAGCGCCAGGCCGCAGACCACCACGTCGACCTCGGCGTCCCCGACCGGCAGCGCGCGCAGGTCGCCCACCCGGGTGTCGTCGGCGGGGTTGTGCCCGAGCATGTCCGGCGAGCTGTCGACGGCGGTCACCCGGTGACCGCGGTCGAGGAGCAGCCGGGTGAGGCGGCCGGTGCCCGCGGCGGCGTCGAGGGCCGGACCGGGGGCGATCCCGTCGAGAACCTCGGTGAGCACCGGGGTGTCGAGGGGGAAGGCGCCGTTGTCCTCACCGTCGTAGGACGCCGCCCAGAGGCCGTAGCCCTCGACGGCCCCGGCGCGCTCGACGTCCACCGGGTCCATCGGGGTGTCCAGGATGCAGCGGACCTCGGCCAGCCGAGCCCGCACGAACTCGCGGTCGTGGTGCCCGGTGAACGCCCGGAGCAGGGCGGCGCCCTCCATCCCGAGCAGGTACGCGCGAGGGTCCTCGTGGATCACGGCGGGGAACGCTAGCCGGGCGCGGCGTTCACCTGCCAGTGAAATTCGCCCCCACGAGCACCGAGAGCGCGTAACTTCGGTGGGGACGTAATCATGTAATCAAGGAGCTGGACATGCGCAAGCACTGGAGTCCCGGACCCCGCGGCGGCTGGCAGCAGTCCGAGGTCCCACCCGCGGACGACGCGGCCGCCTGGTTCACCGGCAGGCTGCCCGAGGGCTGGTTCACCACCACCGACGTGGTCGTCGACCGCGAGGAGATCATCGTCGTCGGCACCCTCCCCGACCTCGACGGCGACTTCGCCGACGACGCCGCCCGCGCCGCCGCCGAGTCCGGCCGCATCGCCCGCCACCGCGAGGAGACCCGCGAGGAGCGCATCGAGATCGCCCGGCAGGCCGAGCACCGCTACGGCCGCAAGGTCGCCTGGGGCGCGCGCCAGGGCGGCACCGAGGAACTGTTCACTCATCTGTCCGTCCCGGTCATGACCCGGCTGCGCCAGCCCGAGCGCCAGGTCCTCGACACCCTGGTGGACGCCGGGGTGGCCCGGTCCCGCTCGGACGCCCTGGCCTGGGCGGTCCGCCTGGTCGGCAAGCACTCCGAGGAGTGGCTGGGCGAACTGCGCGCCGCCATGGCCAAGGTCGACGACCTGCGCGCCAAGGGCCCCGACCAGGACACCACCGAGAAGCCCGACCAGGACGGCTGAGCGGACCGGAACGGCGGGGCACCCGACGGCCGCCGCGCCCGCAAAACAGGTTGCCACCCCTCTCGCCCCCGGCCATGGTGTCGGGGACGAGAGGGGTTTCGCCATGCTGGTGGGGGACCGGGTCCGGCTGCGCGCGATGGAACCGGAGGACGCCGAGGCGCTGTGGCGCTGGAACAACGACCCCGAGGTCATGCGCTGGATGGTGGACACCCACCCGACCACGCTGCACGACACCCGGACCCGAATGGCCGAGTGGCCGCGCAACAGCCACGCCCGCCTGACCCTGGGCATCGAGACCCGGGCGGACATGCGCCTGGTCGGCGCCATCGCCCTGTCCGGCGCCGAACCCGAGCACGGCCGCGGCACCATCGACCTCTACCTGGGCGAACGCGACACCTGGGGTTCCGGCTTCGCCACCGAGGCGCTGCGCCTGATCTGCGCCTACGGCTTCGACGAGATGCGCCTGCACTCGATCGACCTCAGCGTGGCCGACGGGAACGCGGCGGCCCGCCGGGTCTACGCCAAGGTCGGCTTCCAGGAGATCGGCCGCGCCCGCCACGCCTTCCGCCGCGCGGGCCGCTGGCACGACATGGTCCTGATGGACCTCCTCGAACCCGACCTCGTCCGCGCCTGACCGAACCCGATCAGGCGTACATGACCAGCCAGATCGCGATGTAGTGGCTCAGGGCGGCGAGGACGGTCGCGGCGTGGAAGAACTCGTGGTGGCCGAAGGCGGGCCAGGGGTTGGGCCACTTGGTGGCGTAGAAGACCGCGCCCACCGTGTAGAACAGGCCGCCGACCAGGAGCAGGACCAGGGCGGCGACGCCGCCGATGGCGAGCAGGTCGGGCAGGACGAAGACCGCGACCCAGCCCAGGGCGATGTAGATCGGGGTGCCCAGCCAGCGGGGCGCCTGCGGCCACAGCAGCTTGAGCGCCACGCCGAGCACGGCGCCGGACCAGACGATGGCCAGGACGACGTAGCCGGTGGGCTTGGCCATCGACAGCAGGCAGAACGGGGTGTAGGTGCCCGCGATGAACAGGAAGATCATCGAGTGGTCGAGGCGCTTCATCCAGATGCGCGCGCGCTCGGTCACCCACCAGCGGCGGTGGTAGAGGGCGCTGACGCCGAACAGGCCCAGGATGGTCACCGAGTACACCGAGGTGGCCAGCACCGCGACACCGGAGACGGTGGCGGCGAGGGAGACGAGGGCGGCGCCCGCTCCGATGGACACCATGAAGGACCAGAAGTGGATGACCCCGCGCATCTTGGGTTTCACGAACCCCGGCGGCGGGCCGGAGATGGTCACTGACGTCACCTCCGCAAGGTTACGGGACCGTAGGTTTGTCAACCATTTGCTGTGATGCCGGACACAAGCCCCGGCGGGTCAGGACCAGCCGACGACCTCGCGGTGCTCCACCGCGAGGCAGCGGTCGACCACCACGTCCAGGCCCGCGTCGGCGGCGAGGCGGGCGGCGGGTTCGTTGACGACCCCCAGTTGCAGCCACAGCGCGCCCGCGCCGACGGCCACCGCGTCCCGGGCGACCTCGTCGACGAACTCGGGCTGGCGGAACACGTCGACGATGTCGATGTGCTCCGGGACCTCCGACAGCGACGCGTACGCGGGCAGCCCCTCCCACGTCCGCAGCGCCGGGTTGACCGGGAACACCGTCAGCCCGCTGTCCACCAGGTAGCGCGCCACCCCGTGGCTCGGCCGGTCGGGGCGGGCGCTGAGGCCCACCACCGCCACCGTCCGCGATTCCCTGACCAGGCGTTCGATGACGCCGAGGTCCTGCCATACCGGATCGATGCCGTTGCGCTGCACCTGACCAGTGTGCCCCGGTCGGCCCAAACGCGGCGTACGCTGATCGGCCGTGAGTCTGCGCAGGCGCGTTGCCGACATCGTTTACGGCCTCTACGAGAAGCGGCTCTACCAGCAGGCGGGCGGGCGCATCCCCCGGCACGTCGGGGTGATGCTCGACGGGAACCGGCGGTGGGCGCGCGAGGCCGGGTTCACCGACGTCAACGACGGGCACCGGGTGGGCGCGCAGCGCATCGCCGACTTCCTGGGCTGGTGCGCGGAGGCCGGGGTCGAGGTGGCGACCCTGTGGCTGCTCTCCACCGACAACCTGACCAGGGCGGAGTCGGAGCTGGCGCCGTTGCTGGAGATCATCGGCGACGTGGTCGACGAACTGGCCGAGCCCGCCCAGCCGTGGCGGCTGCGGATCATCGGCGCCCTGGACATCCTGCCCGCGGACACCGCGCAGCGGCTGTCGGCGGCGGCGACCAGGACCGCCGGGCGCACCGGCATGGAGGTCAACATCGCGGTCGGCTACGGCGGCCGCCGGGAGATCGCCGACGCGGTGCGCAAGCTGCTGCAGCAGCACGCCGAGGCGGGGACGTCGATCGAGGAGCTGGCCGAGGTCCTCGACGTCGACCACATCGCCGAGCACCTCTACACCTCCGGGCAGCCCGACCCGGACCTGGTGATCCGCACGTCGGGGGAGCAGCGGCTGTCGGGGTTCCTGCTCTGGCAGTCGGCGCACTCGGAGTTCCACTTCTGCGAGGCCTACTGGCCCGACTTCCGCCGCACCGACTTCCTGCGCGCGCTGCGCGCCTACGGAATCCGGCACCGGCGATTCGGCAGTTGACGCCGCCGCGGTGAATTCCGGGCGCGTCGGAAGCCTGATTCCCGTGGCCGGAAAACCCCGGCGGAGACCGAAAAACCGTTCACTGCCGGTGATCACCCAGGGTGATGGCCAGGTGTCGCTCCGGGATCGGCGGTGCTGTTCACGAACGGCGGAACCGCTGGTCACCCAGCGTGGTATGTGGACTGACCTCGGCGAACGTCCGCTCACGTGGCGTGCGCGTGTCGAGGTGATGACAAAATCGAAAATCACCTGGGTGGCAGCCTGGCAGGGTGTCGGTCCGCGCCGGTAGCTTTCGAAGTGTCGGACCGTGTCCACAGCGGTCCGGCCCGGGAGGCCCTGGTCGTGAGCGAGTCGAGCGCGAGGGGGCCGGCACCCGGCCCTCGTGGGAGGTGGGTGACGGCGGCCCGGCCGCTGTCGCGCCACTGACCGACCAGGGTCCTGTGCCCGGCCCACCGAGGTGCGGATGCGGTGCCGCGTCCGCGGGGAGTTGCCGTGACCGCTATGCGTTCCAGCGTTTCCTCAGGTTCGACCACCGGCTCGTCAGACACCCGCTCCGGATCGGAGAGCGACCCAGCCAGGCGCACCTACGTCCTCGACACCTCCGTCCTGCTCTCGGACCCGTGGGCCGCGACCCGCTTCGCCGAGCACTCGGTGGTCATCCCGCTGGTCGTGATCAGCGAGCTGGAGGCCAAGCGCCACCACCCCGAACTGGGCTGGTTCGCCCGCGAGACCCTGCGGATGCTCGACGACCTGCGCCTGCGCCACGGCAGGCTCGACGTGCCGCTCCCCGTCGGCGACGCGGGCGGCAGCCTGCACGTCGAGCTCAACCACTCCGACCCCTCGGTGCTGCCGCAGGGCTTCCGCACCGACGGCAACGACGCGCGCATCCTGGCCTGCGCGCTCAACCTCGCCGCCGAACTGCCCGGCGTCACCCTGGTCACCAAGGACATCCCGCTGCGGGTCAAGGCGGGCGCGGTCGGCCTGGACGCCGAGGAGTACCGGGCGGGCGAGGTCACCCCGTCCGGCTGGACCGGCATCGCCGACCTGGAGGTCCCCCAGGACGCCATCGACGCCCTGTTCAGCGACGACAACACCATCGACCTCGCCGACCACGACGTGCCCACCGAGCACCCGTGCAACACCGGTCTGCGCCTGTTCGCGGGCACCAGCCACGCGTTGGGCCGGGTCACCCCGGACAAGCGCATCCGGCTGGTGCGCGGCGACCGGGAGGCCTTCGGCCTGCACGGCCGCTCCGCCGAGCAGCGCATCGCCCTGGACCTGCTGCTCGACCCGGAGGTCGGGATCGTGTCGCTGGGCGGCCGGGCGGGCACCGGCAAGTCGGCGCTGGCGCTGTGCGCGGGGCTGGAGGCGGTGCTGGAGCGCGGCCTGCACAAGAAGGTCGTCGTCTTCCGCCCGATGTACGCCGTGGGCGGGCAGGACCTCGGGTACCTGCCGGGGTCCGAGAGCGAGAAGATGCAGCCGTGGGCGCAGGCGGTGTTCGACACCCTCGGCGCGCTGGCGGGCAAGACGGTCATCGACGAGGTGCTCAGCCGCGGGATGCTGGAGGTCCTGCCGCTGACCCACATCCGCGGCCGCTCGCTGCACGACGCGTTCGTCATCGTCGACGAGGCGCAGTCGCTGGAGCGCAACGTCCTGCTGACCGTGCTGTCGCGGCTGGGCACCGGCTCGCGGGTCGTGCTGACCCACGACGTCGCCCAGCGCGACAACCTCCGCGTCGGCAGGCACGACGGCGTGGCCGCGGTCATCGAGAAGCTCAAGGGCCACCCGCTGTTCGCGCACGTGACCCTGACCCGCTCGGAGCGCTCGCCGATCGCCGCCCTGGTGACGGAGATGTTGGAGGAGCACACCCCCTGAGTCCCACTTCGCCCGGGCACCCCCTGGTCGGGGGTGCCCGGGCGTTGACAGGCGGACGTGGGGTGGGACACGCTGCGACGGCGTTACCTACTTCTGAGTAGTTGCCGAAGCCGCCAACGCCCGAGGGAAGCCATGTCCCGACGCCTGCTCGTCACCGCCGCCGCCGCCATGATCGCCGCGGCGGGCACCTTCGCCGTCACCACGTCCGCGAACGCCGCCGACCCGATCAACTACGTCGCCCTCGGCGACTCCTACAGCGCGGCTTCCGGCGTGTCGCCGTCCGCGCCAGGCGCCCCCTCGCAGTGCCTGCGCTCCGCGCTCAACTACCCCACCCTGATCGCCCAGGCGACCGGCGCGAACGTGGTCGACGTGACCTGCGGCGCCGCCCAGACCAGCCACTTCACCACCAGCCAGTACCCGGGCCTGGCCCCGCAGGTCGACGCGCTGAGCGCCAACACCGACGTGGTCACCATGACCATCGGCGGCAACGACAGCGGCATCTTCATCCGCGCCGCGGCCACCTGCGCCCTCGCGGGCTTCTTCACCGGCGGCAAGGGCAGCCCCTGCAAGGACGGCAACGGTTCCAGCTTCGAGGACACCGTCCGCAACACCACCTACCCCGACCTGGTCAAGGCACTGACCGCGGTCCGCGACAAGGCCCCGAACGCCAAGGTCGGCATCATCGGCTACCCGTGGATCGTCCCCGCCACCGGCGGCTGCTTCGACAAGATCCCGGTCGCCACCGGCGACGTCCCCTACATGCGCTCCCTCCAGGCCACCCTCAACGACGCCATCGGCCGCGCCGCCGCCGCGACCGGCGTGACCTACGTCGACATCAACCAGCTCGCCGACGGCCACGACGTGTGCGCCGCCCCTGGCGTCCGCTGGATCGAACCGCCGATCAACGCCCAGAACTCCATCTTCGCCCACCCCAACGCCCTCGGCGAGCGCGAGATGGCCGCCGCGGCGATGGCGGCCCTGAACCTGAACTGACCCCAGGACAACGAGAACGCCCGGCCGGGACCTCCCGGCCGGGCGTTCCGCTTTCCGGGCTCCCCCCACCACAAACCGGTCAACCGCCCCGAAAGTCGCCGACCCGCCCCCAGCCACGCCGAACCCCAGGGCGCAGCCGCCGACCACCCCGTCGCCCCCCGGCCTGGCGGCCCGCCACCCGAACCTCACAGTGCGCAGCCGGCGACCAC
>NZ_AYXG01000216.1 GCF_000564855.1 Actinokineospora spheciospongiae
ACTCGGGCAGTTGGCTCGCCAGGCCGCCGGTTTTCGGGGTGGTCGGCTGGCCAAGCGCATCCACGCACCCGGGCAGTCGGCTCGCGGGGCCGCCGGTTTCGGGGGTGGTCGGCTGGGCAAGTACCTCCACCCACCCGGGCAGTTCGCTCGCCGGGGCGGCGGTTTCGGGGTGGTCGGCCTGCGTTCAGGGCATCCGCCCACCCGGGCAGTCGCTTGCCGGGGCGGCGGTTTCGGGGTGGTCGGCTGGGCTGCTGCGCCGGTGTGGTTCCGGGGTGGCTGGTGGCCGGGCCGGCGGTTGGCGGGGTGGGCGGCTGGGCAAGTGCATCCGCCCACCCGGGCATTCGCGTAGCCGGGCCGCTGGTTCTTGGGTGGCTGGCTGGCTGGCTGGTCGTCGTTGCGGCGGTGGGGTGTGGCGGCGGGTTCTACGGGGTTGTCGGGTTGAGGCGTTGCAGGACCGCTCGGGCGACCGCGTCGGTGCGGCGGAAGCCGGGGGCGTTGGTGTGGGGGCGGGAGAAGGCGCCTGCCGCTCGGATGCTGGTGTGCGGGCCCATGGCGATGCGCCTGGGGTTGGTCGTTCCGGTGGCGTCGACCAGGTCGCCGACCGAGCGGATGGTGATCCGGCCGGTGGAGCGACCACCGGTCAGTACTTCCTCCACCAGTTCGCCCCGGTCGCGCAGGGCGGCGATCAGCGGGTCGGTGGCCCGGCGCACGCTCGGGGCGGGGAGGCGTGCCTCCACCAGGGCCGTGCCCACCTGCCGTCCCGGGACGGCCGGGCTGCCCGCGACGAAGCGGCCGCCCTCCGGGCGCACCCACATGTCCGGTCCGACGAACGAGACCACGCCCGCGCGGGAGAGCGCCAGCAGTTGCCGCAGCCGGGGTCCGGGTGGTCCGCTGGCGAAGTAGCTGAAGAAGCCGAACCACCAGCCGTCCACGTCGTCGATCTGCGCGTCCGGTGTCAGCCTGCCCGATGCCACCACCCTTGACAGTTGTCCGAAGCTGACCAGCAGGCCCAGGAACGCGCCCATGTCGGCGCTGAACCCCGGGTTCGCGCGCCGGGCGAGGTCGGTGGTGATGTGGGAGTGCAGGTGCTCGGTGAACGCCCCCCGATCCGGGAAGGTCAGGCCCGCCAGCGGTTTGTCGAGCCCGTCGGGGTCGAACCGGTCCTCCGGGGCGGGCACCGCCGCCTCGACCAGGGCGCGCAGTTCGGGGCTGTTCCACTCCGCCGCCGCGTAGGCCGCCTCGAAGTCGGGGAACGGCAGCCGGGTTCGCTCGGGGTGGGCGGTGAACAGTTCTGTGTAGTAGGCCCAGCCGATGTCCTTGGCCATCAGCGGCCACAGGTCCCGGCGGAAGTCCAGCGGCTCCGGCCGCGCGGTCAGCTCCGCGATCGCCGCGTTGTCGAAGAAGCGGGGGAGGGCGGCGAACGGCGCCCGCAACCGGTACTCCGGCTTCGCGCGGTAGGGCACGCCGCGCCGGGAACCGATGTGCAGGTGGGGTTCCTTGCCCGACGGGTGGTAGACCAGCGTGCCGCCCTCGGTCTCGTAGCGGCCGCCGCGGCCCTCGGTGAGCAGCACCATCAGGTCGACGAAGGCCAGGCCGAAGCCGCGCACCAGCACGTCCTCGCCGGGTTGCAGCGCCGACAGGTCGATGTCGGAGGTGTAGGCGGGCGGGACGTAGCGCAGGTCGTGCTCGCGGGCGTACTCGGCCAGCGCCTGCTGCGCCGGGCTCGGGTCCACGTCCAGGTGCCCGATGGCCAGCACCACCATGTCCACCACCAGCGGCTCGGCCCGCTCGGCCAGCCGCACCGACTGCGGACCGCCCGGGTCGCCGGTGACGTCGACCGCGGTGTCCTCGTGCACCACCACCTCCACCGAGGGCGGCAGGTCGGCGAGCACGCCGCGGAAGAACCAGTCCAGGTAGGCGCTCTGCAACCGGCGGGTGGGGAAGCGGGTCGGGGCGGCCTCGGCGAACTCCGCGCGCAGGTCCTCCGGGACGCCCTCCCCGCCCGCCGCGCGGATGCCCGCCGCCCACTCGGCCAGGGTCGGGCCCGGGCGCACCGGGCCCGCGCAGCGCACCGACCCGTCGAGGAACATGGTGACGTCCTCGGGCATGGAGTTCATCCACAGCAGCGGGGACTGCTCGTAGCGCCACACCCGGCCCGCGCCGGGCGGGTGCGGGTCGATCAGGTGCACGGTCAGGTGCCCGGTGAACAGTTCCGGCGCGTTCGCCGCGATCCGCTCGACCAGCCCGACCCCGCTCGGCCCCGCGCCCACCACCGCGACGGACACCCGGTCGTCTGCTGCCACCGCGCCCCTCCGATCCGGTCCCCACCGACAGTAGGTTTCCGGTCCGGCGGGCGAGGGGCCGTCCACCCAGTGGGACGTCCTCAGCGCACCCGTTCGACCAGCCGCTGGGCCAGCCACCCGGTCACCTCGGCCACCACCCCCGGGTCGACCGGTTCGGCGAGCTGCCTGCGGAAGTCCTCCCGCGACGGGACCCCGGGGTCGAGCCGCAGCAGGTGGGTGAGGTCCGGCACGCGCCGCACGGACACCTCCCCCGCCACCAGGTCCGCGATCACCGCCAGGTCGTCCGGGTCGACGGTGATGTCCTTCTCCCCGGTCAGCGCGAGCACCGGCACCCGCACCGCGGCCAGGTCGGCGCACGGGTCGTGGTGCACGAACTCGCGCAGCAGCCGGTCCACCCTGGGGTCGCCCGCCTCGGCGTGCGCGACCTCCCGGGTGATCTGCTCCTGCGCGGTGCGCCGCAGCACCCGCAGCAGCAGCCGACTGCGCCGGGGCAGGTCGGCCGGGGTCCAGTGCCGCGCGCTGTCGAGGAACACCCGCTTGCCGCTGCGCGCCGGGCACGACAGCAGCACCAGCGCGTCGACCTCGGTCCGCGCGGCCAGGCCGAGCGCGTGCAGCGCCCCCTCGCTGTGCCCGAGGAGCCCCACGCCGCGCACCTCGGGCCGCGCCGCCAGCGACGCCAGCGCGGCGGACGCGACCTCGCGGTGGTCGTAGAACCCCATCGCGCGCCACCGCGCGTCCGTGGTCCCGGTGCGGTCGTAGCGGTAGGAGGCGATCCCGCGCGCGGCCAGCCCCCCGGCCACCGCGGGCCCCAACCCCAGCGCCCCCGCCCGCCGGTTCCCGTCCCGGTCGACCCGCCCGGCCCACAGCAGCAGCACGGCCGGGTGCGGGCCGTCCCCGTCCGGCAGCACCAGCGTGCCGGTCACCCCGCCGCCGCCCGGCAGGTCCACAGCCATCTCGATCTCGCGCATCCACCACATCCCAGTCCGAGTCCGACGGCGGATGATCTTCCTCTCCCGCCGCCCGCCCACCCCTGTCCGGGTGGATCGCGGACCCGGGACGGGCGCTTCACCGCTCCTGCGGTCGGCGGCCGGGTCAGTCGGCCGACCGGCCCAGCAGCCGCGGGGCGCGCGGTCCGGCGAGGACGGCAGGATGCCGCTGACCGCCTCCGGTCAGCCCGCCCACCGCTCCTCGGTCATGCCGCCCGCGCGGGAGCGGGCCACTGCCCGCTCGTTCTCCGGCGTGAACACCTCGGTGCGCTGCCGCTCGGCCCGGCGCTCCGCGTCGGCGAAGACCAGTTGGGTGTTGACGGCGACCCCGACCCGGTACCCGGCGCTCGCCGCGTTCACCACCTGCTCGGCCGGGCCGGTGATGTTGCCCGCCGCCCACACGCCCGGCACGCTGGTCATCCCCGTGGCGTCGACCTCGACGAACCGGCCGAACGGGGTCTCGGCCTGCTTCGCGCCGAGCGAGGACAGCAGGGTGTCGCGGGGGACCATGCGGGGCGGCACGACGAAGGTGGACCGGGGGAAGAAGTTCCCGTCGGTGAGCCGCACCCCGGTCAGCCGGTCCTCGGCGACCTCCAGCTTCTCGATTTCCCCGCGCACGACGCAGATGCCCGCCGCCCGGAGCAACTGCCACTCCGCGTCGGGCACCGCGTTCACGTCCACACCGTCGAGGAACACGGTGACGTCCTTCGAGAGCTGGTGGAACAGCAGCGCCTGGTGCACCCCACCCGCCTTCGGGTAGAGGACGCCGATCGGCTGGTCGCGCACCTCCCACCCGTGGCAGTACGGGCAGTGCAGCACGTCCTTGCCCCACCGCTCGGCGACCCCGGGGACACCGGGCAGCTCGTCGACCAGACCGGTGGCGACGACCAGCCGCCGCGCGTGGACCCGCCCCCCGGTGGCGAGGGTCAGGTCGAACCCGCCCCCGCCGTCCGGGGCGACTCCGGTCACCTCGTCGGAGGCGGTGTGCACGCCGTAGGCCGACACCTCCCCGCGCACCACCGCAAGGAACTCGGCGGGCGGCATCCCGTCGCGCGAGGGGTAGCCGTGCATGTGACCGGCGGGGGCGTTGCGCGGCTCGCCCGCGTCGATCACCAGGACGGAGCGGCGCGCGCGCCCCAGCACCAGCGCCGCCGACAAACCGGCCGCGCCGCCACCCACGACCACGGCCTCGTAGCTGTTGTTCTCGATCTGCATCGGTGGCTCCTCGGTCCAGTCCGTCAGCGGTGTGCTGACAACACTGCGCCGATCTGGCCCAAGCGGCAACAATCTTTGCTCAAATGGCAAGCACTGGAGCTGTCGATCACGGGTAGCGCCGCCGTGGCCGTGGTCCTAGGCCGGGTCCTTGCCCGCGGTGATGTCGGCGCAGAGGGCCAGCAGGTCCTGCTTGTCGAGGACCAGGTACTCCTGTCCGTCCGCCGAGCGGGCCGAGCCGTCGGTCTTGGCGGTGTGGAAGTGGCGCTGGTCGTCGGGGACGGCGGCGACCCGCCCGGCGACCCGGGGGAGTTCGGGGCCGGTCAGGTCGGCGTCCAGCGCGACGTGGGAGCCGAGGGCGGTCAGGACGAGGCGGAGCCTGGCCGGGTCGGCGAGGGTGTCCGGGGTCAGCAACTCGTCGACGACGGCCTGGAGGAGTTGCTGTTGGCGGTCGATGCGGTCGAGGTCGCCGCGGTCGAGGCCCTGGCGCTGCCGGACCCAGGTCAGCGCGTCGTCGCCCGCGACGGTGATCTGCCCCTGGGCGAAGGTGGTGCCGGTGCGGGGGTCGGTGGTCTCGAACGGGTTCTGCACGGTCACCCCGCCCAGGTGGGTGGTGATCTCGCGGACCGCGGTGAAGTCGACCAGCACCACGTGGTCGAGGCGCCAGCCGGTCAGGCCCTCGACCAACCCGGCCGTCATCGGCACCCCGCCGTAGGCCAGGGAGGCGTTGGCCTTGGCCTCGCCGTGGCCGGGCAGCGGAACCCAGGAGTCGCGCGGGATGGAGACCACGTCGATGCGGCTGTCGTCGGCCGCGACGCGCAGGACCATGATCGTGTCGGCGCGCTGACCGGTGACGCCGGACCCCGCGTCCTCGCCCGTGCGCTCGTCGCTGCCGATGAGCAGGATCGTCAGCGGGTCGCCCGGTTCCTCGGCGGGGCGGTCGGCCAGGCCGGAGAGGGTGTCGCCGGGGAGGGTGGCGACGCCGTCGGTGAACGCCGAGCTGACCACCCAGCCGACGCCGAGTCCCGCCACGACCGCCACCGCCGCCACGGCGACCAGCAGCCGGACGAACACGGTCACTGCGCGCAGTCTCATGCGGGTCAGTGTGCGTCACCCGCACGGGCTAAGCCAAGACACGACTTCATCAGGTGAAACGCCGGTGACCGGCATCGCGCCTCACCCGTTCGGCGGACGGGTCGCCCGAACGCCATCGCCACGCGGAGTGAGCACCCCCGGAGCGGGCCAAAATTCCAACAGCACTTATACAAGTGCTGTTATGATTACCGCGTGCAAGATCCGACCGAACACAGCCGCTGGCGGCCGCTGCGCCTGCTCCAGGCCGCCATGGACGACGACATCGCCCGCCTCTACGCCGACCGGGGCGTCGCCGGGCTCAAGCCGAGCTTCGTGATGGAGCTGATCCGGTTGCACGCGCGCGGCCCGATGACCATCACCGAACTCGCCGAGTCCGTCGAGCGCACGCACTCGGCCATGAGCCAGAAGGTCAAGGCCATGCGCGCGGCCGGGCTCGTGCGCACCACGACCGGGGCCGACGCGCGCAGCAAGAGGATCACCCTGACCGCCAGGGCGCGGCGGGAGGTGGGCGCGCTCGCGGCGGAGTGGCGGGCCACCGAGGCCGCCGTGGCCGAGTTGGAGGCGGAGATCCCCTACCCGCTGAGCCGGGTCGTGGTCGACATCGAGGCGGCGTTGGCCCGGCGCGGTTTCCACGACCGGATCGCCGAGAAGCTCCGGCAGGACCCCGAGTGGGGGTGATGGTCGACCTCCGCCCGCTGCGCACGTCGAAGTCGTTCCGCGGGCTGTGGATCGGCCGGACGTTCGCCGGGCTGGGCTCGCAGTTGACGCTCGTCGCGGTGCTCTACCAGGTGTGGCAGGCCACCGGGTCGGCGCTGTGGACCGGCGCGGTGGGCTTGGCGCAGGCGGTCCCGCTGATCGCGCTGGGGATGTTCGCCGGGGCGCTGGTCGACCGGGTGGACCGCCGCAAGTTCCACCTGGTGACCCTGACCGGGCAGGCGGTGTGCTCGGTGCTGCTCGCGGTGCAGGCGTTCCTGGACGTGCCGGTGGTCGTCGTGCTGGTGCTCGTGGCGGTGCAGTCGTGCTTCGTCGCGGGCGGTGGACCGGCCGCGAGGACGTTCGCGCCGCGACTGCTGCCCGCTGACCAACTCGCCGCCGGGCTGGCGCTGCAACGGATCTCGTTCCAGGGCGCGATGCTGCTCGGCCCGGCCCTCGGCGGCCTGCTGCTGGGCTGGGTCGGCGTCGGCGGCTGTTACCTGGTGGACGTGGCCACCTTCGGGGTCGCCTTCCTCGGCGCCTTCGGGCTGCCCGCCATGCCGCCCGGCGGCGAGCCCGCCCGGCCCGGGGTGCGCGGGGTGCTGGACGGGCTGCGGTTCCTGGCCGGGCACGCGACCGTGCGCGGCGCGCTGCTCACCGACCTCGCCGCCACGGTGCTGTCCATGCCGATCAGCCTGTTCCCGCTGCTCAACGCGGAGCGCTTCGGCGACGACCCGCGCACGCTGGGGCTGTTCCTGTCCGCGATCGCGGTCGGCGGGGTGGTCGCGTCGGTGTTCTCCGGGACCTTCACCCGGCTGCCGCGCCAGGGCGTGGTCATGCTCGCCGGGTCGACGACGTGGGGGCTGGCGATGGTGCTGTTCGGGTTCGCGGCGGACCCGTGGCCCGCGCTCGGCGCCCTGGTGCCGGCGGGTGCCGCCGACACCGTGTCGGTGGTCTCGCGCGGGGCGATCGTGCAGCTCAACACCCCGGACGAGCTGCTGGGCCGGGTCGCCGCCGCCGAGTTGGTCGTCGGGCAGGCCGGGCCGGACGTGGGCAACCTGCGCGCCGGGCTGGTCGCCCACGCCACCACCGGGACGGCCGCGCTGGTCAGCGGCGGGGTGCTGTGCGTGGCCGTGGTGGCCGCCGTCGGCGCGTTCACCCCCGGGCTGCGCGGGTACGCCTACTCGCCGTCTTCCTCCTCCGGGGGCGGGGCCTGACGGCGGGCGACGACGACCAGCAGCGCGATGATCAGCACCGGGCCGAGGAAGACGGCGATCTCGTCCCAGCCGCCCTGGTGCATCAGGATCACCGGCAGTTCCTCGGCTCGGTACACCGTCACACCCCCGAGACCAGCGCGATGCCGACGGCGGTGCACCCGACCATCAGCGCGAGCATCGGGTACTGGCCCACCCGCTCGTACCCCGGCCGCAGGTCGCGCAGCGACCGGTCGTGCGCGGAGGTGACCGCCAGGACGTGCCCGAGCACGATCCCGCCGACCTGCACCGCCGCGATCAGCCCCGCCGACAGCAGCGTGTAGTCCACCGAGGCGCCGGAGAGGGCCGTCCACCCGCGCTGCCCCTCGAACACCGCGAACGAGAAGTAGTGCGCCACCGTGTACCCGACCATGATCGGCACCAGCGTGTGCGCGAACGCGTCGTAGGCCGCCACCGACCGGCGCAGGTACGGCCGGGTCAGCCGGATCGCCCCCGCGTAGGCCAGCGCCGTCGCCGCGACGGCCACCACCAGCCCGACCGTGCCCACCGCGGCGGACGTCCCGAAAAGCTCCTGAACGGATGTCCCCTGCGCAGACGTCCAAACCGGAAGCCGCGTCAACCCGTCGAAGACCGTGGAACCCAACACCAGCAACACGAACGGTGTCAATCCGCTGCGGGCCTGGAGCGTCATCAGGCCGTCGAGCGGGTTGCGCAGCACCAGCGCGCCGTCCGCGCGCCGACCCAGCGGCGACAGCGCGGCCACCAGCACCGAGTACAGCTCGAACCCGTCGCCCCGGTCGAACCACCCCGGCCCGAACACCGCGCCCGCCACCACGTGCACGACCGCGTACACCGTCACGAACACCGCCACGACCCGCACCGAGTCGGAGAACCCGGAAGCCAGTTCCAGCCACAGGAACGCGAACAGGCTCACCACGGCGGGCCAGTGCCCCACGGCGGGCAGCTCCCGGCGCGGCACCAGCCGCCCCAGCCCGGCCGCGAGCGTGCGCAGCGGGTTCGCCAGCCGCCACACCGGACCGAACAGCAGCGACACCGGCACCAGGCCGACCCAGAACCAGGCGTAGAACCACGCGGGCGCCGGGTTGTGCTCCACATCGGACGGACCGCCCCACGCCACCGCCAGGAACCCGGCCAGCAGCAGCACCCCCACGACCTTCAGCGCCACCCGGGGCACCGGCAGCCGCACCGCCCGACCGCCCTCGGCGCCGCGCAACCGGGGCCGGGTCCACAGCGCGGTCAGCGCCAGGAACGACACCAGCACCGCCGCCGCGCCCGCGTTGAGCGCCAGCCACAGCGGCACCGGCAGGTCGGACCGGCCGCCGAGGCCGTGCGCCAGGATCACCCGGAGACGCGCAGCGAGGTCACCGCCGCGCCGCTGTGGTGCAGTTCCACCTCGAACACGCCGGTGGCGCCGGCGGTGAAGGAGACCGAGCCGGGCTGCCCGGCGACGAGGTCGGTGGCCTTGTCGTAGCCGTGCACGTGCAGTTCGTCGTCCACGTCCGAGGTGACCTCGATGCGGACGGTGTCACCGGGGCGCGCGTCGACCCGCTCCGGTCCGGCGACCCGTTCGCCCGCGCGGACGGTGAACCGGGCGACCTGCTCGGTCGGGGTGGTCGAGGGCACCGTGGAACAGCTCGCCAGCAGGGCGAGCACGGCTGCCGCCACCAGGGGGTTGCGCATCCTCGCGCGTCCTTTCCGCCGGAATCCGGGTCTTGCCGCCCGATCGGGACGGCCCTAAGGTGTGATCGAAAGTAACAGTTACTTTGATTAACTGCTACTCCCGGTCCACACCCCCTTCGGCGAGGAAGGCGACACCGTGTTGTTGGCGCAGGAGGGAAGCCCGCCCGCGGGCGGGGCCGAGTTCGGCCAGATCGTGCTCGCGGCACTCATGTTCGCGGTGGTCTTCCTGCCGCTGGCGGTGTTCGTCATCCGCGAGCGGGCGGGCAAGCGCACGGTGATCGGCCGGGTCGCGGACTGGATGGGCCGGGTCGGCGGGATGCCGCGGTGGGCGGCGATGCCGATGCTGGTGGCCGGGCTCTCCGGCCTCGCCGCGCTCATCGGCGTCTACTGGGACGTCCCGATCCACATGGAGCTGGGCCGCGACGAGGGGCCGCTGGCCAACCCCTCGCACTACCCCATCTACTTCGGGCTGATGGGCATCTTCGCCAGCGGCGTGCTCAGCGCCGCGCTCGCCAAGGGCGACCTGCCCGCCCGCACCTTCAAGATCGGCCCGCACTGGCGCGCCCCGATGGGCAGCATCCAGATGATGGGCACCGGCCTGGTCGGCGTCGCGGGCTTCCCGCTCGACGACGTGTGGCACCGGCTGTTCGGGCAGGACGTCACCGAGTGGGGGCCGACCCACGTGCTCATGATCGGCGGCGGCATCGGCGTGGTGATCGGCATCCAGCTCCTGCTCGCCGAAGCCCGCCAGGTCGGCGCGACCGGGCTCGCGGTGCGCGTCCAGGGCCCGGTGCTCGCGGGCGCTTGGACCATGGGCGCCTCGGCGTTCCTGATGGAGTTCGACCTCGGCGTGCCGCAGTTCCCGATGCTCGCCCAGGTGGTCCTGGTCGGCCTGATCGGCTCGTGGACGCTGGTGTTCGCCCGCCTGTCCTGGGGACCGGGCGGCACGCTGTTCGTGCTCGCGGTGTTCCTGCTGACCCGGGCGCTGTTCGCAGTCCTGCCCGCGGTCGACGGCCTGCACGTGGCCTCGCTGCTGCCCTACGTCGCCGAGGCCGTGGTCATCGAGGTGGTGGCGCTGCTGGTCGGGGCCGGGCACGGGTGGCGGTTCCCGGTCGTGGCGGGCCTGGCCTCGGGCACCGTCGGCCTGCTGGGGGAGTACCAGTTCAGCCAGTGGCTCATGCCGAACCCGTGGCCCGCCGCGCACCTGCCGCTGTTCCTGGTGTTCGGCGCGCTGGCGAGCGTGGGCGGCGCCCTGGTCGGCGCCTGGCAGCACCGGCGGGTCTCCGACGTCGCGGCGCTGCGCGAGCGGCCCACCCCGGCCGAGCCGTTCCGCACCCGCCACCTCGGCGGGCTGGTCGGCGCGCTGCTGGTCACCGGTCTGATGGCGGCCGTCGTCGTCCCCGCCGACCCGCCGCCGGGCCTGTCCGCGGACATCGCGCTCAGCGAGTCCCCACAGGGGCAGGAGATCTCCAACCCGCACGGCGGCGGCGTCCCGCGCTGGGTCAACGCCACGGTGACCATCTCCGACCCGGAACTGGCGGGCGACGCGGTTTGGCTCAACGGCTTCGCCTGGCAGGGCGGCGACTTCTACACCGCGCCGCTGGTCGAGGTCGCCGACGGCGTCTACCGCACCGCCGAGCCGCTGCCCGCCTTCGGCCAGTGGAAGTCCGGCATCCGCCTGCACGCCGCCAACCGGGTCATGACCCTGGCCCCGATCTACGCCCCGGCCGACCCGGCGGCGAACGCGCCGGAGATCTCGGCGGTCTCCGGGCCGCGCGACTTCATCTCCGAGATCTCGTTCCTGCAGCGCGAGCGCAAGACCGACACCCCGCTGGTGCTCTGGACGATCGGCTACCTGCTGGTCGGCGCGATCTTCGCGGGCATGTGGGCGTTCTTCGCCTGGCTCTACGCCGCGGCCGCCGCGGGCGCCCCGACCGCGCGCCGCGAGGTCTCCGCACTGCCCTGACCGAACCCCGCCGCGCCGACCCGCCGCCCCTGTCCCGCTCGCCGTCCCGCTCGCCCGGCGACCACCCGATCCGCCACCGATTCGAGGTCGAGGCCGACTCGCCCAATCGAACGACGCCCGAGGCTGTTCAGATTCCCGTTGAACACGGGTAACGTCCCAGCCAGGCCCCGGCCGTTCGCGGTCGGGGCCGCGTCGGTTCCGAGCTGTGCGAGGTCCCGGGAGGACATCGTGTTTCATCCCGTTCTCGGCTGGGCATATGGGTACCGAACGGCCTGGCGCGAAGGTGGTGTGGTGATGGACCCCAGCCGACTGACATGGCACGAGCAGCGCGTGCTCTCCGAGATCGAACGGCGCCTCGACCAGGAAGACCCGGACATGGTCTCGGCGTTCCGCGCCGAACCCGCGGCCGGGGCCGTGCCGGGACCGGGCAGGCTCTCCCTCGCCGGGGTCGCCGTGCTCGTCGCCGTGGTCGGCCTGCTCGTCTCCGCGCCGCTGGTCGTGTTCTGCGGCATGATCGCCGCCGCGGCCGTCCTGCTGGTCGACGCGCCGGAACCCAGCCCGGGGCCCGAAGCGCGCGAAGGTGGACTCCCGGGGGCGTTGCCCCCGGTGTAGGGCGCACGGCCCCCGGCGCCGGGGAAGCGCCGGGGACCGTGTTCTGCTGTCCTTACTGCTGCCTACCCGCCCGAGGTCAGAGGGTCGGCGCGGCGTACAGCAGGCGGTTCGGCGAACCCGAACCGGGGTTGGTGACCTTGCCCGTGGTGGCCTGCGAGGTCAGGTAGGACGCCACGGTCGCCGGGGAGGCGCCGGGGTTGGTGGCCAGGTAGCGCGCCACCACACCGACCACGTGCGGGGTCGCCATCGAGGTGCCGCTGATGGTGTTCGTGGCGGTGTCGCTGGTGTTCCAGGACGACAGGATGCCCGAACCCGGCGCGAAGATGTCCACGACCGAACCGTAGTTGGAGTAGCTCGCCCGCGCGTCGGTGCGCTCGGTGGCGCCCACGGTGATCGCCTCGGTCACCCGGGCGGGTGAGGTCGAGCCCGCCGAGGTGGAGCTGTTGCCCGCCGCCACGCCGTAGGTCACGCCCGAGGCGATCGAGCGGCGCACCGCCGCGTCGAGGGTGGTGGACGCGCCGCCGCCCAGGCTCATGTTGGCCGCCGCGGGCTTCACCGCGTTCGCCGTCACCCAGTCGATGCCCGCGATGACCCCCGCGGTGGTGCCGGAGCCGTTGTTGTCCAGCACCCGCACGCCGATGACCGTGGCGCCCTTGGCCACGCCGTAGGTCGACCCGGCGATCGTGCCAGCCACGTGCGTGCCGTGGCCGTTGCCGTCCTGGGCGATCGCGTCGTTCGACACGAAGTCGTAGCCGTTGCGCGCCCGGCCGCCGAACTGCGAGTGGCTGACCCGCAGACCGGTGTCGATCACGTAGACGTTCACCCCCGCGCCGGTGCTGGCGTAGGTGTAGCGCGCGTCCAACGGCAGGTTGCGCTGGTCGATGCGGTCCAGGCCCCACGGCGGGTTGGTCTGCGTGGCGTCGGCGTGCACGACCTGGTCGGCCTCGACCGAGGCGACCGACGGGTCCGCGGCCAGCCGCTTCGCCTGCTTCTCCGACAGCTTCGCCGAGAAGCCGTGCAGCGCCGACCGGTACACCCGGTCCACGGTGCCGCCGAAGGTCTTGGTGAGCGAGTCCGCGCTCGCGGCGCTGAGGCCCGCGGTGTCCTTGAGGGTGACGATGTAGCTGCCGGGAACCGCCCTCGCGGAGTCCGCGGCCAGCACGGTGCCCTCGGCGGCCGCCTGGGCCGGGGTGGCCACGAGGCCCAGCGCGACGGTGGCCGCGCCGAGCCCGGCGAACAGGCTGAACTTGCGCATACGTGTCTTCCGTTCTTCGCAGGGAATGGCGGCGGGCAGGGACTCGCCACCGCGAACGACATTAAGCGCGCACCCCCGGCCGTGGCATCGGCCAGAAGTGGGACGGCCGCCCACCTGCGAGAACACGCTGCGAATATGGCAATGACTGGGAATGGGAAATACTGGCAACTGTGGTGCGCGGAAACCGGACGTAGCAGCCGTTCAATATTCGGAAACCATTTCATCACCTTTGGTGAAAACGTCGCCCACCCGGGGCAATTGCTTTGCCGCGGTGTTTCCGGCTCGTGGCCCGCGAGCGGCGGTCCACCCGGGTTGGGCGGGGTTCGCGCCACCCGGCACACTTGTCCCGATTGGTCCGATCGGGTGGTCGCCGGGAATCGCCGCTCACCCGTCGGTGCCTGCGCCCATGCTCGGTGCGGACCGGCTTCGGGCACGTTCCCCGGGAGGACTGGACAGATGACCACGCCGTACGGCCAGGACCCGCACAGCGGCGGCCACCACCCCAACCCCGGCGGCGTCCCGACCTGGGGCCCGGGCACCGGCGGCCAGCCCGTGCAGCAGCCCGGCGCGTACCCGATGACCGGTGGTCAGCCCGCGCTGAACCCGCCCCCGCCGCCGGGGGCCAAGCGCGGCCGGGGTGCGCTCATCGGCCTGGGCGCGGCGACCGCGGTGGCGCTGGCCGCGGCGGCCGTGTTCGTGTTCCTGTGGCTGGGCGCCAAGGGCGACCGCGACGACCTCGACACCAAGTACCAGCAGCAGACCTCGGCGCTGACCTCCGCGCAGGACGGCAGGAAGAAGGCCGAGGCCGACCTGGCCTCGGCCAAGGAGGACGCCGACAAGGCACGCAGCGCGCAGCGCAAGGCCGAGGGCGACGCCGCGGCCGCCGAGAAGTGCCGCACCGCCGCCCGCGCCTTCGTCGCCGCCGCCCAGGGCACCGACGAGGCCAAGGTCAACCAGACCGCCGACGACATGGTCGCCGCCTGCTGACCCCCACCGCTGCGACGTCGGCCCCGCCCGGTTCCCCCGGCCGGGGCCGACGCCGTTCCCGGGTCCTCCGCGCAGACCTGTCCGGGTGATCGTCATGCGCGCCGCGGCGGTCCAGGATGGCCGGGACGCCATCCGAAGGAGTGCCGCGATGACCGAACCGCTCACGCTCGACCCGGCGACCACCGCCGTCGTCCTGATCGAGTTCCAGAACGACTTCACCACCGAGGGCGGCGTCCTGCACGACGCCGTCGCCGAGGTCATGGCCAAGACCGGCACGGTGCCCAACACCGTCGCCCTGGTCGCGGCGGCCCGCGCCGCCGGGGCGACCGTCATGCACGCCCCGATCTCGTTCGCGCCCGGCTACCACGAGATCTCCCGCCACCCGTACGGCATCCTCAAGGGCGTGGTCGACGGCGGCGCGTTCGTCCAGGGCGGGTGGGGCGCCGCGATCGTGGACGACCTCGCCCCGCGGCCCGGCGACATCGTGGTCGAGGGCAAGCGCGGCCTCGACACCTTCGCCAGCACGAACCTCGACTTCATCCTGCGCAGCAAGGGGATCACCACCATCGTCCTCGGCGGGTTCCTCACCAACTGCTGCGTGGAGTCCACCATGCGCACCGGCTACGAGAACGGCTACCGGGTGATCACGCTGACCGACTGCCTGGCCGCCACCTCCCAGGCCGAGCACGACAACGCGATCGCCCACGACTACCCGATGTTCTCGCTGCCGGTCACCTCCACCGAGGTCATCGCCGCCCTGTCCTGACCGCCGTGACCCCGGTCGGGCGCGCCGGTCAGATCGGCCAGCAGGGCCGCCTTGACCGCCGCGCGGCTCGCCGCGACCAGGGTGAAACCCGCCTCGCGCACCAGCCGCTGGCCGTGGCCGCCCGCGGTGACCCCGCGACCGCCCTCGGCCACGACCACCGCGCCCGCCGCCCGGTAGGCCAGGGCGGAACCCGCGGCCCGGGCGGCGAGCAGCGCGTCGACGTCACCGAGCCCCGCGTCCAGGTCGGTCCGCACGGTGTCGACGCGGTCGCGGATCGCCGCCGCGGCGGTGGGCTGGTCGAGGTCGTCGAGCAGGGTGGCGCAGCGGCGCGCGATCCCGAGCGCGAGGCAGCCGTTGAGGCGGGAGCCGAATGCCTGCGTGGCGCGGAAGTCCTGGAGGCCGACCGTCGAGAGCACGCGGTCGGCCGGGACCCGCAGGCCGTCGAAGACCAACCGGGCGGTGTTCGTCGCCTGGGCGGCGACCAGGTCGAACGGCCGCGCGGTCAAGCCCGGCGCGGCCTTCGCGTCGACCAGGGCGTTGACGACCGAGTCCCCGTGCACACCGGAGACCTGCAGGACGTCGACGGTGCCCCAGCCGCTGACGAACGGCCCGTCGCCGGTGAACGCCCACCCGCCGTCCACGGGTTCGGCGCGCAGCCGGGGCGGGTCGGCGAGCGCGCCCGCGAACGCCACCCCGCCCCTGACCCGGCCCGCCACGGCCGCGTCGAGGAACCGCTCCCGCAGCCCGGTGTTGTCCGATCGCGAAAGGCCCATGACCACGCCGTGGTGCTGCACCCAGGTGAACGTCGTCGCCAGGCACCCGCCCGCGAGCACCTCCAGCGCCTCACCCATCGCGCCCAGGTCGACGTCCTGCCGGGCGGCCACGCCGTAGAAGCCCTCGGCCGCCAGGACCCGCCAGTGGCTCTCCGGGACGACCCCGGTCCGGTCCACCCGGTCGGCGTCCGGGAACAGCACGGTCTCGGCGATCCACCGGGCGCGCTCCACGAGGTCAGCCATGAACTTAGGCTAGCCTGACTCGCTGACGGGTGGGCGCGGTTCCGGCACACCGCCGCCGTCGCCCGCTCAGGCGGCGCGGTGCTTGCCCGCCGGGCGCAGGTGGCGGCCGGTGCGCGGGGTGCCGGGTTCGGCGCGGTCGGGCTCGCCGGGGTCGTCGAGGAGGCGGACGGTGTCCTCGCGGTCGTCGGTGGCCAGGTCGCCGGGGACCGGGTCGCGCTCGACGCGGCGGATGGCGATCAGCAGGATCAGCCCGGCGACGATCAGCCCGTGGCCGAGCACCCGGGGGACCGGGGCGGAGCCGGTGATCAGGTCGTGCGCGGAGTAGCCGAGCAGCACCAGCACGAACCCCGACAGCACCGGCACCATCCCGATGGCGTTGCGCGGCCGCCAGGCGACCCAGTAGAAGCCGATGCCCAGGGCCAGGTTCCACGCCGTGCTCTCGTTGAACAGGTGCAGCGCCAGCGAGGAGTCGGGGTGCCCGCCGTGCGCGGCGGCGTCGGTGCCGAAGATCTGCGCCAGCCCCAACCCGAGCTGCGCCACGGCGACGAGCCCCAGCAGGAACCGCGGCACCAGCCCCGGCGTGCGGGCCGGGGTCGGCGCGTTCTCCAGGATCAGGTCGGTCAGGTCCGGGACCCGCGCGGCGGGCCGCACCCGCAGCAGCCGGGCACCCGCGCCCGCCCGGGCCCACCAGTGCAGGCAGGCGGTGCAGCCGTCGAGGTGCTCGTCGGTCCGCTCGGCGGCGACCGGTTCGGCCTCGCCGTCGAGCCGGGCCGAGAGCGCTTCACGGCACGTCACACAGTCCATACCCGTATTGTCGCCCAACCGGCGGACAAAGTTCCCCTTGCGGCGTCGGTTACCCTCGGGGACTGTGCGAGCCGAGGACGACGACATCACCGCGTGGGCGCTGGCCGCGGGCCGGGGTGACCGCCGGGCGCTGGAGCGGTTCGTCCGCGCCACCCAGCGCGATGTGTGGCAGTTCACCGCCCACCTCGCCACCGTCGACCTCGCCGACGACCTGACGCAGGAGACCTACCTGCGCGCCCTGCCCAGCCTCCCGCGCTTCGCGGCCCGCTCCACCGCCCGCACCTGGCTGCTGTCCATCGCCCGCCGGGTCGTGGTCGACAGCGTCCGCACGGCCATGTCCCGCCCCCGCCGCGCCGCCGCCGAGGACTGGGTGGCCGCGGTGGAACAGCGCCAGGCCCGCAACCACGAGAACTCCTCCGGCTTCGAGGACATGGTCGAGGTCCAGGTCCTCCTCGACGCCCTCACCCCCGAACGCCGCGAAGCCCTGGTCCTCACCCAGGTCCTCGGCTTCTCCTACGCCGAGGCCGCCGACGTCTGCGGCTGCCCCATCGGCACCGTCCGCTCCCGAGTCGCCCGCGCCCGCGACGACCTCATGCAGGGCGAGCACTCCCGCCACACCGGCTCGGCCTGACCTCACGCGGCACCCAGGGCCACCACCGCCCGGTGCCGCAGGTCCACCGTGGTCCCCGTCTCAAGTGGACTCCCGTCCAGCATGACGTGGTACCGCTCGGCCAGGACGTACTCGGGATCACCGTTCTCGTCGACCGAGGCCAGGCAGATGTTGACCAGGTCGTAATCGCGGTGGTGCTCGGCCAGGTGGGCGGCGGCCCAGGTGGTCATGTCCTCGATGGCCGTGGTGGTGGCCGAGTCGGTCAGGGCGGTGGGGTCGAGGGGGACCGGGGCGAAGGCCAGCAGGGTCCAGTTGGCGTGAATCCGCTGCTCGGGGTGATCGATGCGGTAGAGGAAGTAACCGAAGTCCATACCCACTCCTTGTAATCTGTACAGAACTCGATACGCGCAGTGAACCATCCATGCCCACTCACTGCAAGTTGTTCTGTACAGATTTCGCGAATGCGGTTCTGGCTACGAGGTGAAGCGGTACTCCAAGACGTAGGAGGCGGAGTCCAGCACCATCTCATTGACCTCCACCGCCAGGTCCTCCGCCGTGTAGGCGGTCCGGACGATCATGATGACCGGCGTGCCCTGGGCCAGGTGGAGCGCGTCAGCCTCCTCGGCGCGCGGCATCCGGCAGCGGACCTCCTCGCGGAACCTGATCGGCTTGTGGCCCAAGTCGGCGAGGCGGCCGTAGGCGCCGCCGGGACCGGTGTCCTCCTCGCCGATCGGCGAGCCCGCCACCAGGGCGGCCGGGTAGTACGAGGTCGCCAGCTGGACGGGGCGGTCCTCGATCGCGTAGGTGCGCCTGCGGACCAGCACCTCCTCGCCCTCGGCCAAGCCGAGGGCACCCGACACCGAGGCGGGCGGCGCCTCGCGAGTGATGGCGATCGACCGGACATCCGGCCTGCGGTCCGGGTCGTCGGCGGTCCAGATGGACTCCCCACCCGACCAGACGGCTTCCTGGAGGCGGTCCGGGGACACGCGACGGATGGGTCGGAACTCGCGCACGAACGTTCCGGCTCCCCGGCGGGCGATGATCAGCCCCTCGTTCTTGAGCGCATCCAGGGCGCGGCGGGCCGTGGGCTGTTCCACGCCGTAGGTCGCCATCAGCTCGTTCTCACCGGGGACCTTCGCGTTCGGCGCGAGCGCGCCGGAGTCGATGCGGTCGCGGAGTTCGGCCGCGATCTCGCGGTAGCCGAACCTGCCCGTGGGCATCGCCTGTCCTCCTCGCTGATCAACAGTTCCGTACCGCAGGCAGATTACCCGCGCCGGGCACCCGCCTCACCGGCGACGCGCACCCGCCCAACCTCCGCCAGCGGCGCGGCGGGGGGCCTGCGAGGGTGGGGGCATGACTGAGCGCTTCGAGGTGTCCCGGGAGATCGCCGCGTCCCCGGCCGAGGTCTTCGCCGTCCTGACCGACCCGCGCGGGCACGTGGCGATCGACAGTTCCGGCATGCTCCAGTCCGCCGTGGGGGACCGGGTCACCGCCGTGGGCGACCGGTTCGTGGTGCACATGGACCGCGAATCCCTCAACGACTACCCCATGGGCAAGTACGACGTCACCGTCATCATCACCCGGTTCGCCCCCGACACCGAGATCGAGTGGACCATCGACGGGCAGATCCAGCCGCCGATCAGGCACCTGTACGGGTACCGGTTGGCCCCCTCGGCGGTCGGGACGACCGTCACCTCCTACTACGACTGGAGTCAGATCGAGGAGAGGTACCGGGGCAAGGTCAACTTCCCGATCATCCCGGAGGCCGGGCTGCGCGCCACCCTGGGCATCCTGGCCCGGACGGTGGAGGGGCGCTAGGGAGCCCGCGACTCGCGGTTGTCACACGCGCCTCACTTTCCCGTGATGTGCCTCCGGTTTTCTGGCCTCCCACCACAACGGGAGGTTCGCGTGAGCATCTACCAGGACATCGGCGGCGAGGGCGCGCTGGTCGCGGTCGTGGACGACTTCTACGACCGGGTGTTGGCCGACCCGGAGTTGGTGGCGTTCTTCGAGGGCGTGTCGATGCCGCGGCTCAAGGGGATGCAGGTGGAGTTCTTCGCCGCCGCGCTCGGGGGGCCGCAGGTGTACTCGGGGCGGTCGATGCGGGAGGTGCACGCCGGGCGGGGGATCGCGCAGCGGCACTTCGACCTGGTGGCCAAGCACCTCACCGCCGCCCTGCTGGCCGCGGGGGTGCCCGCGGGCGCGGTGGAGGCCATCATCGGGGCCGTGGCACCGCTGGCGCCGGAGATCGTGTCCGCCTCGGTGGCGTAGCACCCCCCGGGGGTGGCGACGGGCGTCACGGCGAGGAGTGGTTCGGGTACGCTCAGGCGCCGGGGTAGGGGACCCGGGTTCCGAGGTTTGGGGTGGCCATGCCCGCGCGCCACCCAGGGGGAGCTTGATGGACAGGCTGTTGACCGGCCCGGTGCCCGACCGGACGCCGGTCGCCGAGGTCGACGGCACCACCGCGGCCGGTGCGGCGGTCACCGTCCTGGTGGTCACCGCCGCCCTCGACGCGGGGGCGCGGCGGGTGCTGCGCGCCGAGGCCGCCGGGTTGGCCCGGCGGTTGGCCGCGGTGGACCGCCGCCTCGTGGCGCCGCTGCTCGACCACGGTGCCGACGCCGAGGGGCGGCCCTGCCTGGTGCTGCCGCGCCGGGGCCGCCCGCTGGGGGCCGCCGGGCCGGTGTCCGCCGCCGCGGTGGCCGAGGCGGCCGGGGTGTACGGCGCGGGGCTCGCCGCGTTGGCCGACGCGGGGATCGCCGGGCCGGTGCCCGCGCTGTTCAAGTCCGATGTGGACGGCGTGGGCGGTGTTCGGCTCGGTACGCCGGTGCCGCCCGCGCTGGCGTCGCTGGCCGGGTTCGACGGCGGGCACACCCCGCCAGAGGTGCTTGACGGCGGGGCGTGGACCGCGGCGGCGCAGGTGTTCGGCTGCGCCTCGCGGCTCTGGGCGCTGCTCACCGGCCGCCCGCCCTACCTGGCCACCTCGACCGGCGCACCCCCCGACTTCCCGCGCGGTCTGGCCCCGGCCGCCGCGGTGACCGCGCTGCGGGCGGGCCTGGCCACCGACCCGGCCCGGCGGCCCCGCACCGTCCGCGCGTTCACCGCCGCCGTCGTCGCGGGCCTGGTCGAACCCGTGCGCCCGGCCGCGACCGCGGTGTCCACACCGGACCGGGTGTTCGGCGGCTACCTGCTCGGCGAACCGATCGGCCGGGGCGCCACCGGAACCGTGCACGCGGGCACGCGGTGCGCCGACGGCGCCGCGGTGGCGGTGCGGTTGCTGCGCGCCGAGTTGAGCCGCGACCCGGACCGGTTCCGCTCCACCACCGCCGCCGTCACCGGCCTCGACCACCCGAACCTGGTGCGCGTGCACGAGGTCCTGGTCGACCGGGGGCGGGTCGGTGTCGTCATGGACCTGGTCGACGGGGGGAGCCTGCGCGGGGTCCTCGACCGGGGGCCGCTGCCGCTGGGGGAGGCCGCCGCGCTGCTCGCGCAGACCGCCGCGGGCCTCGCCGCCGGGCACGCCGCGGGGGTGGTGCACGGGGACCTCAAACCGGAGAACGTGCTGCTCACCGGCCCGGAATCGGCGCGCACCGCGCTGCTGGGCGACTTCGGGCTGGCCACCGGCCTGGTCCGCACCCCGGACGTGGCCGCCCCGGAGGTCCGCCGCGGCGACCGGCCGGGCACCGCGGCGGACGTGTACGCGCTGGGCGCCACCGCCTACGAGGTGCTCGTGGGTCAACCGCCGACCGCCGCGCCCGGCCCGGCCCGCCCGGACGGCATGGCGGGCTCGGTGTGGGAACTGGTCGCGTCCTGCCTGCACGAGCACCCCGAGCACCGGCCGACCGCCCGGGAGGCCACCCGCCGCTGGGCCGCCTACACCGACCGCGCCGCGCTGGTCGACGTCCCGCTGCCGCGTCGGGCGTCCGACCCGGTGGAGCGACCGCGCCGCCCGCCACCCGCCGCCCCGGCCGCTCCGGTTCCGCGTGAGTCGGCGCCGCCTGGGCGGCGCCTGCCCCTGGCGGCCTGGTTGCGGTGGTGGCGTTCGCGCTGAACCGGACAGCGCCTGCGGTGAACCGATTCCCCGTGGTCACGCGGACCCCCAGCACCGCGTGACCCCTGTAAACCTCAGTGCACACTAACAGCGCCGCACGACCCTGGCAACTAAAGTTGCCATGTGCGATGCTTCTGACAGGCCGACGACGAGCGGACGGGAGCGCCGAATGGCCGAGCACGAGCCTGCCGCCCACTCCCTGGCGGGCAAGCTGCGCCACCTGGTGGCCGCGATCCCCGCCCCGGGCGGGCACCGGTACTCCGCCCGCGAGATCGCCGACGAGATCAACCGGCGCCGCGGCGAGAAGGCGATCTCGCACACCTACGTGGCCAACCTGCTGGCGGGCCGCAGCACCAACCCCACCCTGCAGGCGGTCGGCCTGCTGGCGGAGCTGTTCGGGGTGCCCGCCGCCTACTTCCTCGACGACGAGGTCACCCACCGCATCGACGGTGAGCTGGAGCTGATCGCCGCGCTGCGGCAGGCGGGCGTCGAGCGGGTGGCCACCAGGATGGCGGGGCTGTCCGAGGACGGCCTGCGCTCGCTGGCGCAGGTCGTGGAGCAGATCCGAGCGGTCGAGCGGGGGGACCCGGGGGCAGCCGGTCCGGCAGACTGAGCACGGGGACGGGTCCGGGGGAGGACGGCATGAAGGGCGCGAGCCTGCGCAGGTGGTGCCGGAAGCGGCTGCGTGAACTCGGCCTCGACCGGCCGTTCACCCTCACCGAGCTGTGCGAACACCTCGGCGAGCGGCGCGGCAGACCGATCCGGCTGATGGCGGTCGACCTGCCCGCCGACGCGCCGTGCGGGCTGTGGATCGGCACCGCCGCGGTCGACTACATCTGCTACCAGGGCAAGACCAGCGCCCTGCACCGCGAGCACATCGTGCTGCACGAACTCGGCCACATGATCGTGCACGACACCGGCACCGGCGGGACCGGCGCCGACAGCGCCTGGCTGCTCAGGCTGGCCCCGCACCTGGACCCGGGGACGGTGCGGCGGGTCTACGCCCGCGACTGCGGCGAATCGGACGAGGAGCGCCAGGCGGAGATGATCGCCACCCTGCTCAGGGGCACCTGCCGCCGCCCGGCCGCCCCGCCGTCGCCCGGCGTGCTGGGCGGGTTGGAAACCCAGCTCGGCTTCCGGAACGACTGAGCCGTGGTCACCTGGTTGGAGCCCTTCGGCATCGCGGTGCTGTGGCTCGTCGCCTTCCTGCGCGTCCCGAGGTCGGTCCGCCACCGGCGCCAGCGCGGCATCACCGGGGTCTGCTTCGCCATCGCGCTGACCATGACCATCTACCGGCAGCCGGTCCTGGACCTGCTGATGGCGGTCATCCCCAGCGGCCGCGCCATCGACCTGGTCCGGCACGCGCTCTCGATCTCCGCGGGGGCGTTCGTCCTGCACGTCATCCTCGCCGCCACCGGCCGCGCGCGGCACCTGGGGCCGCTGGTCGGGACCACCGCGCTGGTCGTGGCGGTGCTGCTCGCGCTCGACGCCACCGCCCCCGCGCACACCCGCTCCGGCATCACCACGCCGCAGATGCCGATGGCCTACTGGGTGCTCTTCTTCGGCTTCAAGCTCGTCGCCAACACGCTGTGCGCCTACCTGTGCTGGCGCAGGCAGGCCGAGGCCGAGGACCGGTCGGTGCGCACGGGTCTGGCCGTGTTCACCCTCGGCATGCTCAGTTGCGACGTGCTGTGGGTGGTCCACCTGGTCTACGCGGCCGTCCGCGACCCGGACCTGCTGCCGCTCATCTCGCCCCTGATGGGCGTGCAGGCCCTGCTGGTCGCCGTGGCGGCCGGGTTGCCGCTGGTCGCGGGTGTGCGCCGGTTCCTCGACGACCACCGCGCCCACCGGCGGCTGCGCCCGCTGTGGCTGTCCCTGGTGACGGCCCTGCCGCACGTCCGCGCCGACAGCCCGCACTCGCGGCTGAGCACCTTCGTCTCCCCGCGGGCCATGTCCCTGGTCCTCTACCGCGTGCTGATCGAGGTCCGCGACGCCATCCTCGCCCTGCGCGACCACGTCCCCGCCGACGTGGGGCAGCGCGTGGTCGAGCGGGTCGACGGCCTCGACGTGCCCGACGCCGACCGCGACGCCTTCGTCATGGCCCTGTGGCTCGACGCGGCGCTGGAGGCCCGGCGGCAGGGCCACGGGGCGCGGGAGGGCCACAGCACCGTCAGCTCCCTCGGCGGGGCCAGTCCGGAGGAGGAACTCGACTTCCTCCTGCGGGTCGCCGAAGCGCGCGATTCCCCGCTGACCGCCGCCACCCGCCCACCCGCACCGGAGCCGCGCCCATGACCCCGATCCACGGCACCTGCCACGAGCGCTTCGCGGGCGTCCGCGACGCCTTCGCCGACCTGTTCGCCGCCCACGGCGAGGTCGGCGCCTGCGCCGCCGTCCACCTCGACGGGGACCTGGTCGTGGACCTCTGGGGCGGTCACACCGACGCGGCGCGGACCACGCCGTGGGCGCGCGACACGCTCGTCTGCGTCTGGTCGACCAGCAAGACGGTGACGAACCTGTGCGCCCTGGTCCTGGCCGACCGCGGCGAGCTCGACCTGGACGCGCCGGTGTCGCGCTACTGGCCGGAGTTCGCCGCCGAGGGCAAAGACCGGGTCGAGGTTCGCCACCTCTTGGCGCACACCGCGGGCCTGCCCGACTGGGACACCCCCCTGCGCGTGACCGACCTCTACGACTGGGACAAGGCCACCACCCTGCTCGCCCGCCAGACCCCCCGCTGGGAACCGGGCACCGCCTCGGGCTACCACGTCACCACCCAGGGCCACCTGGTCGGCGAGGTCATCCGCCGCGTCACCGGCCAGACCGTCGGGGACTTCCTCGCCGCGGAGGTCTCGGGCGCCGACTTCGCCATGTCCCTGCCCGCCTCCCAGGACCACCGGGTGGCCGACTGCATCCCGCCGTCGCAGCCCGCCGCGCCGAAGGCCACGCCCCCGCCGGTCTCCGTCCGCCGCCTGGTGGACCCCGAGGACACCTGGACCCCCGAGTGGCGGCGCGCCGAAGTCCCCGCTGTCGGCGGTTTCGGCAACGCCCGCTCGGTGGCGACGATCCTGTCCACCCTGGCCGGTGCCGACACCGCGCTGCTGTCCGAGGCGGGGCGCGGGCAGGTGTTCCGCAGGCAATCCCACGGCACCGACCTGGTCCTGGGCGTGCCGATCACCTTCGGCATCGGCTACGCCCTCGCGGACCCGCAGTGGGCCATCTCCCCCAACCCGCGCACCTGCTTCTGGGGCGGCCGGGGCGGTTCCCTCGCCGTGGTCGACGCCGACGCCCGCCTGGTCGTCACCTACGCCATGAACCGGATGACCACGACCGGCCTGCGCGACCCCCGGGGCCTGAGCCTGGTCGAGGCCGCCTACCGGGCCCTGGCGACCTGACCGGCGCCCGCCCCGCCGCCGCGGACCTCGGCGGCGGGGTGCCGCGCGGCGGTGCGGGTGGCGGCCGGTGGCGCGGATTCCGGGGTGCGGGCGCGGCGGGTGTGCCAGGGTGGCCGCCATGCGGATCGTGTGCTTCGTCCTCGGCGTGCTGTGCCTGCTCGGCTCGGCCGGATTTGTCGCCCTCGGCACCCTCAACCTCGACGGCGGCGGGAGTTCCAGCCGTCCCGCCACGTCGAACTTCCGGGTGCAGGGGGTGGTCGTCCACGACGAGCCCAACCTGGACGACTTCGGGCCCGCCACGACGCTCGCGGGGGTCCTGGCGGTCGCGGGTGTCGCGTGGATGGTCGGGGCCGTGGCGTTCGCGCCCGGGCGGGCGGCCGCCGCGCCGCAGCAGCAGTGGCAGGCGCCGCAGTACGGGCCGCCGCAGCAGTACCCGCCGTCCGGTCCGGTCCCCCAGCAGGCACCGCCCCAGCAGCAGGCGTACCCGCCGCAGGCCCACGGGCAGCAGCCGCCGCAGTCGGGCTGAACGGGGACCGTACCGGGTACCGGGGGCGTTCGCGGGTACCGGTGTGGGCCGGTCGGCGGAATCCCGGGGAACACCAGGTGACATGCGGGGTGCGGGCGGTGGTTCGCGGTAACGCGGTCCTCGCCGCCCACGACGCCCATGCGGGTGACGCCCGGCCCACTGGCGGTCGGGGGTCGCCGCAGGTCCGGTCCCCCGCCGCTTGGAGCACCTTTGCGACTCCGCAGAACCCGACCACCGAGGCCGTTGACGGTCGCGCTGGTCACCGCCGTCGCGGTCGTACCCTCGATCGCCGTCCTGGCCGCGCAGCCCGCGTCCGCCGCCCCCTTCACCCCCGGCGACCTGGTCGTCCTGCGCGTGGGCACCGGTGAGGCCGCCCTCGGCAACACCGCCACCGCCACCTTCCTGGACGAGTACACCGCGACCGGCACCCTGGTCCGGTCCACCCCGCTCCCCACGGCCACCGCCGGTGCGAACCGCAGGGTGACCCTCAGCGGCAGCGCCACCTCCGAGGGCGCCCTGTCCCTCTCCCAGGACGGCCGCCACCTGACCCTCGGCGGCTACGACGCGGCCCCCGGCACGGCGGGTGTCGCGAGCACCACGACCGCCTCGGTGAACCGCGTGGTCGCCCGCGTGGCCGGTGACGGCACCGTGGACAGCTCCACCGCGGTCACCGACGCGTTCAGCGGCAACAACATCCGCGGTGCCACCTCCGCCGACGGGGGCGGGCACTGGGCCGTGGGCGCCAACGGCGGCGTGCGGTACGTCCCGCACGGCGGCGGCGCGAGCACCCAGCTCGCCGCCTCCCCCACCAACATCCGCACGGTGACGGCGGCGGGCGGTCAGCTCTTCTTCGCCACCGGCAGCGGCACCACCGGCGTCTACACCCTCGGCGCGGGCCAGCCGACCACCGCGGGGCAGACCGCGACCCTGGTCGCGGCGGCGCCGAGCCCGTACGGGGTCGTCGCGCTCGACCGCGACCCGGCTGTGCCCGGGGTGGACACCCTCTACGTCGCCGACGACTCCGCCGCCCCCGGTGGCGGTGTCCTCAAGTTCTCCTCGGACGGCACCGCCTGGACCGCGCAGGGTTCGTTCCGGCCGAACGGCAGCGGCGCGCGCGGCATCACCGGGCAGGTGACCCCGTCTGGTGTGACGCTGTTCGCCACCACCAGCACCGGCACCGGCGCCCTGGTCCGGGTCGACGACTCCGCCGCCCCCGCCGCCCCGATCGCGGCCACCGGCACCACGCTGCGCACCGGTGCGGCCAACACCGCCCTGCGCGGGGTCGCGTTCGCCCCGGCGGCGGACACCGCCCCGACCGCGCCGTCGATCACCACCCAGCCAGCCGACGCCACCGCGGGCCCGGGCGGCACCGCCACGCTGACCGTCGCCGCCTCGGGCACCGGTCCGCTGTCCCACCAGTGGTTCCAGGGTTCGGCGGGTGACCAGTCGACCCCGGTGGGCACCGACAGCGCCTCCTTCACCACCCCGCCGCTGACCGCCAGCACCTCCTACTGGGTCCGCGTCAGCGGCCCGGGCGGCACCGCGAACAGCCGCACCGCGACCGTGACCGTGTCGACGGCGCCGAACACCGCGCCGTCGATCAGCCCGGTCCCAGTGCCCGAGCTGGCCGTGACGATCGGTGACCCGGACAACCCGCCCGCGGTCCGCACGGTCGACGTCGCCGACGCGCAGTCCCCGGCGAGCGGCCTGATCACCACCGTGACCAGCGCCGACCCCGCCATCGCCACCGGCGGCACCACCGGCACCGGCGCCACCCGCACGCTGGCGGTCAACCCCGTCGGCGTCGGCCACACCACGCTGACCGTCACCGTCTCCGACGGAGACCTGACCGCCCAGACCACCTTCCCGGTCTCGGTTTCCGCCGCGCTGCCCGCGGGCACGCACAACCACTACGGCGGCAGCGACGCCAGCACCGCCGTCGACCTCGGTGGCGGCGCCATGGTCGTCGCCGACGACGAGACCAACGTGCTGCGCGTCTACGACCGCGAGCACTCCCGCTACCCGGCTTCCTCGTTCGACGTCCGCGCGGCGGGCCTGGCCCTGCGCGACTCCGACGTCACCCGCGAGATCGACATCGAGGCCGCGGCCCGGCGGGGCGACACCATCTACTGGGTCGGTTCGCAGGGGCAGAACTCCTCGGCCAAGACCCGGCTCAACCGCCAGGAGCTGTTCACCACCACGGTGACCGGCACCGGCACGACGGCCACCCTCGCCCTGGGCGGTAGTTACCAGAAGCTGCGCGACGACCTGATCGCCTGGGACAACGCCAACGGCGCCGCGCTCGGCCTGGCCGCCGCGGCCACCCGCGCCCCCGAGGGCGACGGCGGCCCGACCGGGTTCAACCTGGAGGGCGCCGAGTTCGCCCCGAACGGCGACCTGCTGCTGGCCCTGCGCGGCCCGGTCACCGTAGACGGCAAGGCGGTCGTGGTCCCGCTGACCAACCCGGCGGCGCTCGTCGCGGCCAACCCGACCACCGGCACCACCGCGACCTTCGGGTCCGCGCTGCGCTGGGACCTCGGCGGCCGGGGCGTGCGGGAGATCCGCAAGAACGCCGCCAACCAGTACCTCGTCATCGCCGGTCCGTCCGACGGTGGGACCGGTGCGGCGGGCGAGTTCAAGCTCTACGGCTGGGACGGCGACGCCACCCACCAGCCGGTGCTCCGCGCGGGTTCGCTCGACGCGGTCGCGGCCACCGGCAAGCCCGAGGCGATCGTCTCGGTGCCGGACTCGCTCACCGACACCTCCACGATCCAGGTGTTGGCCGACTCCGGCGACACGGTGTTCTACGGCGACGGCGTGATCGCCAAGGAACTGCCGCTCGCGCAGCGCAAGTCGATCAGCGCGACCGTGACCGTGGGCGCCGCCCCGGCCTGCACCGTCCCGGTGGCCACCATCGGCTCCGTGCAGGGCAGCACCGACACCAGCCCGAAGGCGGGCCAGTCGGTGACCGTGCGCGGCACCGTCGTCGCCGACCACGAGGGCGCCAGCCCCGCGCTGCGCGGCTTCCACCTCCAGGACGGCGGCGACGGCGACCCGGCCACCTCGGACGGGATCTTCGTCTTCGACAACGGCGCCGACCTGGTGTCCAACGGCGACGTCGTGGAGGTGAGCGGCCCGGTCTCGGAGTTCCAGGGCCAGACGCAGCTCTCCCCGACCACCGCGAACGTGCGGTCCTGCGGCACCCGGGCGCCGGTCACCCCGACCGACGTCACCCTGCCCCGGGCCAGCGCGGCCGACCTGGAGCCGTACGAGGGCATGCTGGTGCGCCTGCACCAGACCCTGACCGTCACCGAGCACTTCCAGCTCGGCCGGTTCGGACAGGTCGTGGTCTCCTCCGGCGGCAAGCTGCCGCAGCCGACCTCGATCATCCCCGCCTCCGACGCCGCGGCCGTCGCGGCGCGGCAGAACGCCAACAACCTCAACCGCCTGATCATCGACGACGCCACCCAGGCGCAGAACCCCGACCCGATCGCCTTCGGCCGCGGCGGCCAACCGCTGTCGGCGGCGAACACCCTGCGCGGCGGCGACACCGTCACCGACGCCGTCGGCGTGCTGACCTACACCTGGGCGGGCAACGCCGCCTCCGGCAACGCCTACCGGCTGCGGCCGATCGGCGCCCTCGGTGGCACGGCCACCTTCGACCCGGTCAACGAGCGGCCCACCAGCCGCCCGGACGTCGGCGCCGGAGCGGTGAAGACGGCGGGCGCGAACCTGCTCAACTTCTTCAACACCTACACCGGCTGCCGCTTCGGCACGGCGGGCGGCCCGGCCGACTGCCGCGGCGCGACCAGCGACACCGAGTACCAGCGCCAGTTGGCCAAGGAGGTCGAGTCGCTGCGCTTCCTCGACGCCGACGTCACCGGCGTCATGGAGATCGAGAACGACGGCTACGGCCCGACCAGCGCCATCCAGGCACTGGTCGACGCCCTCAACGCGGCCGACGGCCCCGGCTCCTGGGCGTTCGTCGACGCCGACGCGGCCACCGGCGTGGTCGACGTGGCGGGCACCGACGCCATCAAGGTCGCGCTGCTCTACCGCCCGGCCCGGGTGACCCCGGTCGCGGGCGCGACGTTCGTCGACCAGAACCCGGTGTTCGAGCGGCGCCCGGTCGCGCAGACGTTCCGGACCCCGGCCGGTGCGCGGTTCACCGTCACGGCGAACCACTTCAAGTCCAAGGGCTCCTGCCCCACCACCGGCCCGGACACCGACCAGGGCGACGGCCAGAGCTGCTGGAACGCCCGGCGCACCCAGCAGGCCAACGAGCTGGCGAACTGGCTCGGCGGCACGGTCGTCCCCGCCGCCGGTGACCCGGACGTGCTCATCGTCGGCGACCTGAACTCCTACGCGGGCGAGGACCCGATCACCGCCCTGGCGGCGGCCGGGTACACCAACCTGGCGAAGGAGTACCAGGGCGAGACCACCTACTCGTACGTGTTCGACGGCCAGTGGGGCTACCTCGACCACGCGCTGTCCTCGGCGTCGCTCACCCCGCAGGTGACCGGCGCGGGGGAGGCCCACCACAACGCGGACGAACCGTCGGTGCTGGACTACAACACCGACTTCAAGACCCCGGGCCAGGTGGCGTCGCTGTACGCGCCGGACCGCTTCCGCACCAGCGACCACGACCCGGTCCTGGTCGGACTGGACCTGGGCACGGCGGCCGAGGTGTCCGGCGCACCGCGGGCGGGCACGGTCGGGGCGCCGTACACGCACGGGTTCACCCTGAGCCGCCCGGCCGCCACGACGGTCTCGGCCGGGTCGCTCCCGCCGGGGCTGTCGCTGACCGAGTCCGGCACCCTGGTCGGCGTGCCGACCGCGGCGGGCGACTTCGCCTTCACCGTGCGCGCCACCAACGCCTACGGCTCGACGGAGTTCGCCACCTCGCTGCACGTCGACCGTGGTGCGGCCACGGTGTCGGTGACGGCCGCACCGTCACCGGTCGCGACCGGTGGTTCGGTGGTACTGACCGCCACGGTGGCAGGCCCGGCGCCGCCCACCGGCACGGTCGCGTTCACCGAGGACACCACCACCCTCGGCACGGCGGAACTCGTGGACGGCACGGCGTCGATCACCGTCCCTGCCGCCGTGGGCGGGCACCCGGTGACCGCCGCGTACCCGGGCTCCGCCGACCTGCTCCCCGCCACGGGCACCGCCACCTACGACGGCGTGGACCCGGTGGCGCTGTCGGGCACCCTGCCGGACGGCAAGGTCGGCACCGCGTACTCGGCGACCGTCCCGCACACCGGTGGCGAACCGGTGGCGCTGTCGGTCACGGCGGGCACCCTGCCGCCGGGCCTGACCCTGTCCCCGGCCGGTGCCCTGTCCGGCACGCCCACGACCGCGGGCACGCACGCGTTCACCGTGACCGCCACCAACGCGGTGTCGGGCACCAGCCGCGAGTACTCGGTCGTGGTGGCCCCCGCCACGACGACCACCGTGGTCACCTCCTCGGCGAACCCGTCGGTCGTCGGTGCCGCGGTGCGGTTCACCGCCACCGTCTCCGGCGCGACCGGGGGCACCGTCCAATTCGCGGTGGACGGGCGGGCGTTCGGCAGGCCGGTGCCGGTGGTCGGCGGCAAGGCGGTGTCGGAGCCGATCTCCGCGTTGGGCCTCGGCGCGCACCCGGTGACCGCCGCGTACTCGGGTTCCACACCGAGCACGGGCGCGCTCACCCAGTCCGTGCAGGTCGGCGTGAAGGTGCTGGCCCCGGGCGCCACGGCCCAGGCGGGCGCGGTCGTGCCGATCCGCTTCCAGCTCACCGACGCGTCGGGCAGGCCCCTGCCGCTCACCTCGATCCTGCTGCTGCTCAGCGGCCGGGTCACGGTGTCGGCGTCGGGCGCGCAGTCCCTCGCGGCGGCCCAGCCGGTGTACGACCTGTCCACCAACACGTTCGTGCTGCCGTGGAAGACGGCGAAGAAGCCGACCGGACCGGTGACCGTGTCGATCAAGGTCACCTTCCCCGGGGTGCCGGACCAGGTGGTCCCGGTGCCGGTCGTGCTGAAGTAGGAACGGGCTGACGAAGAGGACCCCGGCGCGGACCGTGCCGGGGTCCTCCCTCTTCTACGACGGCGCGGGAAGTCAGGCCGTGTTGTGGATCAGTTCGTCGGCCAGCCAGTTCAACTCGGTGAGGTCGCGCGCGGACCCCTTCGCCGACGGCCCCCACACCCCGTCGGGCTCGACGTCCTGGACGCTCATCCGCACCAACCGGTCCCCGATCCCGGCGAGCCCACCACCGGCCACCGCGTCGGCCCGCGTGTGCACCACCCGCTCCCGCAACCGCCGCGACACCGCGTGCCCCAGCGCGGTCCTCGGATCGCTCCCGAGCCTGCCGCGCCGCGCGGCCAGCAGGACCACCGGCACCGCGAACAACCCCGCCACCCCCACCGCGGCGAACGTCCCGTCCAGAGCCCGCCTGTCCACAAGGTACAGAACAGCGACCGAGGTGCCGCAGAGCAGAACCGCCCACTGCAGGATCGCCCAGTGCCGCCGCCACCCACCGCCCACCACCAGCCCCCGCTCCTGGAACGTCCGGTACACCACCAGGAACGGCCGCTTCTCCACCAGCACAGCCGCCAACCGCAAACTCGACAACCGCACCCCACGCCCCACCGAATCCACCACGGCCCGCTCCATCCCCGACAGAGTCCCGCCCCGACCCGCCCGGCTGATCACCCCGCCCCGGGCCCGCAGCACCCCGCGCTCCAACAACCCCACGATCACGGTGTCCACCGCCCGCCGGGGACCGCCGGTGAGCAACCCCACGGAGAACGCGCTCCACTCGTCCCCGGCGGCGATCCGGTCCCCGTGCTGGGCCGCTCGGGAGCGGTCGTGGGCGTGCAGGAGCAGCGGGACGGCGACGACCAGCGCGAACGCTCCCGCCCAGGCCCACCCCAGCCCACCCATGCCCCCAGGCTAGCCGGCGGGGCGGGCGGGATGGAGGTTGATCACCCCGATGGCCGATTCCCCGGTGCTGTGCGCTCCTGGGGCGTTCAGCGAGCTGTGGTGCCCGGGTGGGCTTTGCCGTGTCCGTGTCGCAGAGTGCCGGTCCGGTTGCTCAGCCGTGCCTGTGTCCTTCAAAGCCCGGGGTTTTGTTGTGGGTGTCCGGCTGGGTGGCTGTGCTCTGTTCTGGAGCCCGGGGTTTTGGTGGTGGTGCCCGGCTGGGTGGATGTGTTTGGCCGGGGCCCCTATGGCGATCATG
>NZ_AYXG01000217.1 GCF_000564855.1 Actinokineospora spheciospongiae
GGGTTGGAGGGTGGGGGTGTTGTGCAGGTGGAAGGGGTATTTGAGGGGGATTTGGTGATCTGCGGGGGGTGGGGTGGTCTGTGGGAGTGGATTTCGCCCTGGGTGGGGGGATGGGTGATCGAGATTGGGTGGGGGTGGGGGTTGTTGGCGGGGGGAACGGAAATCGGCGGGACGACTTGTACTCTCCGTCACAACATTTTCTGTCCGGAATAGACGGTTGTGCGCGGGGTAGGCGGTGGGGTGGAGCTGGGGTGTTGGGGGTGATCAAGTCAAGTGCGCGTCACGGGGTTTGCTACGGATTGTGTAGTTGAGGGTGGGTGCAGTTAGTGGGGGCGGTTTCTCGGGGGCTCTTCGTTAACCGTGTGTGTAACGGCGTGGTGCAGGGGAACGAAAGAGGGATCGCGACCACGTCCGGTCCCCTCGGGGGCGGGCGGTTGGTCCGAATCACGGAAATCACACCAGGTGGGGGGCCGGGGACCTCTCGCCCGTCCTGTCCTGCCCGATCGCCCGAACCGGGGGATGCACAATGCGTGACCAAGTTGGGTACTCGCGCCGCCGAGCGGCACTGCGGCCCACGCCGAGCGGGGCCCGGCGCGCCCGCGGGCCGCGCGTTGGGCTGCCCGCGGGCGAGCCGTCGTTCCCCCCGGTCGCCGGGTGGGAGCCGAAGTACCGCGCGGGCGTCATCGCCGGTGACCTGGTGGCGGTCGTGGTCGGGGTGCTGGGGGTCGGCGGGTACGTGCAGCACCGCGCCTACCCGGACGGTCCGCTGGTGGGCCTGGTCGGGCTGACCACCTTCGTCGTGCTGCTCGCCGCGCTGATGGTCAACCGGGCGTGGAACAGCGCCGCGCTGGGGCAGGGCGCGGAGGAGTTCCGCAGGCTCGGCCGGGCGTTCGTCGCCGCCGCCGTGGTGCTCGCGCTCGGCGGGCTGCTGTTCGACATCGCCCGGCTGCGGCCGTGGGTGTTCGTGGTGGTGCCCGCGACCGCGCTGCTGCTGTTCCCCATCCGCTACGCCCAGCGCCAACTCCTGCACCGCCGCCGCCGCGAGGGCCGCTGCCTGCTGCCGGTGATGGCCGCGGGCAGCCTCGACACCGTGCAGGACCTGATCTCCCGCACCCGCGGCTCCGCCCACCTGGGCTGGCGCGTGGACGCGGTCTGCACCACCGACGGCCTCGGCGACGGCCTGCCCGACGTCGATGGCGTCCCGGTGATCGGCCGCCTCAGCGACCTGGCCACGCACGCCCGCCGCGGCGGCTACCGCATCGTCGCGGTCACCCCCGACCAGTACTGGACCCCGCAGCGGTTGCAGCAGCTCGCCTGGCGGCTGGAGGGCAGCGGCGCGGAGATGGTCGTCGCCCCGGTGCTGATGGAGGTCGCCGGGCCGCGGCTGCACGTGGACGCGGTGCTCGGGATGCCGCTGCTGCGGGTCAGCGCGCCGTCGTTCACCGGGGTCCGCCGGGTGGTCAAGGACGCCATGGACAAGGTCGGCTCGGCCGTGCTGCTGGCGCTGCTGGCGCCGGTGATGCTGTTCGTGGCCGCCGCCATCGCGATCGACAGCCGGGGGCCGGTGTTCTACAAGCAGCGCCGGGTCGGCAAGGACGGCCGCGAGTTCACCATCGTCAAGTTCCGCACCATGGTCACCGGCGCGCACCGGATGGTGACCCAGCTCGCCGAGCAGAACGAGGGCAACGGCCTGCTGTTCAAGATGCGCAAGGACCCGAGGGTGACCAGGGTCGGGGCGGTCCTGCGCCGCTACTCCATCGACGAGCTGCCGCAGTTGTTCAACGTGCTCGCCGGTCCGATGTCGCTGGTCGGGCCGCGCCCGCCGCTGCCGGAGGAGACCGCCCGCTACGCCCCGGACGTGCGCCGCAGGCTGCTGGTGAAGCCGGGCCTGACCGGGTTGTGGCAGGTCAGCGGGCGCTCCGACCTCCCGTGGGAGGAGGCGGTCCGGCTCGACCTGCGCTACGTCGAGGACTGGTCGCTCGCCCTCGACGCGGTGATCCTCTGGAAGACCTTCCGGGCCGTGTTCAGCGGCGCCGGTGCCTACTAGCAGTTCCTGATCCGAAGTGGAGTGTCACGTGCAGACCATCGGGCTGGCCGTCATCGGCGCCGGGTACTGGGGACCGAACCTGGTGCGCAACGCCCAGGCCACCCCCGGGCTGCGCCTGCGGTACCTGTGCGACCTCGACGCCGACCGGGCCCGCCGGGTCCTCGGCGAGTACTCGACCGTGCGGGTCTCCGACTCCCTCGACGAGGTGCTCGCCGACCCCGAGGTGCACGCGGTCGCCATCGCCACGCCTGCCAAGACGCACCTTCCGGTGGCCATGGCCGCCCTGGAGGCGGGCAAGCACGTCCTGGTGGAGAAGCCGCTCGCGGCCACCCACGCCGAGGGCGCCGCGCTGGTCCGGGCCGCCGAGGAGCGCGGGCTGACCCTCATGCTCGACCACACCTACTGCTACACCCCGGCCGTGGCGCACCTGCGGGAGCTGGTGCACAGCGGCGGGATCGGCTCGGTGCAGTACCTGGACTCGGTGCGGATCAACCTGGGCCTGGTGCAGCCGGACGTGGACGTGCTCTGGGACCTGGCCCCGCACGACCTGTCGATCTTCCTGTCGATCCTGCCCGAGGGGGTGCGGCCGCTGGCGGTGGCCGCGCACGGCTCGGACCCGATCGGCGCGGGCCGCGCCTGCGTGGCGCACCTGACCATCGAGCTGACCGGCGGCGCCATGGCGCACGTGCACGTGAACTGGCTGTCGCCGACGAAGATCCGCACCATGGTCATCGGCGGCTCGCAGCGCACGGTGGTCTGGGACGACCTCAACCCCAGCCAGCGGCTGTCGGTCTACGACCGGGGCGTGGACCGCGCCGGGGCCGCCGAGCTGGGCGAGGAGAAGCGCGAGCAGACGATCGTGTCCTACCGCACCGGTGACATGGTCGCCCCCGCGCTGCCGGAGAAGGAGGCGCTGCGCGCGGTGATGGCCGAGTTCCACGCCGCCATCACCGAGGGCCGCCCGCCGCTGACCGACGGCCGCTCCGGCCTGCGGGTGCTCGCCATCCTGGAGGCCGCCTCCGCCAGCCTCGCCCAGGGCGGGGCGTTCCTGCCCATCCTCGACTCCGAGGACGTCGCGGGCTCGGAGAACGCTGCTGCCCCCGAGGGCGCGCTGCTGTGACCACGGGTGGGGCGGTCGGCACCGGGGGCGCGGGGGACACCGGCGCCGGCCCGGCCGCCCCGCCGACCCCGGCGGGCGAACCGACCGTGCGCATCCACCCGGCAGCCGAGGTGACCGAGCGGTTCACCCCGATCGCGGTGGTGACCGAGCCGCCCGCGCTCCGGCTGTCGTTCGTGGACGGTGTGCGGGCGTTCGCCGCGGTGTTCGTCGTCGCGCACCACATCTGGCTCACCACCTACCCCGGCTACCCGCGCGACACCGGCCCCGCCTGGGCGTCGTGGCTGGTCTACGGCCACCTCGCCGTGGCGGTGTTCATCGTGGTCAGCGGCTTCTCGCTGGCCATCGCCCCGGCGCGGCGGGACTACCGGCTCGGCGGGGTCGGCCGGTTCCTGCGCAGGCGGGCCTGGCGCATCCTGCCCCCGTACTGGGCGGCGCTGGCGCTGTCGGCGGCGGTGTTCGGCCTCGTCACCCCGGCGCTGACCGGTGACCTGGTGTCGGTCAAGGGGATCGTGGTGCACGCGCTGCTGTTGCAGGACGTGGTCGACGCGCCCCGGCCCAACGGCGCGTTCTGGTCGATCGCGATCGAGTGGCAGATCTACTTCCTGTTCCCGCTGGTGCTGCTGGTCCGCAGGCGGGTGCCGGGCTGGGTGCTCGCCGCGCTCGGGCTGGCCGTGGTCGTCGCGGCGCAGGTGGTGTCCGAGCGGGTGCCCGCGCTCGACGGCATCCAGAACCTGACGCCGCAGTTCTTCGCGCTGTTCGTCTTCGGCGTGGTGGCCGCGGAGGTGGTCCGGTCCGGGCTGCGCGCGCGGGCGCTGGTCGGGGCGGCGGCCCTGCTGTGCTTCGCCGGGTTCGCCGTGCTCGCGTTCACCGCCGGGCCGGTGTGGGTGGACGCGCACTACTTCTGGGTCGACCTCGCCGTCGGCGCCGGGACCGCGCTGGCCCTGGCCGTGCTGGCGGGCGGCGGGTGGCGGCCGGTCGCCGCCGCGTTCGCCGGTCGCGTCCCCCGGTTCCTCGGCCACTTCTCCTACAGCGTCTACCTGATCCACCTGCCGCTGCTGTGGCTGGTGTACCACTTCGGGGTCGAACCGGCCGTCGACTCGGCGGACGCCCGGTTCGTCCTGCTGCTGGTGGTCGGCATCCCCGTGGTGCTCGCCGTGTCCCACCTGTTCCACCGCGCCTTCGAGCGCCCGTTCATCGAGCACCGGTCGCTGGCCGAGCTGCGCGGCCGCTCGACCCGGTAAATCGAAGCTGAACCCGAGCAGAACCCGATTTCGCACGAGAGGCAATCACCATGGCGGACAACCACGCCCCGTCGGCAAAAGCCCAACCGATCGCCGGTCAGCGCGTGCTGGTCACCGGTGGCGCCGGGACCATCGGTTCCTCGGTGGTCGACCAGCTCATCGCCGCCGACGCCGCCGAGGTCGTCGTGGTCGACAACCTGGTGCGCGGCCGGATGGCCAACCTGGCCGACGCGCGGGCCGCCGCGGGCGACCGGCTGCGGTTCGTCGAGGGCGACATCAACGACCCGAAGCTGATGGGCGAGCTGAGCACGGGCGTGGACCTGGTGTTCCACCTCGCCGCCATCCGCATCACCCAGTGCGCCGAGGAGCCCCGGCTGGCGCTGGAGGTCCTGGTCGACGGCACCTTCACCGTGCTGGAGGCGGCCGCCGCCGCCGGGGTGAAGAAGGTCATCGCCTCGTCCTCGGCCTCGATCTACGGCCTGGCCGAGGAGTTCCCCACCACCGAGCGCCACCACCCGTACAACAACGACACCTTCTACGGCGCCGCGAAGGCGTTCAACGAGGGGATGCTGCGCAGCTTCAAGGCGATGTACGACCTGGACTACGTGGCGCTGCGCTACTTCAACGTCTACGGCCCGCGGATGGACGTGCACGGCCTCTACACCGAGGTCCTGATCCGCTGGATGGAGCGGATCGTCGACGGCAAGGCCCCGCTGATCTTCGGCGACGGCGCGCAGACCATGGACTTCGTGCACGTGCACGACATCGCCAGGGCCAACCTCCTCGCCGCCCGCGCCGACGTCACCGACGCGGTCTACAACATCGCCAGCCACTCCGAGACCAGCCTGCTCGGGCTGGCCAGGGCGCTGCTCGCGGCGATGGACTCCGACCTCGGCGTCGAGCACGGCCCGGAGCGCAAGGTGAACGGTGTCACCCGGCGGCTGGCCGACATCAGCGCCGCCGCGCACGACCTGGGCTGGAAGCCCGAGATCGGCATGGACACCGGTCTGCGCGACCTCGTCGCGTGGTGGCGCGCCGAATCCGGGAAGTGACCGCGCCACCCTCGACTTTCACCGAGGGTGTGCATCCGGCCGCCCAGGGTTCCGGCGAAAAGGTGACGTACTCCGCGAGTTCGTGTTTTGTGCCGACGCCCTGTAACGAAGGGTTTTCCCGACTCGATCCCGTCTACACAGGAGTGACCCCGGCGGGCTCGCGAGAGCTGATCGCGGTGTGCGCACGCCTTCGGAACTTGCTGCCTCACCCACGGTGACAAGTACGGACAAACTGTGGGATTTCGGGACCGCGCGGGAGCGCGGCCCGGTGTGCGGGAGGAGCGGCTGATGCGCGCAGTGCACGCCATCGGCACGGTGGTTCGGCGTTCGGTGTCCAGGGTGACGGTGGTGGCGCTCGCCGCGGGGCTGGCGGCGGTGCCCGCGGTGGTGTTCGCGCCCCCGGCGGCCGCCGCGGCCTGCACCGCGCCGGTGGTCAACCGGGTCGCCTGCGAGAACACCGAGCTGGGCGACCCGAACTGGCAGGTCGCGGGCATCGACGACTCGATCGCCGGGTTCACCACCGACATCAGCACCAACATCGGTGGCACCGTCAACTTCAAGGTGAAGACGGACGCGGCGAGCTACAAGATCGACATCTACCGGCTCGGCCACTACGGCGGCGCGGGCGCGCGGAAGATGGGCACGGTCAACCGGGTCAACCCGCAGAGCCAGCCCGACTGCAAGGTCGACGCCCCGACCCAGATGGTCGACTGCGGCAACTGGGCGGTCTCACTGACCTGGACCGTGCCCAACTACGCGGTCTCCGGGCTGTACTACGCGGTGCTGCACCGCAACGACACCAACGGGGAGAACGAGATCCCGTTCGTCGTCCGCGACGACAGCAGCACCGCCAAGATCGCCTTCCAGACCTCGGACGCGACCTGGCACGCCTACAACCGCTACGGCGGCAACAGCCTCTACACCGGCACCGGTCCCGGCGACGGCGGCTCCTCCTACGGGGTGAGCTACAACCGCCCGATCACCGGCGGCGGCGAGGAGAACTACATCTTCAACGCCGAGTACCCGATGCTGAAGTTCATGGAGGCCAACGGGTACGACATGACGTACACGACCAACGTGGACTCCGCCAGGCGCGGAAACCTGATCAAGAACCACAAGGTGTTCATGGCCGTCGGGCACGACGAGTACTGGTCGGTCGAGCAGCGCGACAACGTCGAGGCCGCCCGCGACGCCGGGGTGCACATGGCGTTCCTCACCGGCAACGAGATCTTCTGGAAGCACCGCTGGGCGCCGAGCATCGACGCCTCCGCCACCCCGTGGCGCAACATGATCATCTACAAGGAGACCAAGGCCAACGCCAAGATCGACCCGAGCCCGCAGTGGACCGGGACCTGGCGCGACCCCCGGTTCAGCCCGCCCTCGGACGGCGGCAGGCCGGAGAACTCCCTGCTGGGCCAGCTCTTCACCGTCAACGGCCGCCGCGACGACTCGCTGACCGTGCCCGCCGCGTACGGCAAGATGCGGCTCTGGCGCAACACCCCGCTGGCCACCGCCACCGACAGCTACACCTTCCAGCCCGGCACCCTCGGCTACGAGTGGGACACGGTGGAGGAGAACGGCTCCCAGCCCGCGGGCGTCGCCCAGCTCTCCCGCACCACGGTCACCATGCAGGGCGACTACGTGCTCCAGAACCACGGCGACCTCTACCGCTCGGGCACCAAGACGCACGCGCTGACGCTGTACCGGGCCGCCAGCGGCGCCCTGGTCTTCGGCGCGGGCACCGTGCAGTGGGCCTGGGGCGTGGAGGACGAGCACGCCTTCCGCACCGACATGCCGACCTCCGACGTGCGGATCAAGCAGGCGACGGTCAACGTCCTGGCCGACATGGGCGTGCAGGCCGCGACCCTGCAACCGGGCCTGACCGCCACCACCGCCAGCAGCGACACCGCCGCCCCGGTGGTGGCGATGAACGCCACCCCGAACCCGACCGTGGCCACCCCGTACACCTTCTCCGGCACGGTGAACGACGCCGCGGGCAAGGTCGCGGGCGTCGAGGTCTCGGTCGACGGCAGCACCTGGCGCGCGGCCACCTGGACCGCGGGCACCACCACCTGGAACTACACCTTCACCCCGCCGTCGTCGGGTGCGAAGACGCTGCGGGTCCGCGCGGTCGACGACTCGGCGAACCTGTCCGCGGTCCTGTCGCGGGCGATCACCGTCAACACCCGCACCTGCCCGTGCTCGATCTGGAACGCCACCGACGCGCCTGCCAACCCGTCGGCCAACGACCTCAGCGCGGTCGAGCTGGGCACGAAGTTCACCGCCCAGACCGACGGCTACGTCCGCGGCGTGAAGTTCTACAAGGGCGCGGGCAACACCGGCACGCACACCGGCACGCTGTGGACCGCCTCCGGTCAGAAGCTGGCCACCGGCACCTTCGCCGGGGAGACCGCGACCGGTTGGCAGACGCTGTCGTTCCCGGTGGCCGTGCCGATCACCGCGGGCACCACCTACGTGGCCTCCTACCACACCGACACCGGCCGCTACGCCGCCGACCAGGACTACTTCGCCACCTCGGCGAAGGGCCTGGAACCCCTGTCGGCCAAGCAGAGCGTCGTCGGCGACCCGAACGGCGTGTTCCGGGTCGGGGCGTCCGGCTTCCCGGCCGAGAGCTACCGGGCCACCAACTACTGGGTCGACGTCGTGTTCGCCCTCGACCCCGGCCCGGACACCCGCGCGCCGGAGGTGGCGAGCACCTCGCCCACCAACGGGCAGGGCAGCGTCACGCTCACCGCCCCGATCACCGTGGTCTGGGACGAGCCGGTCACCGCCTCCTCGGCGCTGGTCGCGGTCAACGGCCCCGGCGGCGGCATCTCCGGCACCACGACGCTGGCCGCGGACAAGCGCACGGTGACGTTCACCCCGAACAACCCGTGGGCGGGCGGCACCACCTACTACGTGTCCACCCGCGCCTACGACCTGGCGGGCAACGCGCCGCAGAACCACGAGTTCCAGTTCAAGACCGGCGTGCCCCGGGCGGCCACCTGCCCGTGCTCGGTGTGGGACGACTTCGCGGTGCCCGCGGTCAACGCGGTCAACGACGTGTCCGCGATCGAACTGGGCACCAAGGTCCGCTTCGACGTGCGCGGCCAGGTCCTCGGCGTGAAGTTCTACAAGGGCGACGGCAACACCGGCACCCACACCGGCTCGCTGTGGTCGGCCGACGGCACCCGCCTCGCCACCGGCACCTTCACCGGGGAGACCGCGAACGGCTGGCAGACGCTGACCTTCACCCAGCCGGTCAACGTCCTGGCGAACACGACCTACGTGGTGTCCTACTACGCACCCGTCGGCCGCTACTCGGCGACCGGCGAGTACTTCAAGACCAGCGCCGACTACAAGTCCATGCACGCGGTGAAGGACGGCGCCTACGGCAGCAACGGCCTCTACCGCTACGGCGCGGGCGGCGGCTTCCCGACCGGCTCCTACAACGCGACGAACTACTGGGTCGACGTGGTGTGGACCGCGGGCGCCAACGGCGACACCACCCCGCCGACGATCGTCTCCCGCACCCCGGCCGCGGGCGCGGGCGACGTGCCGCTGGACACCACCGTGTCGGTGACGTTCTCCGAGCCGGTCGACCTGGACTCCGCGCAGTTCTCCATGACCGACCCGGGCTGGGCCAAGGTCGGCGGCGCGCTGACCCTGTCGGCGGACCAGAAGACGGTGACCTTCACCCCGGGCGCCCGGCTGGTGCCGGGGGCGCCGTACCTGGTGAGCATCCGCATCGCCGACGCGAACGGCGTGATCATGCCCGGCGCCTCGCTGTGGAACCTGTGGCCGGTCGCCACCCAGACCTGCCCGTGCTCGCTGTTCAGCGAGGCCATGGTCCCCGCGGTCGAGTCGTCCAACGACGGGGGCGCCTACGAGCTGGGCGTCCGGTTCGTGCCCGCCACGACCGGCTGGGTCAAGGGCGTCAAGTTCCACAAGGGGGCGCTCAACACCGGCACGCACACCGGTTCGCTGTGGAGCGCCACCGGTCAGCAGCTCGCCACCGGCACCTTCACCGGGGAAACGGCGTCCGGCTGGCAGACGCTCATCTTCGACACCCCGGTGCAGGTGACCGCCGGGCAGACCTACGTCGGCTCGTACACCACGGCGGTGGGTCGCTACTCCGCCGACGCGGGGTACTTCCAGCGCACCAGCGTGTCCAGCCCGCCGCTGTCGGCCGGGTCGAACCCGAACGGCGTGTACCGCAGCGGGTCCGGCTTCCCGGGCGACTCCTACGGCGGCGCGAACTACTGGGTCGACGTGGTGTTCGACCAGAACCCGTGACAACCCCTGGCTGACCGGAGGAAGACGACCATGCGCGAGCCGACGACCGCACCCGGCGACCGGCGGCTCGTCGTGGTCGTCTCCGGGGTGACCTTCGACGGGGTGCGGGGCACCGAGCGGCACCTCGCCGAGCGGCTGACCCGCTACGCCGACGTGCTCTGGGTCGACCCGCCCGTCTCCCCGGCGACCCCGCGGCGCTACCGCGGGGTCGCCCCGGGCGGGCGGTCCTGGCGGGCAGACCTGCGCGAGGTCGCCCCCGGCCTGCACCGGCTCACCCCGGTCGTGCTGCCCGGCCTGACCAGGCCGGGCATCCGGCTGACCACCTGGCCGCTGGTCCGCGCGCAGGTCCGGTCCGCGCTGCGGGACCTGGGCCGCACCCCGGCCGCGGTCGTCGCCTGCTCCTTCGACGACGTCCTCGGCCACTGGGGCGACGACGTCGTGGACGTCCTCTACGGCACCGACGACTGGGTGGCGGGCGCGGCGCTGATGCGCCAGGACACCGCCAAGCTGGAGACCGAGGAGCGGCGCGCGTTGGCCGCCGCCGACGTCGTGTTCACCGTCAGCCCCCAGCTCGCAGCCCGCTGGCTGCGCTTCGGCGCGGGCTCGACCGACCTGCCCAACGGCTGCGACCCGGACGCCTACGCCCGCGTCCCGGACCTGGTGCCCAACCCGCTGCCCGACGGCTTCCCCGCCACGGTGGCCGGGGTGGTCGGGCAGCTCTCCGCCCGGATCGACATCGCCCTGCTGGAGGCGGTCGCTGACACCGGCGTCGGGCTGCTGCTGGTCGGCCCGCGCGACCCGGCGTGGGAGCCGCAGCGGGCGCCCGCGCTGCTGGCCCGGCCGAACGTGCACGCGGTCGGCGCGGTTCCGTTCGAGGAGCTGCCCGGCTGGCTGGCCGCCATGCACGTCGGGCTGTGCCCGTACGCCGACACCGCGTTCAACCGGGCGTCGTTCCCGCTCAAGACGCTGGAGTACCTGGCGGCGGACCTGCCGGTGGTGGCCTCCGAGCTGCCCGCGCACCGCAGGCTCCAGGACGAGGGCGCCGACCTGCTGGTGGCGCGCGACGCCGAGGAGTTCGTCGCCGGGGTCGCCGCCGCCACCCGGCCCGGCCGGGCCCCCCGCCCGCGGCGCGAGGTGGCCCTGCGGCACTCGTGGGCCGAGCGGGCGCGGGTGTTCGCCGAGCGGCTGGGGTGGTCCACAGTGGCGGGTGGCGAAAGTCCCGCCGCCGGGGGTGCAACGTTCGGTGCGGCTTCCCCGATGGATGCAGAGGGTGACGGCGAACGCGAACCGCACGCCACCCCGCAACCGTCGAGGAGGACCCGGTGATCCCAGTCATGCGCCCGCTGCTCGGTGCGGAGGAGGCCGACGCGGTCGCCGCCGTCGTCCGCTCCGGCTGGGTGGCCCAGGGACCCCGGGTGGCCGAGTTCGAGCAGCGCTTCGCCGAACGGGTCGGCGCCGCCGACGCGGTCGCGGTGTCCTCCTGCACCACCGGCCTGCACCTGGCCCTGCACGTGCTCGGCGTCGGACCGGGCGACGAGGTCGTGGTGCCGTCGTTCTCCTTCATCGCCACCGCGAACGCCGTGCGCTACTGCGGCGCCACCCCGGTCTTCGCCGACGTGGACCCGCTGACCGGCAACCTCACCGGGCAGACCGTCGCCGCCGTGCTCACCCCGGCCACCCGCGCGGTCCTCGCCGTGCACCAGGGCGGGGTCCCGGCCGACATCGCCGGGCTGCGCACGGCGGTCGGCGACCTGCCGATCGTCGAGGACGCCGCCTGCGCCGCCGGGTCCACCCTGGACGGCGCCCCGGTCGGCGCGGGCGTGCACCTGGCCGCCTGGTCGTTCCACCCGCGCAAGCTGATCACCACCGGTGAGGGCGGCATGGTCACCACCGACGACCCCGAGCTGGGCGCGCGGCTGCGCAGGCTGCGCGAGCACGGCATGAACGTGTCCGCCGCGCAGCGCCACGCCGCGGGCGGCGCGGTCGTCGAGAGCTACCTGGAGACCGGCTTCAACTACCGGATGACCGACATCCAGGCCGCCATGGGCCTGGTGCAGCTCGGCAGGCTGGACGCCATCGTGGCCCGCAGGCGCGAGATCGCCGCCCGCTACCACGAGCTGCTGGCCGGGCTGCCCGGCCTGCGCGCGGTCACCGACCCGGCGCACGGCACCACCAACTACCAGTCGTTCTGGGTGCTGCTGGCCGACGACATGCCCGACCGCAACGGCGTGCTGGCCGCGCTGTCGGCCGCGGGCGTGTCCGCGCGGCGCGGGATCATGGCCTCGCACCTGGAGCCCGCCTACGCCGGGCACCCCTCGGCGCCGATGCCGGTCACCGAGCACCTGACCGCCCGCTCGCTGATCCTGCCGGTGCACCACGACCTGACCGAAGCCGAGCAGCGGCACGTGGTGGACTCGCTCGCCGCGGCCGTCGGTCGAGTGGTGGAACCGGCGTGACCGCCCGCCCGCTGCTGCTCCTCGGCGGCGGTGGCCTGGCCCGCGAGGTGCTGGCCGCGCTGCGCGCGCTGCCGGAGCGGTTCACCCCCCTCGGCGTGCTGGACGACGACCCGGCCAAGCACGGCGCCGACCTCGACGGCGTGACCGTGCTCGGCGGCGCGGAGCTGGTGGCCGAGCACCCGGACGCCCTGGCCGTCGCGTGCGTGGCCTCGGTGCACCGGCCGGGCGCCCGGGCGGCGCTGGTCGAGCGGGTCGGGCTGCCCGACGAGCGCTGGGCCACCGTCGTGCACCCGGCGGCGTCGGTCGCCCCGGGCACCGACCTCGGCGTCGGCACCGTGCTGCTGGCCGGTGCCGTGATCACCGCCCCGGTCCCGGTCGGGCGGCACGTGGTGGCCATGCCGCACGTGCTCGTCACCCACGACTGCGTGATCGGCGACTTCGCCACCTTCGCCGGTCGCGCTTCGCTCGGCGGCGGGGTCACCGTGGGCCGCGACGCCTACCTCGGGCAGGGCGCGCTGGTCCGCGAGGGCCGCACGATCGGTGAGCGAGCCGTGGTGGGGATGGGCTCGGTCGTCCTCGACGACGTCCCGACCGGGCAGACCTGGGTGGGCAACCCGGCACGGAGGCTGCGCTAGCCATGCGGATCATCGTCTACCCGCACGCCATGGAACTGGGCGGCTCGCAGATCAACGCCGTGCAGCTCGCCACCGAGGTCCGCGACGCCGGGCACGAGGTCGTCGTGTTCTCCGCCCCCGGGGTGGTGGTCGAGCGCGTGCACGCCGCCGGGCTGCCGCACGTGGAGATCCCGCTGGAGCGCGGCAGGCCATCGGCCCGGGTCATCCGGCAGCTCCGCGCGCTCTCGGCCAGCGGCGCCGTCGACGTGGTGCACGGCTTCGAGTGGCCGCCCGCCGTCGAGGCGATCGCCGCGGCAGCCGGTCCGGGCGGGGCGCCGCACGCCACCGTCGCCACGGTCATGTCCATGTCGGTCGTGCCGTTCTTCCCCCGGACCGTGCCGCTGATGGTCGGCACCGAGCAGATCGCCGCCGCCGCCCGCGCCGCCGGGCACACCCGGGTCACCCTGCTGGAACCCCCGGTCGACACCGCCCAGGACCACCCCGGCGCGGTCGACGCCTCCGGTTTCCGCGCCGACCTGGGCCTGGACCCGGAGCTGCCGCTGGTCGCGATCGTCAGCAGGCTCGCCCCGGACCTCAAGCTGGAGAGCCTGCTCGCCTCCTGCGCCGCGGTCGCCGAGCTGAGCCTCACCGGAACCCGGGTGCAACTGGTCATCGCGGGTGACGGACCCGCCAGGGAGCAGGTCGCCGAGGCGGCGGCGCGGGCGAACGCGCGCGCGGGCCGCCGGGTCGTCGTGCTCGCCGGTGAGCTGGCCGACCCGCGCCCGGCCTACGCCGCGGCGGACGTCGTGGTCGGCATGGGCAGCTCCGCGCTGCGCGGCATGGCCTTCGGCAAGCCGCTGGTGGTCGTCGGCGAGGACGGCTTCAGCGAGCTGTTCGAGGAGTCCACCGTGGACCGGTTCCTCTGGAACGGCTTCTTCGGCCTGGGCCCGGGCAGCCGGGGCGCTGGCGCTCCCGCCCTCGCCGAGGCCATCCGGGTGCTCGCCGAGTCCCCGGAGACCCGCTCGCGCCTGGGCGAGTACGGCCGCGGACTGGTCGACACCCGGTTCAGCCTGCGCCGCGCCGCGGGCATCGTCCTCGACGAGTACGCGCACGCCGTGGCCCACCGCCCCGCCCTGGACGCCCGCCTCGCCGACGCGGCCCAGGCGTCGGCGGGCATCTTCCGCTACAAGGTCAACCGCAAGGTCTCCCGCTGGCGCGGCAGGCTCCAGGTCGACGACGCCAACGCCAAGTCCGAGATGGCCAAGCTCAGCGCCCACGCCAGCACCGCCGCCGCGACGACGGCCCCCGGGCCACCGGTCGCCGCGCAGGCGACCGCCGCGCAGACTGTCCCGGGGCCCACGCCCCCGACCGCCGCCCCCACGTCCGCGGCGACCGCACCGCAGGAAAGGACCGCACCATGACCGCCATCCCCCTGGTCGACCTGGCCGCGCAGCACGCGCAGGTCGCCGACGAGGTGGCCGAGGGCTGGGCCGAGGTCCTGGCCAAGACCGCCTTCATCGGCGGCGCCCCGGTCGGCGCCTTCGAGGCCGAGTTCGCCGCCTACTGCGGGGTCGCGCACTGCGTCGGCGTCGGCAACGGCACCGACGCCATCGAGCTGGCGCTGCGCGCCCTCGGCGTCGGCCCCGGCGACGAGTGCGTGCTGCCCGCCAACACCTTCATCGCCACCGCCGAGGCGGTCGCCCGCGCGGGCGCCACCCCGGTCCTGGTCGACTGCGCCGACGACACCCTGCTGATCGACGTCGACCAGCTCGAGTCCGTCGTCGGCCCGCGCACCAAGGCGATCCTGCCGGTGCACCTGTACGGGCAGACCGCGCCGGTCGAGCGCATCCGCCCGATCGCCGACGCGGTGGGCGCGGCCATCGTGGAGGACGCCGCGCAGTCGCAGGGCGCCCGCCGCCACGGCCGGGCCGCCGGGTCGCTCGGCGACATCGCCGCCACCAGCTTCTACCCCGGCAAGAACCTCGGCGCCTACGGCGACGCGGGCGGTGTCGTGACTGACAACGCCGACTTGGCCCAGCGGGTGCGGCTGCTGCGCGAGCACGGTTCACCGCGCAAGTACGAGCACCCGGAACTCGGCTTCAACAGCCGGATGGACACCCTCCAGGCGGTTGTCCTCTCGGCGAAGCTGCGCAGGCTGGAGGGCTGGAACACCGCCCGCCGCGCCGCCGCCGCCCGCTACGACGACCTGCTCGCCGCGCTGCCGTCGGTGGGCCGCCCGGTCGTGCTCGACGGCAACGAGCCGGTGTGGCACCTCTACGTCGTCCGGGTCGCCGACCGCGACCGCGTGCTGGCCGGCCTCAACGCCGCGGGCATCGGCGCGGGCATCCACTACCCGGTCCCGGTCCACCGCACCGGCGCGTTCTCCTCGCTGGCCACCGGTTCGTTCCCGGTCGCGGAGAAGACCGCGGGGGAGCTGCTGTCGCTGCCGCTGTTCGCCGAGATCACCCCGGCGCAGCAGGAGCGGGTCGTCGAGGTGCTGTCCGGGCTCGTGCCGTGACCCCGTACGTGCACCCCAGGGGCCTCTGCGAGAGCGAGGACGTCGGCGACGGCACCCGCGTGTGGGCGTTCGCGCACGTGCTGCCCGGGGCCAAGGTCGGCCGCGACTGCAACATCTGCGACGGCGCGTTCGTCGAGACCGGTGCCGTGCTCGGCGACCGGGTCACGGTGAAGAACGGCACCCTGGTCTTCACCGGGGTCACCTGCGAGGACGAGGTCTTCCTCGGCCCGAACGTGCTGTTCACCAACGACCTGCGCCCCCGCGCGCACCTGCGCAAGGGACCGGAGGAGCTGTACACCACCCTGGTCCGCCGCGGTGCGAGCCTGGGGGCGGGCGCGGTGGTGGTGTGCGGGACCGAGATCGGCGAGTACGCCTTCGCCGCCGCGGGGGCGGTCGTCACCGCGAACGTGCCCGCGCACGCCTTCGTCGCCGGGAACCCGGCCCGGCTCAAGGCGTGGGTCTGCGTCTGCGGCGAGCGCTTGCCCGCCGACCTGCGCTGCACCGAGTGCGGCACCCGGCACGTCCAGGACGGTCCCGGCCTGCGCGCGACCTGAAAAGTCCACAGTGGCCCGTTCCCGTCCGGGACGGGCCACTGTCCTGTTCAGACGGTCAGAAACCGGGCTTCCTGAGCAGGTTCCGCATCGGCCACACGACCGCCGCGTAGGCCAGGACGCCGAGCAGGCCCGCCACCAGCAGCTCGACGAACGTCTGGTCCAGCAGCACCCGCACGCCGAGGACCACCGCGCACAGCAGCGCGCAGCCCAGCACCGGCCGCACCACCAGGGCCAGGACCCGGCGCAGCGACACCCCGGTGCGGCGCACCGCGACCCCGTACGCGGGCATGATCAGCACCACCGCGACGACCGCGTGCGCGGCGGCCACCCCCCGGATTCCGTCGACCAGCGCGCCGATCGGCAGCGCCACCACCAGCCCACCGGTCCAGATGCCCTGAATCCACAGCGTCCGCCCCGGCAACCCCAGCGCCACCAGGTAGTCGTAGGCCAGCTCCCCGGCCACCCTGGCCATCCCCAGGATCGCCAGGAACTGCAACGCCTCCGCCGCACCCACCCACTGCTCGCCGTAGAGCGTGCGGATGATCGGCAGCGCCAGCAGGCCCAGCAGCGCCGACACCGGCAGCGCGGTCAGCGCCAAGAGCTGCGCGAACCGGCCCAGCGCCCGTTCGCGCTCCTCCGGGTCGTGCTGGACCTGCGCGAACGCCGCCAGCGACACCCGGCGCACCACCGTGGAGAACATGTTCACCGGCCAGCTCGCCAGGTTGAACGCCTGCAGGTACAACCCCAGCGCGACCGCGCCGAGCAGGTGGCCCGCCACGACGTAGTCCACGTTCAGCATGGCGAACACCAGCAGCGACGCCCCCGCCAGCGGCAGCCCGAACTTGATCAGCTCCCGGGCCTGCGACCGGTCCCAGCCGGGCCGGGGCCACAGCGACACCAGCCGGAACAGCAGCAGCGCCGAGAGCGCGTTGCCCACGATCCGACCCCAGGCCAGGCTCGCCGGGCCGAAGTCGGCCAGCGCCAGCACCACGGTCAGCCCGGTCGACAGGCCCAGGTTCGACAGGTCCACCACCAGCCGCACGCCCTGGCGGAACTCCCGGTTCACGAACTGCGCCGCCGCCGCCGTCGCCCCGTCGATCAGCACCGACGCGCACAGCAGCCGCACCACCCCGGCCGCCTCCGGGGCGCCCAGCGCGGCGCTGAACGCGGGCGCGCCGAACCAGCACACCGCGTACAGCACGGCACTGCTGACCAGGGAGATCGTGGTGACGGTCGGGGCGATGTCGCGCGGGTCGCCCGGCCAGCGGACCAGCGCCAGGCTCACCCCCAGCTCGTTGACCGCCAGCACCGCGCTGAGCGCCACCAGCGCCACCGCGAACGCGCCGAAGTCCTCCGGGGCCAGGATGCGGGCCAGCAGCACCCCGGTCAGCAGGGTGCCCAGCTTGCCGGTCACGGTGTTGAGGAAGCTCAGCCCCAGGGCCTTGCGCACCTTGCCCTCCGCCGGGGGCGCGGGCGCCGCGGCGGGCTCGGTGGACTGGTCGGGTGTGGTCACCGGGACTCCGGACGGGCTCGCCGCGGCTGCCTGCGCGCGGGTGGTGTGGACGGGGCGCCCGGGTGACCGGTTGCCCCCGGGGTGTGCGTGCACGAGGATTTCGGGTAAGAAGACCTGCGGTGATCGACTGGCGTCGGGAAAAGGTGACCGGGAATGGGCGCGTGTCGTGCGTGGCCACCCGGAACGAATGAGGAGTTACCAGGATGAGATCTGTTCGAGATAGGCGTCCCCGTTCCAGACCCGGGGCGTTCGCCGCGGTCGTGACCACCGCCCTGCTGCTCGGCGGCTGCGGTGAGGCCGAGAGCGCGGACGGCGGCCCGCCGCCCACCCTCGGATCGACCACCCCGACGAGCGCCACCCCCACGGGGACGCTGCTGCCACCCACCACCGCCCCGCCTGCCAGCACCACCACCGCCGCCCCGCCCCCGGTGACCACCACGGCCGCCAAGCCGAAGCCCGTCGCGCCGCCCCCGCAGGCCGCCCCACCGCCCCCGCCCAGCGCCCAGCCCGGCCCGCACAACACCGGCTACCAGCACACCGGCGTGAAGCTCACCCCCATGAACTGCGAGAAGGGCGAACTGGTCATCGACAAGCCGGGCACCGTGATCGACGGCAAGTCGATTCCCTGCTCGGTGCGGGTCGCCGCCGACAACGTGCGCATCACCCGCTCGCTGATCAAGACCACCGCCCCGTACGGCATCTACAAGCTCGACCAGTACGCCAACCTGCAGGTGATCGACACCGAGATCGCGGGCAGCGGCAAGGGCTGCGGCTACGGCATCGGCTTCAACCGGGTGCACACCATCCGGGTCAACATCCACGGCTGCAACGACGGCGTGCACACCGAGCAGGGCAGCACCCTGGAGTACTCCTGGATTCACGACCTGGAGTACACCGGCCTCGACAGCGACGAGCCGCACAACGACGGCGTGCAGTCCACCGGCAGCTCGAACATCACCATCCGCGGCAACACCATCTCCAACCCCCGCCACCAGACCTCGTGCATCCTCATCGGCGGCGAGGGCGGCGCCCCGTCGAACGTCCTCATCGAGGGCAACTGGCTCGACGGCGGCAACTACACCATCTACCTCGACCCGAACGGCTCGAACCGGACCATCCGCAACAACGTGTTCGGCAAGTCGTTCGTCTACGGCCCGGCCAACGTCGCCGGGCAACTGGACTGGGCGGGCAACACCTTCGCCGACGGCGGTGAGGTCAAGCGCTGACCCGCCGGTCACCGGGGCTCCCGGGCCTGGTCACGAGCCGTGGCCACGCCCCGGGCCGCCCAGGCGGCCAGCGCCTTGGCGGAGAACCGCAGCGTCGGCCCGGAGATCCCGCCCGAGGTCGCCCGGTTGATCCGCATCAGCGCCCCGGCGGCGCCGATCAGGATGAACATCAACCCGCTGGCGATCTTGAAGGCGAAGGTGTCGTAGGTGACGCTGGAGACCCCGAGCATGGCGATGCAGGCCAGGATCGTCTGCGCCAAGTCCCGCACGTGCGGGTCGCGGGTGGCCCGCCGGGCCGCCCCGGCCGCCCACATGCCCAGCAGGAACACCGCGATCAGCGCCGCCAGCCCGACCAGCCCGTTCTCCACGATCGTGCCCAGGTACTGGTTGTCCAGCGGCCCGTACCTGGTGGGCAGGTAGGTGCCGAAGCCCTTGCCCAGCCACAGGTTGTCGGCGATGGTCTGGCTGGTGGAGTCGTAGTCGTCGGTGCGGCCCTGGATGCTGGGGTCGTTGGAGATGTTGCTGAACAGGCTCAGCAGCGTCCCCACCAGACCGGGCACGAAGAACCGCAGCACCACCAGGAACCCGCTGGCCGCGATGACGGTCTGCACCGCCCGGCGCACCGGCCAGGTGGGGATCAGGAAGATCGCCGCCACCAGCATCCCCAGGATCGCCGACCGCGACAGCGACACCACCGCGCCCATCGCCAGCAGCAGCAGGCAGATCCACCAGTTGCGCGCCTTGAGCCCCGCCGCCTGCGTGCGGAACGCGTAGTGCGCGGCGAACGGCACCGCGAACCCGCACACCACCCCGAACTCGATCGGGTGCCCGGCGGTGCCCGAGGGCCTGCGGAAGATCGACCGCTCCAGCACCGACTCCCCGGAGCCCACCTCGCGCAGCCCCGGCACGGTCATGTACTTGACCAGGTCGAACCCGAGGAAGAACTGCAACAGGCCGATGAACGCCATGACCGCGCAGGTGACCACGACGAACTTGAGCACCCGGTCCAGCCGGTCCAGGGTGCGGATGCCGTCGCACACCAGCAGCCCCACCACCAGCAGGCCCAGGATCGTGATGAAGCTCAGGTCGGCCGACTTCAGCTCGTCGGCGGGCAGGTACTTCCAGGTCGCGTAGCCGTAGGTGGCGACCTGGGAGGCGGCGAAGACGAAGATCCCGGTGCGCGCCGGGTTGGGGCCCTTCGCCATGCCCAGGTTGTCCACCATCTGCGCGCACAGCCAGCACATGCCCAAGCCCAGCCCGAGCAGCAGCGACGGCCGCACGTCCAGCGGCAGCCCGCCGATCACCAGCCGGGCGGGCACCAGGACCAGGAAGCACAGGTAGACGCCGACCAGGGTGGCCGCGTCGGCCCGCTGCCGGGTGCGCCTGCCCTCGTCGGCCAGGTCGTGCAGCACCATGCCCGGTCCGCGGCTCAGCTCGGCCGGTGCGGCGGGCGCTGCACCGGGGCGATCCGCCGGGTGGCCTGCGGGTCGCCGTTCGGCGGCTGCACGGGCCGCGCACCGGTCGGCAGCACCCCGTTCGCCGTCCCCTTGCCGTCGGTGCCGTTGACCTGCGCGCCGTTGACGGGCGCCCCGTTGACGGGCGCCCCGTTGGGCTTCACCGGGCCGTCGGGCTTGGCCGGGGTCAACCGGACGTTGGGGTTGGCGGAACCGTTGACAGCAGCGCCGTTGACGGCCGCGCCGGTGACACCGGAGCCGTTGGTGCCCGTGCCGTTGGTCGTCCGGGTGCCCTGCTGCGGCTTGCGCTCGGGCTCCGGCGCCGCGGTGCCGCTGAGCAGTTCCTCCGGCTCGGCGACCTCGGCCTTGCGGCCGGACTTGCCCGCTTTGCCCGCCTTGTCGCCGCCGCGCTTGCGCCGCGAGTGCGACTCCAGCAGGTAGACCGAGGTGAGGGCGGCGGCGAAACCCAGCGCGAACGCGGCGCCCGCGGCCCGCACCTTGCCGCCGATCTTCGGCTCGGCCGGGGTCGGGGCGACCACGCTCTCCATGTTGATGAAGGTGGAGTCCGGCGCACCCAGGTTGGTCTGCCGCTTCGACAGCTCCTCGCGCACCCGGTCGAAGGCCAGTGAGACGGTGCGCTGCGACTCGTCCGGCGAGGCACCGGTCGCCACGACCATGATGAACGGGCCGTCGAGCGAACCGTCGCCCGCCTCGTACTTGGCGGTGGCGCCCTGCGCGGTGAGCTGCTCGACGATCTTGGGGTCGTTCAGCGTCTGCACCAGCAACTGCGAGGTGATCTGCAGGCTGCCGTCGAAGGCGAGCAGCGGGTTCACCACACCGGGCGGCTTGGTGGGGTCGTTGGTCACCGTCGCGCCCGAGGTGGGCACGGTCAGGATGACCAGGCCCTTCGACTCGTACTCGGTGGGCACCGTGCCGTACACCGCACCCGCGATGCCCAGCGTGACGCCGAACACGGCCAGCGCCACCGGCCAGCGGCGGAGCAGGACGCCTACGGTCCTCCAGAAGTCCATCTCATGTTCCCCGATCCAAGGCCTCCGGCGAGCGGAGCCGGCACGCCCCTCCGGATCTATCGTCGTTCGAGGGGCGGAATTGTTACTGGCCGTGTAGTCGAGGCGGCTATGGTGACCGCGTGCGACTTGGCTTCACCTGCGCGTGGGACCCCCAGCCGGAACCGACGTGGTCCTACACCCCGTGGAACCTCCGGCGCGCCCTCCGCGACTTTCCTGACACCGCCGACCTCGACTGCGTCGACGCAGGCGTGCGCTTCCCCGACCCGGTCCGCCTCGGCCTCAAGGCGCTCAACGCCCGCCGAGTCGACGGCACCTGGGTGTCGATGTGGAAGCACTCCCGGCTCGCCCGCCGCTACCTCGACACCGCCGTCCGCCACGACGTCGCCGCCTCCGGCGCCGACGTGGTCCTCCAGGTGCAGGACCTCGCCGTCGTCGACCGCCCGTACCTGGTACTGCAGGACCTCAGCTACGACGTCCTCTTCGAACACCGCGACGAACGCGGGCGGCTGACCCACTTCCCGTCCCTCGACGAGGCCGACCTCATCCGGCTGCGCGACCGCCAGCGCGGCGTCTACGCCGAGGCCGCCGGGGTGCTGGCGATGAGCCGCTGGTTCGCCGAACACCTGGTCCGCGTGTCCGGGGTGGACCCGGCGAAGGTCCACGTGGTCAACCCGGGCGCCTCCGCGACCTGGGCGGGCGCGGCGGTGCCCGAGGAGGTCCTGCGGCGCAGGCGGGAAGGACCGCGCACCCGGTTGCTGCTGGTGGGCAAGGACTTCGCCACCAAGTCCGGCCCGCAGGTCGTCGCCGCCCTGGCCCAGTTGCGCGCCGAGGTCGACCCGGACTTCACCCTCACCGTGGTGGGACCCCGGGAGTGGCCCATGGTGGGCGAACCGCCACCGGGGGTGACGTTCCTCGGCAGGCTGCCGGTCGAGCGGCTGGCCCAGGTGTACGACGAGCACGACCTGTTCGTCATGCCCTCGAAGTTCGAGGGCTTCGGCATCGCGCTGGTCGAGGCGCTGTCCCGGGGCCTGCCGTGCGTGGCCCGCAACGCCTTCGCCATGCCCGAGATCGTCGTCACCGGCCGTAACGGCGACCTGGTCGACTCCGATGATCCGGCTGAGCTGGCAAGCACCATCGCGCGCCTGCGCGCCGACGACGCGATCTTCGACCGCGTGGCGCGGGAGATGGCCGACGTGCGCGCCCACCACTCGTGGGCGCGGGCAGCGGCTCAGGTGGCGGACATCGCCCGAGGTGTGACGAAGAGCTGACCGGCCCGGCCGGCGCGGTGAGGAGTCGACGATGTACCTGGCGTCGGCGCGCGCCACCCCCGACACCGGCACCGGCCCGTCGCGGCCCGGCCGCGTCCCCGGCACGGTCGTCGCCCTGGGCGCGGTCAGCCTCCTGACGGACGTGTCGGCGGAGATGGTCTCGGCCTTCCTCCCGCTGTACCTGATCTACACCCTCCAGCTCGGATACGTCCAATTCGGACTCCTGGATGGTCTGTACACCGGCGCCACCACCATCCTGCGCCTGGTCGGCGGCTACCTCGCCGACCGGCTGGGACAGTACAAAGTGGTCGCCTTCGCCGGCTACGCCATGTCAACGGCCAGCAAACTGGTCTTCCCCCTCGCGGGCGGCTCCGGCCTGGCCATCGGCGGCGTCCTCGCCTTCGACCGAGCGGGCAAGGGCCTGCGCACCGCCCCCCGCGACGCACTGATCTCTCTGGCCACCCCCGCCGAGAGCCTGGGCCGCGCGTTCGGCCTGCACCGGGCGATGGACACCGTCGGGGCGCTGTTCGGCCCGCTGCTGACCTTCCTGCTGCTGGCCTCCCTGGGCGCGGACTCGGGCCCGATCTTCGTCACCAGCTTCTGCTTCGGCCTCATCGCCCTGATCGTCCTGGCCGCCTTCGTCCCCGCCGACCCCCGCAGCCTCCCCACCCCTGCCC